>CAIVEW010000087.1 GCA_903905065.1 uncultured Bacteroidota bacterium | reverse complement strand
CTTTCCGCACTATATGCCGACCCGGACCTCGCGCCTCAGCAGGATTTCTCAAAAGGGAAACACATCCTGGCATTTCTTAGCCCTTCCTGTATGCACTGCCGCAAGGCCGGCCTCAAGATCCACAACATGCATCTGCACGACTCTGGTATCCCGATATATATGATAATAGGTGGTACGAAGAGTGACTTGAAAGATTTCTGGAAAGACAGTCAGGCTGAAGACGTGCCCCATACCCGCCTCGATCAGGGCCCGTTTATGAAATACACCCACGGCATCTTCCCCACCATACTCTGGGTGAACAACGGAGAAGTAGAAGCAGATACCGGCTACCCCGAGCTAAGCGAAACAGTGATTGAGAAGTGGATGAAGTGATTTGCAGCAAAAAATGCTAAAAATGACTGTAAATCACGGCACAAGTCTAAATATCTGTTGCAATTCCACGTCGGTAATAGTAGACTTTTCAGACTTATCGTAGACAGAAGTTAAGAACACGGTAGTTGCGGTGACCTTTACATAGGTAATTACCCTTGCACCTCCCGATTTTCCCTGCCCTTTGGAAGTAATAGGCATCCTTATCTTATAAAAACCATTTCCAAGTGCATCTCCCTGACTCGGATCGTTAACAAGGCTATCAATCAATTCAGATAAGTCTCTTTTAAGAGAAGGATACTTTTTGGCAAGCCGTTTGGCCTGCTTATCGAAAAGCGATATGGTAGAAATCTTATAGCTCATCAAGCAGCGCTTTAGCGGGACGAGCTTTTAGTTTACCCTTTTCGACAAGCCTCAACTCAACAACCGCTTCTTTCAGTTCCTCTAAAAGCTGCGCCTTCGACGGCTCCTCATATTCAAGATTTACCAAATCTTTATATTGCTTTTTTAGTCTCTTCCAATCATTTATCGGAATAAAAACGCCAGTAGTTTTACCTTTTTCGTTCTCAATCAATTGCACTCTCATAATCCAATTATTTAATCATATAAGCTCAATACAAAGGTATCCAAAAAATATACCATCACAAATTATCTGGTAATCTCATTAAAGTACCCCTCCAACTCCTTCGCAATAATATCCCAATCAAACCGAGTCTTTATTACATGCATCCCAGCCTCACCCACCTGCCTCCGGAGTTCCTCGGAAGACAACAATTCTACTACACTGGCGGCGAAAGCAACCGGGTCAGTCTGCATAATAGCCCCTTCTCCACTCTTTATCCCCAAACCGCCAAAGCCGATATGCGAGCAAACAACAGGAACACCTAACGACATGGCTTCCAATACTTTGTTCTGTGTACCTGCACCAAACCTCAAAGGAGCAACTACCACACTCGAGCTATTATAAGTGGCCGCCAGATCTTTTACAAATCCGGTAACTACTACATGGTCATTCACCAGTTCCATAACTTTCGGCACCGGCCGCTGACCAGCTATAATGAACTTCACCGATGGGCATTTCTCCCGAATGAGGGGCAAAATGGACGCGGTAAAGTAAACCACCGCATCTATATTAGGAGCATAGTCCATATTGCCGGTAAAAAGTATGGTTTGGTTATGGCCATAGTCATGGTTTCGTGGGGCGAAAGTTTCCAGGTCCACACCATTCGGTAATAGTCGTAAGTTGTTGGTTTTATGAGCCTTGTTTAGGTAATCTAAATCCTCAGACGAACAAACCAAAGCCAGGTTATACTCCTTCAGTATCTGCTCATACCGTAGTACCCTTTTCTGCTCTATGTTCTCAAACAAGGTGGTAAGCAGGCCGCGCTTCACTTGTTTGCGGCGCTCCCAGTAAAGCGAGAACGCATCTGGCAAATCAAGTATACGAGGCACGTCCTTCCGCTCAGAAAGGTAAGGTGACATGCGCAGATGCTGCACATGCACCGCATCATACTTGTGGGCGGCGATCATTGCATCCAGTTGTCCCTGTAATTCAGCCGACTTAAAATAAAGTATCTGTAAAGGTTTTATATCCCAAATAGCTGACAGGCAATTGATTGCAGATTTCCATTTAGGCAGGTAAACAAAATGAACTTCTTTGAATATTTTCTCCAACTCTGCCTTATAAGTGAGATCCTCGGGCGTCTGTGCAAAGGTAAGCAGGTGCAATTCATGCCGGTCCTTTAGCCGCCGGGCCAGGTTGAATATTTTCAGTTTATCGCCCCGGTAAGGCGGATAAGGCACCCGGTTTGCTAGGAACAGTATTTTCATACCCCAACCCCCTAAAGGGGCTTTCTCTTATTTCGTAAATGCAATGCTATACACGTTAATCTGACAACTATCCTTTTTCCTCTACATGAGGAAGCCCCTTTAGGGGTTTGGGGTTTAGTATCTCATGCCCCAGCTTATCCCTTTTCGTCTGTAGGTAAAACTCGTTATGCTCATTAGGTACTATCTCTATCGGCACATTTTCCACTATCTCCAGCCCAAAGCCTACTATGCCTGCACGCTTGCGGGGGTTGTTACTCATCAGCTTCATTTTGCTCACCCCCAGGTAGCGGAGTATCTGTGCCCCTACCCCATAGTCGCGCTGGTCATTTTTGAATCCAAGGGCCAGATTTGCTTCAACTGTGTCTTTACCTTCCTCTTGTAACTTATAGGCTTTCAACTTATTAAGCAACCCAATGCCTCTGCCTTCCTGGTTCATATACAGCACCACCCCTTTCCCGGCAGCATCTACCATTTCCATGGCTTTTTCCAGTTGGTCGCCGCAGTCGCACCGCAAAGAGTGGAGGATATCACCGGTAAAACAACTGCTGTGCACCCGCACCAGTACCGGCTCATCTTTGTCCCATGTTCCTTTTATCAGCGCCAGGTGCATCTCGCCCGTATTGGTCTGGCGGAATGCCACCAGTTCAAAATCCCCATGCTTGGTGGGCATATGCACCCGCACTTCTTCCTTGATGAGTGATTCAGTTTGTAATCTATAAGAGATCAGGTCTTTAATAGAAATGATCTTCAGGTCAAACTTCCTGGCGATCTCCATCAATTGCGGCAGGCGTGCCATGGTCCCATCATCATTCATGATCTCCACCAGCACACCGGCAGGTTCAAAACCCGCCAGTCGGGCAAGATCTACGGTAGCCTCGGTATGGCCGCTGCGGCGCAGCACCCCTTCTCCGCGAGCCCGCAGCGGAAAAATATGTCCCGGGCGGCCCAAATCTTCCGGAGTAGTGACCGGGTCTATCAAGGCCTGCACAGTAGCAGCTCTATCCTGCGCACTGATACCCGTAGTGCAGCCATGTCCTATCAGGTCCACCGACACGGTAAACGGCGTCTGGTGCAGCACCGTATTGTTCTCCACCATCAGGTTCAGCTTCAGCTCGTCGCAGCGTTGTTCGGTGATTGGTGCACAGATCAGCCCCCTACCGTATTTCGACATAAAGTTGATGATCTCCGGTGTCACATTCCGTGCAGCCGTCACAAAATCCCCCTCATTCTCACGGTCTTCATCATCCACCACGATCACCAATTTCCCATTCCTGATGTCTTCTAATGCACTTTCTATTTTATCTAACATAGTTGTAAGTCGTAAGTCATAAGTCGTAAGTCTATTTGGTGGACTTGAAACTCAAAAACAATATAGTGCAAAGGTACAACGGATAATCGAAGTGGATTTTCGAAAAGCGGAATAGTTGTATTGGGAGTGTCTATAATAAATGGTCGATACTTTTTCAGAGGCTTTGGAGAGACGGAATATCTGTTGTCCACCCCGGCAAATAAACGGTAATTAACCCTTTAGTCAGCAAATCCAACTGGCAATCCCGAACAAATCTATTTGGGATTAGCAATACCATTCATAACTACACCGTATTTTCGCACTACATTGATCCACCTCGACTTCTCCCCCATAAAGCTAAAACTCCGCCCGGCTGGCGACAAGACCACAGTATTCGACCCCGTCCGCAAAAAGTGGGTGGTACTGACGCCTGAGGAGCATGTACGGCAATACCTGATCGGTTATCTCATCGAAGTGATGCACTACCCTGCCGCCCTGCTGGCCGTGGAGAAAAACATAGCGGTAGGCAAACTGGCAAGGCGTTTTGATGTAGTGGCCTACAACCGTGATCACCAGCCGTGGCTGCTGGCAGAGTGTAAGGCGCCTGAAGTGCCCATATCAGAAACAACACTAAGACAATTGCTGAACTACCAAAGCACCATACAAAGCAGTTACTGGCTACTCACTAATGGCCACCAGGCTTTTTGCGCAGATGCGCGGGATACGGAAAACATTAAATGGCTGCACTCACTGCCCCAGTATCTTTGAGTATTCCGGGCTGCCTAGCACGCCCAGCGCCTTGTGCACCACCTCATCATCGCGAAGTATGATACCGTAATAACCATTGTCACGAAAAAGGAATCGCGCTACCTGGGCCTTCACCTGCAGCCGGAAATAGTCCGCACTGTGACTATTCGCCATTACCCTCGTGGCAGCAGTACGGTCTGCCGGCTTCAGCATCGCCAGGTAGGAACCGATGACCTGATCTTCGGCCTTAAAAGACTCATTAAAATCAACAATATTTTTGTAATTCAGTTTCGCCTTGTTCCGGATGAAGTAGTCCCAGGTCGCTGTCTTCAGCTCCTGGCTATAGATCATATTCATCAACGACGGTGATAGCCTTGAGGTATCATAGGGCACAAACACATCGGGCTTGATGCCGCCACCACCATACACTACTCTGTTTTTGTACGTATAAAAACGAGTGGTATCCGTAAGCGCTATGGTATCTTTTCCGGTCAGTTCACCACTCTCAAAACGCTTTTCATAGTCCTGCAGGTAAGCATCCCTGCCCTTCGCAAATGATCGCTGTATGCAGCGGCCGGAAGGCGTATAGTACTTCGCGGTGGTAAGCCGCAGCGCAGCGCCGTCGGGCAGGCTGTATTGCTCCTGTACCAGGCCCTTCCCAAAGCTGCGCCTGCCTATGATCACACCCCTGTCCCAGTCCTGTATGGCGCCCGCCACTATCTCGCTGGCCGATGCCGAACTCTCATCTACCAATATCACCAGCTTCCCCTTCTCAAACAGCCCCTTATCTCCATTCGCCCTGAATTCAGCCTTCAGGGTATGAATACCCTTCGTATAAACGATCAGCTTTTTGTCGTCCAGGAAATCATCACATATAGATGTGGCGGCATCAAGGTACCCTCCCGGATTGTCCCTGAGGTCCAGGATAAGTTGTTTCGCCCCTACCGAAAGCAGCCTTTTGAGTGCCTTGCTGAACTCCTCGTAAGTAGTCGCACTAAACCGGTTTATCTTTATAAAACCCGTCACCGAATCCAGCATCAGGCTGGCATCTACACTGTAGATAGGCACAATATCGCGGGTGATAGCAACTTCCTTTGGCAGACCATTAGCCACCCTTTTTACGGTCACAAACACACTGCTGTGCTGCTTGCCTTTCAGTAAATGAACGATCCGTTCTGAATTGATAGCAGTTCCCGCGACCACGCTATCACCCACTTTTATAAGCTGATCGCCTATCTCCACCCCTGCGCGGCCAGCCGGGCCATTTTCTATAACCGACGTAATGCGTATGGTGTCGCGGATGATGGAAAACTCCACGCCAATACCCGAGAATCCCCCCTCGAGGTCGTCATTTACGCCCTGCAGGTCCTCGGCAGGTATATAAACAGTATGTGGGTCCAGCGGATTTAATATGCCCGTTACAGCATTATTGTAGAGCAGGTTGTTATTTACCGAATCAACATATTTTGCATGGATCAGGTCTATTATTTCTTCCAGGCGGTCATTGCGTTCCATAACGGTACCAATGTCGCGCTTATTACGAAGCGTATCGCGCAGGTTGAACCCGAACACCATGCCCGTTGCCAGTACTATAGAAAATAAAAGCGGCATCCATGCCTTCTGCCTGTCTCTTTCCTGTTCTCCCATTTTCGTAAAACTGTACTCTTCTATTTGCAGAAAACCTTTTCACTCGCGCTTGGCGGCCTTAAAAACGAAATGAGTGAGCTGCGGGCTTTGCGAGAAATTCCTTTACACCTTGCGCCAATTTTCAAATTTTCAAACTATCCCCTATTTCACCGGATCCTCCGCTGGGGCGTCCATAGCCAATCTAAAGCCCAGGTCCCATTTCCGCGTATCAGGGTCTTGCTTACTCCGATACACACTGCGGCAGGTAACATCGTCATCATAATACGAGCCACCGCGCACCACACGCTTTTCGCCCGTTTTAGGGCCTTTGGGGCTCATTTCGTCTATCGTGTTTTTGTAGTAGTCTTCACCATACCAGTCTGAAAGCCACTCGCTTACATTGCCTGCCAGGTCATAGATACCCAACTCATTAGGGTCCTTTTTACCTATAGGATGCGTCGCGCCATCCGGCTTGCCATACCACGCCACATCCTTCAGCCGGTTGCTGCCGGGATAGGCGTTGCCACTCGCATACTTACCCCCCCGCGCTGCATATTCCCACTCCGTTTCCGTAGGCAGGCGATAGTGCTTGCCGGGAAATTTCACGTTCAGCTTGTTGATGAACTCCTGGGCATCATCCCAGTTCACCATTACTACCGGGCAGTCGTCGCAATCCTTATTTACATAGTTCACACCATTATAAGCAGGCGGATATATGCCCATCAGTTTACGCCACTGGCCATTCGTCACCTCATACTTCCCTATATAGAAGCTGGCCACCGAAACACGATGGTAAGGCCGCTCATCATCATACTCCTTGGCCAGGAACTTAGCATCGTCACAACCCATAAAGAAAGACCCACCCTTTATAGCTACCATCTGGAAATTGAGATCGGCCTGGCAAAAACCGCGAAGGCTAAGGCCCACCAAGGCAAATAATAATAATGTCTTTTTCATCTGCATTGTTATAAAAGTAATTGCGAATGTACAAATTATAGGTACTGGTAGATAGAGGGTACGGGCTTTCATAGAAAAATTAACAGATTTGCCCCCATCCGTCATTTCGTAACGCAGTGAAGAAATCTTCGTTGTCCATAGTGTTTAGAAAAGAAAAAGCGCAACAGTTGAGCGTAGTCTCGAACTACGTTCCAGTGGACCGCAATCTCTGATTGCACCCACTCGTCCTCGTTTGAAACGAGGATGCCCCGGAGCCGCGTCTGCGACGCTTGTAAAATGCCCAATCGGCGGGCGCAACCCGTTCACGCGCTCGATTCGTGCATACAACAAATCAGTCCCCGTATGAATCCACGGTTTCAAGTATTTTTTGATAATACACAAAAAAAGGTTACCTTTAGTAATAAGCATAGAGATCGCGCACATCTTCAATTTTCATTTCACCCACGGCATCCCGCGGATTTAGTGAGGTTCCATATTCCGCAATTATCTATTACACCACTGTCCCAAGTCGAAACTTATCATTGAACATCATTTATTAAATCTTGCTGTATGAGCCATTCCATAGTAATATCCTATCCTGGTGATGCCCCGGTGGATATAAAAGTAAGTTACAAGATAGAGACAACAGAAAATGTACAAACCATTGCCTGCTGCGTGGAAGAAAAGCATTTCCCGCTATGGCTGCAACTCAAAAAATTTGATCTGCTGTCCATAAAGGATAAAAATAAATACACCCCCTTGTTCAACGAGATCAACAACAGCCGCAACATGGCCACATCCCTGTTCATAGACATGGCCTACACCGATATTATGCAGGCAGAGCGGTTTGAGATCAACAAATCCGGTCATTAATCATACATAAAGAAATAAAAAAGCCAACAAAGACGCATAAATATGCTATCTTTACCATTCGTAGCTTGTTCTTAGCTACTTTATCTCCAACCATATATGCTCATCACCGCCGAGTTGAAAAATAGATTTAATGGTTCATTTATTAAAATAATGAAGCACGCACCTGCCGATCTGCAAAAAAAATGGGATGGGATAATTGACTGGAAAGACGACAGGTCTTATCCGCATATTCAGCCCGAAATAATCCGCGATCTGCAACCAGAAGCAAAAGCAGCCTATGTTACTTTGTTGAACAAACTAAGCAGGGGCACCATATAACCAAACAGCTTTTTATGATTCAAAACATGCCAACAGAAAATTTAGTTTTCAGAAAAATCAAAGAAATAAGCGCCCGCGAAATGCGCCCAAGGCCTGCCATCAACACCGTTGAGCTCGCCGGCGAACTACTGATAACACCAGATAGTCTTATGCCGCTGCTATCTGAACTTAAAAAACTGGGCCTTGTTACCTTCCGCGATCCTAAAGCCTCTGCTGTAAACCTCACACTGCTGGGCTCTGTGGTGAAAAGGGATAAGAATTAGTCTATTGCAGATGTTATTGTAACTAGTCAGATATTGAAGATTAACCCGGTCATTCTGCCCCTATGAGATTGAGCCGGTCAATCCGTTCAAAATGCTTGCGGTTAATGGTTGCAAGCGGCAGATTATTGGCTACCGCCGTGGCAGCAATAAACAGATCTGCAATATCTATCTGTTTTCTCTTCCGCTTTAAAACGGCATTTATTTCAACCGAAATATCAACGGCAGTTTCGTCCAGCGCAAGAATGTCGACAGACTGTAATACATTATCCCAAAAGCTTAACTGGCTTTGAGTTGCGCCGGTGTATATTTCGTATTTGGTAACTGAAGAAATCGCAAATTTGTAGCCTTCGCGGACCAAGCCTATCCAGTAAGAATTTTCTTTATTGGTTTTTCGGTAATAATCTATCAGAATGGAAGTATCAACCATTACTATTTTGTCCGCCATTGGTTGATAGCTTTTCTATTTTTCGCTATTACAGCAAGTTCTTTTTTGGTAGCCGTTGGGCCATTCAATAGCAGTTTTTCCAGATCGTTTTCAGCGTGGCTATCGTCTGTTTTCTTTTCCATTTCTGCTTTAAGTTGTTTTAGCTTACCGGACGGTAAACTTTTTACAATTTTAAGCAGTTGGTCGAATTCTATGTTTACCTGAACTTGCATTATCAAATTTATGAAGTTTTTCGATATCCTGAGCGCGAGGAAAGGAATTGCCGGACCTCAGAAAATCGAAAAACAACCCTACTTCTCCTTCTTCTCCGGCACTAATCCCCTGTTCTCCAGCATCGGCTCTATTTTAGGGTCAGCCCCGCGGAATTTGTGGAACATCGTTGCAAGGTCCTCCGTATTGCCGCGCGACAGGATCATATCACGGAAACGCTGGCCGTTCTCACGGGTCATGCCGCCATGTTCCTTGAACCACGCATACGCATCATCATCCAGCATTTCTGTCCATAGATAGGCATAGTAACCGGCTGAGTAGCCGTTGCTCCAAATGTGCAGGAAGTAGCTGGAACGATAGCGTGTAGGCACCTCATGCAGGTCCAGGTGTGTTTTATGAAGGGCTTCCTGTTCAAATTTATCCACATCTTGCGATGGGCTGCCGGCAGGAATCATATGCCATTGCATATCGAGGTCAGCAGCGCCGAGTATTTCGGTCAGGGAATAACCCTGGTTGAATTTGCCGGCTTTCTTTATCTTATCTACCAGCGCCTGTGGCATGGGCTCTCCGGTTTTGTAGTGGGTGGCATAGTGCTTGAACACTGTTGGCTCAGATGCCCAGTGCTCATTGAACTGTGATGGGAACTCCACAAAGTCACGTGCAGTGGCGCTGCCGGAAATGCTGGGGTATTGCTGATCGGCAAAGATTCCATGCAGGCCATGACCAAACTCGTGGAACATAGTAGTAGCATCATCAAAGCTGATCAACGCTGGCTGGCCCTCCGCAGGTTTTGTGAAGTTGCAGATGTTGTATATGACCGGCTTTGTGCCCAGCAATTTAGATTGGGTCACCATATTATCCATCCACGCGCCGCCATTCTTATTATCGCGCTTAAAGTAGTCGCAATAAAACAGCGCCATAGAAGTGCCGTCTTTATCAAACACCTCGAAAACCTTTACATCCGGATTGTACACCGGCAGGTCTTTACGCTCTTTGAAAGTGATGCCATAAAGCTGGTTGGCAGCATAAAAGATACCATTCTGCAGCACATTGTTTATCTCAAAGTAAGGTTTCACCTCGTTTTCGTCAATGTCAAACCTCGCCTTGCGCACCTGCTCTGCATAATAGTCCCAATCCCAGGGCTCCAGCTTGAAACCGCCGTTTTGCTTGTCTATCAGGTCTTGTATGTCTTTTGCTTCGGCTTTGGCTTTTGCAGTTGCGGCAGGTATCAGCCTGTCCAGGAACGTCGTCACCGCCTCAGGTTTCTTAGCCATTTGGTCTTGCAATGTCCACGCAGCATAATTAGGGAAACCCAGCAGCTTGGCTTTCTGTGAGCGTATCACGGCAATGCGCGCTATTGTAGCACGGGTATCGTTAGAATCATTTCTTTCTGCGCGGTTCCAGGATGCTTCAAACAATTTCCGCCGTGTCTCGCGCACAGAAAGCGACTGCAACGCCGGTTGCTGCGTTGTATTTTGTAGGGAAAGCATGAATTTGCCCGGATGTCCCGCTGCTTCCGCAGCTTTGGCCGCAGCAGCTATTTCGCCATCGCTCAGGCCCGCCAGTTCCGCCTTGCTGTCCACTATCAGGGCACCGGCTTTTGCTGCTGCCAATAATTGGTTGGTGTACTTAGCCATTAGGGTCGCCTCTTCGCCATTCATCTTTTTCAGCGTCTCCTTGTCCTTATCTGACAAATTCGCGCCCGACATTTCAAATTTCTGGTAGTAATACTCCACCAGCCTTTTGGACTCGCGGTCCATTTTTACATTGTTACGCTGGTCATAAACCGCCTTTACCCGCTTGAACAGCTTAGTGTTCAGAAAGATCGCATCCGTATTCGCCGCCAGCGCAGGCGCTATCGCCTCTGACACCGCTTGCAGCGTAGGGTTTGTATTGGCGCTGCTCAATAGGCCAAAAACACCTGAAACCCGGCGCAGCACAATACCACTCTTCTCTATCGCCACAAGTGTATTCTCAAAAGTAGGTGCGGCGGTATTATTGGCTATCCCCTCTATCTCTGCAAGTTGCTGCTTCATACCCTCGGTAAAGGCCGGACTGAAATCCCCGTCCTTGATCTTTGTAAAGTCTGCAGTCTGGAAAGGCAAAGTACTCGCCTTGAAAAATGGATTATTCGGGTCCACGGTGCTGTTGATGTTTTTCATTTCCTGGCCGTTTACTGATAAAGATATTGCCATGCCTATCACAGGCAGAAAAGATACTAATTTCATTGAGCTGATTTAGATGATCATTTAAGGGTGGCAAAGATAACACGTTAGCGAGAAATACAACTCCCCCACTTTTTACCCCTTCGGCATTCTTCCGATCCGGTTATTATCTGCGCCCATATTATTTATTAACTTGGCTTTCTAAATCAAATACCATGGGACGCTTAGTAATTGTTGCCTACAGGCCAAAACCTGGAAAAGACAAAGAGCTCCATGAGCTCACAAAAACGCACCATCCTATACTACTGCAATTGGGCCTAGCCACAGACCGCATTCCGGTCATCATGCTTGCCAAAGACGGCACCGTGATCGAGGTATTTGAATGGGTGTCGGCAGAGACCATACAGCAGGCGCACAAGCATCCCGAAGTATTAAAAATGTGGGCCGCCTATGCAGACGCCTGCGACTACATACCGCTCAGCCAATTGGAAGAAGCCAGCAACATGTTCGCCGACTTTACGCCCTTTCATCATTGAATCATACCCGAAAGACCTTTAAAACACGCTATTTCGTTGATGATAGTTGGTATGTAATTGAGCCTATGATGGCGCCTTAAGGCTGTCGTAGACACGAGTTCTGCCCTTTGATTAATAAATTTAGCAGACACGCTTGATTGGCTAAATACTAGCAAGGATAGGCAGAATTTCAGCGCCATGTTGGTGATAGATGCTGTGAAATAACAGCGCAGAGCTATGTTTTGGCCGGCGGAGCCTTTGGCCAACCAGCGCAGCGACTCATGAACACCAATAAAAAAGACAAGCGATAGTGAATAAAACTCGCCTTTCTTTTTGTTACTTTTTCTTCGGCGAAGCAAAGAAAAAGTAAGGTAATAAGAGCAGATAATGAGAGGTTCAGTGTACTTCCCTGCCAATTAGCACAAGGTTCAGCGATAAATAAACATCAAGCCCTGCTCCGATACCGGAACAGGGCTTGTATCTTTTACTCAGACTTAGTAACCTTTCTTAGCTACACCATCCTTAATAGCCTGCAGTGCTTTGGCCTCGCTCATTATAGCAGCCATCTTGTTTCCTTTGCCATCATGGCCACCGGCCATATAGCCGCCCTTAGCTGTCTTAGTGATCACAGCGTCCTGCATAGGAACGTTTT
>CAIVEW010000086.1 GCA_903905065.1 uncultured Bacteroidota bacterium | reverse complement strand
ATTGGATGTAGCTAAGTCCCTAAGTACCATCATTACCCAATATACCGTTATTGTCAATAAAAGTACTGTACCTGTTGGCACCGCAGAAAAAGTACATAATGTATTGGCGCAACACCTGGATAAAGAGCTGTTTGACGTTGTTTCTAATCCGGAGTTCCTGCGTGAAGGTGTTGCCGTTGATGATTTCCTGAAGCCAGACCGTGTTGTTATCGGCACTTCATCAGAAAAAGCAAAAAAGGTGATGGACGAACTTTACCAGCCTTACGTACGCCAGGGAAACCCCATCCATTTTATGGATGAGCGGTCTTCTGAAATGACTAAGTATGCTGCAAACTCTTACCTGGCGATGCGCATCTCCTTTATGAATGAGATGGCGAACCTATGTGAAAAAACCGGGGCAAATGTAGACTGGGTGCGTATCGGCATAGGCGGAGACACCCGTATCGGCAAGCGCTTTCTTTTCCCCGGCATTGGCTATGGCGGCAGTTGTTTTCCTAAAGATGTAAAAGCCCTCGCATTTACCGCCATGGAAATGGACTACGATTTCCAGTTGGTAAATACAGTAATGAAGGTAAATGAGCGGCAGAAGCTGGTACTTGGCAAAAAAGTGAAGAACTACTTCGGCAGCGATCTGTCTGGTTACACCTTTGCGATCTGGGGCCTTGCCTTTAAGCCGGAAACAGACGATATCCGCGACGCACCGGCACTGGACCTGATAAATGAGTTGCTGTCTGCAGGTGCAAAACTACAGGTGTTCGACCCCGAAGCTATGGCGAACGTGAAGCAGCTAATGGGCGACAAAATAACCTATGCCGAAGATCAGTATGATGCCCTTACGGGTGCCAGTGCGCTGATAGTGGTAACAGAGTGGAGCGAATTCCGAAACCCGGATTTCGAGCGGGTATGCGGCTTACTGAGGCACCCGGCAATATTTGATGGCCGCAATGTTTACTCCCTGGAGAAAATGGAAGAGCTTGGCGTATACTATGAAAGCATCGGCAGAAAAATAATCCATCCGCAGATACACGATACGCTGCCCGCACCACACAACACCATAATCAGGGAAAGAACGACAAGGGACTAACCAGCTGCCGGTAGGCAGGTCTGAAAATTGAGCACAACAAGGGGATAGGTAAACAATATACTTACGACTTATTTACCTGCCGTAGCTTCAGCGAAGGCAGGCGACTTACGACTTAAAACTAACCAATGGCAAAACGAATATTAATCACAGGTGCGGCAGGATTTTTGGGTTCTCACCTCTGCGACCGTTTTTTAAAAGAGGGCTATGAAGTGATCGGCATGGACAACCTCCTGACCGGCAACATAAAAAATATAGAACACCTGTTCCCTGTCCGCGAGTTCCAGTTTTATCATCACGACGTTACAAAGTTCGTACACGTGCCTGGCAATATTGATTATATCCTTCATTTTGCATCACCCGCCAGTCCTATCGACTATTTGAAAATGCCCATACAGACACTGAAGGTTGGTGCGCTGGGCACACACAATTTGCTGGGCCTTGCCAAATCAAAAGGTTCCCGCATACTGGTAGCATCCACTTCGGAGGTTTATGGCGACCCGCTGGTACATCCGCAAACTGAGGAATACTGGGGCAATGTAAACCCGGTAGGCCCGCGCGGTGTGTATGACGAGGCAAAACGCTTTATGGAAAGCATTACCATGGCCTACTATACTTTCCACCAAGTGGAAACGCGCATCATCCGTATATTCAACACCTATGGCCCACGCATGCGCCTTGATGACGGCCGCGCCCTGCCAACCTTCATGAGCCAGGCGCTCAGAGGCGAAGATGTTACGGTCTATGGTGATGGTTCCCAAACACGCTCTTTCTGTTATGTCGACGATCTCGTAGATGGTATTTATCGCCTCCTTCTTTCTGATTATAGCAAGCCTGTAAACATTGGCAACCCTTCAGAAATAACCTTACTTGAATTTGCAGAAGAAGTACTGAAACTCACCGGATCTAAATCTAAAATTGTTTACGAACCACTGCCGCAGGATGACCCGAAGCAGCGCAAACCAAACATTACTAAGGCAAAAGAAATCCTGGGCTGGGAACCAAAAGTAGACCGCCACGAAGGACTGAAACGAACTTTGGAATACTTTAAACTGCACATATAGCGGCAGTAACAGTAACTTAACAATAATTTCCTGATATTTAAAGGAAAAGCATGGGTTGTGGGTGGCTTGCCATATACAACGTATGCTTTTTTTATTTTCTTTACCGTACAAACTCCAAAACCATTTTATGAGAATAAATAAAAAGTTACTCCTCGTATCGCTGCTTTGCACAGGGATGATATTTCTGCAGAGTTTTAAACAAAAACACGACGATGACAAGCCGATCAACCTGAAAGTATTATCGAAAGATATTTCAGAGAAAGATTTGCACACAATAATGAAAAGCTTTTCGATGTCGCTCGGAGTGCGCTGCAATTACTGCCATGTAGCCAAGGAAATACCCGGCCAGAACCACCCGCAATGGGACTTTGCTTCGGATGATAAGAAGGAAAAGAATACTGCCCGCGAGATGATGAAAATGACCATGGCCATCAATTCAGACTACCTGGGAAAGATCAAGACTATGGGCGATGGCCTGGAAGAGATCAGGTGCGTGACCTGCCATATGGGTCGCACAACGCCCATCATCAGCGTTGATTCTTTGCCGCATCTGCCGCGCCAGGAGCATTAATAATTCTCTTGAATTCAATATTTGATCCTCCTGCACCAGGAGGATTTTTTTTACCAGATTCACGCTGCCTCTAAGGGCCTTTCTTCTCTGGTTTTTCAATCACTAAATTTGCGCTCAACATTTCCGCTATGCCCAAAGTCTCCATTAGGAAAGACACCATAGATTTCCTTAAAAAATTGTCGAAGAACAACAACCGCGAATGGTTCAATGCCCATAAGGACACATACACAGAAGCTCATGATAACATGATCGAATTTGCCGGGGCGTTGCTGGCGGAGATGAACAAGCATGACAATATCGAGACGTCTTCCGGCAAAGACAGCCTGTATCGCATTTACAAAGATGTACGTTTCTCAAAAGACAAGACACCTTACAACGCTTACTGGAACGGTGGTTTCAGAAGAGCTACTAAAAAACTCCGCGGCGGATATTACTTTCATATAGCACCAGGCAATTCCTTCGTGGTAGGCGGTTTCCGTGGGCCTTCCCCTGCCGATATGCAACGAATAAGGCGGGATTTTGCGACAAATTACGAGGAAGTAAGAAAAATACTTGGCAGTAAAATGATCATCAAAACATTCGGCGAAATGATCGGAGAGAAACTTGTTTCTGCCCCAAGAGGATATGAAAAAGACCATCCGGCAATAGACCTGCTGCGATACAAGCAGTTCATGTTGAAACATAAATTTACCGACGAAGAAGTCCTACACGCCGACTTTGCAAAAAACGTAAGCGAGGTCTTCAAAAAAATGCGCCCATTCCTCAACTACATGAGCGAAACACTCACAACGGATGCCAATGGAATATCACTGGTAGACTAGCGCCAAACCCAATGCCGATCATGAAAATCCTTTAATCACGCGAATTAAGGTTCGGCTATTTGCTGATCACAAAATGGAAAGTCTCCGTTCCGGTTTCTGTATGCACGCGCAACAAATATGCCCCCGCGGCCACATCTCCATCCAGCTTTACATCCACGTTTACTATGCCATTGGAAGGCGTTGTTTTGCCAACATAAACAGTGCGCCCAAGCATATCCGTTAACTCCATCGTGATTTCCTTGTTGCTGTTAGTATTTACCCTTCCGCTCAAAGTAAAGCTGCCATTATTCGGATTAGGGAACAAGGTAAGATCATTACCTGCTGCAGCCACCGTACCCACAGACAAATAGCCCTGGCCGTAAATGATGATGGTGTTGCTTGCCCGGGTATTAATGGAAGTATCACAGGGAGAGTTACTGTTTATCACACAATAGATAGTATCGTTTTCATTGTAGACATGGGTTGTAAACACCGTGTTAGTGGCGCCCGATATTGGCGCGTTGTTTATGTACCACTGATAGCTCGGCGTCGGGCCGCCATAGGTAGCCGTACTATAGAATGTATAAACCTGGCCAAGGTAAGAACTTGTATCAGGCTGCGTAGTCGTGATATCTAAGACCGGCGCTATCTCAGGCCAAACATTCAGTGTGATATCAGCGCTGATCACCGATGGCGAAGCACATATGTTGCTTGTGGTCATCACGCAGGTAATGAAATCGCCATGAGTAGGATTATAAATATAGGATGGCCCCGAGCCCACATAGGCGCCAAATAGTTCCCAGACAAAACTTGGCGTGCCCCCGTTTGAGTCGATCGCCACTAAAGTATCGGGTGTGTTATGGCACAGCAAACTGTCTGCAGGCGTTGCTCTTATGCTCAGGAACGACGGAACCGCAGTCTCCACATGGAATGGCATGGAGATAGCGCAACCGGAAACCAAAGTATACGAGATCGTCACATTTCCCGTTACCAGGCCCCTGACTTCGCCTGTAGAGGCGATAGATAACGCGATAGTACCGTCAGTGCTTGACCACACCCCTCCTGCTGTAACATCCGTCAAAATAACTGATGACCCTGGGCACACACTGTCTGCACCCCGGATCGAATCCGGTATCGAATCAATGTAAATAGGTGCTGTAACGAAACAACTGGTAGGTAGTGTATAGATGATATTAACTATTGTTCCTGCAGTAACACCAGAAACCACCCCGGTTGATGATACAGTAGCTGAACCGCTGCCGCTGCTCCAGGTACCGCCAGGTGTTATGTCGCTAAGCGTCACCGCCGAGCCGGAACAAACACTGCCCAATCCCGTAATAGGCGCAGGAAGCGGATTAACCAAAACTCCGTAGCTAACCGCATTACAAGAGAACGTTGTGTAGTAGATAGTAACGTTTCCGACACCTAAACCGGTAACCACCCCGGTTGATGCACCCACTGAGGCATTTCCTGTTCCGGCAGTCACACTCCAGGTACCACCAGGTGTCCCATTCATCAACGTCATTGCGCTGCCGAAGCATACCGTATCCGGACCGCTGATGGCCGTTGGTGGTGTATTAACGGTAACTAATGTGGTAGCATAACAAGTTGTCGGCAACGTATACGAAATGGTAGCAAGGCCCGCGGAGATACCATTAACTAGTCCGCTTCCGGCACCTACACTTGCTGTTCCCGGCAGGTTGCTGCTCCATGTGCCACCAGCGGTTACATCACTGACTATTGTTGTCAGGCCTATACATACATAGCCTGTACCGGTAATACCCGCCGGCAGCGGATTGACGGTCAAAGGTGCGGTAACATAACAGCCTGTACCCAGCATATAAGTAATGGTCACAATTCCGTTGGATATACCGGTCACAGTGCCAGTCACCGATATGGTTGCTATTGTCGGATCACTCGTCCCCCATGAACCACCCGCAGTCGTATTGCTTAACACAGTCGACGAACCGACACAAACGGTAGAAGCCCCGGAAATTGCCATCGGGAGCGGGTTGACAGTCATAGTCCAGGTAGTTGTGCAGCCACCGATCGGTAGTGTATACGTGATAGTCGTGGTGCCTGCCAGGAATCCGGTTACGATACCTGTGGTTGAGCCAATGTCTGCATTAGCAGGTGCACTGCTCGACCATGTTCCTCCTATAGCCGGATCAGTAAGATAGGTTGTTGATCCTGCGCACACATTATTGCTGCCCACAATGGCCAGCGGCGAAGGATTCACAGTAACCTCTATCGTAGCGATACAGGTGGTAGGAAGCTGATACGTGATCACTGAAGTGCCCACGGTAAGCCCGGTAACCAGTCCGGATAGCATACCTACAGACGCTACCACAGGGTTGCCGCTTAACCAGGTGCCTCCCGCGGTGGCGTCGCTCAGATTTATGGATAATCCGGTACAACCACTGGCCAGTCCGGTAATGCCGGCAGGCAATGGATTTACCGTGACGGTAGTCGTTGTTAAACAACCGTCAGGCAATGTATAAGTTATCGTACTCGTACCCGCTGTAACGCCTCCTACTATTCCAGAGGCCGCACCAACCGTCGTATTGGCATTGCTGGTAGTCCAACCACCGCCGGCGGTGCCGTCAGTCAACGTAATAGAAAGGCCTGCGCACACTTGTGTGGGCCCGGTGATAGTAACCGGTGACTGATTTACGGTAGCTATGATCGAAGATGTGCAATTTGCTGGTGTAGTGTATATTATAGTCGACGTGCCGGGCGCTATTCCAGAAACGACACCTGATGCAGATCCAATCGTGGCTATAGCAGCCGATCCCGAAGACCAGGTGCCGCCCGGCACAGCATCTGCCAGCGGTATCGTAAGCCCTGCACACACCGAAGCGGTTCCCGTAATTGCGGCAACAGGGTTCACTGTAACCACAACACTAACCGGAGTGCAGTTCGTACTTGTATAAACAATAGTAGACGTGCCACCGCTAACGCCGGTCACCAATCCTGTAACAGGGTCTATAGTAGCCACTGCGCCAACACTGCTGGTCCACGCACCACCGGCTACAAGATTGCTGAGAGAAGTTGTGCTTTCCTGGCAAACCACCGGGTTCCCCAGTATTGCAGACGGTGCAGGATTTACGGTAGCGACAGTGGTTACATAACAATTCCCCGGCATAGTGTAGCTAACATTTGTCGTGCCAGCCAAAATGCCCGTCAGCACGCCTGTTCCAACGCCCACACCGGCTATGCCACTGGGGGACGTGCTCCACGCACCGCCTGCGATCAGATCACTTAAAGCCGTAGTCAATCCAACACAAACATTCGGTGTCCCCAAAATAGCACCAGGAGATTGGTTAACTGTAACGACAATTGTAACAAAGCAGCCCGCTCCCGCCGTATAGGTAACAATGGCTGTGCCTGCGGTTACACCGGTCACAATACCAGTTGGTCCCACGTTCAGGTTAGCATTGCTGGCCGACCATGTACCTGCACCGCCGTCGCTCAACGATGTAGTAAGGCCAGTGCAGACAGAAGCCGTACCTAAAATAGGACCTGGTAACGGATTCACTGTGACCACTACGCTCGTACTGCACCCTGTGCTCGCCTGTGTGTAAGAAATTGTCGATGTACCCGCTAACATACCGGAGACAACCCCTGTTCCCGAAACTGTGGCGACCGATGGAGTAACGCTGTTCCATGTACCTGGCAATGATGCATCTGTCAGATTTGTAAAACCGCCTACGCATGCGGCATCTACACCGGTTATTGCCGGTGGCGCTGCAATCACTGTGACGATCCGGGTTGCACTGCAGCCACCTACAGTATAGCTGATAATAGAAGTGCCTCCGGAAATCCCGCCGACAACACCTGATGCAGGGTTCACCGTTGCAACAGCCAAAGCGCTGCTCGTCCACGCGCCCCCACCGACCGTCTCAGTCAGTGTAGTAGTCGTTCCCTGGCACAAAACGGAAGCTCCCGATATTGTCCCTACCCCGCTGTTTATGATAACCGTTCGCAATCCTGAATAAAATGGGCCAACCGCTCCGGAAGTTCCTCCCGAACCAGTGACGTAAAGAAAATAATAATACGTGGCGGGCGCGGTAGGCATACTTGCTCCGGGTAAGTTAGCTACGTCTGGTCCCGCGTCTGCCGTATAGGGCGTTCCTGTGTAAACCAGTGTGGCGCCCGCAAGCGTACCAGCCGCACCGCTTGTGTTATAGTACCAATACCAGTTTACCGTGGAGCTTGTGCCAGTACCAATCAAAGGCGTTGTGCCGGCGTCGGTGATTGTTCCCGTTAATCCGGGAAGCACACTCCCAGTGCAGTATGTGCCTCCACCACCTGCACTCGCTCCTGACGGGTCATAATAGGTAGTGCCGAAACCAAAAGCATTATTCCCTAAGCAAAGCAAAAGCAGCACACCAGCCATTGCCAGCCTATATTTGCCTTTGTTCTTCAAAAAAAGAACGATCACCGTACAAGTTGTTAAAAAGGAATAGAATTTATTCATGTGTTATCTTTTGTTAAGGTAAACTTCTCAAAAATTTAATGGGTGCCTAAATTTACACCAAAAAAATAATTTTGCGCACATAAGTTAAAAACTTCAACCAATAGTTAATAACATTACTATTAACAGGCTAATAAATATATGCTAAATTTTAGAGCAATAATGATGCCACTTTGATGGAAAGGGCGGTATTTATTTTCTTTTTACTAGGTAATACTCTTAAATACGGTGTACCGTAGCAGCATTTCCAGCACGAGGCATATCACGGCTATCATCGCGAATGGGAAGAACAATTCGGCGTAATGCTTGTAAGAAGTGACGTCAATTTTTGTTT
>CAIVEW010000085.1 GCA_903905065.1 uncultured Bacteroidota bacterium | reverse complement strand
CTCAAGAAGTACAAAAAGAAATACGAAAAATCCCGTGTTCTTAACCAGCTCCGTGACCGTCAGTCGTTCACAAAGCCATCCATCAGGCGCCGTACGGAAATACTGAAAGCCGTTTACAAGCAGCAGATGGCTAACGGTGAGTTGGACGCATAAATTAATAGATAATTAATAATTTAGTAACGCAATTAATAAGCGTTATATAAAAATATATTTGTACCCGCTAAAGTAAATGCGTATATTTACATTAGCGGGTTTATCTATGTTTAACGAAAGACTAACGGATTATCTTCAATACCTGAGATTCGAGAAACGATACTCCCCTCATACGTTAGTCGCATATCAAAAAGACCTCGAACAGTTCAACGACTACCTTACTAAAGAATTTTCTTTTTCGGAACTGAAGCTGATCACCCATTTTCACATCAGGGGCTGGCTGGCCGGCATGAAGGGCGAAAAGCAAACAGCCCGCACCGTCAACCGCAAAATATCAAGCCTTAACTCTTACTATAAGTACTTGCTGAAACACGGGTATACCGAAAAAAACCCTGTGAGGCAGTTGCATACGCAGCGCCTGCCTGAACGGCTGCCTGTATACCTTAAGGAAACAGAGACGCAACATCTGCTGGAAGAACTGCAATTCGATGAAGGATTCAAGGGCGCTACTGACCGTCTGATCATAGAGTTGCTTTATGCAACCGGTATGCGCCGCAATGAGCTACAGCAACTAAAGGAGCACGATATTGAGTGGGGCCTTAACCAAATAAGGATTCTTGGCAAGGGCAATAAAGAGCGCCTTGTTCCCTTAAGCCCTGCCCTGCTGGACACAATGAGAGATTACATGCAGGACAAACGCAAGCTGGAAGTACATGACTGCCAATACCTGATGAACCTTGAGACGGGCTCGCCGCTATATGCAGCCTATATTTACCGCGTTGTAAAAAAATACATGGGGCAATCTACCACGTTGAAGAAGAAAAGCCCGCACGTGCTGCGCCACACTTTTGCCACGCATTTGCTGAACAATGGCGCCAACATACAGGCCATAAAAGAACTGCTGGGCCATAGCAGCCTTGCCGCTACCCAGATCTATACACACAACAACATCGATAAACTAAAAGAAATACATAAACAAAATCATCCAAGAGGGTGACTATTTTTAACCATAAAAAAAACCGATTATGAATGTTCAAATCAGGACCGTGCATTTCGACGCAGACAGCAGACTTCTTGATCATGTTAACGCTAAGATCGATAAGCTGAAGACCTTTCATGACAAGATAATAGGAGCAGAGATATACCTGAAGCTCGACAACTTATCGCAGCATGTGAGGGATAAGGTAGCCGAAATAAAAATATATGTGCCGAAGCACACCTATTTTGTAAAACACCAGAGTAAAACGTTCGAAGAATCATTCGATCTCGCTTTTGACTCTATTGTAAGCAAAGTAAAGCGCGAGAAGCAGAAACAGCTGGTGTATAGTTAGAAATCACCCAACTTTAAATACAAAATATCCGTCTTAATACAAGACGGATATTTTATTTTAAGTCAAAGATTAAAAATCAAAAGGTAACAGCAGTCATATAGCATACAAAGCCGAAAAAGTGCTTTGATTGTATGACTTTTGATATAAAACAATTATCTTGCAACTTCAGAAAAATAATTACCTAGCTATGCCACAATGTTGGAGGAGTATCGCATTAACGCTATTGTCCGCTTCTTTGTTTTTTACGGCCTGTAAAAAACAATCAAGTACAGACACCCCTTTGCCTACGAATTACTACCCTTCCGTGATCATCAACAGTGATAACCAGGTAGTTTATGCGTTCGATCCTTCAACCGGCAATAAGAACTGGGAATACGGCATGTATAATCCGACCAATTACTCGACGATTAACCCACCCAATTTCAATACTATATATTTTACGCCGTCACCAGTGCTGTATAACGGCATGGTGTATGCGGCTTATGTGCAGCGCGCTAGTGCGACCGATACAATTTTTAAGATAAACTCAAAGACCGGCGCGCTGGTTGCTAAAATATTGCCTAATAAAAATGAGATTTTCAATATCCAGGCGACACCGGTAGCTGATGGTGGTCTGCTTTATGTGGCAGCAGATAACGGGCATATATTTGCCATTGATACGGGTACTTATGCACTAAAATGGGAGTACACGGCCAACAGCAGTGCAATCGTTTCTTCGCCCACGATCTACAATGGCAACCTTTATTTTGCTACTGTTGGCGGTACCGTTTATTGCATTGATAAAACGTTGGGACCGGCCGGAACTGCCAACTGGAGCTATGCTCCCGAAAGGCAGGGCGATACTGCTTTCTATAAGAATAATTACAACCCTTTGCTCGACTCTTCGCTTCTTCCTGCGCTACGAGGCAATACTAATACCACCGCCTCATTTTACTCGTCACCATCTGTTGCCCCTCCTTACCTGTACATAGGCAGTGTTAATGATAGCAATATGTATTGCATAATGCTCACTCCTCCCGGTAGCCCCACCCCGCCGATAGGCGTTGAGCGCTGGAGATATAAAACCGAGGGGGGTATTTACAGTTCACCTGCAGCATATGAAGGCACGTGTATTTTTGGCGGTAGCGACTTCCACATATACTGCCTCGACACCACTATTAACCCCTCGATGGAAATGATCGTGCCAGCACGTAGATGGATAGACAGCGCTCACAGCTCTATTTATTCTTCGCCCTATGTGATGAACCAGGTAGTGTACATCGGCAGCCACGATTATAACCTTTATGCGCTGAATATTATCAATGGTGGCATTAAGTGGAGCTTTGCTTCAAAGGGCATTATAAAGTCCAGTCCCATATGTTATAATGGTGTACTGTATGTGGGTAGTTATGACAAGTACCTTTACGCAATCGATACAGCTACCGGCACCATGAAATGGAGCAAGAATACCAATGGCCTGATAGAAGATTCACCCGTAATTGATGACCTGAGCGGCAATAGTTACAACAGCGGCATCAGCGGATTCTGGAATGGCGGCTATACAATTAATGCTACTAACCAATAAAAAAAAAATCATTTCACAATATTAACTCCTGGCGTTTTGCCGGGAGTTTTTGTTTTAAGATAGCTAAGTAATTTTCAAATTCCTTATCTTTAGGGAAGATGCTATATGCTGTAGTAGATATTGAGACAACGGGGAGCCACGCTGCGGGAAATGGCATAACAGAGATCGGCATCGTTATTCATGATGGTAGCAAAGTGCTTAATTTCTACCAAAGCCTGGTTAACCCCCATACGCCTATACCTTACTTTATTCAACGGCTAACGGGTATTGATAATAGTATGGTGGCTAATGCGCCCGCTTTTGAAGAGATAGCCGGCCAGGTTTTTGAACTGCTGCAGGATAAGATATTTGTAGCCCACAACGTAAACTTCGATTACTCCTTCGTAAAACATCACCTGCAAAATGCCGGCTATGAACTGGACACCAAGAAGCTGTGTACTGTGCGGCTGGCACGCAAAGTTTTGCCGGGGCTGAATGGGTATAGCCTCGGTAAGCTCACCCATCACTTCGGCATCAATCATGGCGAGCACCACCGTGCCGGTGGCGACGCTCTTGCTACCGCTGATCTTCTTGCCATGATCATAGAAAAAGACACTGAGGGTGTGATCATGGGAATGCTTAAAGGCCGGAACAGCGAACAATACCTACCCCCACACTTACCTGTCGAGAACCTGGAGCAATTGCCATCAACACCCGGAGTCTATTACTTCTATAACGCCGCCGGAAAAGCTATCTACATTGGTAAAGCCAAGAATATACGAAGACGTGTAAAAGGGCATTTCTCCAATAATAAGACCAATCGACAGAAGCAGGACTTTCTACGCGAAACCCACCGAATTACTTATAAGGAATGCGCCACCGAACTAATGGCCCACATACTAGAGAGCGCCGAGATACGCAGGCTGTGGCCGGTACACAACCGCAGCCAGCGTGGTTTTTTGCCCAAGTTTGGTTTATTTACTTATGACGATATGCAAGGCTATACACGTTTTGCCATTGAGAAGATACGCCGTACCCACAAGCCGATATACACATTCAACACGATAACGGAAGGGCATCTAAGAGTTCGCGAACTGAAGGAAGAATTTGGACTTTGTCCACGTCTATGCAATATTGCGGCAAGCCCTGAATGTGGCTGTGACGCCCATCCCGAGCCTGCGGTTTATAACCAAAAGGTGCGTAGTGCAATAGACTGGCTGCGTAAACACCTGCCTACATTCGCCCTTATAGATAAAGGCATAGACGATAACGAGAATAGCTGCATACTGGTAATGGAAGGTAACCTCTATGGCATGGGGTATATAAACGACAAAAAGCAACAGCTTAAAAATGTAGAGACCTTGCAAAAGAACCTGGAACCACTGCAGGATAATGACTATATCCGCAACCTGGTCTTCCGCCATGCTACGGAGTTTCCTGAAAAATGTGTTTCTTTTGCATAGCCTAAAACCCCAAACCCCTAAAGGGGCTTAGCCGATGAATATATTGTCATTTACTGAAGTTACATGGGGTTTGGCTATTAATGATGGCTTTGTTTCCTGACATCTTTGCGGTTCTTTGCGATTTTTCTTTGCGGCCTTTGCGTGAAATAAATGAACCCTTTAGCAGACAATCTTTTGTATTTTTGATACACATTATGGGCAACGCAATAATAAAAGTCAGCAACCTGGTGAAGAAATACGGTGATTTTGAAGCCGTAAAAGGGATCAGTTTCGAAGTGATGGAAGGCGAGATATTCGGGCTGCTGGGGCCTAATGGTGCCGGTAAAACAACCACTTTGGAAATCATAGAGACACTACGCCAGAAAACATCCGGTGAAGTGATCGTTGATGGCAAGAACCTGGACACAGATCCACAGGGCATAAAGAATATAATAGGTGTGCAATTGCAGGCGGCTGGATACTACCCGAATCTGAACCTGAAGCAAATCATAGAGCTATTTTCCGGTCTCTATAACCGCAGTATTGATCCTATGGCACTGCTGGATACGGTAAACCTGCGTGAGAAAGCCAAGAGTAAATTCAAAGAACTATCTGGCGGCCAAAAACAACGCTTTTCGATTGCGACCACGCTAATCAATGAGCCTAAAGTAATATTCCTCGACGAGCCAACTACAGGCCTGGACCCGCAAGCACGACGCAATTTATGGGAACTGATAAAACAACTGCGCGAGCGCGGTGCCACGGTAGTCATCACTACCCATTACATGGATGAGGCAGAAGAGCTTTGCGAGCGCGTAGCCATCATAGACAGCGGCCAGATAATAGCCCTTAGCACGCCAAACGACCTTATAGACAAGCTAATAGCCTCTGGCTTCAAACGCCAGAAAGCCGTAAAAGAAGCCAACCTGGAAGATGTGTTCCTGAATATGACTGGAAAAGAATGGAGGGAGGGTTAGTTAACCTGCCTGCCCGCAGGCAGGTTTGAAAATTTGAAAATGATGGCAAAAAATAAAACACAAAGGACAGTTCAGCTTTTATCATCGATCGGCTTATTGTTGGTGACGGTTCCCTTCCTTATAAAGGAGTATATATTTATACCCGATTTTTTTCGGGGTTTTTCTACCGGAGTCGGATTAGGCCTTATGATCTGCAGCCTGGTAATACAGCAGAAATACAGGACTGCTAAACAGAGCGATAGCGCTGCTAGTGTTAATGCCAATCAACAAGCCTAATGTCTTTTAATAAAATAGCCCGCGGCAAAAACCGCGGGCCATATTTATCTGTGATATCTTACGTCAGCTAAAAGAAATACTTCTCAGTCTCGATCACCTTTGCGGCTATTCTTCTTCTTGAATCCTTTGTATTAAAGCTATCTGACTTGGTAAAGCGTTTCACGCCCATCAGCATCATACGCTGCTCATCGCCGGTTGCGAAGCCATTTATGGCGTTTCTGCCGGCATTGTTAATGCGGTCGGCGGCATCGTAGATGAAGGTGCGGGCGATGTCTATTGCAAGGTCAGCATTTGGATTATTGTTGCCTTTCATTTTCATAGCACGCAGCAAACAACATTCTGCCTGGAAAGTATCTATCAGCATATCCGCAATGTTCATCAGTATTTCCTGCTCATGCTCCAGTTGCATCATCAGCTTTTGGGCTGCCCCGCCAGCACACATGAGTATTGCTTTCTTGAAATTGGCGATCACTTTTTGTTCAGCGGCAAATGGCGCATCGTCGGTATCAAAATCAGGTATACTCATCAGCTCCTTTTGCACAGCCATTGCCGGACCCATGATGTTTATCCTATTCTTCATGGCGCGCTTCAGGTACATATCCACGGTCAGCAGCCTGTTGATCTCGTTGGTACCTTCGAAGATGCGGTTGATGCGGCTGTCGCGATAAGCGCGGGAGATATTGTATTCATCAGAAAATCCATTTCCGCCAAATATCTGCACGCCCTCGTCCACCACGAAGTCCAGCGCCTCAGAGCCCAGCACTTTCAGCATAGCACATTCGATAGCGTATTCTTCGGCAGCGCCCAGCAATGCATCCTCTTTGCCTGCTGCTTCCAGTTCTTTTTCTTTGTCGTCTATCCATTGTGCGGTGCGGAACAATGCGCTCTCCGCGGCAAACAAACGCACGACCATTTCGGCCAGCTTATGTTGTATAGCTCCGAAACTCGCTATCGGCACTTTGAACTGTATCCTTGTCTTCGCATAAATTACTGATGCCTTCACCGACAGTTTAGCGCCTCCTGAAGTTGCCGCGCACAGCTTCAGCCTGCCTATATTCAGGATGTTGAATGCTATGATGTGGCCCTTCCCTATTTCGCCCAGGAGGTTCTCTTTGGGTATCACACAATTCTCAAAAAACAACTGCCTGGTGCTGGAGCCCTTGATACCCATCTTATGTTCTTCCTCACCAAATGTGAGGCCGGGCGTATTGCGCTCTACAATAAATGCGCTGAACTTATCGCCATCTATTTTCGCGAACACTGTGAATACATCCGCAAAGCCCGCATTGGTGATCCAAATCTTTTGACCATTAAGTGCATAACTCTTGCCATCAGCAGTGAGTGTTGCAGTGGTCTTGGCGCCCAAAGCATCCGAGCCGGAGCCGGGCTCCGTGAGGGCATAGGCGCCCTTCATCTCGCCGGTAGCCAGCTTCGGAATAAACTTTTGTTTTTGCGCCTCCGTACCGAAATATAAAATGGGCAGAGAACCAATACCGTTGTGCGCCGCCATGGCCACAGCAAAGGAGTGGCCACCACCGAGACATTCGTTCACTAATGTTGCCGTCACGAAATCTTTACCCAGCCCACCATACTTCTCCGGGAAAGCTGCACCCAGCAAGCCAAGCTCACCCGCCTTCTCCAGCAACGAGGGCATCAGCCCGGGCTTCTGAGCATCCATATCTACGATGTTGGGAATGATGTCTTTCTCCAGGAATTCAGCGCACATCTGGATGATCATCTGCTGCTCTTCATTGAAATCTTCTGGTGTAAATGTGTTCTGCGGATCAGAAGGCTGGATCAAAAAACCACCGCCTTGTATAGATTGTGCTACTGCCTGTGCTTCCATAGAAGTTTTTGAATTAAAACCGTGAAACAATTAGTATTCTCATGTTAAATTACGAAAGTTCTGCAAAATGAAATGATAACATTTGGCTGGCAAAAACTTCGTGGTGAATAAACGCTAATTTTCCCAAATGGCAATGGGAAGGAAATACCACTTTCGTGTAATTTTTGGCAAACGGGGCTTTGGTACATTTGAATGGCCAAAAAATGATCAAGATGACGAGCGCTATAACACCGATGTACCGACTTTATTTCATTTGCTCTCTTTTACTGATCTTTTATGCTAACTCAGCTTTCTGCCAGCAAACAACGGAGAAAAAGCAACCCGGCAAGTTTGCACGGAAAATAGCGCTCGATAGCCGGAAAAAAGGCTACAGGCTGGGCATACATGCGCTCGGCGCACATTGCTTTCAATTCAACTACAACCTGGTTTCATTCGAACGTTTTCAGAATTCGTACAATACCAGTAAAGCTGCGACCATTAAGTCGAAGATGGGCGACCTTCCCTTGAAAGGTGGCTGGATGTATGGAGCTGGTGTGCATGGTTTGTCCAATTATTTTATTTCTTTTTACGTAGACGTGGCTACCATGAAGCAGCAAGCGTCAACCTCAGTTACGCTTACCAATGGAGACCGGCGGGAAATGAAGATCGAGCAAAATCCCATCTGCACGAACATGGACCTTGTGTTGCACGTAAGTAAGCGAGTGTTCTTTGGGGTAGCACTTGGGGTGGAGCAGTCAAACAGCACTTTGTTCAGCGGCTACAGATACAACAATGCCTTTCTCAGTTACGGCTCTGATCAACCGCTAAATGGAGTTTTTCGTTCTAAGGATAACCGCATGAACATGGGGATGCGCCTGGATATCTCTATCATTCGACAATTGAGGCTAACAATTAGGGGTGAGTATTGCGGGGTATTGCAAGGCAAACAAAATAAGAGCAGTGACTACTCCAATCCCTGGAGCGACAGAATGTACCGCAATTCGGCCAGCGGAGGCATACACGAGGACGGCAACAACCACTTTTATTTGCCTGAGGATGTAAACAATGCCACCAATGACGACTATGTATTTGCGGGGCTGGGTGAAACATTTGCAAAAACATACCGCGGCTGGCGGGTAACCACCGGCCTTATTTTCGACTTGATATCTACTCACTAGCTATTTCGCATTTTTGAAACCAAACGCCATGAAATATTCTTTATTCTTTGCCGTAGTAGCTATTGCTTGTTCCGCTTCGTGCAAGAAAGCGGAGACCAAACAATTGCAAAAGGCCGGTGACCGCATGGTGGGCACATGGACTGTGGCCTCTATTGAAACACGTGTCACGGATACCTTAGGAACGACACTCGTGGATTCTACAGCTACAAACCAGGGCACACTGGTCTTCGGACGCGGCGATCAAAACGCCATTGGCGCCGGCTTCTTTGATTATGCTGATTTTAGCGGCCCGTGCGCTACGTCAGACCTGGTACTTTACTTCAGAAATGTTGCGGCCGGAGACCCATTGGCCAATGGCGGCTGGTCACTATCGTGGGATGCTGACCCAGACGATCTAAGGGTACAGTTTTGGGGTGAAACTGGCGGTGGCTCTTACCACAATAGCCTCAACCATTCTTATAATGGAAATACACAGCTATTGTACTACGTGGTACAGCCGCTTTACCAGAACACGCGTATTTTTTATACCTGGACGCTGACTAAATAATTAGTGAACTCCGTGTTGCCGAAAATTCTTAACTGCCAATATCCTTTATTGCGTTTACAAAAGTATCCAGCTCGGCAACAGCAGTGAAAACATTAGGTGTGACGCGGCAGCCGTGCACCCCCGCATTATCTATTGCCACGGTGTAGACCTTGTATTTGTTCAGCAGGGTCTTTTGAAAATCGCCAGGATTCATGCCCTTTATGCCAATATTGGCTATGCCGCAAGAACGTTTCGGATCTGACGGCGTATTCATGACCACGTGCGGCAGATCGCGCACCCTTTCTACCCAGTAGTTTTGCAGGTAACGCAGGCGGGCTTCCTTTCTTTCCGCGCCTATTTTGTGGTAAAAGTCTATAGCGTTTGTTATGGTCAGGTCCGTGGCAGCCGGCAGCGTACCTGTGTGGTTCAGTCGTGCTATATCATCATCCTTCTTGCTGCTGTCGGCGAAGATGGGCCATACCTTACCAATGTGTTCCTTTTTCACATAGAGCATACCGGCGCCTAGCGGCACACTCAGCCATTTGTGCAGGCTGGCGCCGTAATAGTCACAGTGCAGGTCGGGTATGGAGAACTGAATGTGTGCTATGGCATGAGCACCATCTACCATCACGGGAACTCCCTTTGCGTGGGCCATATCACATATTTTGCGCACGGGCAGTATCTGCCCGGTAATGTTTATCATATGGCACACCATCAGCAGCTTTGTCTTGGGCGTGATGGCGTTGGCATACATTTCTACAATTTCGTCGTCGCTTTTTGGGTCCATGGGTACGGACAGCACTTTGTTCACCATACCATAGCGCTTCGATACCTGCTTGAACATATCCAGCATAGCGCCATAATCTTGTTCCGCCATTATTGCCTCATCACCGGGCTTCCAGTCCATACCACTGATGATCATATCCAGGCTCTCGGTTGTGTTGCGGGTAATGACCACTTCATCAGCGCTACAGCCTGCCAATTCCGCCACTTTAGCCGCAGCGGCATTCTTATTATCAAACTGCACCGTGCGCATATAGTATGAGCCCTGCATATTCACCTCCCGCACGTGGTCCAGGTACTTGTCCAGTATCTCCTGCGGCATTATGCTGTAGTAGCCATTCTCCAGGTTTATATAATCAGGCTTGAGCCTATACCCTCCCCTGATGCTTACCCAAAAATCCTCATCCTGCGCCACAGCCGCCGCCGGCAAGTGCGCCACCGACTTCACTATCTTACCAATAGAGGAATAGCTCACCAGGCTACCAAGGCCGAGGAGGGATGTGCTTTTGAGGAAGGTGCGTTTGTTCATTGTATAAATTATTTTCTCAGTCTAAAAAACCAAACTTTATTGTGAAAAACCTCAGTAATATCTATTTTAGGGAGAATCTTTTGCCCATCCGTTATGAAAATAGTAAAAGCATCTTTGTTTAAATTGATTATCGCCGAACTATCTCCAAAAACACAGGCAGTTAACTGCCATTTTTTATTTTTCTCATTAAAGTCGAGCAAAAAATCTGATCTCGTTGCTTCGGCTAGACCATTGATACCTTTTATGCTCTCCCCTTCAATTACGAACGATATTTTTTCATCAGCACGGCGCCAACTACCTTGAAGCAATTTCATAATTTCTGCCTCATCATTTGGAGGCACCTTATATACTGCTCTATGCATTCACAAGATTGTTATTCTGTTCCGTAATAAGTGTACTATCCCTTTTTCATTCGCTATCATTTTTTTCTTCTAAAAGATCTGAAAGAAATTTTTGCGCTTTTTCACTTTCAATACGGAAAACATAAATAGGCACAACTATTCCTATAGCATTCATAAAGACTATAGCGAACAAAGCACCCAGTTGAAATTTTGAAGACCTCAACATCACGCTGATTAATGTCATTATCATCGTCGTATCCACACATAAAATCAAGAAAATAAAAAGCAGCCAGAGCCCAGTTAGCCAAATTGATATCGTAATCGATGTCTCGTTTCCCAGTTCCGCTATTTTTCCTTCAACTATTGTTCTGTATCTATAATTAAGCCAAGATATTCGTCTTATCTTGAACTTATTGTCTCGGATATAGCCTTCGTATGACTTCTTATTCCTAGAGCTATTCCCGAAGAAAGACATATACCGCCAATTATCCACCGGTTCAATTTGTTCAGATAACCGTTGCCTTACCTCATCATCTGTAAGATCCGTTATTAATGTATATTTTAGATAGGGCAATAAATTCATAAGAGAGTGCATTACAATGATTGGGTATATTCACGATTTTCGACCATTTCTAAACGAGATTGTTAAATTAGATATTAATTTTAGACAAAGCAAAACAACACACGTGAATTTCATCCGCTTCCTCAAACGCAAAATCTCCCAAAAGCACAAATTCAACCAGCAGTTTGAAAACAAGAAATGGGAAGGCCTGCGGGATATTGCCGATCTTGGCAGGTATAGCATCATCGTGGGGCTTACCAAATACTTTTGCTCAAACGCCCATATCCTGGATCTTGGTTGTGGGGAAGGAATACTGCTGGAGAAATTTGCGGTCAGCGATTATGCCGCTTATCTGGGCATAGATTTCAGCGAAGTAGCTATAAAAAACGCATCAAAACTGGCAAATGATAAAGCGAGATTTACAACCGGCGATCTCAACAAACTGGAAGTGGCCGATCAGTATGACGTGATCATTTATAACGAAAGCTTATACTACCTCAGTAACCCAAAGGTTGCAATAAAGGCTTTATTTAAGAACCTTGCGCCAGGTGGCGTGTTCATCATCAGTATGGTGGACAAACACGGTAGAGAACGGGAAAGTATTTGGGCAGAACTGGATGAGATCCTTGCCTTGCAGGAAAAAACAAAAGTAACGAACCAAAACGGCGACTCCTGGACGATACGGAGCTACAAGATGAGGGATTGATTGCATTTATGATTGTAATGAGTAATTTTACGATATGCAAATACGATCATTGATAACCTTCGCGCTGCTTTTGGTTGCTTTTTTTGCTCCTGCGCAGAATAAGAAAAAGCCGGAACTTATCAACGACGAATACAAGGGAACTATACTACCCAGTAATGAAGTAAGCATCACAACCGTACTCCGGTTGACCCACGAACCCTATGCCGACGATGGCAGATACGAACTGAACGAAATGTACGCCCATGCATATCAGAATAACAGGAACACTATGCAGCGCCAAGGTCAATGGACCGTACTAAAAGGTTCTGCTACCGACGATAATGCCACGGTTGTAGAACTGGATGATAAAAATCAGAAGCCCATATATTATTATTTGCGATTAAAAAATGGTGATCTACAGCAACTGGACAGCACCCTGCATGAGCTAAAGCCAATTGCGAGACATTTGCTTACCAAACAACCCCCTGATAGGCGCACAATAGTTATAAAGCCGAGGCAACCCCCCCCGAAATAGTAAATAAGAGGGCTAAATTTAGAGCAATCAGAAAAAATGACTATTTTTAAACGCGAAACTACATCAATGGTAATGAGATATATTCTGGCTACGATACTGATTTCATTTAATTTCCTGTCTGCACATGGTCAGTCCACAGACCCGGCTGTGATTGCAACTGCGGCCTCCGTTAGCGGCAAGTATTCCTGTATGTCTGAATGTGTGGAGTGTGAAAATACCCTTACCAAACTCGACCTGAAGGCGGATGCTAACAGCGATGGCGGCACGTTCACGATCAAAAAAATCAACCTATACGACGATGGCACCCGGCGCATTACCTACAAGTATACAGGCGAGTGGTATGTACTCCCTAACCAATCAAAGAAAGTTGCTGATAATACTACGATCATCGTTGCCGACATTGACGACTTCCCCGAAACATGGGCGCTCTTCCTGCTCAGAAAAGATGGCAGCCTGCAGGAACTGAACCGCAAGAACCCGGAGAAAATGCCGCTTTATGTATACGCTGACACCACCGAATACGGTAAAAAAGAAGTGTACATAGCCCGGAAAGCCGCCCACCCATTGCCGCTGTACAAGACATTATACTACCGGTATGATGAGCACAAATACCTGGATGCTACTTTTGAGCACGTCTATAAAAAGGATTAAACACATCTCCTCCCGATAAAAGATCGGGACCTTGTTCCGGGGTTTCTATTAGAGATACATTCCTGCGTTTGATACCTGGCCTAAAGCCATTTCAATGGATTTCTGCGTCGCTGCAGTATATAATGCTTCATGTTCATCCAGAAGGCCAATACCATGTATACAATGATCGGGGAGCCGAGTGTAAGAAAGGAAATGTAGATAAACCACAGCCTGATGCGCGATGTAGCCACGCCCATACGCTCACCTATAGCCTGGCATACACCAAATGCCTTCCATTCAATAAAGTCTTTTATGTCGTATAGCTTGCGCATGGGATATTGCAAATTTAACCAAGTCCTTGGTTATAACAAGTTGAGTAGCAATATTTGCGGGAATTTTACGAAATAATAACAAAGTATGCCCGAAAAAAAATAACCCACTCTCTCGAATGGGTTACTAACTTATCCCTATTAACTTTTGCCTTACCTACGCCATTGCTTTCGCTGCAAACTCACTGCGTATCACATTGAGCGCACCACCTGCACGGAACCACTCTATCTGCTGTTCGTTGTAGGTATGGTTCACTTTTATTTCCTCCTTGCTGCCGTCCTTGTGGTTGAGCACCAGGGTCAGTTGCTCGCCCGGAGTAAAAGTAATGAGGCCGTTAATATCTATCGTATCGTCTTCTAGTATCTTGTCATAGTCTTGCTTATCTGCAAAGGTGATGGCCAGCATACCCTGTTTCTTCAGGTTCGTCTCATGTATACGAGCAAAGCTCTTCACAAGTATCGCGCGAACGCCGAGGTGGCGCGGTTCCATAGCTGCGTGCTCACGGCTGCTGCCTTCGCCATAGTTCTCATCGCCTACCACTATGCTGCCTATGTTGTGCGCCTTGTAGGCACGGGCAGTAGCAGGTACTTCGCCATATTCACCGGATAGTTGGTTCTTCACTTTATTCGTCTCCATGTTAAAGGCATTGATAGCGCCTATCAGCATGTTGTTAGAGATATTGTCCAGGTGGCCGCGGTACTTCAACCATGGGCCGGCCATAGAGATGTGGTCGGTAGTACACTTTCCGAACGCCTTGATCAGCAGTTTCAAGCCGGTAAGCTCTTTGCCATCCCATGCCGGGAATGGTTCCAGCAGTTGCAGGCGGTCGCTCTTCGGATCAACAATCACCTGTACTTTAGACCCATCGGCGGCAGGCGCATGATAACCAGCGTCCTTTACGTCAAAGCCAAGGGGTGGCATTTCATAGCCCTGGGGTTCGTCCAGTTTCACGTCTTCGCCTTTCTCGTTCTTTATGGTATCTGTAAGGGGGTTGAATGATAACTTACCCGCCAGCGCAAATGCTGTAACGATCTCAGGAGACGCCACAAACGCATGAGTGGACGAAAGCCCGTCGTTACGCTTTGCAAAATTCCTGTTGAAGGAAGTTACAATCGTATTCTTTTTTGATGGGTCAGCTACGTGGCGCGCCCACTGGCCTATGCATGGTCCGCACGCATTCGCCAACACTATGCCACCCATTTTGTCAAACGTATCCAGCATGCCATCGCGCTCTATGGTGTAACGCACCATTTCAGAACCCGGTGTTATAGTGAATTCGCTCTTTGCTTTAAGCCCCTTCGCCATACCGTCACGGGCGATAAAAGCGGAGCGGGAAATATCCTCGTAAGATGAGTTAGTGCAGGAACCTATCAGCGCCACTTCTATTTCTTCCGGCCATCCATGCTCCTTGAGTGCAGCAGCCATCTGGCTGATCGGCGTAGCAAGGTCTGGCGTGAATGGTCCGTTTACATGTGGTTCCAGCGCATCCAGGTTTATTTCAATCAGTTGATCGAAGAATGCCTCGGGGTTGTCATATACTTCCTGGTCAGCGCGAAGGTCCTTCATTACTCCGTTGGCGAGTTGTGCCACATCAGCACGATTTGTGCCGCGCAAATAATCGCCCATTTTCTCATCATACCCGAAGATGGAGCAGGTAGCGCCGATTTCCGCACCCATGTTGCATATGGTGCCCTTACCTGTACAGCTCAGGCTGTCTGCACCTTCACCAAAATATTCGACGATAGCGCCTGTACCACCCTTTACGGTGAGTATACCCGCAACTTTCAAAATAATGTCTTTTGCCGATGTCCAGCCACTCATCTTACCGGTAAGCTTCACACCTATTACCTTAGGCATTTTAAGCTCCCATGGCAGGCCCGCCATTACATCTACAGCATCCGCACCACCCACGCCTATAGCCACCATGCCAAGGCCGCCGGCATTTGGGGTATGGCTATCTGTGCCTATCATCATACCGCCCGGAAATGCGTAGTTTTCAAGCACCACCTGGTGAATGATACCAGCGCCTGCGCGCCAGAAACCAATGCCATATTTATTCGATATAGAAGCAAGGAAATCATACACTTCTTTGTTCACATCCAGCGCTGTAGCCAGGTCAGCCGCAGCGCCTACCTTGGCCTGTATCAGGTGATCACAATGCACCGTGCTGGGCACTGCTACCTGCTCGCGGCCACACGTGCTGAACTGCAACAATGCCATTTGTGCGGTTGCATCCTGCATGGCTACGCGGTCCGGGGAGAAATTCACATAATCGTGCCCACGGCCATAAGCCTTTGTAGGCGCGTCATACGTGTGCGAATACAGTATTTTTTCTGTGAGCGTAAGCGGGCGGCCGAGCAATTTGCGTGCTGACGCCACTTTTCCCGGTAACTGCTGGTAAATCTTCTGGATGAGATCAATATCAAATGCCATTATGAAAAGAATTTTAAGCGTTATTAATTCAGGGTGCAAAGGTACGGAATTTGTTAATTCGGTAAAAGGGCAAAAATGACCAAAAGCCTCATAAAAACACCAAAGGCTGTCCGAAGACAGCCTTTGAAATATTATTTAGCCGGCAACTGCCAACCTGCCTACCGGCAGGCAGGCTGCCGTCTGCAAACTGAATTATGGGAATATACCCAGTTCTTCGTAAGATACACCCACCTTATCAATAGCCACTGTGAATGCGGCAGTACGCATATCCACACCGCTACCCAGGCGCATCAGCGCCTCGCGGATCTCATGGTAAGAACCGATCATGGTATCTTCCAGGCCCGAGTAAACCAGGTCTACTTCGTCCGGGCCGTGCAATAGCTGCTGGCGCTCTATGTCGTTTACTTTTTTGCCGGTCAGGTCTTCTACAGATTTCAGCAGGAAGTGGTTCTGATTTTCACTGAAACGCTTGTCCATGCGGCCAAAACGTACGTGGCTCAGGTTTTTCAACCATTCGAAATAAGATACGGTAACACCGCCTGCGTTCAGGTACATGTCCGGTACTATGATAGCGCCTTTCTTACCCAGTATTTCGTCAGCATCAGGGGTCAGTGGCCCGTTAGCAGCTTCGCCTATTATTTTAGCCTGTATGCGGTCAGCGTTAGATTTGTTGATCACATTTTCAAGAGCCGCTGGTATCAGGATGTCGCAAGGTTGCTCCATGGTTTCCGCACTGTTCTTGAAATTAGTAGCACCGGGGAAATTCAGAATAGAACCCGTTGTTTTGCGGAATTCAACTACTTTATTTACGTCCAGTCCTTTTTCATTGTAGATACCGCCTTCGTACTCGGCAAGGCCAACAACAACAGCGCCGTTTTCCTGGAAGTACTTAGCCGCGTGGTAGCCCACATTTCCTAATCCCTGTATGATCACTTTCTTACCTTCAATACCAGGAGTAAGGCCTATTTTCTTCATATCTTCAGCCACCATACATACTTCGCGGATACCATAATAAACTCCGAGGCCGGTAGCCTCAGTACGACCGCGAACGCCGCCCTGCGTTACCGGTTTGCCGGTCACACATGCCATAGCATCTACTTCGCCTGTTTTCAGAGAAGCATACGTATCTACGATCCAGCTCATTTCGCGTGCGCCTGTTCCGTAGTCCGGAGCAGGAACGTCGAGGCCCGGGCCTATGAAGTTTTTCTTCACCAGCTCAGATGCATAACGACGGGTTATTTTTTCCAATTCAAACGGAGTGTATCTCTTAGGATCTATCTTGATACCACCCTTAGCGCCGCCGAAAGGTACATTCACGATAGCGCATTTGTAGGTCATCAGCGATGCAAGCGCCATCACCTCATCCTGGTTCACATCCATGCTATAGCGGATACCGCCTTTACATGGCAGTTTGTGGTGCGAATGTTGTACGCGGTACGCTTCTATCACCTCTATTTTGTCGCCGATGCGCACAGGAAATTTCATTTGGTACACCGAATTGCAGGCCTTGATCTGCTCAAGGATACCTGCCTCGAAACGTGTATATTTCGCAGCTTTATCAAAGTTGCGTTCTACGCCATGAAAAAAGCTGTAGTGTGCCTGATGTGTTGGCTTGGCATTTACTGTTTCCACCTTTTCTGAATTTTAGTGTGAGATAATTATTTTGATTTACTTTCTTTTTCAAGTTTACCGATCTTGCGGTCAAGCATAATGAGGTACGCGAAAATCCCCGCAAAGATAGTAGCTAATACCACAACCACAACGTAAATTTTACCGTTCGACCGCATGGTATCTGCCATCTCGGTTTGCGCGCTTGCACCCATGCAAGTTATTAGCAATAAAAATATGGTTGTCAGGATTTGCTTACCCATTATTTTGCTTTTTTTCAAGTTCAAATTGCAATGTGTTTTCGCTGCGATACCGCACCAATGCCAGCCTTGTTTTCAGCGTAGCTATCCACCAGCCCAGCATGATCCATCCCACAACAGCAGGATAAAATACCATCCGCATATCACTGTCCAGGTCATATTTTGCAAATGCCGGATTGCCGCCATTTCCCGGATGCAGTGAGTCCACCATACGTGGTAAAACAAAGATGAGCGGGATCATCATGGCAAAAGCAAATACGTTATACACAGCACTTATTTTCGCTTTCTTTTCTTCGTCTTTAAGACCTCCGCGTAGTATGATGTAGGCAAAGTAGATCAGCATGCTCATTGCTGTGCCTAACTGCTTAGGGTCATTGCTCCATGCCGCACCCCAGGTATATTGCGCCCACTCCATGCCAGTGAGCATGCCCAGTATGCTGAAGAAAATTCCCGTATTGGTAAACTGCACCGCATAAATATCATCTTGCAGATCGCCGGTGCGCAGGTATTTAATAGAATAAAAGAAGGCGGCTCCAAACAGCACGATCATGGTAAACCACATAGGTACGTGAAAGTAAAGATTGCGTATGGTCTCATTGAGTATGTCCAGCCGCGGTACCGACATCAGGAATCCGCCGACGGCAACATACAAACAAAGAATGATACAAAGGATTTTCCACCACCAGCTACGCATCAGGGGTACCAGATTTTGTGCAAAAGTAATTGTTTCAAGTGCAACTATAAAATGATTCGTGATTATCCGTGGGGACTATATACATCTTTTTAAAAATATAGTAGATTTATAGAAAATAGATCAAATAATTTTTATGAAAAATTATCAGGTAAACAGTTTAATCGTGGAATTTATTTTTTGGTTTGTTGCATCCTGCATTACCCTTATAATTTTAGGATGCCCTGATATATTTTATGGGGTTCTAACGAGCTTACTATTCGCATTTGTAATTACCGTATTAAATCAAATACTGAAAGCTGTTTTGGAACATATCCAGAGACATTAATCAACATTAAAATTTCGAATCATTCAAACATAACACTAACAAAGGTTAACTTATGAAGAATTTGCTATTATTGGCGATAAGCGCGTTGGTCATATATTCCTACGGTTGCAATAGCGTTGCGCAATTTCCGATCAATGAACCCGCAACCGATACTTTTAACAAGGGGTTTGTAGGTAAGTGGAAGTTCGAAGAGGACTCGAACAAAAACAACTACTACCAGATAGAGTGGGGGTTGCCGTACAGCACAGATGCGTATCATGCAAAATTCTGGGACCGGGGCGGCAAAAACCGTACTATAGAAATGAATATTCATTTCACTAAAATTGGGGATGCCATTTTTATTAGTATCCCGTACCTGGAGAGCAACGAATACCTTATGTACAAAGAAAAGGGATATTTCTTTCTGAAGGTGATCGACATAAATAAAGACTTTACGAAGATGACGACAGCCACTGTGCATGATTCAACCATGTGGGAACTCAACGCTACAGGCATACGACAGCGTATTATAAGAAACCTGGATAATCCCGCCTATTATTTTGATACAGTACACTTTTACAAGATCAAGTGACAATGAACTGACGAAAATCATCTTCCGGAAAAGCATTATTCGGTAATTTTGCACTTTCTCTTTCATCCGCCATAGCTATTTATCAATAGCCATAGTTTTAACGAAGGCTTTAGCGAAGGCGGAATTAAAAAACAAAGGAAGGTACACCATGCCAGTGCTACACAACCGCGTAAACAATGAAGAACTGAAACAAAAGATGCTGGCCGAAACAGAGCCGCGCACTACCGTTTCGTTCTACCAATACTTCCCGGTAGCGGACCCGAGCGCTTTTCGCAACGATCTCTACCTCAAGTTCAATGCCCTAAAAGTCTTTGGGCGCATATACATTGCCCACGAGGGTATTAACGGCCAGGTAAGTGTTCCTTCGGGCAACTATCATGCATTTCGCGATGCGCTGTATGCCGCCCACCCTGATCTGAATGGCATTCGCATGAATATAGCCATGGAAGATGATGGGAAATCATTCTGGGTACTGCGCATGAAGGTGCGACCAAAAATCGTTGCGGACGGGATCGATGACCCCTCCTTTAGCATGAAGCGGAAAGGCAAATACCTGAAAGCCAAAGAATATAACGAACTCGCCGAAAAGCCGGACACGATCATCGTAGACATGCGCAACCACTACGAGTACGAGGTGGGCCATTTTGAAAACGCCATAGAAGTTCCATCAGATACCTTCCGCGACCAGCTACCTATGGCTGTGGATATGCTAAAAGATAAGAAAGATACCAACATTATTATGTACTGCACTGGCGGCATACGCTGCGAGAAAGCCAGCGCCTATATGCTGCACAATGGGTTCAAAAATGTTTTCCATGTGGAGGGCGGCATTATAGAGTATGCCCGCAAAGCGAAGGAAGAAAACCTGCCGCTGAAATTTAAGGGGAAAAACTTTGTGTTTGATGAACGACTGGGGGAGCGCATTACTGAAGATGTAATAGCCGCCTGCCACATTTGCGGCAAGCCATGCGACACCCATACCAACTGCAAGAATGATGGGTGCCACCTGCTGTTCATTCAGTGCGAAGAATGCGCCGCGAAATATGAAGGCTGCTGCAGCGAAGAATGCAGGAAAGAAAAAAACCTGCCCGCAGACGAACAGCGCGCCCGCCGTGCGGGCCGCGAGAACGGACCCATGATCTTTAATAAGTCAAAAGAGCACCCACTGAGAAAGCACAGGGATGAGTGGAAAAACCAGGAACACTAATTTCCTCTTTTAGCAGTAAAAAGGGATTCATAATCCTGTCAACACCCGCTCCAATTCCTTCGCCTGCACCACCCCCGATTGTCGCCACGCCACTTTCCCCTGTTTAAAGATGATAAGGGTGGGCACGCCCTGCACCTGGAATTGAGACGAAACTTCCGGGTTCTTATCCACGTCTATTTTGAGAATGGTGACCTTGTCACCGACCGCGGCTTTGAGGTCATGCAATATCGGCGCCATCATCTTGCATGGTCCGCACCATGTGGCGAAAAAATCCACCAGTACGGGTTTCTCAGATTTTATTACTTCGCTAAACTTGTCCATTGCTCTTTAATATACCATACCAATACGCAAAATCCGTACCATCGCTACTTCCTGCTTATTTTCAGCGATTCCAGCATTTCATCTGTCATCCCGTCCGTATATATACCTGCGCCATTTACCAGTACACCCTTTATGTCATATTTAGGGCAGGAAATGGCATAAACGGTTGCCTCATCCGCGGGATCACTATCTCCCTCAAAACGATACACTTTATCGATCACAAACTCGTCATGAAAAACGCTGTAGTGTGCGTTCCGGCATAGCAGGCAATTTTGCTGCAGGTTAAAGTCTTCCACGTAGCCCTCTTGTCTGAGCTTATTGATCACCTCGGTTACTGTAGCCATTTCTTCCATTGTATAAAGTTAGTAGTTTAATAGGTGTGTTGCGCCAGCAAACACACGTCACCCGGGCATCAAAGCCATGTTAAAATCTTTTAAGAAATCATATCAAGGCACGGAGTTTTTCGCCGTAGACGCGGACTAAAATATGATCTTATGAAAAAGATATGGTTGGTTACGATCGGGATAATGATAAGTGCCGGGCCATTGATGGCACAGATGACCACAACGGACGTCAAAACAGGCTCCACGTTCCTGGGCCCCGTTGGAGGGATCGGCAATAGCTGGGTGGGCTACCTGCCCGGCAATGCAGCATTTAAAACCTCCGGCTATGCTGGTATCAGCCTTATTGAACTGCACAATCCTCACTGGGGCTGGGGTGGCCAGGTAACACTCTCTTCTGAAGGGTATGCGGTTGATTATTACGGCACTACACAAACCTTCCGGCCTCTTTACTTACGTGTGCCGGTTAGGGCTTACTATTTCTTCGGTAAACGCACAGACTGTATCAGGCCAAACCTATATCTTGGCCCTTCATTTGCCGCAAAGCTGGGCGAAACTAATACTGTCAGCAATGCTTACCAGGATTATTATACGGCCCATAATTCCTCTTACTTCCGGACGTTTGACGCCGGCCTGGACGGTGGTGGTGGCCTTGATTTCAGGGTAGCCAACAAAACATGGATCGATCTCGACCTTGGCTACTACCAGGGCTTTGTAGACGCAGTTAAAGACCCGGGTAATACTTACAACCCGAACCATGACCTGGATATTAGTTTGAGCCTGCTTTTTGATATACGGTGATCCGGAACGTGCCTAATAATAAAAAGTAAAGCCCCGCAAGTGCAGGGCTTTACTTTTACTACTGGCTTACTAATGCTGTACTGTAAAACGGATCGTTTTCTTCTGGCCTTCATCGCCGGTTATATTCATCAGGTAGACGCCATCCGGAACATTGTTTATTTCAAAAGCCTTATTGAGTTTATTGTTTTGTACTGCCGCATTATCCGTGTAAACGAGTTGCCCAAGCAGGTTATACACCTGGAAGCTAACAGTGTTCACATCGGCGTTCTGCATGTCGCCTTGCATGCTGAAACTGCCACTATTCGGGTTAGGGAAGAGCTCGATATTATCCAGCGCGGAAGCAACATTATCAACCCCAACTGTAACCGGGTGTACTACTGCTGTTGCCGTAGCAAAATTGGGTACGGCGCAGAGCATATTTGAAGTAACAGTTACAGTCACCGTATCACGCTGGGTCACATTGCTCAATAAGAATGTACTGAAAGTAGCGCCTGGAACATCCACACCGTTTACCGACCACTGATAAGTTGGCGAGGTGCCCGCCTGATAAACATAGGCCGTGAACGAAACGTTATCACCTACCGCCACATACGTACCGGGGGAGACGCTGATATTCACCAATGGCGGGCTATCGATAACATCCATGGTGAGCACATTACTATTGGCATTTACAGGCGACGGACAGATAATATCGCTCGTCATCACGCAATACACCGCTTCGCCGTTTATCAAACTAGATGATGCCCACGTAGGGGAAATTGCACCTACTACGGGCGACCCGCCCGCCATCCATTGATAGGCAGGAGAAACACCGCCGGTAATAGTTGCCGCTGTAAATGTCACCAAAGTACCTGCACAAACTGTATCGGTCGGACTAGCCGTAATATTAACCGAAACAGGATTTACCGGGCTTACGACTACTGTAAATGAGCTTGCAGCCGACGGGCAACCTGCCATGGTGTCGGTGACGGTATAGACGCCCGCATTTGCACTGGTTACGGATAAAAGTACCGGGTTTTGTAAGGTTGAGGTGAAGCCTCCCGGGCCGCTCCAGTTATAGGTAACAAAAGCGCTGGTGTCGCTGTTTGCAAAAAGATATACGTTACTGCCTACGCAGCCGGGAGTAGTCCCGCTGTCTGATGGTGTAGGCGGCAGATCTTTGTTTATTACAACATCAACTGTCGCTGTGCTCGCAGGGCAACCGTTGTGGGTTGTAACTACAGAATAAGTACCGGCATCGGCTGTGGTAACACCTGTTCCTGAAAAACCAGTGTTGGTTGCGTTCTTTACAAAAGCCGTGAAACCGGTGCCGCCGGGGCCAGAACCCGCCGGGCCTGTCCACGAATAGCTGGTGATCGCGTACGGTGATGCATCAAACAGGTAGAGTGTAGCCCCAACACATATGGGCGTAGACGCTGTAGCTGTAGTTGTCGGGAAAGCGGCAACGATATTGATGTCAAAGAAATCATCTGGCGAGGTAAACGCAGGATTGCTGGAAACGATGCGCAGACGATACCCAGTACCACTGAGACCGGCCGGAATAATGCATGGTATGGAACCCGATGTGCTGGATGTAACGATTCCAACACTGGTAGGGGCTGCAAAACTACCGGCAGCATTAGAAAGCTGGAGCGTAAACGTATTGCCGGGCTGGAAATTAAAGTTCGCCGTATAGTTGACAAGGAAATTACTACCTGCGCACACCAGTGTATCGTTAAATGGCTGGTTGATAGCAACCAGTGTATCAGCCTTGAACTTCGCCGTAAAAGCATCGTACGTGCCCCCACCGTAAACGGTCTGTTGCGTACCCGCTGTAGCAATACCTGCCGTACTGGCTGTATAACCCGCGATAACAAGTTCATCATTAGTGAGGTCGCAGGCAATCCCATTGGCATTATCGTAAAAAAGACTGCCGTAATAAGTGCCCCATATACGCTGGCCCTGAAGAGTAAATTTGGCGACATACGCATCGTAATCGCCGCCGATCGCGGCCTGGTAGCTGCCGGCAGTGGCAATGCCAGCCGAACTGAAAGTAGCACCCGCGATAGCAATATTATTGAACTGGTCGAAACATATTCCCTGTCCGTAATCAACCGAGGTGCCGCCATAATAAGTGCTCCAGGTCTCTGCACCCGCTGAAGTAAAATAAGCCACAAAAGCATCCTGCAGGCCACCGCCATTCACTGGCTGCGCAGCTTTGGGTGTTGCAATCCCCGTAAGACTGCTCGTGTTGCCGGTTATGGCAATAGCGCTGGTTGTAGGGTTGCAAGCGATGCTGTTACCCTGCTCCAAACCCTCTCCGCCGTAATAGGTACCCCAGTTTAGCACTCCGCCGTTTGTGAATTGCGCGATGAACGCATCGTTTGTGCCGTTCAGTGCCGGTTGGAAAGCGGTTGCCGTTGCGATCCCGACAATGCTGCTCGTTTGCCCGGTAACTATGACATTGTTGGCAGCATCACAAGCCAGGGCGAGCCCTTCCTCCTGTGCTGTGCCTCCAAAATAAGTAGACCATGATATAGCCCCGCTCGGAGTAAACTTCGCGACAAACGCATCGTTAGATCCGCTAATAGCCGTTTGGTATGCGCCGGCGGTAGATATCAGCGTTGCACTGGCGGTCTGCCCGGTAATAAAAACATCGCCAGCCGCATCACAAGCTACGCCATATATGAAGTCATCTGCTGTACCACCATAAAAAGTACACCAGGTACGTACACCTGTTGCACCGGCAAACTTTACCAGAAATCCGTCATTACTACCGTTATTGGCACCATGGTAGGCACCGGCAGTTGTTAGCCCGGTTGCAGCAGAAGTAGTATAACCGGCGAGATACACATTTGGTGTTGCTGCATTGTCAACGGCAACACAGGTAGCCTGGTCATTACCGGTACCCCCAAAATAAGTGGCAAAAGTACGAACACCCGCAGCATTGTACTTGATCAGGAAAGCATCATAATTTGCGCCCGCAGAGTGGTTTTGCTGAAAAGTGCCCGCCGTGCCAAGCCCTGCGCTGGCGCTGTATCCACCAACAAAAGTAAGTCCGCCGGCAACAGTTTTTACGGACGTAGCCACATCCTCATTAGCGCCGCCAAAATAAGTGCTCCACAACAGGTAAGGATCTATGGTAAGCGACCCGCGGTAATCTCCGGTCTCAAAACTCACGATATTGTTCTTAACCTTGAAAGAGGAAGCAACTTCCTTGTGGGTGCCTGTTTCATAAGCAAAAGGTTTTTTCTCCTTCACAACACCCATTGGGGTCTCTGCGGAAATGCTGCCATCGGCAGTGATACTTAATTTTGTAGCCCCTTCATATGCCAGCCTGATCTTGCCTGCATCGCCACCCGGGCGTACCACGAAGTCATACTCCACATTGTTGTCTTTGATGTACAATACCCAGTCAATATTCGGATAAACGTCTTTGTAAATAACCTTGTTGAAAGAATGTACCGTAAACCCATTATCATTTGCTGACTGATAGTAATTCTCGTAATACTCTTGCTCATCTGCTGATATTGCCTTCGCATCTGGATTCGCGCCAACCAAAATAACGCCCATATTATAAGTGGTAACGTCCAGTGTAGCAGCAGTGTTCCCTTCCGTTTTCCTGAATTGATAATACAACCGGCCGTTACCGACATAAAGATTCATTCCGGGAGTCGATAATTTATATTGAACGTCATATCTCGGGTTGTTATCTTCATCCTTTACCTGGCCTTTGTTCTCAATAAAAGACAATGGTTTGGACAGTCCCTGCCCTGCATTTATTTTAGCATCTTTCGCCATGAGCGACAAAGACATAAAACAACAAAAAAGGAGGGAACAGGATTTTGTACCACTTAAATACATATACAAATATTTATTTGTTAATTATACAGACTGCAATGTAAGAATTATATCAGAAATTAGGAAGTTTTTTACCGGGTCATTATTAGGGTAATAAAACTCAATTTATAAGTGTGACGGTCATATTACGCTCATTGACACTTTCTGGCGCTATACTGATCCACAAATAAGGCCCGCGAACCAGTTCCCGCGCTTTTTCCGGCCACTCCACAAAACATCTGGCGGCTCCTTTTTGTGCTTCATTTATGCAATCCTCCATACCGGCGTTTATCGCCTCGGCGCTGTCCTTAAGCCGGTACCAGTCCAGGTGGTAAATAGTGCTGTCTTTGCCCTCCTCCCTGAAGTGATACTCATTTATCAGCGCGAACGTAGGGCTGCTCACCACGTCCTCCACCTTGAGATGATCGCACAAATGATGAATAAATGTAGTTTTTCCTGCTCCAAGGTCTCCACTGAAAGCAAAAATGCGGTAGGTATGCAACACCTCCCAGAATTGCACCGCGGCCTTATCTATATCACCCAGTGTGTATGATATTTGAAATAATACTGCATCCATCGGGCTGCTAAGATAATAGCAATGGATCGAAAATATCAATGGGCTTATCGCTCAGATAAATTTGCTAACTTTATTGAGCTAATAGCCAAAATTATCTGATATTATTGATACCCCTCACCTCATCCCTGCCCGCTGATGAAACCCATCTATTTCCTGGTTCTTTTTGCCGCACTGTTTAGCGCTGATTTTTCGGTGGCGGGCAGCCTTTGGCGCCGAATCGATCCGGATACGATGGGGAAGGCCAGACAAACCATTCATCCATTACATTATCTCGTTTACAGTGCAGACGAAACGTTATTACAAAAACAGTTCAGTACACTTTCTGCGTCATACCGCGAATCGCACATAGTAGAATTGCCTCTTCCGGATGGCTCATTCCGACAGTTCAGGGTATGGCGAACTAGCCTCCTGCCCTCCAGGCTTGCAGGCAAATATCCGGAACTAACGACCTTTACCGGTGAGGCGGTTGACAACCCACAGGTGACCGCAAAGCTCGATATGACCCTTTACGGTTTTCACGCCATGATCTTTGACGACGGTAATACTTCGCTTATCGGCCCTTACAACAAAGACCACGATGGCAACTACCTCGTACATTACAAACGGGATGAAACCAAAGATCCCCTGGAAAGAATGAAATGTGTGGTTACACCTGGCTTTTATGCCTCAGGCCAGGAAACAAGCCCCGGACAAAAAAAGTCGTCCCGAACCGCAAACGGCTACGAACTGCGCACCTACCGCCTGGCCCTCGCGTGCGACCATTTTTACGCGCAGGCTGCGACCGGCTTGTCCAATCCGACAATTGCGCAGGTGCTGAGTAAAATGGTCACATCAATGAACCGTATTAATGGCGTCTATGAGCGGGAGCTATCGGTGTCCATGATCTTTGCAGATAATGAAGACACGCTGATCTGGAATGAAGATACCAGTGCTGTAAATGGGATTGATCCTTATGGCGATTTTGACGGTAATGCACCGCAATGTCTAATGGTAAACCAAAGCGTTTGTGATGCCCGTATCGGAAGTGCGAACTATGATGTGGGCCATGTATTTACAACGGGCGCTGGAGGCTTATCGCAAATTGGTGTCATATGCGAGTCGGGTACCAAGGCACAAAGCGTCACCGGCCAGCCTGATCCGGTAGGTGATGGATTTGATATAGATTATGTTGCTCATGAAATGGGCCATGAATACGGAGCCGACCACCCTTTCAATAGCTCTGACGGCAATTGCGGCGGCGATAACCTGAACCCTCCAACCGCTTATGAGCCCGGCAGCGGGTCCACCATTATGGCTTATGCCGGCATCTGCAGCCCCGATGACCTGCAACCGCACAGTGATGCATATTTTCATTCTATTAGCCTGGAACAGATCCAAAACTATATCACCACAACCGGGGATGTCTGTGCAGTGAAAACCGCCACCGGCAACAAGCTGGCATCAATCCCTTCTTTCGCAGCCCGCTACACAATACCCTATCTTACTCCTTTTGAGATCGTTGCTCCGGCTGCAGTTGATTCTGTTGCTGATACATCAGTCACTTATTGCTGGGAACAATGGAACCTTGGCGACGCAGGGGCGTCTCTTTTAAATACACATCAGTATGGCCCAATTTTCAGGTCATTTATTCCCGTCAAAGCTGCCACCCGCGTTTTTCCTAAAAACAGCCTTGTGCTGTCCGGTATTTTAAGTGACGCCGGCACAGAAAATAACGAAGGAGAAAAAGCACCCGATGTTGCCCGCTTTCTTACTTTTCATCTCACACTACGCGATATATACCAGGGCAATGGCTGCTTCCTGATACCGGATGATACCGTTCATCTCGATGTCATCAACACAGGCGAAGGATTTAAAGTGACAAGCCAGGGAACCGCCGGCCTGTATTACATAGGCGGTAGCCCGGAAACTATAACCTGGAACGTAGTCGGCACCAATGCCGCGCCTATCAATGCTTCATCGGTGGATATATATCTGTCTGCTGATGCCGGTAACACGTGGCCCTACCACATCGGCAACTTCCCGAATACTGGCTCTGCTGTTGTCATTCTCCCCAATCCGGATACGGATATTCACGCAGCACGGATAAAAGTAAAAGGGAGCAGCAACGTATTCTTTAATGTGAATAGTGTTGATTTCACACTCACGCACAGCCTTGCTTCGGACAGTGATATTGTCATCTACCCGGTTCCGGCACATAGCGTACTGCGCATATTTGGCGGCAATAAGGGCACATTGCAAACCGTCATATATAATGTTGTTGGCCAACAAATGTGGAAAGGGCAGGTTGATGGCGAAACAGATATCCCGGTATCACTATGGGCGCGCGGAATTTATTTTGTAAAGACCATTGATGTCAAAAACCGGCACACCGTGAGGAAAATTGTTGTAGAGTGATATGGCCAAAATACGTAGAGGCGCAATGCATTGCGCCTCTACAAAATCAGTCAACAATTCCATTCAATTACTCTATAACTATTTTCCCGCTCTTGCTTTCAGTTGCAGTGGATGCGTTAAGCAGATAAATACCTGCAGGCATATTGAGCGATGCATCGATCGCCTGGTTCGTAAACCCAGCAATTGTTTTCAGCTTGGCACCAGTAATATCCATGATCATAATGATCACCGGCTCGTTTGTGGCTGTGGAAAACATTACAGTAAAATTGTCCTTGGCTGGATTGGGCGTTACCATCAGTTTATCCGTGCCCGCAGGCGTATTGGTTAAACCAGTGGTTACCTCAGACACGGTAAAGCTAAAATAGGCGTTTGCAGTACCACACGAGTTGGTAACCGAATAAACGATAGAATCCGTACCAGGCGCGACGCCATATACTAACCCGGCACCAGTAACGGTTGAAACGGAAGAATTCGTAGTGCTCCACACACCGCTGCCTGTAGCACCAACATTAGAAAGCGTAGTAGATGTGCCTGCATTAATATTGTTACTGCCGGTTATGCTCCCTGCGTCAGGAGCAGGATCGATATTAATAGGCGCGATCGTGCTCGAAGAACAGCCGTAAGCACTCGTCACCAAATAGTACAACGTATCGGGGCCTACTATTGATCCCGTAACAGTTCCGCTGCTATCGATAGTAGCGTAAGAATACATCGTGTACCAGGTACCACCTGTTACACTTTCGGTGCAAATCCCTGTAGCACCCAAACAAATATCAGTCGGGCTGGAGATCGTTCCCGGATCTGGCAGCGGGTAGGTTTCAACCCACAATGTTGTATTTGCGGAGCCACATATATTTGAGACGGTATAGACCACTGTATCCATCCCCGCAATCACGCCTGTCAGCAAGCCTGCCGGTGTAACTGCCGCGTTGCCATTGGTTACACTCCACACACCGGATGGAATTGTATCGAACACCGTAAAAGAAGAGCCCACACATACCGCCGTTGGACCTGATGTACCTATAGAGCCCACCGGAGTGCCTACGATCACTGACATTGTTGCAGCAGAAGTACAAGTACCATCGTTGACAGTGTAACTAATTGTGCTTACTCCGGGAGAGACGGCAGTCACGAGACCTGAGGCACTTATTGTTGCAGCATAGGTACCGGTACTGCTCCATACGCCACCCGCAACAGCATCGCTCAAAAGAGCTGTAGAACCCAGGCATACCACGCTTGAGCCAGCAATATATCCAGGATCCGGAGCTGGGATAACATTGACGGTCGCCACCGCAGTGCATACACCGGGAACCGTGTACAAGATGGTATCCATGCCACCGGCAAAACCCGTTATTTCACCTCCCGACGCTGCAGCATTCGTGTTAGTAGCGCTCCATATGCCCCCGTAGAACGATGAACTATAAGGGACAGCCGTACCCGAACAGAAACTGGATACGCCGGAAATAGAAACAGGGGATGGCGCAGAAACAGAAACGTAAATGGTCATTACATCCGACAGAGTACCGTTGGAAACCATAACCTTGAACGAGTCTGTGCCAGTATAACCCGCGCTGGAGGTGTATGATAAACCGGCTGGCATGGTAGTGCTGTCGGTGCCATTGGAGTGCGCCGAATAAGGGAAACCCGATAACGATCCGTGCAGCGGAGCGGTGAAAACACTCCAGGTTTCCATTTGCCCCGGAGTAATATTAGTGATCGTGGTCTGGGTATTAAAAGATACCGGGTAGCCGGGGCAGGGATAAATATACTGGCCTGTCCTGTAGGCAAATGATGGCGTATTAGATAATGGGATCACCTTCCTGATGCGGTTATTGGCATTGTCAGCTACATATAAATTGCCCGTAGCGTCAACGCATATCCCGAATGGATTGTCCAGGTATGCGATCAATGAATTTATGTTATCGGCGTATGATTCAACCGAAAAATCGCCGGCCAATGCGTAAATAGAATCCGTGGTCACATCTATCTTCCTGCAGGAGCAGCTTATTTCGCAACAATAAACATTACCCGATCCGTCGCAGCAAAGGCCAGTGAGCGTACCTAAATAGGCCCCCAGTGCAGGCCCTCCAAACAGATAAGTATAAGTGGCTCCGCCTGAAATGGTAGAGATATTCCCTGTTGCAGCACTTATCTTCCTTATAGACATGCCGGTAGCATATTCAATAACGCCGCCGGTTATTACACCCTGATCAGCAAAAAATATATCGCCTGCAGCATTAGCGCAAAGCACAGTTGGCGCAGTTAAGGTGGCAGCAACCGCAGCACTGCCATCGCCTGTGTACCCGGCCGTTCCGGTACCTGCAATAGTCGTAATTATCCCTGTGGCAGCGTTTACCTTCCTGATGCGGTTGTTATTGCCGTCGGCCATATAGATATTTCCTGCTCCATCCACGCAAATCCCGAGCTGGCCCTGAATCATAGCAGCAGTAGCAAGACCACCGTCGCCAGAGAAACCAATAGTGCCCGTACCTGCAATCAATGTAACTGCGCTGGTTATGGCGTTAACCTTATATATAGCCCCCGGTGCAGAAAAATAAAGATTGTTCGATGCATCAATGCACATATAATACGGGTTAATACCGCTCACCACGGTAGTTGTCACCCCTGTGGCCTGGTTTATTTTGCGTATCCGGCCATTGCCATGATCCGAAAAATAAAGGTTGCCTGCCGCATCTGTGCATACGTCATACGGACTGTTTATTTCGTTAAGGTATCCCGATTTGTTTTCACCAAAGTAGCCTGCTAAGCCATTTCCGGCAAGCGTTACAGTTATTCTTTGTGCATTTGCATTGCTGCAGGCAACTACAGACAGCGCCACGCTGAGTATCAGGGTCGAAAATATTCTCATAAAAGGAAAGATTTAGTACGGTTCTAAAAAGGGGTACGACATATAGACACTAAATATAACAATTCCGTTGGTAATTGTTAAAAAATAATATTTACCAAATTTCCTTATTAATCAAATATTAATGATTTCAGGAGATTTATTACTTTGGCTTTGCTATAGAATGCACTATTGCTTTTACCGCACTCTCTATATCGGGATGCTCAAATACAAAACCCGCGGCAACTATCTTATCAGCGCTTACGGTGCAGCTTTTCAGCACCTCTGTACTCATTTCGCCTAGTAGTATCTTAAGCAATGCCGAAGGGACGTGTACTGGTATGCGGGTACCGCGTTTCATTGATGCTATAGTGCGCATCAGCTCTCTGTGTGGCACATGGCCAGGTGCCACGGCATTATATATCCCTGCAACTTCGGGATGTTCTATCGAAAATAACAAGAGCCTGGCGAGATCATGAATTTCTATCCAGCTTACTACCTGGCCACCGGAACCAAGAATAGGAGAAATACCATAAATCGTAGGATTCGCAAGTTGTGGAAACGCCCCGCTGCCCTTGCCCAGCACAATGCCAAACCTCAATACTACCCTTCTTATATTCTTGTTCAGTTTTTCTGAAGCTTCCTCCCATTGCCTGCAGGTCTCACCAAGGAAGTCGGTAGCCGCAGGGGCGGTCTCAGAGAAAGAGTCCGAATAATGGTTATCCGCCCCATAAAAACCTGTTGCTGAGGCAGTAATAAACGTTTTGCAGTTCGGTGCATAGGCGTTCAGGTGAGCGACGAGAAAATTTGTGCTTTTCACCCTGCTGTCCCTGATCTCCTTCTTTCTCTTTGCATTCCATCGCCTGTCTGCAATCCCCTCACCAGCCAGATTCACCATTACGTCTACACCTTTCATGGCTGCGAGGTCGCAAGCTCCATTTTCGGGATTCCAGTGAGCGTAGGAGATATGCTGTTTTTTTCGCCTTTTTGCTACCCCAGTCGTAAATACTACTACGTCATATCCTTTTCTTATCAGCAACGCCGTCAGATTCCGGCCAATAAATCCTGTTCCTCCTGTTATCCCTACTATTTTCATATTATTTAGCGACTAAGGTATAAATATATAAATAAAAATTAATTCATTTTACATAATTTCGGCACATTAACATTATTTTTTATCTTCTATACAATAATCAGTCCGTTGCAGCGTTTTTTTGAAAACAACTTTTATCAATGAACAAAACTTTACATAGAAAACTTACTGAAAAACACCTTTACGATCATAAGCCGGCTATGGCGCATACGGGTGATGATGGGCAATATGGCTTCGCTCACGAAATGAATATCCTTCACGCAGCAGCCAAAGACCTGCTGCAACCGCGTCCGCAGGCCATTGCGAATATCCTGGAGCTGGCAAGAACTATTTGATAAACAAAAGTTTTGTAGTGCGGAGGGGTGAAATCCTCTGCACTGCACCGCCGTTTTCAACATCAAAGATATCCGCAGCTCATATACATTTCCCTGATTTTAATCAGTTGGAACAGAATAGGAGAAAGATTTTTTCGGCTAATACCGGAAATATATCTCGGTAGCGCCAAAGCCATACTTGCCGCTCCACTCGTTTTTAAACCTGCCCACTTCTTTTGTCTTTTTTAGAATAGCATGAACTTCTTCCCGTAGCTTTCCTTTACCCAGGCCGTGAATCACTACCATTCGTTCTTGTCGATGAACGATGGCTAGCTGCAGGTACCGCTGCAAAGTATCGAGTTGTATTTTTATGCAATCTGCATTGGTCAGGCCTTTCTTCTCGTCTACCAACTCCTCAATGTGAAGGTCTATTTCATAACGGGCCGCCTCAATCGTTCGTGTAGTCACCGGAACGAACTTTGGTTTTACTACCGGCTCATATGTTTCCTTGGGCTCAGGTTTTTTCTTTGGAGAGAAATCCTCAATGAGCACATAGCTAAAAGTAGGTTCGCTGCTTAGCATCATCTGCGTAATATGCTCAAACAGTTTCACCGGCCGGATGCGCAATATCCCTTCCGCCTTTTCCATGCTGTCATTCCCAGTGTCTGTCAGTTCCCAGTGAAACCGGGGCTGGTCGTTCATATCCCCGTACGCAACGCTGTGCAAATACACATTCCCAAATCCATGCAGAGTACCTTCATGCTTAAATTCACTCTTGTTAGAGAAGCGTACATCATACACGAACTTCACCAGCTGTGGCAACTCATTCAGGAGATAGACTTTCAGTAAATCTACCTTCTCTTCCATATCTTCTGTCTTATACACCGGCATAAAAGACAGGTATACACCCTTAGCCAGGCGTTGCTTACGCTCCGTTATGCGCTCCACTGGTAACTGCTCCGGCAATGACTTCTTCTTTTTCGCAGACTTGTCAGTAAACCATTTTAGATACGGGTGATCTATGTCTTCCATATGCACCGGAAATATGGTGCCCCCTACTTCCACCTCCACCATTTTGGTGTCGATGAAAGCCGTCACATGGCCCTCTTCGCCCGTGCGGTTCAGCACTATCCTATCCCCTATCGAAAATTTCATAAGAACCTATTTAAACTACTCACTCCACCTCACCCTCTCCTTCGGAGAGGGCCGGGGAGAGGTATTCCACCATCTTCATCACGGCCTTGCCCCTGTGGCTTATTTTATTCTTCTCGCTCAGTGGCAACTCCGCAAATGTTTGCTCATACCCATCAGGTATAAATATCGGATCATACCCAAAGCCGCCCTCCCCTCTTTTCTCTTCTGTTATTTTCCCTTCGCAAATGCCTTCAAAATAATACACCTCCCCATCCCACATCAGGCAGATTACCGCTTTGTAAAACGCCCTGCGATCTTGCGCATCCTTTAACCCCGTCAGCACCTTCTGTAAATTCTTTTCGTCATCCCGCTCGCCAGAATAATGCGCACTATCTACACCCGGCGCACCACCCAGTGCATGAACACATATACCGCTATCATCGGCAAATACATTCTTACCACAAAATTGATAGATAGCCGAAGCCTTCGCCAATGCATTCTCCTCAAACGTATGAAACGGTTCAGGTATATCGGCAGTAAAGCCAATATCCTTCAGCGACAACAACTCAATGCCCTCCAGCAACTGGCTTATCTCACTGATCTTATGTGCATTGTTAGATGCAATAACTAATTGTGGCATGGTGCAAATTTAGGAACGTTAGACCTTCAAATTCATTATTATTTAGAAAGAGTCCTTAATTTAGATAGATGGAAATAACCAGCAGAGCATTATTGATGCCGCTAATTGCTTTGTTCCTTTTGATACCAGGCGCATCAAGGGCACAAACACAGCAACCGCATAAATTCAGTTTACCTCCGGAAATAACCTGCATAGACACAGAACTGCCGATCACTTTTTCCTGGATCGACTTTCATCAGCCTCATAAGAAAGTACCCAAAATTGTTGCCAAAAAAATACAGGATATAATCATCGATTTTTATGTGGAAACCCGTAACGACAGCACAGAAGAATTTACCAAATCAAAAGATGCCTATTTTAACACGTTGCGGGTACCCTATGACGACCTGCAGCTGTTTATTGTGATACTGAGAGCACCGATGTCGTATGCCCGTTGCAAATTGTTTCTTTACGATAAAGTTTCGAATATCGTATCAGGAGATGCTTTCGATTATAATATCTGGGCGATGTATGGAATTGACGACAATGGCAATATGAAACGGTCGAGCCTGTATAAACAAATGCAGTTGAACAAAGATGACATCGCAATAAAGAAGGCATCCAACCTTTTCCTGCGAAGAATAAAACACAACGGAACGTCCAGTGAACTCGAAGAAATCACGTTAAAGGCAAGCGGGTTGTCTTTCGATCGTATTTCGTTCAAATCAACAACCATATTTGGCAATAAATAAGGGCAAGCGTAAACGCCTGCCCTTAAAACCCAAATAATTGAAAATCCTTAGCTCCAAACCCTGCTCGCGAAGCGATCGCTCACTACAAGCTCCTTGCTGCCGGGTGTGTATTTGTAAAATCCTTCGCCAGACTTCACGCCCAGGTAGCCCGCCTGTACCATGTTGGCAAGCAATGTAGCCGGTGCATACTTCTGGTTGCCAAAGCCCATATGCAATACATGCATGATGGAGTAGCAGGTATCCAGTCCTATGAAGTCAGCCAATTGTAAAGGGCCCATCGGGTGCGCCATACCCAGCTTCATTATAGTATCGATCTCATTGATACCGGCAACACCTTCCTGCAATGCAAGGACAGCCTCATTGATCAACGGCATCAATATACGGTTAGAGATAAAACCTGGGTAGTCATTAACTACACAAGGCACTTTACCCAGTTTTACGGTAAGGTCTATAATGGTCTGTGTTACTTCGCGGTCTGTTGCATAACCGTTGATGATCTCCACCAGCTTCATCACGGGCACCGGGTTCATGAAATGCATGCCGATCACCTTGCCTGGCCTGTTGGTTACAGACGCAATGCGTGTAAGTGAAATAGAAGATGTGTTGGAAGCAAGTATGCAATCTGCCGGGCAGTGCTGGTCAAGCTGCTTGAAGATGTTCAGTTTCAGCTCTATATTTTCGGTTGCTGCTTCTACTACCAGGTCCGCATTGGCCACCGCCGCTGCCATGTCCGTAAAAGTTTTTATGCGTCCCAGTGATTGTTGTTTAGCGTCTTCGGTAAGTGTACCCTTGGCCACCTGCCGGTCCATATTTTTGCCAATAACAGAAATAGCTTTGTCCAGCGCATCCTGCTTGATATCCATCATGTTTACATTAAATCCGCATTGTGCGAACACATGGCTGATACCATTTCCCATTGTACCAGACCCGATAACTGTGACCGTGTTTAATTTTGATGACATAAATTGTGTGTATCTTTTTTTGAGGGCGCAAAGTAAGCATTGGGCAAACAATTATCAAAAAAAGAAAAAACACCTGCAAAAAATTTGCAGGTGCTCGATTGAATGTCATTTAATTTAGCAAATACTACTTTGCTGCCCTCGCAGACCTGCCTACCGGCAGGCAGGCTCACGACTTATGACTTACAACTCACGACTAATAAACGTGCTGGCCACCGTTAATGCTCATGTTGGCTCCGGTAATGAAGTTGGCATGTTCAGAAGCAAGGAACGATACCAGGTATGCCACCTCCTCGGTACCACCGAGCCTGCCTAGCGGTATCTGCGCGATGATCTGGTTACGGATCTCTTCTTTTACCGCCATTACCATATCCGTACCTATGTAACCGGGAGAAATAGTGTTTACCGTTACGCCCTTATTAGCTACTTCCATTGCAAGCGTTTTTGTAAATCCGTGCATCCCGGCTTTTGCAGCAGAGTAGTTAGCCTGTCCGAACTGCCCGCGCTGGCCGTTCACCGATGATATATTGATAATACGCCCAAAACCCTTCTCTATCATATGATTGATGACATGGCGGGAACAGTTGAATACACTGTCGAGATTGGTAGATATTACAGCGCGCCAGTTTTCAAAGGTCATTTTACGAAAACCGCCATCGCGGGTGATCCCGGCATTGTTTACGAGTACATCTACATGGCCTATCTCGGCAGCTATTTTTTCAACCATGGCACCAACAGAATTAAAATCGGCGACATCGGCATAATATATATTAATATCATACCCTTCGTCGTGCAGTTTCTCCTTCCATTTGATGGCTTTATCTTCACTGTGGTAGTTGGCCACAACAATATATCCATCGTCATATAATTTTTTACACATTGCAGTACCAAGGCCGCCCGTAGCGCCGGTTACCAATACGATTCTCTTTTCTGTTGTGCTCATAAATAACGGTTTAGTCAATGAAAGATAGTCCAAAGGGTCATAAAAAGGAACTATTCACAGAAATATCATTTTATAAATATATCGGGAAACAAATAAGCAGAAATATAACATGCCTTAGCCGCGTTATTTTATTATCCACTTGGTTATTCACAGTTGGCCGTTTCCTCTCATAATTAACAACTTAAATTGCAAATAGGCATTAACTTCGCCGCAAAAAATATAGCCAAATGAATTTTAATACCGCAGATATTGCCCAGGAAATGGTAACTACCTCTGAAAAAATACAGAGGGGATACGAAGTATTAAACGAAATAGGTGATGTGGAAGTAGGCATGACCCCAAAAGAATTGGTATGGTCTTGCGATAAAATAAAAATGTATCACTACACGCGTGATACCAAAGCAAAATGCGCAACCCCTGTACTGGTGTCCTTTGCAATGCTCAACAGGCACGATGTGCTGGATCTGCAGCCTGACCGCAGCCTGATGAAAAAGCTGATCGAAGAAGGCCTGGATGTCTATATTATGGACTGGGGTTATCACGATCGCTCAGACCGCTACCTGACCATGGAAGACTATATTGATGTCTACATGAATGGTGCCGTTGATTTCCTGCGCAAAAAGCACAAGACTCAGAAGATACACAAGATGGGCATTTGCCAGGGCGGCACTTTCTCTATGATTTATGCGTCGTTGTACCCGGAGAAATTAAAATCGCTCACTACTTATGTGGCGCCTTACGATTTCTCTACCACCAAGTGCATGCTCTACAAATGGACCAAGTACATTGATGTAGATGCGATGGTGGACACGATGGGCACCATACCCGGCGAAATGATAGACAGCGCATTCGGCATGCTGAAACCAAGCATGAACGTAAGCAAATACTTCAGCCTCGTTGACTCGCTTGATGACAAGCCGAAAATAGAGAACTTCCTCCGCATGGAAAAATGGAAGAGCGATCTGCCAGCTATCCCAGGTGAAATGTACCGCAAATATATCAAGGACCTTTTCCGCGATAACAAGTTGATCCATGGCGAATTTGAACTTGGTGGCCGCAAAGTTGACCTTAAGAAAATGACGGTTCCATTCCTTAATGTATATGCTACGGAAGATAACATTATACCCAATGAAAGCACCAAGAACATCATGGACCTCATTGGCTCTACCGACAAGAAGGTTTACGCTTTCCCTGGTGGCCATATAGGCGTGTTCGTAGGCGGCAAGTCGCAAAAGGAACTTGCTCCTGCCGTTGCTGAATGGGTGATCGACAGGTGCTAAATAAGTGATACTTGATAAGTAATAGGAAGGTGCGCTGCAAATGCAGCGCACCTTTTAGTTTCATAATAATGCTACAGGCGAAAAGCATACTTTTGTGTGCATTTTAAAATTTGCACATTTTCAAATTTTCAAATTGATTAGCTACCCATACACTACCCATTACATTGACCTTCCCGGCAACTGCAGGGTTGCTTACATAGATGAAGGCTCCGGCGAGCGTACGCTGCTTTTCATACATGGGCTCGCTAACTATGCGCCTGTATGGAAGAAGAATATCGACGAACTGAAAAAATACTATCGCTGCGTAGCCATAGACCTGCCCGGCAATGGCCTGTCTGACCAGCATGCACATCCTTTCGGAATGAAGTTTTTTGCTGAATGTGTCTTCAATTTTATCAATGCACTGAAGCTGAAGGACCTGCATATAGTCGGGCACTCCATGGGTGGGCAGATCGCAATGACTACAGTACTCAATCATCCCGGCTGCGCTGAGTCGTTAATACTGTGCGCACCGGCGGGTTTCGAGCAGTTTTCGGTGATGGAAAAGACAATGTACTACACTTCCATTCATCTCCTTGATTTTATCTCTTCTGATGAGAACAGTTTGCGCACTGCAATCCAAAACAGTTTTTACCGCAACCACACCCAGGGCGACGGGATAGTGAAAGAGCTTGTAGGCATCATGAAAACATACAAGCTCAACTATTATAAGAAAATGGTGGAGGCATGCATAAAAGGAATGATGGAAGAACCAGTCTTCAGCAAGCTCAACAGGCTGCACATGCCCGTTCTTGTCTTGTTTGGCAAGAACGATGCACTTATACCTAACAAGCTCCTACACCACACCACAACCGAAAAAATAGCTGCTGATGCAGTTAGCAAAATGCATGGCGCGCACCTGGTAATGATTCCTCACTGTGGCCATTTTGTGCAATGGGAAAAAGCAGAAGATGTGAACCGGAACATTATCCTTTTCCTCGAGAACGAAATGTAACTAATTGAGGGTGCCCCCCATGAGCAGAGGCCCAAGATTTGCGCATCTGCTCGGGATCAACGCCCGCAACTCCCGATTAGCAAAACAGTACAACACAATGCAGCTCCAATAAAAAAAGGAACGCGATCGCGTTCCTTTTTTTATCAACTATCTCTATTTATTATTTGCGTCCACGCTTAGTAGGAGCAACAGCTTTCTTCACTGCTTTCTTAGCTGGTGATGGCGCTGTGTATTCTTCTTCCTCATCGAACTCATCTTCCGCAACCGCTTCTTCTTCTACGCTTTCAGCAGCAGTCATCTTAGCAGCCATTTCGCGTACTTTCTTCTTCAGGTCGTAGATGGTCTTGTAAACTTCATCCATCTGGCTGCGTGTAGCTACCGGAATGTCCTTCATCATACCTTCCATCTGCAGTTCTATATCCTTGCGGAGCTTGTTCTGCATGCTGCTCACTTCGCCCATCAGTTTACTGTATTCAGTGCTTTCAAACAAAGAAACATAAACCTTGTCGCTGATGTTCATCCACTCCTGGTAAAGGGCCAGAAATCTCTTCACTTCTACGCCGTCTTGTATTTTCTTAGCGGTGCTTTCAGCCAGCTTGTCCATAACCTTAGTACCCTGGCTATAGATCATGTACTGAAGTTCTGCATTCTTGATGTTGTATTCAGCTATGCGCTTAGCAATATCGCTCCACTCCTTAATAGTTTTGCTCTGTGCATTTTCTGGCATCAGCTTGGTGAAAGGGGAAGCCGCTTCACTCATCATGTTGGTGAAGTCGTTGTACGCCTTGTTCACCTGGCCAAACATATCTGTGCTGTTGCCCATCATACCACGCAGCTGATCGAAGCTGGTCTTACCATACTGGGTCATCTGCGCTGTACCGTTCTTCATCATGTCTGCCATTTTGGTCATGTAGTCACGGCCTTCCTGTGGCATAAAGCTGAAGAATTTATCCGTAAACTCCTTGTAAGTCTCCGGGTTCATCCACTTTTTGTACTCGTCCATGTTGAAAGTCTTTTCCTGCATAGATTTGAACATTGGCGCCCACAACTCAGCAAACTTGGTAAAGCCCTCACCGGTCTTCATCATGTTGTTATAAGCATCATGAGCAGTTGAGCTCTGGAACATTTTAGTCCAGTCAGCCATGCTGCTCTGCAGTGTATTGTTGAACTGGCCGAACATAGAAGTCATCTGCTCCTGTGCCTTCTTCATATTATCAGTGTTGAACGGGTTCATCTGCTGTGCCTGGTTCATCCAGTTATTAGCCTGCATCTGGTTCATCCAGGCAGTCATTGGGTTAGATGAGTTATTGTTCATCCATGCGGTCATTGGGTTAGACTCCATGTTGAAGCTCTTCTGCCACTGGCTGAATGGGTTAGCAGCGGTACCGTTACCCAGGTTCTTTGCAGTTTCCTGGCTCTTGTCCCACATTTGCTTTGCAAGGTCAGCCTGCACTTTCATCCAGTTTTCGAAAAACTCACTGGCTTTCTCAGTTGCTTCTTTTGCAGCTTCAGTAGCTTTTTCAGCAGCTTTAGGAGCTTCGCTTGTCACTTTAGTAAACAAGTTCTTCTGGGTCTCCAGCCAGTTCTTGTACCAGTCGCTTCCTTTCTCAATTGTTTCATTGAGCGTAGCGTTGCCGTTCGCGAATTTCTTAGTGTTCTCCACTACAGAATCCATCACTTTTTTTTGTGTGTCAACTATGTTGTCCACCAAATTGTTGCCTTTGAAAGCCATGTTAATTGTTATTATGTTTAAAAAATATGTGCGTGTTCTATTGCGAAAACGTTTTTTTTACTATCTTAGTTCTTCAATTCTGCTACAATCGTCCGGTGCCTTTCTATCCCTTTTTCGCGCTGCAAAGGTAGATAGCTTAAAGTTAAGTAAATGTAAAATTCCATATTTATCGGCTCCCTAACAATTATTTAACGGAGCCTGTCGCTATACCTATGGATAGAGATATATGTTTCACTTTTTTTTTGAAATCCCAGTTGCATAACTCATTCTACTTCACCCTCTCCTTCGGAGAGGGATGGGGAGAGGTCTTTTTTCCTTACTTTCGCCCCTCAAAAACACACAAAAACTATGTTACAGATCGGAGACGAATTCCGCCACAAGTACAGTTACACACAAGATGATGTAGATACCTACGCCCGCATCAGCGGCGACACTAATCCATTGCACACCGACCCTGCTGCCGGCAAGGCCAGCATGTTTGGACGCAATATTATGCACGGCTTTCTCGGCGCCAGTGTATTCACTAAAATATTCGGTGCACTATGGTATGCCGATGGGCACATCTACATGAGCCAGAGCATCAAGTGGCTCAAACCCATGTTCGTGGACACCCAATATGAAGCCGTGATAAAAGTAAAAGAGATCGTAAAAGAAAAGAACCGCATACTCTACGAATGTGCAGTATACGATGTAGCCACAGGGGAACAAACCATTGCTGGTGAAGCGTTACTGCTTAATAAGAAGCAGTACGTGTGGGAATAAGTAAATTGAAATAGTTTAAAACGATAAATAAAATTCAAAAGGCTCCTAACAAGAGCCTTTTGAATTTTATCATTTTAATTGGCCGTCATTTGAAAACTACCAACAGCCATTATGCCGTAACCGTCGCAACTTGTTTCACAAACTCTGCGTTGGCGCTTATCGTTACATCATGCCCCAGCACAATGGAGCCTGTCTCTGATACACCGCCGAAGCTCACACCATAGTCCATACGGTTCACCTTGCCGGTAACCCCAAAACCCGAACGCATATTGCCCCATGGATCTGGCGCAATGCCTCCGAACGTCACGTCAAGTACCACATCTTTTCTTACGCCGCGCATGTTCAGCACACCATGCATTTTATAATGCTCGTCGCTCACCTTTTCCATTTTAGTGCTGTCAAATATCAGCTGCGGGTGATTAGCAATATCAAAAAAGTCGCCTGTTTTCAGGTGACCATCGCGCTGATCGTTATTTGTAGATACCGACTCTATGTCCGCCGTAAAATGCACCTTGGCAGTGGAGATGTCGTCTCCGTCTGTTTCCACGGTTGCGTCAAATTTTTTAAACTGTCCGCTCACGTGCGATACCAGGTGTCTTACTTTGAAATGTACTTCCGAGTGCGTTGGGTCTAACACCCATTTTGTGTTGCTCATGTTTTCGTTTGTTTTTATGGTTATTAATTGTTTTGAATTGCTTTTTGATTGATCACGGGTTCGCAGATACCATCCGGCGTACATACACCAACGTTTACATCATTCTTTATTGTTTGCTTTGCTCGCTCATGTATCGCCCATGCCTGCTGCAGTCCATCCGTAAACACGTCCGCCGGCTGTGCACCCGATATCCCATATCGGTCATCCAGCAGGAAGAACGGAACTCCGCTAATCCCTAATGCCTGCGCCATTTGGATATCCTTGTTCACCTCATCTGAAAAAGCATCGCTGTTGAGCATCTCCCCCACCTCAACCGCTCCTAATCCTATTTCCATACCTATTTTCAATAAGGTGTTGTGGTCGCTGATGTTCCTGCCTTCTGTAAAATATGCCCGGAATAAACTTTCCTCAGCCACATCCGCTAATCCTTTGGTCTTGGCCAGTTGTATAAGCCGGTGCGCATCAAAAGAATTGGCGATCAAGGTCTTGTCAAAGTTGTAAGTAAGCCATTCCTTTTTTGCTGTTTCCGTCATTTGGTTATGCACTGACACCGACCATTCCCGTGTTTTGCCGTATTTCGCTGCCAGGTACCCATGAATATCTTTTCCTGCCTCATACTTCATTGTTGGGTCCAGTTGAAAACTGTGCCAAACGATCTGCACATCATTCTTATGCTCAAATCGCTGTAGCGCACTTTCCAGTTTCCTCTTCCCTATATAACAGAATGGGCACATAATGTCTGACCAGATATCTATTTTCATTGTCTCTTTCATATTGAGTGTTTTTACGTAACTCACTCGACCTCACCGGATACATCGGATGTACGCAACTCATTCTACTTCACCCTCTCCCTTGGAGAGGGCTGGGGTGAGGCCCCCTTTATTCCCCATTCTTAATAAACAGCGGTTCCAGTGTAGACCACGCCAGTGCCGGGAAAAAGTGCATGGGTATAGCCAACCCCGGAAACAGTTCGGGTGAACTAATCGTCAATGGCAGCTTGGCAGCAAAAACCGGAAGCATACTGGCAAAAGAAAGGATCACGAAAACAAAATTGAACACGATCTCCGTTTTGCTCTTCAGCCATTTGCTCAGTATCCAGTATCCCAGTGCAGCTATAACGCAGCCAACAATGTTCGATATCATAACCCCTACCGGCTTCACCACTGAAGAAAAGTCTGCACCTACCGAAGAAGAATATATCTTCTGATAAATAAGTGCTACTACCCCGGCAAGTATGCCCGATATAACACCCAGTAACAACAATCGCTTTAGCATCGTTTTATTTTTTGTTAAGTTATTTTTTCACCACCGGCACCACTACCTCGAGCTTTATATTTTCGTCCACATCGCCACCTGGCTTGCCCACATGAAAATCACTGCGATTGATATTGAATTTCGCACTGAACGTCCCCGCACTCCCACTATTCTGAAAACTGAATGGCAACACCATCTCTTTTTTCACGCCATGTATGTCCATCTCACCCGTTACCTGGTAACCAGCTCCGGCCTTCACAATTTTCTTCGAAGTAAACCTGATCACCGGGTATTGTCCTGCATCAAACCACTCCGCGCTTTTAGCATGGGTGTTCATCAATCCGTTTCCTGTGTTGATCGAAGCCACGTCTATCGACAAGTCAACGCTCGATGTCTCCGGGTGCTGATCGTCAAATACTATAGCGCCCTTCATGGTTTTGAATATGCCGCCTACCTCGCCACCACCGGTGAACCGGACGATGTATTTGTCGGTCATTTGCCAGTTAGTAGCTCCCGGCCTGAAGGCAAGCACTGCTGATAATGATAACAGCGCTGCCAGGGAAAAGATCAGTTGTTTCATATTCCTTAGTCTTTGCTGAATTCAGTATTTGCTTTTAATTCCACTTTCTCCGCAAGCATTGGGCCAGGCATTGTTGCACCTACACCATAGTCCATCCGGTTCACGATTCCTGTGATCCTGAAACCAGCCATTTCTTTCTTGGTCATAGGGTGCGTGGTGGTGCCTACAAGTACCGCATCAAGTATCACCGGCTTTGTTACGCCATGCATGGTAAGGTTGCCTTCTACCTTATAGTTATTGCCTTTTTCTTTTTTGAATGATGTGCTTTTGAACGTCATTGTCGGATTGTTAGCCACATCAAAGAAGTCTGCGCTTTTCAGGTGCTTATCCCTTGCTTCAACATCGGTGTTAATAGAGTTCATATCGGCAGAGAATTCTATTGTAGCATCTGAGAAATCTGCTTTTGAAGAGGTGATCTTGCTGTCAAAGGTTTTGAAGTCACCTTCTATTTCATTGATACCGAGGTGCGTGATACCGAAACCTATCCGGGAATGGGCCTTGTCTATTGACCATGTCTGTGCAAATGCTGATGCTGTCAGTAATATTCCTGCTGCGAAAATGGAGATCCTTTTCATTGTTGTTTTTTTGTTTTGGTTTTTGGTTAATTAATTGAGTTATTGTTTTTTGTTACGTTATTTTATTTAATACTATAATTAATGCTAACAGCGTTAACTAGTTACCTAAAAAAAATGGTTATTCTGTCAGGCCCTTTAAAAAGCCCATTATAAAATCATTCAGGATCATTTTATTCATTTGGTCCTTGCTCACTCCTTCGTGTGTTGATGGCGGCGCTAAAAGATTTATCGAAACAAGCCCATGTATTGTTGACCAAAACGACCGGACCTTAAGCTGCACATCAGCGCTCTTATTATTCCCTTCCGCCACAACCTGGGAAATAACACTGCCTATAACTTCTATAAAGGCCACCAGCTCCGGCACTTTTGCCAGTTCCTCGCAACCCGGCATTCCCAGCCCAAACATAAGCTGGTAATACTCTTTGTGACGAAATGCGAAATCCCAATATGCAAAAGCAATAGCTTCCAGTTTTTTCTTCGGCTCCGACTGGGTTACTTTTGCGGCCCTGAGTTCATCACCCAGCAACTGAAAACCGCGGCGGTTAAATACAGAAAGTATTGCCTCCTTGTTCTCAAAATGGTCATATACCACCGGCACACTGTATTCTATGGCATCAGCTATTTTACGGATCGACAGGTTCTGCCAGCCTTCTTCATTCACCAGTTGCCAGGCGCTCTGAAGAATGCTGTCCCTCACTTCTTTTTTCTGTCTTTCTTTTCTTTCTGCTATTCCCATTACCGCATGTATTTTTCCTAACAGCGTTAGCAAAGGTACGAAGTTTTATTGAAATAGCGCGATTGTGTCATGGGGTTTTGATTATAGGGGTATAATTGACAATAATAACGCCGACTATATTTCCGGCAAAGTAACAGGCGCCCCGGAATCAAGAGCACCTGTTTTGCTTCATGGTGAGATGGTG
>CAIVEW010000084.1 GCA_903905065.1 uncultured Bacteroidota bacterium | reverse complement strand
CAAACCTATTTTTACCTAGTCTAAACAAAGAGCCCAGAGCTTATGAAACTAAAAGACATCACAACAACAGCACCGGAAGACATTAATAAGAATAAGATAAAGGGTGAGCTAAAGGAAATTCTTATAGATCTGGATAAGTTGCAAAACCTGCTGTATGCCGAAGGTAAGCACAGCATACTAATAGTGATACAGGGTATGGATGCGGCAGGCAAGGATGGGCTTACGCGGGATGTGTTCACCAGCATGAATCCGCAGGGTGTGGATGTTGCTTCGTTTAAGGAACCGACAAAGGAAGAACTGGCACATGATTTCCTGTGGCGCATACATCAGCACGCGCCGGCAAAAGGAATGATACAGATATTCAATCGCTCTCATTATGAGGATGTCTTAATTACGCGTGTACACGGACTGGTGGATGATAAAACGGCACGGCTTCGGATGAAAGCTATTAATGATTTTGAAAAGTTGCTTACAGAGCATAATGATACCCATATACTCAAATTCTACCTTCACGTATCGCACAAAGAGCAGCTAAAGCGATTGGAGGAACGCCTGGAAGACCCGCAGAAAATGTGGAAGTATAATTCTGAAGATTTTAAAGAATCGAAACTCTGGGACAAATACATGAGATGTTATGAGGACGTATTTAAACACTGTGATGATGTGCCATGGCATATAGTACCCGCTGATCAAAACTGGTATAAGTCGTACATAGTTGCCAGCACGCTGCAGAAGACTTTGCAGGGATTGCATATGAAGTATCCGGGGATGAAAAAGTAGATTTTACTGTTTGGGAAAGTTTTTCCTCATTGAAAACGGCCCCAATCCGCGCTATGTTTAATGTCGCACGAAAAAATATATGTGTAATGCTTTTACTAAATGTAGTTTGTGTTTTGCAATGATCAGTAGTTACGCTGGCACGCTATTTTTAATAACCTTATCAGTGGAAAAAACGTGAAAGAATACATCCTGTTACTATGAAATGATTCAGTTTTTTCAATTGTGTGTGATTAAAAAAGAAGGGGCCCGTTGTTAAGACGAGCCTCTTTACTTTTATGAAACATCCCCCTAGCCCCAATGTCATTTAGCTAAGCTTTTTAGCTCGATTGCTAATTATGCCACCCACTCGGGCTTAGCGAATTACGAACATTCATTATCTATAATAATGCATCCCTTCGGGATTTTTCTCATGAATTAAGTAACGTTGCCCTAGCTCTTCGCCAGCGCGCATATCCACGCTAACAGGGGGAACTTCCATCGCGGCAGCGAAGAACGTTGTTGTCAAGCACTATTTCCCCAACATCCATCATCTCTCTAACAATCCTGATTGCCTGCGCCTTAGCAGCGGCGGGGTAGTGTGCCACCAGTTCCGGCAGAGATATACGTTTATGTTCCTCTATCGATTGAAGTATATCCTTTTTCAGCTCCTGGTCGCTTTTCGCCACAAAACGCTTATCTCTGCACACGTCGCAATGCCCGCAATCTTTCATGGGCTTTTCACCAAAGTAGGTAAGCAGTATCCGCTCGCGACACTCGGTATTATTTTCCAGGAAAGCGATCATAGCATCGGTTCTTGCCTGGTGCCTTTTCCGCAGGATATCTATGCGGTTCAGGTCTATAATAAGATGACGGCTGTCAACCCGGTAATGATGGAAAAATAGCTGTGGTCCTTCACCAGGCTTGTTGTATTTCAGCAGCTCCATATTATTGAGCCGTTCCAGCTTAGTCAGCAGCTCCTCTTTATTGATCTTTAATTGGCGTGCTATGGCGGTTTCTCTCACGGGAGTAGGAAAGTGAAAAATGGTATTGTACATCCGTAGCAGGCCGACAGTCACATAATGCAGGTCAGGATGAGCATTCGCCAGCCCATCCAATGTGTGCCGATCAGCGGTAAAGACTATAGTAGCCGGGTTGTAAACTGACTCGCTCAATGTCCACAGGTCCTCTTGTTCCAGCAGTTTCAGGGCATGTATGGCCTGATTAGCCTGAAGCGAAAATTTCCTGCAGAAGTCAGCCAGATCAAACGGATAGTATTGGTCGGGTTCTGTGCCGATCGGTATTTGCAGGTATTCAACAACTGCCTGGTATACTTGCCGGAGATAGCTTTCCGGCGGGTATTGCAGAACGATGCTCTCCCGGAGCCGTTTAATATCGGCGCTATTATAAAGCATAAGAGCGAGGGACTCCTTTCCATCGCGACCGGCTCGGCCAGCTTCCTGGTAGTAGGCTTCGGGATGTTCCGGTGCATCATAATGCAGCACCATCCGTACATCCGGCTTGTCTATCCCCATCCCGAAGGCTGTTGTTGCTACCATTACCGGTGCCTTGTTATCCATCCATAACTCCTGCGCCTGCTCCCTGCTCTCTTTGTTCATCCCCGCATGATATACCGCAGTAGCAGTATCGGTTTGTACTAAGTACTTGCCTAGGCTCTCTGTCTGCTTCCTGCTGCGGCAATATATTATGCTGCAATTTTGGTTCAGATTCTTAATGGTATCTGCGTTCTTGTTCTCACTATATCGTACGTCATAGAAAATATTATCCCGGGCGAAGCTCTGCCTGAACAAAGCCGGCTCCCTAAGCTTCAATTGCTTTATAATGTCTGCCTGTACATCGGTAGTAGCTGATGCGGTGAGCGCCAGGATCGGTGTCCTTGGAAACACCTCTCTCAGGCTGGCTATTTTCACGTAATTTGGCCGGAAATCATGCCCCCACTGCGAGACACAGTGTGCTTCGTCCACCGCTATCAGGTTTACGTCAAATTCGGTCATATACTCACCGAACAGTCTTGTTTGCAGTCTTTCCGGCGAAACGTATAGTAGTTTATATGCACCATGCATGGCGTTGTCAAGGGTGCGCTTCACTTCATTATACTGCATACCGGAGTGGATACAGGTGGCCGGAACATCCTGCGCACTAAGCCTGCTGACCTGGTCCTGCATCAGCGCGATCAATGGCGATACGACAAGACAAAAACCTTCATTGGCCAGGGCCGGCACCTGGTAGCACAGTGACTTGCCGCCGCCGGTTGGCAGCAGCGCAAGCGTATCTTTAGCTTCAAGCACGCTGGTTATGATCTCCCTTTGTAAAGGTCGAAAGGTGTCATAACCCCAATATTGTTTTAGTATTTGCTCGGGTGTCAATTTGGAATTGGGAATTTGTGGTTCGGGTTTTGGATTAGTAGCCCAGCTCTAAATTATTATCCAGGCTTTTGCGGAGAAGCAATGCATTATGTCTCTACGCGCGTTTTGTTTGTGTTGCGCCATCTACAAATACTGGTTTCATTCCATCCGTCCATAACTGTTGCTTCAACTGCTTATTCTGCTCCAGTTCATTTAATGAAACCGTTGCCAGCCACGTTCTGTCGTTAAAACGATTGGGTGCATTAAGCTTAAAAAGAGACGATATACCTAACTGGCTAGGCAGTATGCCTATCAGAAAAATGATCTTAGGGTCCAGCTTTTCACGAAGTTGATACCAGGCTACCATTCTATCGGACGCTAACTGAATGATATTGTACTGTTCGGGTACCAGCTTACACGCCTCCAGCATTTTTTGCAACTGTCCGCTCTCCTGACTACCAGGCGTAAAAGGGTTCACCACAATGAGTATATCGCGTGGTGCTGCATCCTTTATCACGTCCGAAATATCGTCCCACAAAATATCATATTCAGGGCTCACAATATCTGTTTTTATGATGTTCATTTCCTTATTGCTTTTACCAATAAATTATCCCTACCTTTAATCTCATTAGTATAATAAAAATAAGAAGTAGCGGCTTTAGGGATTTAGGGTATAAAATTGTTTCTTTGCGCAAAAATCAGGAACAGCATAGTTCCTTGCTTTCACAATATTAAATTAATTCAGGCATATGAGCGTTTCTTCGTTGGATATCAGCATCAAAAAAACAGATAAAAGCAGGATAGGAGAGATAGACCCGGCAAACATACAGTTTGGCAAAAACTATTCCGATCATATGCTGATAGCTTACTACGAAAATGGTAAATGGGGTAAACCGGAAATAATGCCTTTTCACGATCTTAGCTTTAGCCCGGCAACCACATTTTTGCATTATGGACAGGCAATATTTGAAGGTGTAAAAGCATACAAAGACCCGCAGGGAAACCCGATCATCTTTCGCCCATACGATAACTGGAAACGCATGAACCGCTCTGCCGAGCGTATGGCAATGCCCGACATACCACAAGATATATTTATAGACGGTATGCGCGAGCTCGTGAACCTGGACCGCGACTGGGTGCCCTCCGGTGCCGATACGTCGCTTTACATCCGCCCGTTCATGCTTGCTGTTGATGAGTTCATTGGTGTGCGGCCCGCCGAGAAGTTCATGTTCATCATCATCACCAGCCCAGCCGGGCCATACTATAACAAACCTGTATCTATTTATGTTCAGGACAAGTACGTGCGCGCCTTCCCGGGTGGTATAGGTTTTACCAAGGCAGCCGGCAACTATGGTATGAGCATGTACCCAACTATGCAGATCAAGAAAATGGGCTACGACCAGATACTTTGGACGGATGGGTTTGAGCATAAGTACGTTCAGGAGATAGGTACAATGAATGTATTTTTCGTGATCGGTGATACCGTGATCACACCTGATGTAACCCAGGACACTATACTGGAAGGCGTGACCCGCGAGAGTGTACTGACCCTGCTCCGTGAGAAAGGTGTGAAGACGGAAGAGCGGCCTTTAAGCATAGATGAAATAGAAGAGGCTTTCCATGCAGGCAAATTAAAGGAAGCCTTTGGCACCGGCACTGCTGCGTCCATCGCCCCTATCCGTGAGCTCACCTTCCACGACGACAAGATGGTGCTGCCGGATATAGAACATTGGGAGATAACCAACTGGTTGAAACAGGAGCTCGCGGATATACGTTACGGCCGTAAAAAAGACACCCATAACTGGGTAGTTGCCGTATAGAAATACTTAATCATGAGATTCGGCTGGAATAAAGCAGCAACAGGCGCTGTTCTTTCAACTGTGCTATTAATGCTATTTGAATTACCACGGGCAGCGGCAGCCGAAGCCGTCGGATCCAGAAGAAGCGGGTTGTGGTTGAAGCTCATTTTACTGCCTTTTATTTTTATGTATGTGCTCTACCGGAACAGGCAACTGAAACGCGGGCGCGATTAAGTTGCACAAAGGATTTCGCCTGTATTGGCATTCCAGCCGAGCTATATCTCCTTGGATTTCGTGAAAGGGATACACCACAGCATTTCCTTTATACACCTCAATTTTTTGTTATCTTTTTTTTCGCTTTCTACTTTTACGTTGTTAACAGAAATCGCCCTGTGAAATTATAAAACCCCAATTCTAAATTATGCAGCAGGCAATCGTAAATCTCAGCTTCCGGCAATATATAGATGACAACTCAACAGGCAGTTTTGAACAGTCGGTTCTATATGCTTCGTACAATGAGTTTTTATTGAAATCACAGGCCTATAATCCCGGAATGAAGTGCAGCAGATTTAGTGAAATGGTAGCCAATGATGTACGTGCAAATTCCCTGCATTATAAATGCGGCTTCCCGGTATCTCCCTATATTGATAGTTTAAAAAACAGGATCCCGGTACTTTCTGACAATAGCGGCAATCCAATAAAATTTGTCAATCGCCAGTTCCATATTGTTGAGTCTGATATTACAGATATTACCCGCCATAAAGTTGCCATTACCTACATGACCGATATTATGACCCTGGTAGATAATATTGGAGAATACCTGGTGCTGGCGTACGGAAATAAAGCAGAGAGCATTTTGAGCTGGCAAACGGAATTAATAGACACATTTCTTTTGAAAGTAGTACCCGGTGTGTCGGTTTGTAATTATTCAGCTGTTACTATGCTGCTGCAAAAATGCAGTTAATGGTAACAGGAAGATTTGGTTTGTGAGGGGGATTAGTATAGTTGTAATTAGGGGAGAAGAGCCGCCTTATGAAAATAAGGTGGCTTTTTTTCAAAATGAATTTTTATCTTTATTTGGATGACGCTCAAGCAAAGGAGGTTACTGACCATAATAATCCATGTAGTATGCTGGCTGATATTTCTTTCCCTCCCTGCTTTTTTGAACCCGAGGCGGAGTGGAATAAGTATTGCCGGCATTTTCGAAGATCTATGGGAGGCGTCGCGCAGATATAATGCACTTTTGCTGATCGCAGTTTTTTACTTCAATTATTATTTTGCTATACCTCAACTTTACCTGCAGCATAAATATCCTCCCTGGATAGCCTCTCTTGTGGGGTGCTTCACGATTTTTTGTATTCTCAATTACGCGATCTTGCCTTTGCAGGAGACGCTGCCGCCCCCAGACATGAACGACATGGCCCAGGGGGGTGGGCAAGCGCCATTATCCCATGGCGGGCGTCCACGCTTATTGTCTGGTTTCAATCTGTTCATGTTCATCATTGTTGATGCTTCTTCGTTTGCGCTGTGCTTGTATGAGCAGTTACAGCAGACCAAAAAGCAAATGCTGAACACGCAGATATCATTTCTGAAGGCGCAGATCAACCCGCACTTTTTGTTCAACACCCTCAATAGCATTTATTCACTTACGCTGACGAAATCAGATAGGGCGCCCGATGTGGTTGTGAAACTTTCCGGTATGATGCGCTACGCTGTGAGTGAAGCCAACCAGGGATATGTGGCTCTGTCTAAGGAGCTTTCCTATATTTCCAATTATATCGAACTGCAGCGGTTAAGGCTATCTGATAAGGTAAAGATCAGGTATGAGATCACCGGAGCCGGAAAGGAAGAAGACAAACGTATTGCGCCCTTCCTGCTGATACCTTTTGTGGAAAATGCTTTTAAGTATGGGGTCAACTCCAGTGACGATTCCGATATCCTCATCCAGATATATTTGCATGAAAACGATCTGCACCTATATGTTTATAACTTTAAGGTGTATATTAGACCTGATATTGATAAAGGTACAAGCCTCGGAATAAATACGACAAGGCAGCGCTTAAATTTGCTGTACCCGGGAAAACATATTATTACTGTAAGAGACGGCGATAAAGACTTCGCCGTGTCGTTAAACATTACTTTTTGATGATTACAGCTATCGCTATAGATGATGAACCCCTGGCGCTCGAAGTGATAAAAACTTTTTGCAGCCAGATCGACTATCTGGAATTGAAACAAACCTTTACCGAAACCGGAACTGCGTTGCAGTACCTGGAAGATAATAAGGTGGACTTACTGTTCCTCGACATCAACATGCCTTCTATTTCCGGCATTGAGCTTTATAAGAAACTGGACAAAAGTATCCTGGTTATTTTCACTACGGCATATACAGAGTATGCGGTAGAAGGTTTTAACCTGGATGCCATAGATTATCTCCTGAAACCTTTTGAGTTCGACCGTTTCAAAAAGGCAGTCGAGAAAGTAAAAGAGTACAATCAATACCTGCACAAAAAAGAGAGTGAAGTGCAGCAATATTTATTTGTGCGTGTGGATTACAGCCTGGTTAAAGTGACCCTGGCGGACATACTCTACATTGAGGGCCTCGACAACTATTTCAAGATACATTTCTACAACGATAAGACCTTACTGGTGCGGATGAGCCTCAAGAGCGTATCGGAAAAACTTCCCGCTGACGAATTTATACGGGTCCATCGTTCGTTCATTGTCTCGCTGGGAAAGGTAAAATACCTGAGGAACAAGACCATTCATCTTGGCGACACAGAGATACCTGTGGGAACAAACTACATTGAAAATGTGCGGCATCTGTTCAACGAAAAATAGGCATTGTGTCTGACTGTAAATACAAAACAGAGGTCACAGGAGCTCGTTGCGTATTTTTCGGCTAAAGCCCGTGAATTCTTTACTTTTTCTTCCCCGGCCTAAAGGCCGGAGCAACTGCTAGATGAGCGCAATTTCTCCCACTGCCACACATTTATCCCCGCTGCGGCAGACCCAACCATTCCCGTGTATTAACTGTCTATTATACTGCTCATAGGAAAGGAACTCAAACAATATGCTTCTTAAATTAAATAGTGCAGGCGCATGTACAGGGCTATTTTCAATTGAAATGGCCCTTTCCTTTTCTATACGGCGTTAGTAGGTGCAGGTGGCTTGTGGGCGTGTATAGCAATTTCGTTTAGAGTGCGATTTTATATAGCTTAGTAACCTGAATGGCCGTTAGATGAAGAACCTATTACTATCCCTTTCGCTGTTTTTTTTCTTTACCGGTACGTCCTTTGCGCAGGGCTGGCAGTGGGCGAAGGGCAGTACCGGTGGTGGTATTGATTCCTGGCCGGTTGCTACGGATCCGTCGGGGAATATTTTTGCGGCCGGTGTTACTTTCGGCACCGGAGGCCCTATAACCCTGGGAAGCTATACGATCCCCTTCAGCCCCAGTTCCCAGGTTATCCTTACAAAATATGGCGCAGGTGGGAATTTCCTTTGGGCGATCTCGACGAAAAACACCAGTGCCTGGCTTATCAGTATCGCCACCGATGCGGGCGGTAATTGTTTTCTCCTGGGCACGTTCGATAACTCGAGCCTGCAGATCGGTTCGTTCACTTTAAATAACACCACAACTTACGAGCAATATTTTCTGGCAAAAGTAGGCCCCTCGGGAAATGTGCTCTGGGCCAGGAGTGGCGACAATGCCGAATATGGTGCAACGCCCGGCGACGTCGTTGTTCTTGGCCTTGGCGGCCTTGCCACGGATGCGACCGGTAACGCCTATGTGGTTGTAAATTTTAGCAGGCCATCTGTAACCATTGGCGGCTTTACACTCTATAATGCAGATCCGTCGGGAAGTACTGACGACATTATGCTTGCAAAGTATGATGCGGCAGGGAGTGTAGTATGGGCAAAGAGTATTGGCGGCACCGGCAATGATGACGCATATGGCTGCACCGTAACACCAGCCGGGGACATATATATTGCCGGCGATTTTGCATCTCCGTCCATTTCCATTGGCCCGTCGGTAATTACTAATCTCAGAACTACCCCGATCGCTTTTATCGGCAGGTTTGACGGCTCCGGCAATGGGGCCTGGGCCTCTTCCAGCGGCGGTACCACCAATGACTATGCTGTTGGTATCGCTTCAGACGCCGCAGGGAATGTTTTTTTGACGGGCTCATTCAAGGAGAGCAGCATCGCTTTTAATGGCAGTACGATCACTAACCCCACACCCGGCTGGCTCTCCCTCTATTTAGCAAAATTCGATCCTTCGAATAACGTCCTTTGGGCAAAGACCATTTATTCGGAATCGGCTTTTAATGCATCAGCGCAGGGTGGGGCATGGGGGTATTCGGTAGCAGTGTCTAAATGCGGCTCCGTTTGGGTGTGCGGTGCTATGAAGGGTGATTCGGTTAACGTCGACGGACGTCACCTGAATGTGCCAGCGACAAGCCCTGACCCTATATTTATTGCCGGATATGACCAGTCCGGTAACTATGTCTGTTCGGGTGCGCTGCCCAGCGGCGGGGATGATCAGAGTGGTATAGCCTGTGATGCCACCGGTAATGTATATCTATGCAGCGATAACTGGAGAGATACACTGGTCATAGGCTCAGACTCCCTCTATGCCGACAGCGCTACCGAATTAATGTACGTAGCCAAGTTTGCGTCAATAGACAAAGACTCCATCGTTTACAAACATACCTATACCTCATTTTGCCTGGGCCAGAACAATGTAATGACTGCTACTCCCGGATATGCTAATTACTCGTGGAGCAACGGAAGTACCGGAAGTACCTATACAGCTAGCGACAGCGGCCTTTATTGGGTAAAAAGCGGCCTTGATTGTAGAGCGTTCTGTACAGATAGTTTTGAGGTGAAGACGGATTGTGAGTGCACCAAATCATTGTTTGTACCCAATGCGTTTACCCCTAATGGTGACGGACAGGATGATATCTTCTATCCACGCAGCGGAGCCGATGTAAAGACAATACGCTCCTTCCGTGTATACGACCGGTGGGGAGCGTTGATGTTTGAGCGGGATAATATATCCCCGAACGATGCATCCAACGCATGGGATGGTACTTATAAGAATCAGAAACCGTTGCCGGATGTATATGTATGGGTGGTGGATGCTGCCTGTGAGAATGGAATATTGATATCCAAGAAAGGAAGTGTAACAATTATCAGGTAATGAGATGCTTATGAAAACAACACGTTTACTTTATGTTATAGCTGCCTGCATCGCATTTCTTCCGGGTGTATCGTTCGCACAGGCCGATATACACTTCTCGCAATTTTACGAAACATCCATTTTACGAAACCCTGCGCTGATAGGCGTAAGCGCTGATAATTACAAAGTATCGGCATATTACCGTAGCCAGTGGAGCAGCATTACTAACCCCTACCAAACACTGCTGATCGATGCGGAATACCGTTTTTCGCTGGGCCGCATGTCACAGGATTTTTTAAGCATTGGGGTACTGGGCTATAGTGATGAGGCTGGTGACCTTGATCAGAAAATATCAGGCGTTTATCCTGCCCTCTGTCTTAATAAACTGATAGATGCCAATTACAATGCCTACCTGTCCCTGGGCTTCACCTGTGGTTTTTTAAATTACAGTTTCGATCCCTCGAAAGCGACGTTCAACAATCAGTTCCAGGGTGGGGTATACAGCCCGTTCAATGCCAGTTTTGAAAACATACCGAATCCTAAAATGAGCCTGGTAGACATTGGCTCGGGATTGAACTTCAATTTCAGCCCCAATGACCAAAATAGTGGCGCTTATGTTTTGGGAGTTTCCGGTTATCACTTTTCACAGCCATCGTTCTCTTACGACAAAACGCCCGGCTATGTGCAAAACATACGCTGGAATGTAAATGCAGATATGGTGCACGACCTCGGGAGGTCTTTTGCTTTTCAGATACACGCAAACTTTGCCCAGCAAGGCGCCTACAACGAGTCTGTGTTTGGTGGATTAATAGGGTGGAGGGTAGCGGACGACCCATTCTCCCGGCCCGATTTCGAATTCGACGCAGGTGCGCTCTACCGCATGAACGACGCGATAATACCGGTGGTAAAGCTCAGGTACAAAAGCCTGGCGGTTGGTGTCAGTTACGACGTAAATTCCTCCCCGCTGAAAGAAGCCAGCAATACGCAGGGCGGCCTGGAGGTCACCTTAACCGTATCCGGCCAGTTCCCTCCCAATGGCGATTATAAAAAGAAGGTTTGCCCAAGGTTTTTTTAGCCTCCGATTAATTCCTTGTTAATCTTATCGACCAATAGGAAATCGTCATAGCTGACTGCCGATAGATTACTTTTTATCCGTACCTTTGCAGCCCGAAAATAGGTGTTAAATGATCAAAAAGTTAAAGAGGTTAAGCGGCAATAAACCAATTCGCTCTGCTTTTACCCTATTGGCCATTTAACAAGTTAACCAATTAAAATATGATTTCAATTAATAATTTATCGCTTCGCTACGGCAAGCGCGTGCTGTTTGAAGATGTGAACACCAAGTTCACCGAGGGCAACTGTTATGGTATTATCGGGGCTAATGGCGCCGGTAAGTCCACTTTTCTCAAGATCATCTCCGGAGAGATAGACCCCACAACGGGTAGGGTAGACATCTCGAAGGGAATGCGTATGAGCGTGCTAAAGCAGCACCACAATGAATATGACAATGTTACGGTGCTGGACACTGTGATCCGTGGCAATACTACTTTGTACGAAGTAATGAAGGCCAAGGACGCCATTTATGCGAAGGAAGACTTCAGCGAGGAAGACGGCATAAAAGCCGGCGAACTGGAAGGACTTTTTGCAGAAATGGATGGCTGGAACGCGGAAAGCGATGCGGCCACTATGCTCAGCAACCTGGGTATTAAAGAAGAATTTCACAGCAAACTGGTAAAGGATATAGATGGTAATCAGAAAGTAAGGGTACTCCTTGCTCAGGCGTTGTTCGGCCACCCAGATATACTGCTGCTGGATGAGCCTACCAATGACCTGGATCTTGAAACGGTGATCTGGCTGGAGAACTTCCTTGCAGACTACGATAAGATCGTACTGGTAGTATCTCATGATCGTCACTTCCTGGATACTGTGTGTACGCACGTTGCCGATATAGACTTTGGCAAGATCAATACCTACACCGGTAACTATACGTTCTGGTATGAGAGCAGCCAGTTACTGCTGAAACAGAGAGGCGACCAGAACAAAAAGGCAGAAGACAAAATAGCGGAGCTGAAAGAATTCATTGCCCGTTTCTCGGCCAACGCATCAAAATCAAAGCAAGCAACCAGCCGTAAGAAAGCGCTGGACAAAATAAAGCTGGATGAAATGCGTCCGTCTAACCGTAAATATCCGGCTATACTGTTTAACAACCAGGTTCGTGAGGCAGGTGACCAGATACTTGAAGTTAAGGGCCTGAGCAAGACCTTCCATGGTGATGTATTGTTTAAGGACATCAGCTTCGACCTGAAAAGAGGGCAGAAGGTGGCCATCCTTTCATCTAACTCATTAGCCACCCGCGCTTTTTACGAGATACTCGCCGGAGAGGACAAAGATTTTACCGGTTCGTTTAAATGGGGTGTTACCACCACTACTACTTACCTGCCTTCTGACAACACGAAGTATTTTCCTGATAACGATAACAACCTGATCGATTGGCTGCGCCAGTATTCAGAGGAAAAAGATGAGACGTTTATCCGTGGCTTTTTGGGCAGGATGCTGTTTACCGGCGAAGAAACGCTGAAGAAATCAACGGTGCTTAGCGGGGGCGAAAAGATGCGCTGCATGCTGAGCCGCATGATGATGCTGAAAGGCAATGTACTCATGTTTGACGAGCCGACCAATCACCTGGACCTGGAAAGCATCACTGCCCTTAACAACGGCATGAAGGATTTCCGGGGCACGATCCTCTTCACCACCCGTGACCATGAGCTGGCGAACACTGTTGCTACGAGGATACTGGAGCTCACCCCGAGCGGCCTCATAGACCGCGAAATGCCATTCGATGAATACATGACCAACGACCGCGTAAAAGCCCTGAGATCAGAAATGTACGGTGGGGTGCTGGCGTAGGACTTGAATTATTTAAAACTATCATTTTATGAGCTGCACAACGAGATGTGCGGCTCATTTTTAATTTTGAATTAATAAATGTATCGACGTTTACTCACGTATTCTAATTCAACTACGTCATTAATAGAAACAGCCCACTCCTCATGAGGAAATACTCAGTTTCAATATCTAGACGATCTGTGAACAGACTATTATTTGGTTTCTTTTTGTTGCTCCCCATCATCGGTCAAGGCCAGGCATGGCAGTGGGGCAGGATGGGTGGTACAAATATTGGCAACAGTACTTCCCGTGCCGTTGTAACCGATGTGTATGGCAACGTTTATATCTCCGGTAACTTTTATGGGGGCAGTATTGTTTTTGGCACTGACACCGTTTACGGAGGCACACCGGCAATTGGTGACGGGACCTTTCTCGTAAAGTATGGCCCGATGGGAAATATTCTTTGGGCAAAAAACCTGGGCAACAGTAGTGGTGATGAAATGTCAATGGCAGTAGACGTCTCTGGCAACGTGTATCTTGCTGGAGAGTTCGTCACTTCAACTCTCATCCTGGGCGGTGATACCCTATTAAATGACTCCGGCGTTAGCTCGTCCTTGTATATCGCCAAAGTCAATGGGTCGGGGAGTGTAATATGGGCAAGACGGCCGATTGCGCCAGATACTAGCGTTACCTGGGCCAACTCAATAAATGTCGACGATGCCGGAAACGTTTATCTTGAAGGTGTTTTTGGTGGCGGTTGGGTCGTTTTTGGAACCGACACCCTGATAAATCCTAACCCTTCAATTTTTACATATAATATTTTTCTTGCAAAATATGATGGTTCCGGCAACGCAATATGGGGCAGACAGGGAACCATGGGCACTACTGCCGGAGGAGGCAATGTTGCAACCGATAAACTCGGGGATGTATTTATGGGCGGCTATTATTCCGGGCCTACTATAGTTTTTGGCGCGGACACGCTCACAAATTCTGGGCGCTCCGTTTCATTCCTTGTCAAGTATAGCCCTTCAGGTAATGAGCTCTGGGCGAAAGGTATCAAAGGAGGAATATATGGCCTTGCCGCTGACAGATCGGGGAATGTAATTGCCGGGGGCGCTTTTTTGGATACACTTATAGTGGGTTCAGACATACTTATTAGTACGGATACTACTAGCGGCAATGCGTTTGTAGCAAAATTTGGTCCCTTGGGAATTCCAATATGGGCAAGGAGCGCAACCGGGACTTCTGAAGTAAATTCAGTAGCTGTTGATGATTCAGGAAATACCTTCATAACAGGTAATTTTGATAGTACATTTAGCATAGGCCCTTATTCGCTACCCGACGCGGGGAACGCAGACATTTTCCTGGCGAAATATAGTGATACCGGGAAAGCCATATGGGCAATACGGAATGGCGGTTCCGGAGACGAAGTTCCTCTTTGTGTCACTACAGATTCGTCCGGCACCAATATTTTCATTGCAGGCTTTTGTGACAGTACGGTGCTGATATTTGGCGGTGACGCTCTTGATTGCAGCGGTAACTCCTACGGTCATGTATTTTTAGCTAAATTGAATTCTGCGGGATCACTCGCTGTTCCTTCTGAGTTTAGCGAGTCAATGGTATCTGTTTATCCTAATCCAACCCACGATAACCTAGCTATCTCAACAACAAAAACGGTTACGAATGTTACTATCAATGACCGCGTAGGCACGACTATTTTCAACGAAGGGTTCAATCAGGGTTCAGTGAATGTCTCGGTCGGATCTTTGCCTGCAGGCATGTATTTGGTAACAGTTACGGACAGTGATGGCGCAAAAACGGTAAGGAAAATAGTAAAGGAATGACGTTTCTACAATATTTGGTACGTAAGAAGGAATGTGACCATCATATTCCTTCTTGTTTTTCGGGATGCTAGCAGACATCAAAACTCCTCCCTAAATTTGTCGCAAACCAACCCTGATGTACAGAAAAATATATGTGCTGCTTTTTTTACAACTGGCAATTTGCTGGGTTGTTCAGGCGCAGGTTTTTCCGGTTGAAAACAGCAGTGTCAATTACAGGTTGGTGGGGTTTTCTTTTCCCAGAGAGCAAGGGGTGACCGATTATTCGGTAGAGATAGCCATTGGTAATTGTACGAACGATCAGGTATTCTGGAAGAATATTGTGCAAACCCTGCACACAGCCACAAACAGGGTGGTGGCCGAAGTGCCTTTTTTTGGCAGGGAATATACATGGCGAACGTCGTACTATGCCAACGGGAAAAGATTCTTTAGTAAACTACATCATTTTAGTTCTATCATTACTGGTGAGGTAGATTCGGCCGTTACCCGGCTTACTATCCTGAAAGGTGCCGAGAAATATAAGGATGCCCACGTTTTTGCAGATGGCTCCAGTGCCTTGTATAATATGAGCGGGAAACCGGTATGGTACCTGCCGCTGAAAGGGAAACTGGACCCTAAGAGAAATAAGGTCATGGACTTGAAGCTGACCCCGCAGGGTACCATCACCTTTCTCCTCGGCCAGAATATCTACGAGGTAAACTACAGCGGCGACATTTTGTGGGAAGGCCCGGATAATGGCAAAACGACGAGAGACAGTAACGCGCACTATCACCACGAGTTTACCCGGCTGCATAATGGGCACTACATGGTGCTGGGCAACGATTTTGTGAAAATGCCCCACCCGGTAAATACAGACAATGGAAATGCAAAAAAGACAGACAGCATAGCCGCATTCGGAACCGTGGTAGAATATGACGAAAAGGGTAGTGTAGTGTGGGCCTGGAGGTCAGTCGATTTTTTCAGGAATGTGCCTGCCCAATACCTTGTATCTGATCTTTTCAACCCGCACGCGCCGCAGGGCACGGATGATGTGCACGAGAACGCGTTTTATTTTGACGAGGCAGAAAAAGTAGTTTATGTGTCGTTTAAGAATATCAGCAGCATCGTTAAGGTAAAATACCCGGAAGGAGATGTAGTTGGGGCTAATGGAAAATTAGCTGGTTTTTTCGGTACGAACACTGCCAGGCTATTTTGCGGCCAGCATAGCTGTAAAACAACTGCTGAGGGTAAGCTACTCTTGTTCAACAATAATTCCTGCAATAAGGGGGTACCGCAGATCCTTTGTTTTCAGCAGCCCGCAGATAAGCGCGACACCCTGCAGATGCTGTGGCAATATGTCTGCGGATTTGATGATGTGATCGCACACAAAAAGGAGGAAACGAAATCAGCAGGTGGCGACCAAGTCCCCAGCGCAGAATTGCTTGCATCCCATGATGTATTTTCCAAGGGCGGTAATGTTATACCCCTTGCTGACAACTCGGTATTTGGCAGCATATGCGGGCCTTACGGTAAGATGTTCATTCTCTCACCAGACAAAAAAATACTGTGGAGCGCAATGCTGGAAACATGGAATCCCATGGAAATGAAGTGGGACGACGTAATAGGCTATAAGGCAAACATAGTGACCGACCCGAAGGATACAGAACGCCTAATATTTAACGGAATGCCGAAGTGAAATCCCCAAAATGAACATCTGGATTAACAGCCCGTTAGTCCTTTCCTACTACCGGCAACACAATGCCAGACGGATGGTCTTTGCTGCAGAATATCTTTATATCGCAGGGTACAAAGTCGGATTTGCTGCATTTGTAGATATCTACAAACTGCTGCGGGTTCCTGTCCACAATGGGAAACCAGGTGCTCTGCACCTGCACCATGATACGATGGCCTTTCTTAAATACATGGGCCACATCGGGTAGGGTGTACTTCACTTCGGTTATCTCGCCCGGCTCAAAGGCCTCGGGGTCGGAAAAGCTCTTGCGGTAGCGGCCACGCATTACCTCGCCACGCACCAGCATTTCATAACCGCCCATGGGGTACTCTTTAGCATTTCCCTGTCTGCCGGCCGGCAAGCCTTTCCCGTCCACATCATCTTTGTAGCTGAAGTTATCAGGGAATACATCTATCAGCTTCACAACAAAGTCGGCATCGGTAGTGGAAAGCGAAACATAGAGGTCCGCGATCACCGGGCCGGCCAGGGTTACATCTTCATTGAGTGTATCTGTTTTATAGGCCAGCACATCCGGGCGGCGCTCCGCAAACCGCTGGTCGTCGTCCATATACTCACGGGTGCGGGCCATATGCACACCGTCGGCATAGGGTACTGGTTTTGCAGGGTCGCTGGTGTATTTATTATATATATCATTGCCGGCAGTGGGGGAGGCCATCCAACTCAGCGACCCATTTGCATGCAGGTATATAGTATTATCGACCTTATTCGCCGGAGGCCATTTTTCAAAAGACCGCCATTCATTACTGCCACTAAAGAATATATTAGCCGCCTTTATGTTATCTACACTGCCTTTGCCCTGCAGATAGTAGTCAAAGAACGGTTTTTCTATATTTTCATGGTACCAATTTGAGGTTTTTGACCCAAACCGCACATTCCCCAGGAATTCACCCGTGCCGCGCGACCACCCACCATGACTCCATGGCCCCATTACCAGCTTATTGCTGTTGTGCGCTTTTTCGTCTATAGCACGGTAAAGGTTCCAGGCGCCGTAGCAGTCCTCTGCATCGAACAGGCCACCCACTACCAGGGTTGCCGTGCTGTCGCTGATGTGCTGCACGAAGTTGCGGGTATTGCGCTCTTTCCAGAAGTAGTCGTAGTTAGGATGGGCATATAACTCGTTCCAGAACTTTACACTGTCGCCCAGAAGGCTCGCCAGGTTTTTGAGGGTGCCAACTTCTAAATAGAATTTGTAGTTATCCTTGGTATAGTATTGAAAACCAGTAGCACTTTCAGTTGTTGGTTTTGGGCGTGGCTTGCCGAACGAACTATAAAAATTAAACCCGTCCATCTCCATAAAGGCCCCGTTGTGGTGAAAATCATCGCCCAGGAACCACTCGGTAACCGGGGCCTGCGGACTCACCGCCTTTAGTGCCGGGTGACCGGAGATGGCGGCCATTGTGGCATAAAAACCGGGATACGAGATGCCGTATGCACCTACGCGGCCGTTGTTACCGCTCACGTTTTTCACCAGCCAGTCTATAGCATCGTAGGTATCTGTGCTTTCGTCGATGCCATCTTTATCTTTCCGGTAGGGCCGCACGTCTTTAAATTCCCCTTCGCTCATATACTTTCCCCGAACATCCTGCAGCACCATAATATAGTTGTCCCGGAAATACGCCATATACGGAGTATTCCAATATGCTCTGAATTTACCCTCGCCATATGGGCTTATGGAGTAGGGCGTCCGGTTCAGTAGAATGGGGTGGGCAGTTTCTGAGTCTATAGGCTTGTATATGGCAGTGAACAGTTTCACCCCATCGCCCATGGTTATATATACTTCTTTCTTGGTATAATGGGTTACCAGCCAAGCCGAGTCTTCGGCCGGGGTATTTTGGCCAAACGAAAAACCCGGGATCAACACCAACAAAAATAGCAGTAAAAATTTATTCATAAATTATGTATGTATATGCGGAAAAGAAGGAAAAATTAGCTTACCATTTAGAT
>CAIVEW010000083.1 GCA_903905065.1 uncultured Bacteroidota bacterium | reverse complement strand
TTCATTTGTATAATATTGTTTTTGTCCTATACCAGTCTCTGCTTTTGTTTTTATCAGTTCATCATATGTACCCTGCAAATAGTTGATGCCATCTTTCAAAAAAACGATCTGATTGGCTGCTTCTCTTGCGAGGTCAATATCATGAGTGATGATGACTGATGTGGTTTTATATTTCTTTTGTAGTTCCAGGATCAGATGTATTATTTCCTCTGAGGTAATAGGGTCAAGCCCGGTGGTAGGCTCGTCATATAAAATGATCTCAGGCTTTAGGATCAAACTACGGGCAATACCGATTCTTTTCCTCATGCCGCCAGATAATTCGGATGGCATCAGGTCGATAGTATCTTCAAGCCCGACATTTTTCAATGCGTCTCTTACCATATCCTCAATGTTCCCGGTTACTTTTTGGTTGCTTTGACGCAATGGGAATGCCAGGTTCTCGCGTATCGTCATCGAATCGTATAATGCACTGCTTTGGAAGACAAATCCTATGCGCCTTCGTAACTCGTCAAGTTCCCTATGGCTGATCTTGGAAATATCTTTACCAAAAACACGCATAATGCCACCGTCTGGCTTTATCAAGCCGATAATGCACTTTATCAATATAGTTTTGCCCGTGCCTGATTTACCCATTACAACCATATTTTGCCCGGAATAAATAGTAAGGTTGAAATCGCTTAAAACAATATTATTGCCAAAGGCTTTTCTTAAATGCGTAATTTCTATAGCTGGTTTCAATACAGTCTTAGCGCCTCCATTGATGTTTACGTTCGTTTGTAGTTCCATATCATAAATAGCCTAGCATCGATGTGACACGTGTTACAACTAGATCAATAACAATTACCGCAAGCATAGAAACAACTACAGAAGCATTTGCTGCGTTACCCACTCCTTCCGTTCCTTTTTTTGAATTGTAGCCCTTCGTACATCCTACTAAACCTATAGCAAAACCAAAGAAGAATGTTTTTGTAAATGAGGGAATGATATCCCTGAAATGTAAAGTTTCCGCTATCCTGTCCAAAAAGAAGATAATATTTACATCGTCAGACATATTCGACCCGATAAATGCACCGGAAAGAGCAATACTGACTGCATATACGGTAAGTATGGGCAGCATTAATGTTGTGGCAGCAATACGGGTAACTACAAGATATTTGAATGGGTTTGTCCCGGATACTTCCATTGCATCGATTTGTTCAGTTACTTTCATAGAACCCAGCTCGGCGCTTATTCCAGAGCCTATTTTTCCGGCGCATATCAATGCTGTTACTAAAGGTCCTATTTCACGGACAATGGAAACTGCGGACATAGCAGGCAAATAACTGCCTGCTCCAAAAGCAACCAATGTTGGTCGTGACTGCATTACCAATACAAGGCCTAATATAAATGCTGTAACACCTACCAGTATGAATGTTTTTAAACCTACCTCATAACATTGGTTTAATATTTCACGGAAATGATACGGTGGTTTGATTCCTTCACGGAAAACTGCAACTGTAAACTGCGCCAGTTCAGCGGCATCCTGAAAGAAAGAATCGAGGTATTTGGAAAATAGAAAGTGTTTATTTGCTTCGCTATCACGCATGATTTATAATTTTAGATAGATATGGACCTATTCATATCGTAATGCATCAATAGGATTAAGATTGGAAGCTTTTCGCGCCGGATACCATCCGAAAAATATCCCTACTGCCGATGAAAAGGCAAAAGAAAGAAATATGGAACTCCCGGTAATTACGACAGGCCAACCACCAAATTTCCCTACAAGCATGGAAATCATAATTCCCAACAGAATTCCTGTTATGCCACCCAGAACACTGATGAATATAGATTCTATTATAAACTGAAAGAGAATATCCCTGCTCTTGGCTCCAACTGCCATTCTTATCCCTATTTCCCTTGTGCGTTCGGTAACAGAAACGAGCATAATGTTCATGATTCCGATACCACCCACCAGCAGAGAAATGCTGGCGATACATGCCAGGAGTATGGTCATAACATTGGAAATTGATTCAAAAGTATTGGCGATATCTGCCTGGGAACGTACAGTAAAATCGTCCTGGTCCGCCGGCGTTAGCTTATGCTGTATCCTTAATAAGGTGCTTACTTGATTTTTTACATTCTCTATATCTTTTTCTGATGTTGCCGAAACAAGGATCGAGTTTAAATAAAGCGTTGACAGCATTCTTTTCATAACTGTAGAGAACGGAGCAATAATGACATCGTCCTGATCCTGTCCGAAAGTATTTTGCCCCTTTACCGCAAGCAGACCGATTACTTTGAAGGGGATGCTGTTGATACGGATAAATTTCCCAACCGGGTTTGCGCCTGCACCGAATAAGTTGGTTGATACGGTTTGCCCGATAACGCAAACTTTAGCTGCCGTATGCTCGTCTGTCGATGAGAAGGTATTTCCTAATGCAATTGTCAGATTTCTGATCGAAAAATATTGATTCAATGCTCCTGTAACCATAGTATGCCAGTTTTGATTTCCGGCTATTACCTGCGAAGACTTTGTAACCACCGGTGTAACATCGGTAACAAACTCACATTTGGCGGCAATAGCATCGGCATCTTTTCTCGTGAGTGTAGAATAAGAGCCTGCGCCCATTCGTACACCTCCCGAGTTTACTGATCCGGGGTAAATCATAACGGAATTAATCCCCAGACTTGCCATTGAAGCTTGAATATTCTGTTTAGATCCCTGCCCTATAGCGAGCATTGCAATAACAGAAGCAACACCAATGATAATACCGAGCATAGTAAGTAATACCCTGAGCTTGTTTTTAGCCAGCGACCGGTAAGCGATTCTCAAAATGTTTACTATTCTCATGTTAATATATCATTCTGATCCAGAATTGGCAACTTGGGTATTTCATCCTTAGCAATTTTTCTGTCTTTAACTACCACGTTGGAAATTATCTGTCCGTCCCTGAATAAAATATTGCTTGTTGCAAACTGTGCAATATCAGTTTCGTGAGTAACCATAACAATCGTAATTCCTTTATCGTTTAACTCTTGAAATATTTGCATAATCTCATAACTGGAGCGGGTATCGAGATTACCTGTAGGCTCATCGGCCATAATTACAAGTGGATTATTTACAAGTGATCTGGCAATGGCTACTCGTTGCTGCTGGCCTCCTGATAACTGATTAGGCATATGGTCAGCCCGTTCAGCAAGGCCAACGGATTTAAGTGCCGCTAAAGCTCTTTCTTTTCTTTCCTTAGCGTTAACTGTACTATTATAGAGCATTGGCAACTCCACATTTTCTATAGCTGATGTCCGGGCGAGGATATTGAAAGACTGAAAAATAAAGCCTATTTTCTTATTTCTCAATTCTGCCAACTGATCTTTGTCAAGCTTAAAAACATCTACACCGTCTAAATAATATTCACCTTTTGCCGGATGATAATCAAGACATCCTATAATATTCATAAACGTTGACTTCCCGGAACCACTCGGACCCATTATCGCTACAAACGACCCTTTCTCAATGACAAGCGAAACACCTCTCAGGGCATTCACTACCATATCCCCCAACTTGTAGGTTTTAACCATGTCTTTAACCGATATCAATGGCGTTCCCATTATCTTGTTGATTTTCTTGGTGGCATCTTGGGCATGAATGGATTGTTTGCAGTTGGTGTAGTTGTTTTTGCTGAAGTAGCTCCTATTCCCGTAACGATTTCATCCCCCTCTTGAATGTTTCCTGATATCTCAATGTATGTACCATCAAAAAGACCTGTTTTTACCAATTCGGGACTAAGCACATTATTTCGCTTCACCCATATATAAAGCATGGTGCCTTGCTTGGGTATTTCATTTCCCGCCACTTTTAAAGTTTGTACCTGTTGGTTCAGGGAATCTGGAAACTTTATATGGGTAAGGTAATCGGGTGGTGGATTAAAATGAATCGCATTAGCTAGTACCTTTAATACACTATCGTGGTGGTCAGTTTGGATTGTTGTGGTTGCAGTAAGTCCCGGCAATAATTTTAAGTCAGGGTTGGCAACATTAATGACTACGATATAGTTGTTTACATTCTGTACCATTACCGGTTGCAGTCTGACCTGAGCTACAAACCCTTTAAATACTTCATAGGGAAATGCATCAACGGTAAAGATAGCTTTCTGTCCGTCTTTCACCTGCCCGATATCAGCTTCATCTACATCAGCCAGTACCTGCATTAATTTCAGATCATTGGCAATAGTAAATAGCGTTACAGCATTGAAGCTGGAAATAACTGTTTGGCCTACATCTACATTCCGGGAAATTACTGTGCCGTTGATCGGCGCTTTAATAGTGCAATACCTGAGGTTGGTCTGCTCATGATCTAGTGTGGCAATTGCCGCCTGGAGGTCAGCCTTGGCTGCGCCATAATTACCAATAGCAATATCATAATCATTTTTCGATGCAACTTTTGAATGAAACAAAGTATCTATACGGATAAACTGACTTTTAGTTAAGGATACCTGGACATTTGCCTTTGCTACCGCGGCAGCTGCATCACGCACAGTTGCATACAGTAACGTAGTATCCAGCAACGCTATTAACTGGCCTTTCTTTACTACAGAATCAAAATCTACAAATAACTTAGCCACTATCCCAGAAACCTGGGCACCTACCTGTACCGTAGTAACGGCATTCAGTGAGCCGGTAGCTGTTATGTTAACGGATACACTGCCGTTCTCTATTTTTGCAGTTTTCCATTCGGGAACCTTGTATTTATTTGCAGAAAAAAGATAATAAGTTACAATGCCAAGGATAAGAAGAGTAACGGATATAATTATAATTGCCTTTTTCATTTTTATTGCGTTAAAGGGATTCCAGTATAAAAATCGACCACCTTTGTTTTAAAGATGTATTCATATTTTGCCTGTAGATTAGCAAGAGCAGCCTTATAATAATTATTTTCTTCGATCAGGAAGTTAGTAACGTTCACCAATCCTACATTCATTTTGATCCGCATGTCGTTATATGACTTTGTTTCAGCGTGTAACTGTTCCCCGGTAGCCATAAAATTGTTGTAAGCTGCAAGCTGGTCGGTATATGCCTGCTCAATGTTTTTACGTAATTGATTTTTTACAGCCTGCTCATTGAGCCTAGCAGATTCAACTCCGATCTTAGACAAACGGATGTTATTGTTCGCTTTAAAATTGTTAAATATGGGGACGGATAGGTTTAATGAAACAAGTTGGCTGAAGTTGTCTTTAAATTGATTGAAAAACGGGTAGTGTTGCGTATTGCTTGTAGTTACAGGCACCGGACCTACAACATTTTCAGAAGGGTTGTTCTGTAGATAACCTATTGTCTCATTTTGATATATTGTCTGGTAGCTTACGCGGGACAAGGCACTATAGTATGCTGTGCCCAGGCTTCCATTCAGACTTAGTGAAGGGATTATGGCTGCTTTACTAACTAGCAAGTCAACTCCGGCAGCGTTTGTTTTCATTGCCGCACTTTTTACCTCAGGAAAGGACTGTTCTGCCAGCCTGTATATTTCTGCGGAAGAAGAGGCTATATTCTGCGGTATCGCTGTCAACTCGGGCCGTAATATCTCAAAGAAAGGGGTTATCGGCATTTCCATCAATTGCTCCAATTGCAGGTTTGAAAGCTGTAATTGATTCTCTGCATTTACTTTTACTGCTCTGTCGGTGGCTAATTGCGCTTGTATTTGATATAGGCTGTCCTCCGGAGTCTGTCCTACTGCTACATATTTCTCCGTTCTGGCAACTTGTTCACTATCGGCATTGATCTGGCGTTGTGTTATAGTAACAGCATCATACTCGAACAGCACCAGGACATACGCTGCGGTTATATTAAGTGCAAGATTATTCTTCTGTGTTTCAATATCAAGTGTGCTTGCGTCGTAATTCAACTTGTTTTCTTTTACCAGGTTCCTATATTTAAAGCCATTGAAAAGAACAACGCTGCTTGTTAAGGAAGGATTATTACTTGTAGTATTCTGACGAATTACCTGGCTCCCGCCACTATAAAACGTATTGCCAAAATTAAACGTCTCCGCATCATTGAAATTCAGAGTAGGCAATGTATTCGATTTCGATTGATCGAAATTAATTTTACTGATCTTGCTAGTCAATCGTTGCTGATTAAGGGCAACATTATTTTTGAAAGCTGAGTCCAAACAGTCTTTTAAAGACCATATTTTTACCTGAGCATCGGCAAAACCCATGCTAAGAGAAAGTACGCCTGACAGAAAAATAATTCTCTTTTTCAATGACTGTTTATGAATATTATTTTAATTAAACTAACTGCGATTGATTATCTGTAACAGGAGAAAGGCTGAACCTTTCAATCTCTTCTATCGGCGGGATGGGGTTTCAGCCGGAGTTACCAATCGTAAAGAACTAATACTGTCATTTGTCAAATCACTTTCCGGCAGCTTTTTGACATTTACGACCTGAACTTTTGTTGGGGCCTTATTGATCGTTACAAACTTACTTGCAGTGATCAGGACAATTGAAGACAAAAGCGCTATTATAGTTAAGCTGACCCCTTTTGAATATCTTTTGTTACCTTTCTCAGTGACTATTTTATTGATAGTATAAGAATGAACGTTTGCCTCTATTTCATAAAGCAGTATCTCCTTGTAGCTTTTCGCTGACAGCTCTTTATACTTTGTGACGTTGAATGCCTGGTCCAGCGGTTTTGTCCTGAAGATGCTCAGCATCAGTAGTATCGCATAGATAAAGCATGCGATGGGGAAAATAGATATAAACTGGACGACTTGTGAGGTGCCGTCAAATCCGCCAAGGAAAAAGGGGATGAACAAGGCCGTAGCCCCGATGATCGTTCCGGCATATGTATGCTGTTGCCGATAGGAATCAACCTGTTTCTCAACAATCTCCTTGGAATTGACAGCCAGGAACTCTAAATTTTTCAGGTCGTCCATATGACCTACTCGTATTTTGTCTGCTTTAGTGCCTGGGCATGATGCTTGGCATCATCGTTGAGAAATCCCCCTGCAATCGCAGAATGGCCATACGCAAGCATCGTATTATGCGCCGCCTTGTCATGGTTGCCTTTTTCATGGTTGCCTGCAGCCTCCAGATGGTGTTTCGCAGCTTCAATGTGGTGTGCTGCTGCCTGTCTGTGCCCTTCAATGTTTTTAGCATTGGCAGCTTTGTGTGCGGCGTCCTGATGTGTGTCAACGTTTGCTGATGCTTGTTTTTCCTTCATGGTTGTTTGTTTATGTTTATGCTTAAGCTAGTCAGATCTCACTATTGAGGATTTGCGAACATTTTCTTTGCCATTTCCCTGTCGTGGTCATAGATGTCATCTGCAAAATGCAGTCCACCTTTGTTATCTACCCATGCTGTATAATAGGTGATAATGACAGGGACCGGGGATTTCAGCTTCACAAACTGCTCTTTGCCGCTGTTCATGGCAGTCTTTATCTTTTCCGGCGACCATTCACTTGAATTACGCAAAAGATAATTGGCCATTTTGGGGGCATCGCTCAGCCTTATGCAGCCATGGCTCAGGTCTCTTTCACTCCGTTCGAAGAAGCCCTTTTCCAGCGTATCATGCATGTAGATATTGAAGCTGTTGGGGAACAGGAACTTCACCTTTCCTAAAGCATTCCTTTCGCCCGGACGCTGTCGGACGGCGGGCAGGCCGCCTTCCCTGCCCGTAATTTCCATATTTCTTTTCTTCAGGTAGTTCTTGTCGCGTCTGAGTCCGGGTATCACTTCCTTCTTTACTATGCTGGCTGGTATGTTCCAGTATGGGCTGAAAACCACTTGGCTCAGATTGCCGGAGAACATGGTCGTGTTATGTCCTTCACGGCCTACGACAACATCCATCTGGAACAGTATGTTCCTGCCGCTGTCTACATAGACCTCAAATTCGGGAATGTTCACGACGATAATGACCCCGTCCGGATTGGTAGGCATCCACCGCATTCTTTGCATATTGACAAGTAGCTGTTGCACTCTTGCAAGTGCGGGGATATTCAGGTCGCTTATCAGGTCTTTGGTTATGGTCCCCGTTGCTTTATATCCGTGGCTGGACTGGTAGGTCTTCACGGCAAGCTCCAGCGGTAGATCGAATAACTGGCTGGTATCGTTCCCGGCAAGCTCCCCTGAGACCTGGAGCCGCTTTTTGACAAGGGCAATGGCGGGATCACTTTTACCTACGGCATATTTTCCCCGGCCGCCGGTGATCAACTGCCAGCCTCCCTGCTTTTCAATTGTGCAGTATTGCTGTAGCGGGGTTTTTAACAGCCTGTAAGATCCGTTCAGCGCGGCAAATGTTTTGTTTACGCTGTTGTCTGCCAGTACTAAATCAGCCAGCGCAATGATATCCTTTCTTTTTGCCGGGATATAGGTGCCCAGCGCGGAAGCGCTGATACCCATCCTGCTGTAGTTCTTTAACGCATACATGATAAACCTTTCCGTTATCTGCAGCTCTGTTTTGATAATAGACGGATTTTTTGCCTCAACCGTTTTATCATTTTCTGCGCGCAGGCGGTCAAACCGGCTCTCCAATGACTTGTTGAATGCGTCAGCATCGTTCTCAGACGAGTACAGGCTCCGCAAACTGAATGCCTGTTCGATCAGCCCGCTGGTTGAAAACCACGCAAATTCAAAATTCCTGGCGTTATAAAAGCCACGCATGGCGGCAGACACCGTATCATTGAGTTTTTCGGCTGTAATGAACTGCTCTACGGACCCGCTGTCCAGGAAGATATCGTTGAAAGCATTCTGCGAGTTGATACTGCGGTCTCTCGGTGGTATTGACTTTTGCGCTGCCGGCGGTGGTTCTTTAGCTGTTGCCGAAGCGTTGCTGCTATCATTGCAGCTGGCTAGTACCAGTGCAGACAATATAAACGTCGTGAATATTTTTGGGTAAGTCACTGTAATGAATTGGCTGTTATTTTCCTGTTGAAATCATTTGCTGGCAAAGTGTATAAACCGCCGGCTGATACCAGCGTATGCTGGATCATATGGGTAACTGTTAGCGCTATGCAGTCACCGCACTTTTTACGGACGTCTTTATAGCCCATTCGACCACCTGCAAGTATATAGCATAGACCAGGGCCTCATGCTCAGGGGCATGGGAGATGGCCTTGACTATTTTCTTTTCATCTACGCCGCTGCCCAGGTTTACAGGAAACAGTACAGGCAGCATCAGCTCCTTGTCTTGCTCATCCTTTTCCACAGTCAGCTCGAACCCTTCCTGCATCGCGAATTTTGTCCCACTGCTTTTTTCTATCGTCTGCACTAATTTAAAAAGGCGTTTGAGCAGTAGAGCTGTTAGTACCTGTTTGTGCCTGGAGCCATGGTTGACCACCTGATCTTTGACCCTTTTTCGCTCTTTGTCACCAACAATTAACAGGTCGATCATTTTCTCAGGGCTACCCACCAATTTTACTCCTTCTCCTTTGTGGTCGTGCGTTGATTGGTCTTTTGACATCTTCAGATTTCAGTCCGTGAATGAATTTTCACAATAGTAAAGTTAGACTGGCTCTGGCCGTGGATTGTTACACCTGGCAGTACATTAGTTACATCATTCACACTTTTAAATGCTTACGACGTTCTGGCGGGTATGATCAGCAATGGCTTGACGGATTGTTTTACCAGCATTTCGGCGACACTGCCCATCAACAGATGCGACAAGCCTGTTCTACCATGCGTCGCCAAGACTATCAGATCAGCGTTCCAATCTCCGGCTGCCTTCAGGATCATCTCATGCGTCACACCTTCTTCGATAAAGGTCTGCACCTTGTAGCCATTAAATATCCTGTCGATCAGCAGCTGCTGATGCTTAACGACATCACCTTTCACCATTTCGGCCATGTCATTGAATGTAACGCCGCCGTCGGCTATTAGTAAAGTTGTCTCAACGACACTTATTACTGCTATTTCTGCATTCAGTTGTCTGCCCAGGTCATATCCGCTTGAAGCCACCTTTTCAGAGGTAGGACCATTGTCAACGGCGATCAATATTCTGCGATAATCCATATTGTTCTTTTGATTTTTATTTGATAAACCGATCATTTATACCGCAGCTTATAATATAGTATGACTGTGGCAAGTATCAAGGTAATTGTATTAGCTATGATTATTGGAATATTACCGCTCACGAAACCGTATACCAGCCACATAAGCGTTCCGAATGTGAACAGCGAATACATCACGGACGATATGGACGTGGTGTCTTTTGTTCTGATGGTCCTTATTGCCTGGAGTATAAAGGAGGCCGTAGTGCAGGCTGCGGCTATCATTCCTATACCTATTATGCAGTTAATAGCTTTCAGGAATTATAAAGAGCAGTGGTTCATCATACGTAACAGTACTGTATCGTCTTACGGGGATTACATGTTTTGACAAATATGTTCCTTGCATTTTAGTTGCAATTGTGTGCCTGGGTTTGCAAAAAATTACTGTCCGGAGTTATTCCGGACAGTATCCTATGGGAGTGTGTACTGCTTTATTACTTGCTGCCTAGTTACATCATTCACACTTTTAAAGACAAGTATGCGACAAAGATTTTAATCGTGTGTCTTTAAATTTGCATTACCCTGTTACGTTGTTATTTGTGCGGCCTTATTTAAACATGAAATTCTGTATTGTAACCTGCCCGGGCTTCTTTATGGCAAGACTTAGCAGCTGGCCGATGCTGGCCGGTAGTTCATCGTAATTCCCTTTTTGCAGAAAATGCAATGCTCCGCATTCATAGGCCGCCACAATATAATTTGTACTGACAGAATTGGAGTACATGATTACGGGGATATCCTTCAAGATGTCATTGCACTTGATCTCCCTGAGGCATTCTATACCGTTCTTGCGTGGCATCATTATATCCAGGAAGATAATGTCCGGCAGGCTGAACCGCGCATCAAGCAGCAGCTCGAGCAGCCGTACGCCATCCGTCACTTCTTCCAGCTTTATTGCCATGGGCAGTTGTTTGACTGCCGTTTCAAAAAAGTACTGTTCATCCGGGTCATCATCAGCCAGTACTACATTCAGAATAGTTAACTCCTGGATACGTCTTGTCAGAGCTATGTTGGAAAGATGTGCAGGAATTAGCAATAACGGGCGGTTGTCTTGTTGCTGCATGACGCTATATTTTAGTTTTCGGTGAGCTGGATCAGGAGAGCTATGTTATGTTCGTGTGGCCTGAGGGGCAGTTAAGCCGGTTCGACAGCAAAGTTCATAAGGGTAGTTTATACTCCTGTTATTGATCCCGTTATTTTTGTTATACATTTCACACATTAATGGAAGCAGTTGGCTATTCTTGAGTAAAATAGGCGCATCTTCATGCAGGATTATGACACAGGTCGCCGCAAATCATGATCCTGGTCATGACCGGGGTCAGGTTTTACGCCAATATTTGCAGTGTGGCTAAAGAGTGTCAGAACCAGCCTTCAGTAAGATCTTTCACCGTCATTTTAAGCAAAGCAGGATGAAACTTTACATCAAAAATATGGTTTGTATTCGCTGCAAGGTGGTCGTCAGGGCTGAACTTAACAAGCTAAAGATAGCTTACGGATGCGTAGAGCTTGGCGAAGTGAGTTTAACCGAGCCCCTACCTCCGGAGAAGCTTGAATTGCTAAGAGCATCATTGCTATTGCTGGGGCTGGAGTTGATGGACAATAAAAAAAGCATCCTGATCGAAAAGATAAAAAACGTAATAGTCGAGCTGATTCACTATTCAGAGGAGCCGCTGGCAATCAACTTTTCACTGTTCCTGAGTGAAAAGTTGCATCGCGATTACACATATCTCGCCAACTTGTTCTCAGAAGTGCAGGGTACGACTATCGGGAACTTTATAATTGTTCACAAAATAGAGCGAGTAAAGGAACTTCTGGTATATAATGAGCTTAACCTTACGCAGATATCATATCTTAT
>CAIVEW010000082.1 GCA_903905065.1 uncultured Bacteroidota bacterium | reverse complement strand
GTTTAAGGTTCTCCCGCACTGGTTTAAGGTTCCGAAGGATCACTTAAATCTAAACAATAAAACCCAGGACTCCGTCCGGCAACATTGCAATAATGCCAAACAGCAAAACCACGCTAGTATTGCCTCCTAGCCCATTAACAAACGAGGAGGTACGACGAGTTCACAAACACAATAAAAAAATAAAAATGCAGTTTGTAATTTTCTTTCCTTACCCACAGCACCTTCCAGAAATAAATTTGGAAACGCCTCTTTGAGCATCTTATCTTTATTGGTTTTTGGGACCGATTTGGTCTTTTTAAATTTATAATAAATCTAAAACCCTATGCATCTCATCTCGGAAAAAACATTTTTCAAACAGAACCAACTAGCGGCAAAAAAGCGGCAACAAGTGGCAAAAAATGGCCCCATCACCTGCACCGTATTTCATGTCCACACTGTGACAAAAACTGACATTTTGTGACACCGGAGTTTCTTTAATTAATTGATAATCAGTGATATGGTAAAAGGCAATGTCTCACTCTTACTAAATTTGCACCTCGGACATTCAATAAAAGAGCTGCCGCTGACACGTGCAAATGCGCCTTTTTTCCAGCGGCAGACCTGCACTTAGCCAAATATAAAACAGAACCCATCCAACATGAAACAGGCCAATAGTACCACCAGGAAAAACCAGCGCCCCTTAATAGGGCTGCTGCGCAGCACGCAGCCAAGCTATCCCTTAGGCAAGTGGAGCAGATTGCCTAAGGGTGCCCTTTTCTTTGCTTCGTTTCTGGCGCCTGTCCCGCAACTGCGGGAGCCACCAAAAGAAACGAGAGAGGCACGAACGAGTTCTCAAACACCAATAAAAAATCAAATGACAAGTTTGTAAAGTAAGACTCTCGTAGGACACAATAACATGGGGTAAATATGAAAACACAAATGCCCTATACGAGTGCAAAAACGGACATTTCAAAAAACAATAATAACTCAATAACAACGTTGGCTCACACCGAAAACACCCTTTCCCAATGTCCCCATCTTCCACATTTTCCACACCGGACATGCACAATAAGCCTATTTTTGCCACACACCTACCCATCCACAAAAACACATGAAATGAAAAAGTTTTCAATACTCATATCACTCCTGTTGCTCATTACCCTCATCCTTGCCTTCAGCAAAGATGATGAGCCAGCCAAACCCATATACATACCCCCCAGCGAACAAAGGCCCGGCGACGCTGCAAAAGGATATGACTATTTAACAACCGGCGACTTTTTAAAGAGCGGTGTGCCCTACAATCTTTTCATAATGAAAAGCGGCAAAGACGAGACCAACTACCTCGGTCGCAGCGGCAAGAATGCCAATGTGGAGCAAGGCTATAATGTGGTGCGCACTGCAGACAGCATTGATATTGTTATTCCCACTTGCCTGCAATGCCATGCCCAGGTATTCGAGGGCAAATTGGTTTTAGGACTCGGCAATTCTTTCAAAGACTTCAGTCACATCACAGAGCAGAAAGCTAACAATGCCTCAATAAAATTCCTGCAGGCCACCGCACCACGCCAGTATAATGCCTTCAAAAGTTTTTATCGTTCTTATGTTACAGTGAACCCCTACCTGGAGACAGACATCCGCGGCATCAACCCTGCCGATAAACTGGCGGCAGTACTGGTCGCCCACCGCGATCCCCAAACGCTCAAATGGTCCGATGATCCCTACCTGGATATCCCTACCGATGTAGTACCTACAGACGTACCACCATGGTGGCTGCTGCGCAAAAAGAATGCGATGTTCTACAATGCTTTTGGCCGTGGCGATTTCGGTAGGTTCCTGATGCTCAGCAATCTTCTCACCGTTGCAGATACAACCGAGGCCAACGAAGTGTATAGCCATTTCGGTGATGTCTTCGCATATATCAGGTCCCTGGAGCCACCTAAGTATACACATCCCATCAACAAGAAACTGGCTGCAGAAGGGGAGCTTATATTTATGGATAACTGCAGGGCCTGTCATGGCACTTATGGTGCAGATGCCTTCTATCCCAATCTCATTGTTCCCGGCTGCATCATTCAAACCGATTCTATGCTCTTCAAATCCAATCAGCAAAACAAACCATTTATAGATTGGTTCAATAAGAGCTGGTTTGCACAGGGCAGCAATCCCGCAAAACTTGTCCCCTCCGATGGCTACATAGCTCCACCTCTCGATGGCATCTGGATAACCGCACCTTATTTTCACAATGGTTCTGTTCCTACCATCGAGGCCGTGCTTAACAGTAAACTGCGTCCCAAATATTGGAGCCGCGATTTTGAAAATCCTGAATACGACTATCAACACCTCGGCTGGAAATACGAAACAAAAGATAAACCCGAACCTAAAAAAACATACAATACCACAATGCCCGGCTACGGCAACTATGGCCACTATTTTGGTGACCACCTCAGCGACAAAGAACGAAAAGCACTCATCGAATATTTGAAAACGCTATAATTATATTGTGTATCTCTTTGACAATGAGCAGTGTTTTTTAAAGCTTTTTGCATTAGGTTTGTTCTCTATTTCCGAAACGTATTATGGATAAAATAGCTTTATTAGAACAGAAAAGAAAAGAGGCACTGCTGGGTGGTGGTGCTAAACGTATAGAAGACCAGCACAAGAAAGGAAAACTTACCGCCCGTGAGCGACTCACTTTGTTGTTGGATGAAGGTTCTTTCGAAGAGATAGGTATGTTCGTTACGCATCGCAACCGCGATTTCGGAATGGAAAAGGAAATCTATCCCGGCGATGGGGTAGTAACCGGTTACGGCACTATTAATAGCCGCCTTGTCTATGTTTTCTCCCAGGATTTTACAGTTTTCGGCGGCAGTCTTTCTGAGACTCATGCTGAGAAAATCTGTAAGATCATGGATCTCGCCATGGAGAATGGCGCTCCTTTGATCGGCTTGAATGATAGTGGTGGTGCCCGAATACAGGAGGGTGTTGTTTCCCTGGGTGGTTATGCCGATATCTTTCACCGCAATGTGAAATCCTCCGGCGTCATTCCACAAATATCAGCCATCATGGGCCCATGCGCCGGTGGTGCAGTGTACTCTCCGGCTATCACAGATTTTATCTTGATGGTGGAGCATACTTCTTATATGTTCGTCACAGGTCCTAATGTGGTAAAGACTGTTACGCACGAAAATGTAAGCTCTGAAGAATTGGGTGGTGCTCATACGCACGCATCCAAATCAGGCGTTACACATTTCGCCTGCGCCAATGAGGTGGAATGCATTGAGAATATCAAAAGGCTTATCAGCTACATGCCCCAAAATTGTGAGGATGATGCTCCGGTATATCCTTACGAAACAGGAGATGAAAGCAGGCCTAAGTTGAACAACATAGTTCCCGACAATGCCAATCAGCCCTATGATATAAAAGAAATAATCGAAGAACTGGCCGACAAAGATTCATTCCTCGAGGTACATAAAGACTATGCAGAGAACATCGTTGTGGGCTTTGCAAGACTGGCAGGCAGAAGCATAGGTATCGTTGCCAATCAGCCGGCTATGCTGGCTGGTGTGCTGGATATCAGCAGCAGTAAAAAAGGTGCGCGTTTTACACGTTTTTGCGATGCGTTCAATATTCCATTGCTGGTACTCGTAGATGTTCCGGGTTTTCTACCCGGCACCGACCAGGAGTGGAACGGTATCATCATCAACGGCGCTAAACTACTATACGCATTAAGCGAGGCTACTGTACCTAAGGTTACAGTCATCACCCGCAAAGCCTACGGCGGTGCTTATGATGTAATGAACAGCAAGCACATCGGTGCCGACATGAACTACGCCTGGCCTTCTTCGGAGATTGCTGTGATGGGTGCTAAAGGTGCCGCAGAGATCATCTTTAAGAAAGAGATCGCTGCCGCCGAAGATCACGATGGCAAATGGAAGGAAAAAGAAATGGAATACCTCGAGAAATTTGCCAATCCATACGGAGCAGCGGCAAGAGGTTTTGTTGATGAAGTGATCATGCCTCAAGACACGCGCAGCAAGCTCATCAGGACTTTCAAAATGCTGGAGAATAAAGTAGCCAGCATGTCCAAACGCAAGCACGGCAATATTCCGCTATAGTTGCAGCAAGACAGGTTATAGGTTTAGACACATAAAAAAACACCTCGTAATGACGAGGTGTTTTTAATTCTTTATCTCAACTGATCAACTGGCTAACTAATTAACCAATGAACTAAATACTTATTGTTTAATGATCGGGATAACGCGTTGCGCACCATCTTTAATGATCTGCACGCCATAGAAACCGGGAGCCCAGTTAGAAGTATTGATGCTTGTTTCGTAGCTGTTGCTGTTTACTTCCACGCTTTCATTCATCAGGCAACGGCCGCCCATATCATATGCTTTAACGGTATAGGTACCGGCATCAGCATTGTTCAGTTGCAAACGGAACTGGTTGCTGCAAGGATTAGGATAAGCCTTGATTGCTACGTTCTCAGAAATGCTTGGCACAGATGATACCGCTGTTTCTTCAGCAAATGTTACGATCTTGTTTGTTGACACATCAAGAGAGTTATTGCTACCATTGTGGTCCACAGAATTTAAGGTTGCATAAATAGTTACTGTTCCTGTGCCTGCGGTAGCCGGAGCTGTCCATGTTGCAGTAGTTGCAAAAGATCCAACGGAACCAGCAATTGCCGCTGATTGTTCAACAATTGTTACCGGAGTATAGGGTGGCGCAGGTGCAACCAGGCGCGTACCTGTCACTGCTGTTGCTAATGTGCCTGCATCGGTTTGTGCAGTTCCTGTTCCTTTCAGTACACAAACCTGGAAACCAAAATAGGAATTGCTTGTGCCTGTTCCATTTATATGTATGGTATAAGTTTTACCGGCTTTGTATTTGGTAACGGTTGTACCAGCTGAATCCAAAGTTACTGTCACAGTTGGTCCCGCACCCGAACCATGACAACCACCTGGACCGCATGATGCCAGTACATTTGTGTTCACACCATTGTTCGTCGCATCATAGCCATTGTTCGCTGCGCCCGTCCTGTAGCTGGACAACGATAAATAAGCGATACCAATTACCGCCGTAAAAAGTAAAATTCTTTTTTTCATCTAATAGTTTTTTTTATTAATAATCAATTAGTTATGCCGTAATTTAGACAAATAGTAGATAAAAAAGTGTGATGAGCTTGTCACCAGGAAGAAAATATATTCAAATAATTAATTAACTAATTTTATTTAATTATACTATTGATTCTGAATAAGTTGAATAAATAAGGGCCATAGGATGAAATATTATAAGATCGATAGCTCAATAAGGAAACAAAAAAGGCCACCTCAAGTGTGGCCTGCGAAAAGGATAAATATCTTAGAACTAAAATTACTGTTTGATTAGAGGCACTATTCTCTGTGCACCATCTTTTATGATTTGCACGCCATAGCAACCGGGAGCCCAGCTAGTAGTATTAATGCTTGTCTCGTAGCTGTTGCTGTTTACTTC
>CAIVEW010000081.1 GCA_903905065.1 uncultured Bacteroidota bacterium | reverse complement strand
ATTTTAAACTATTTTCATAAAATATTCCAGTATAATTTGCTGCCCTTTCTTTTAAGCGATGTGTTTCAGTTAATTGAAATATTGGCAATGAAGCGTTATCAGAAAGTGCTTTAAATCCATCAATTAAAGCAGCATAATTCCTTCTGTTCACCTTGTCGTTACTCAATGCCACAACCGGAGGCAATTGTTTGGTATCACCTATCCAAATATTTCTTTTGCATAACAATTTTGCCCCTGCAAACATTCCAAGCAGCGCCTGACTAGCTTCATCGACAATCACAAAATCAAAAGGTGGTTCATTAGATAATTGAGAAGCTTGTCCACTTGTAATATAAAAAGTAGAGAGAATCAAATTACCAGGTTGGGGGCTTACATCTTTGGTCTGCTGTAAATCCTCATGTGCTCTTGCTTCATCAACTGATAGTTTGGTTTTAAAGATTCTGTGTTCCTGAAGCAATGTGGATATTATCATCAAAGTGACCCAGGTATTATCATGTAAGCTGACCCACCCAAGTTAACTACCCGATTGATTGCTTAGAAGGGTATAATTCAGCCACAAAAATAGTTGTTTTTAGTCATTGTTTTCGGTCTGTTTTTTAGTCCATTTTCTTCTCAGGGATTCCCCCTTCAGTTCGATTCTTTGTGCGTTGTGTACGATCCGATCCATAATGGCATCGGCCACTGTTTTTTCGCCGATCAGGTCGTACCACTGTTTGACAGGCACCTGTGCGGTGATGATGGTAGAGTGTTTTCCATGCCTGTCCTCAATAATATCGAGCAATGCCGCCCTGCTCTGCTGGTCAAAGGGCTGTATGCCAAAGTCGTCGAGGATAAGCAGGTCTTGTTTCTCTATTTTGCTGAGTTCCCTGATGCCGGAGCCGTCGGCCTTAGCGATCTTGAGCTGGGCAAAGAGCCTCGTGGCATTGGCATAGAAGACCTTAAAGCCTAACTGGCAGGCCTGATGGCCGATGGCAGAGGCTAAGAAGCTCTTGCCTGTACCTGTACTGCCGGTGATGAGTATGTTCTCCTTGCGGTTGATGAACTCGCCGTCTGCCAGCCGGTGCACCGTATTTTTGTCTATGCCCCGTTCAATGGTGTAATCCACCTGTTCGATAGTGGCACGGTAGCGGAACCGGGCGTTGCGCATGGTTCTCTCAATGGTCCTGTTGTGTCGGTCGTCCCATTCACTGTCTATGAGAAGGGCCACCATTTCATCGGCGGTAAGTGGTTTGTCAGCTGTACTTTCGAAGCTGGTCTTGAAGGCGCGGTGCATACCGAGCAGGCGCATACGCCTCATCTTGTCTAACGTGTCTGTGTTCATTGCTGTTTGATTTATGGTTAATAAAAAATGACCCTTTATTCATAGTATTCACTGCCCCTGATGTTGTCGTGCCCGGGCATAGGCAGTTCTGCGGTATCTTCCTCGATCCGGTCGAGCTTCTTGTCCAGTATCTGCACGATGATGGGGTAGTTATATACACCATAGTCATTGGCTCTTTTGCAAGCATTACTGAGGCGTTCGTTACCTACCTTTCGTGCCAGGCTGAGTATACCGGAGCAGGATTTATAGGCTTGTTCAGGGTGTGCTTTGTGCTCTAAGACCTGAGTCACGTAAGCGGCAACATCTTCACTGATAGCTGTTGCCTGCCCGATGAACTTCTCCGGTGTCCAGTCACTGACAAAGCGGTGGGAAGAAGCCAGATGCTCCTGATTGGTGCTGTACTGGTATTTGCGGCACTGACGGGCATGTAATGCGATCCGCTCGTAATGGTAGTATATCTCCACATAGGCAGAGGTATACAGCAACTTTACTTTCCTGCCTATAAAACGGTAAGGGACGCTGTAGTAATGCTTGTCCGCGCTCAGGCATACATGGCCGTTTTTCATTACGGTGACCATAGCCTGCTGCTTAAACTCGAAGCGGTGCACGGGAAGGGGTCTCAGCGTGCTTCTCTCGATCTCCTCGAACTGCTGGAGGCGGCTGTAGTCCCTGCCTTTAAAAGGGATGGTATTGTGTACTTGCTGTGCCTTTCCGATAGCATTGTTGAGTGCATCCAGTGAGGTATATACACCACTGCCGACGGTCTGGTAGATGCTCCGGTAGATGAGTTTTACAGCCCCTTCCACCAGCGCCTTGTCTTTGGGGCGATAGGCTCTTGCCGGCAGTACTACCGTGCTGTAATGCTCGGCAAAGTCGGCAAAAACCTCATTGATGGAAGGCTCATACTTGCTGCTCTTGGTCACTGCGGCCTTCAGGTTGTCAGGGACAATAGCTGCCGGGACCCCGCCAAAATAGTGCAGGGCATTTTCACAAGCCTTTATCAGATCTTCCCGTTTCTGGCTGTATACCGCCTCTACATACGTGAGCTGGCTACAGCCCAGTATAGCTACAAATACCTCTACCTGACGCAACTCCCCGCTGTCAGTATCTACTATCGAGAGTTTTTCTCCGGCAAAGTCAATATAGAGCTTATCTCCGGCCTTGTGCTCTATATGCATGACCGGATTGCCGCATTTGACAAAAGCACGATAATACCTGTAAAACTGGGCCGAAGCATAGCCATCGGGATACAATGCCTTGTACTGCTTCCAAGCCAGATCCAGCGTGACACCCTTGCGTTTGAGATGCTTCTCTATATCGGGCAGCAGCACCTGTAGTTGCTCAAGGCGTGTGCCTTTTACCTGAGGGGCTATCTCCGGGCTGAACAGAGCTTCCAGTTCGTGGTCGCTCATCCGCTCTATGTCCTCATACATCAGCCGGTTATCCGCGAACCTGCGGGTATACTTGCGGACCGTGTTGCGAGAACAATTCAGCAGTATGCCGATCTGTCTGCTGCTCTGGCCCTGTGAATGAAGCCTGAATATCTGTCTTATCTTGCTCATGAGTATTGTTTGGTTAGCCATGCTTATGTTGGATTTTTGTCCAACATTCAGCTTTTGAAACGGCTATTACAACCTCTAATAAGCAACCTCTCGGGGTAGGTCAGTTTACATGATCAAGGGTGGGTCAATTTCGATGATTAAGCCTGGGTCAGCTTACATGATAAAAGGTGGGTCAGTTTCATGATATTCTCCACTAATGATAAAGTCCGTCTAAAATTTGCAGAAGAAAATATCTGGTTAATAGAGCTTATTTATGTTTATACTCCATTATACATTAAAGCAAATCTAAGTTTTGCGACTATGACAAATAGTCTCAATAAAGCGCTTGCCTTTTCAATATCTCTGGCT
>CAIVEW010000080.1 GCA_903905065.1 uncultured Bacteroidota bacterium | reverse complement strand
GAATGGACTGGGTGCAGTTAGTCGCCGTCTTCTGTGTGATGGCTGCGGCTTTTATCGTAGCGTGGTGGATGACATCGAAGATGCCACCACCGGACATCAGTTGAACAAAGGAGCCGACAATGAAGGAATTATTCGCATTAAGAAAATGACTGTCACCGCTGAAAATACCGGAAAATCTTGATAAGAACAAAGTGTCATCGATACAATTGTTGTGCCCACCACCTATGCCACTGTCGCAAGCTCCTAAGCCCCCGCCCAATACAGCACCTACTCTGTTACATCTTCCGCCGCTTACAAAACTGTATTCTGAATTTGCGCCAACAAAATTTGTGCACCCGCCACCAATGATGGAGAAACTACCCGCGACACCGTTATTGTACCCGCTAAAAATAGCTGAAAAAGCTGTACATGCGCAAATAGTATTACTCTGTCCGCCTCCTATTAGTGCGTAAGACGTGGCAAAGCCTGTATCATCAATAATATTGCCCTGGCCCCCGCCTATTGCGCTCCAAGTGGCACCGGCGAAGCCTGCGGCACCTAAGCCGATATTATTACCCTGTCCACCGCTTATAAAGCTGCAATCCGAGAGCTGGTTTATGGCATTAGTGGCGCCGCCAAGTATGGACGATGCCTTGCTAAAAATATTGTTGGTAAAGCCTCCACCTATGAATGAACGATCATAGAAAAACAATGGGCTGCCACCTGAACTGAGACCTATATTGTTCAGTTCGCCACCCGCTATCGCCGAGCAATCGGGGTGGTTAGGGTTGCCAAGGATCAGGTTGCAAAAACCGCCGCCAATGAATGCCGCATGGCCATTAGTATGGTTGCAAAAACCGCCAAATATTGCTGCATAGTCTTCTACAGCTCTGTTGCCTTCACCGCCGCCCACTGTAGCACAATCATCTACCTGGTTTTTTGTGCCGCCGCCGACAAAAGAGTGACGCCCCGCAGCCAGGTGGCTGTCACCACCCATGATGGCTGCATAGTCCATGCCCGGCTGTATCCTGTTCGATTGTCCGCCTGCTATTGTTGCGTATTGGGTTGCCAAAGTATCGTCGGTGTCTATGCAATTCTGGGTACCGCCCAAAATGGTGCTGAAGTCCACCTGCAGCGGCGTACCCGTGTTTCGGCCCATGGTATTGAACTGCCCATTGACTATAGAGTTATAGGAGCCCGTAGTGACACTAAAAGTATTAATGTGGTTGGTATCTCCGTTTAAAATTGTGCTGAAATCTGCGTTCACATTATTGGTGGGCGCAGCTTGCGGCTGACCACCGAGTATGGCAGAGAAATTGCCAGTGATACTACCTACAGTATAGCCTAAACCACTTGTCTGCTCAAAATAAATAGCCTGGCAAGACGTGCCAGGAAAAGATGGATCGCAAAAAGGGGCTACGCCTGCCATAGTGCAAAATTTTAATGATAAGGATAATATTAAGAGATAAAGGGTCGTGTTTTGTTATATAAATGTATCAATTAATGTTTTGAAACCGTCAAACAATTCAAAAAAAAAAAATACTTAATAAGTTGTTAAGCGCGGTGGAATCTGCAGTTGTCTGCTTAGTATAATTTTTCCTCGCGAAACGAAGTCGAAACACAAATCCCGTATCTTTGTCCGCCCTTAAATATTAGGGATTATTTCATGAAACGATTCATTTTTCTGTCCATAGCCACCGTGTTTTTATTTTTAATGGACAGTTGCTCTACAAAATTTAATGTAGCCGCGCCCTACAAGAACATTACCGTTATCTATGGCTTCCTGGACCAGGCGGATACCGCCCACTACATCCGTATTCAAAAAGCCTTCCTGGATAACAACAAAAGTGCGCTAACCATGGCGCAGACACCGGATTCCAGTTATTACGCCAGCCTCAATGTAAAGATTGAAAGAATAAATATTTACGCCACCACTCCGGGTGTGCATGATACCATTCACCTCAATCGCGTGGACCTGGACCTGGAGGGCTACCCTAAGCAGCCCGGCGTGTTTTTCAATTCGCCCAATTATGCCTATAAGTTTACCGATGCGCTGGATGCCCGGTATTCTTACCGTATCGTAGTCACTAATCCTGCTACCGGCGAGGTTGATTCTGCCGAAGCGCCGGTTATCGTTGACACGGATCCCCTGGCGTTTAACATACCCTACCTCGACGATTCTACCGCCAACCGGGCGGGCCTTAGCTTTTTCGGTACGCCTATAAATACAAACGATGTGCTTGATATAGGCGGCACCTACACGCCGCCGCCTTACGGCACTTATAACTTTTATGGACAAAGTTCGCCGGCAGCGGTAGCGCAGGTTGTTTTAAGGTTCAACTGGGAAGACTCCAATTATACCACGCATACCGTTACCGGGCATTATGCCGACGACGACCTGGGCCTTATACCCGTAACCAGCAGCGCATTTGATTATACACTGAACAATGTGGATATATACAGCGCCATACGGTCTTCCCTTGGAAATGCTCCTGCCAACACCATCAGGCTGCTGAACAGGTGCACCATTTTCGCCTACCTAGGCACGCCCGACTATTACACCTATGAGCAGATACAGCAGTCGCAGGGCACCGGCCTTACCGGCAGCGAAATTGAGCCTATCTACACCAACGTAAAAGGAGCAAACGCGCTCGGGCTCTTCACCTCAAGAGGCTCCCGTGTAGGCAATATCTCCATCAGCACGGAAACGGTAGATTCGCTCATTGCCAGCCCGCTGCTGACAAATGTTAATATAAAGGGTACTACCTATTAGTCGCACCACCTTTTCAGATCGCTAACATAAAAAGAGCTGCAAACGAAATCGGGAGTACCTCGGAACGTCACGAATCCGTAACCCGGCCAATTTCTCCCAGACTTACGACCCACGACTTACGACTTACGACTTATTTAGCCATTTTTAGCGAAGGAGGGCGACTTAAACTGACACCTTTTCTGCCATAATTACCGAAAAAACAGGTTGGCATATTCATTGATTATACTATTTCGATGTTGAAGAGCATCGCGAAAACGAAACGAAAAAATATATACTAACAATTACATTACTATGGCAAAAATTATTGGAATCGACTTAGGAACTACCAACTCTTGCGTATCTGTTATGGAAGGCAATGAGCCCGTAGTTATTGCAAACGACGAAGGCCGCCGCACCACGCCTTCAGTAGTTGCCTTTTTGAAAAATGGAGAGCGCAAAGTAGGTGACCCTGCAAAGCGCCAGGCAATTACTAACCCTGTTAACACGATACAGTCCATAAAGCGTTTTATGGGCCGCCGTTTTGACGAGGTGACCAATGAAATGTCGCACTTTACCTACAAACTGGTAAAAGGTGACAACAACACGCCCCGCGTGGATATTGATGGCCGCCTGTATACACCACAGGAAATATCAGCTATGATCCTTCAGAAAATGAAGAAGACTGCTGAAGATTTCCTCGGCTACGAAGTAAAAGAAGCGGTGATCACCGTACCTGCATACTTTAACGATGCTCAGCGCCAGGCTACCAAAGAAGCAGGCGAGATCGCCGGCCTCAATGTGCGCCGTATCATCAACGAGCCTACCGCAGCAGCACTCGCTTATGGCCTTGACAAACAACACAAAGACAGCAAGATAGCCGTATTCGACCTCGGTGGCGGTACGTTCGACGTATCCGTTCTGGAACTGGGCGATGGCGTATTTGAAGTAAAATCTACCAACGGTGATACCCACCTGGGCGGTGACGACTTTGATAAGGTGATCATGGACTACCTGGCCGACGAATTCAAGAAGGACGAAGCGATAGACCTTCGCAAAGACCCAATGGCATGGCAGCGCTTGAAAGAAGCTGCTGAAAAGGCTAAGATCGAATTGTCTTCTTCACAGGAAACAGAGATCAACCTGCCATACATCACTGCAGTTGATGGCGCGCCAAAACACCTGGTACGTAAAATGACCCGCGCTAAGTTTGAGCAGCTTTCTGACAGCCTGGTTGAGCGCACACTGGAGCCTTGCCGTAAAGCATTGAAAGATGCAGGCATTACTGCCGGTGAAATAGACGAAGTGATACTGGTAGGTGGTTCTACACGTATTCCTAAAGTACAGGAAGTAGTGGAAAAATTCTTTGGCAAGAAACCACACAAGGGTGTGAACCCGGACGAAGTGGTAGCCATTGGTGCAGCAATACAGGGCGGCGTACTTACCGGCGACGTAAAAGATGTGTTACTCCTCGACGTAACTCCACTTTCTCTCGGTATCGAAACAATGGGTGGTGTAATGACACGCCTCATCGAGTCGAACACGACTATCCCTACCAAGAAGAGCGAAACCTTCTCTACAGCCAGCGACAGCCAGCCAAGCGTGGAAATAAATGTACTGCAGGGCGAGCGTCCTATGGCTAAGGACAACAAGAACCTCGGCCGCTTCATCCTGGACGGTATACCACCGGCACCGCGCGGCGTACCGCAGATCGAAGTGATCTTTGATATCGACGCAAACGGTATGTTGCATGTTACCGCTAAAGATAAGGGTACCGGCAAGCAGCAGAACATACGCATAGAAGCGGGCAGCGGCCTCAACAAGGAAGAAGTAGAACGCATGAAGAACGAGGCTAAGGCCAACGAAGCCGAAGACAAGAAAGTGCGTGACCGCGTAGAGAAACTGAACAAAGCAGACGGCCTCGTGTTCAACACAGAAAAACAACTGAAAGAATACGGCGACAAGATACCGGCAGAAAAACGCGGCCCTATAGATGCAGCAGTTGAAAAACTGAAAGCAGCTCAAAAAGCCGAAGACCTCGACGGTATAGACAAGGCTGAAGAAGAGCTGAACAAAGCCTGGATGGCAGCCAGCGAAGAAATGTACAAGGCAGGTAATGCCCCAGGAGCAGACGGTGGTGCACCACAGGATGGCCAGCACGCGCATGCCGGCGGCCCTGAAGGCAATGTAGCTGATGCTGAGTATGAAGAAGTGAAGTAAGTTTACAGGTTAATAAATTGATAAGGCAATTAGTCAGAACGGCTGGTGAAAACCGGCCGTTCTTCTTTTTTACTTGGCATTAGAATTGTCCTTTGCTACTTTTGATGAAATCCTGTTTAAATGGAGAAGATCAAGGGCCTTGATACCCTTCGGGCATTTGCTGTGTTCTTTGTCATCATCCAGCACTTTGGCGTTTGGTTCGACTATACCTCCCCATCAGGCAAATTCATAACCAACGTCCTTATCCCTGACGGCGGTTTTGGGGTAGATCTGTTTTTTGTTTTGAGTGGTTTCCTTATCACCTCCATTCTTTTAAAGGCAAAAATTGCAGCCCGGGGGAATGATCGTTTTGTGCTGATCAGGAATTTCTTCATTCGCCGGGCACTGCGCATCTTCCCTATATACTACCTGCTTCTGTTTTTACTCTTCGCGATCAACTATCACGATATCCGGCATTACTTTATCTACTTCGTCACTTATACCGCGAACATACTGTCCTGGCGTACCAATTCATGGAACAGTTTCAGCCACACCTGGACACTTGCAGTCGAAGAGCAGTTTTACATCCTCTGGCCGTGGTTGATCATTTTCGTCCGCGAAAAATATCTTAAGTATGTTTTCGGAGCTGCCATAATCACAGGTATATGCAGCACGTACTACAACATGGAGGTTCAGGGCCATATGGGGCCCCTGCTGGTCTTCAATTGCTTCGATGCATTCGGCATGGGCGGCCTCTATGCCTGGGCGCGCCTCGGCAATGACCGGCTCAAAAGGTTTGAAACTGCAACAAAGGTTCTTGCGGTTATAGCTTTATGCCTGTACTTCTATTGGAAGATAGCCCAGCTAAGAAACTATCCCTTGGCTGGCCTGTCCATGATAAAGACAGTGAATGCCGTTATAGCACTATGGCTGATCATCCTGGTAATTAACAACAGGTCAGCATGGATAGGCAAGTATCTGTTGGGTAATCGTTTTCTCAACTACATTGGCAAGATCAGCTATGGCATCTATTTATACCATTACGTCTATCTCGGGCTTTTGTTCAATACCGTGAACGGCTTCCTGTACCGGATCACACTCCCTTATCCAGCACTCAATAAAACCATTCACGACTCACATGTAGATTACTGGATAGAAGTGTCTGTTATGATCGGTATCGCGGCCATATCCTATGCGCTTATCGAAAAGCCACTTCTAAACCTGAAAAAGTATTTCACCTATATCGCAGATACCCAAGAGATAAGATCAGGAGTTTAATTTCTTTAAACACTTCATCATATCTATCCCCTTCAGCAAAACGCCGCCAAAAAGATCACCCTTCTTCTCTATCCGCTGCACGATGTTCTTCATAGTGAAGTCAGATGGAAGGAGCCCGCTTTTGACTTCGCTCCATTCCAGTGGCGTACTTACCGTCGCCCCAGGCTTTGGCCGCAGGCTGTATGCACACGCCAGTGTTTGGCCCTTCCTGTTTTGCAGGAAGTCTATATAGATGTTGTCTTTTCCCCGCTTGCTCAGGGAGCGTTCCAGGCTGGTGAATTCAGGCAGTTGCTGTTGCGTCATTGTAGCGATCACATGCGCAAATTCCTTGGCCTGGTCATAGGTGTATTTAGCGCCCAGCGGCACATATACATGAATACCTGTCGCCCCCGATGTTTTAGGAAAGGATACTGCACCTGCCTTGTCGAGTATTTCTTTGATCACGTTGGCTGTCTCTACTACCTGCTCAAAAGTGTTGTGTTCCGATGGGTCAATATCCATCACCAGGTAGTCCGGATTGTCCAGGCTTTTCAATCGCGAATTCCAAGGATTCATTTCTATACAGCCCAAGTTGGCCAGATAAAGCAGCGTAGGTTTATCGTTGCAGATGATGTAGTTAATGTCTTTGTTTGCGCTCTCTGAGTACAGTGCTATATGCTTCACCCACTCAGGCGCATTGAGCCCGGCATCCTTATGAAAGAAGCCCTTGTCCGCAAGCCCGTTCGGCATCCGCAGCAAAGACTCCGGCCTGTCTTTCATGTACTTGATGATGTGCGGATACACGGTGTTGTAATAGTCTATCACATCGCCCTTGGTATATCCTTCATCCGGCCAGAATATCTTATCCAGGTGTGTGAATGCCAGTTTTTTCCCGTTAATGGTTTTTGTCGCTTCCATCTTATGTGGTTTAATAGCTTCGGCTTCATTTTGTGAACTATCGTCTTTCACCTCCTCGTGAACTTCTTGTGCCTCTTTATCGATTCTGAGGCCCATAAATACCGGGTGCCGGCGGGTACCGCCCTGGGTCACTTCTGTGTACTTCAGATTGCACACCAGCTTCGGCTGCACCCACGTCACCTCCCCATTTACCGGCACCTTTACATCAAAAGGCGAAGTATCCGTTTTCAAGGGCTGCAGTTTATTGTAAAGCTCTTTAAGAGTTTTTTCGGTAAATCCCGTACCTGTATGGCCAATATAAACAAGCTTTCCTTTTTTGTACAGTCCCAGTACCAATGCGCCAAAATACTTCCTGCTGCCACCGGGCTCGGTATAGCCCGCTATCACCGCTTCTTCCATGATCACATTCTTCACCTTCAGCCAATCTGCCGAACGAGTAGCCTCTTTGTACACACTGTCCGCTCGCTTGGCTATCATGCCTTCCAGCCCTTGCTTCTTCACCAGTGCAAAAAAATCCTTTCCCCGCTCCTCGATATGGTCGCAGTATTTTATCAGGTCACTCTTTGGCAGCAATGCCTTGAGTATCTTTTTTCGTTCCAGCAGCGGTTTACTTTCTATAGATTTACCACCCACCGAAAGACAATCGAATACATAATAACAGATAGGCACTTCCCCGCCCTGCGCATATTGTTGTATCAACTGAAACGAAGGCTTGCCGTCCTTATCCAGCGCTACGATCTCGCCGTCCAGTACCGCTTCTTTCTTAATTTTTCCCAGCTCTTCAAAAATGGCGGGATAGTCTTCGCTGAACGATAAACCATTCCTCGAGTAAAGCCGGGAGCCCTTCTTGCTCACTTCAGCAATCGCCCGATATCCATCCCATTTAATCTCGTATATCCAATTCGGATCGTCAAACGGCGCATCGTGCAGCTTTGCCAGCATCGGCTTTATGTAGCGTGTAAATTTGGGATTACTACTCCCGTGATAAGTTTGGGTATAAGACTTAGGAATTTGTTCTTTGGAATTTTTGTCCTTTAAAAGTATCGGCTTTACTTTTTTTTTACCACTTTGTCTTTGTTGCGCTCAGCCGTATACGCCAATGAGCTCTTTTTAGCATAGTCTTCGCTATTATAATCATCGTCTGTAGCGTATTTGTCCCTATGCTTAATGAGGAGCCATGTCTTCTCGTCCTTCTTCATATGCACCAGCGCGAAATCGCCTTTCAGCAGCTTCCCATGCATCCTGAATTTTATACTTCCGCCATGCAGGTGTTTAGAAAATTCCCTGGCGGTGATCACGGCGCCATCTTCATCAATAGGCTCATACGTGCCATGATCCCATACATCCACGTGCCCGGCACCATAATTGCCCGCTGGAATGTCCCCCTCAAATGTTGCGTAGTCTATCGGGTGGTCTTCCACCATCATCGCCAGCCGCTTGTCCCTGGGGTTCAGTGAAGGCCCCTTGGGCACCGCCCAACTCTTGAGCGCACCATCGAGTTCCAACCTGAAATCATAATGCAGGTGGCTGGCGTGATGCCGCTGTACCACAAATATAAGCTTACCCCGCTCCTTGCCTTCTTTGCCGGAAGGTTCTGGGGTGTCGCTGAAGTTCCGCTTGCTGTTATATTTTGCCAGGCTCATTTTATGATGCTTTTTTCTTGGGTTCCAGGCTGGCCTTCAGTTGTTCCATCAGATCCTTGCTCTTGTTGTGTATTATCTTAAATTTCGGCGCTGCTACTCTCTTTCCTTTGGCTTTAGCTTCTATGATCTTCATCAGGTCTTCATCGTACGTATCCTTGTATTTGTCCATAGAGAATTTCTTGGGCGTAAGCTGGTTTATCAGGGCCTGAGCCATTTTCAGTTCGGCGGGTTTTACGGTTATATCTTTTGGCAATTCCAGCTCTTCATAATCCCGTATCTCCTCCGCAAACCTCAGCTTTTGCAGCAATATCACTTCATCCTGCGGCTTAAGAATGCATAGGTTCTGTTTATTCCTGAGCACAAATTCCCCTAAGGCTACTTTCCCACTTTGTTTCAGCGCCTCCCGCAGCAGCACATACGCCTTTTCCCCACCCTTTGTCGGCGCCAGGTAATACGGCGTGTCATAAAACGTGGTATCGATCTGCTCCGTTTTCACGAACTCATTGATATCTATCATCTTGCTCTTCTTCGGGCTCACTTTCTCAAAGTCTTCGTCTGTAAGCACCACGTAATCGTCGTGGTATTTATATCCTTTTACAATGTTGGCCCAGGGCACTTCCTTGCCTGTGTTGGCATTGATACGGGCAAAGTGAATATTGGCATGCCCGTTCTTATCCAGCATATCCAGGTCCAGCGAACTTTCCTGCGTGGCGCTGAATAGCTTGATGGGTATGTTCACCAATCCAAAACCTATAGAACCTGTCCATATTGCGCGCATAGGATACTTTATTAAGGACGTAAAAAAAGTGTGCCTGCAAATAAGCCACTTCTGAAATTAATACTTCTGACAAATATCAGCAAGTGGGCTGATTTATATATGGCCAAAAATAAAGCCAGAAAAAAGTTGAACATTCCTAAATTTGTATAAAAACCAGAATGTATGCAATTTTCCGATCTCGACCTGACGAAATCATACAGCTACGCGGATTATATTAAATGGACTTTTGACGAAAGAGTGGAACTTATTAAGGGAAAGATATTTAAGATGAGCCCTTCTCCAGCCAGCTCGCATCAACGCATTTCCCTACGCTTAGCCACGGCCTTGTTTAGTTTCCTGGATGGCAAGCAATGTGAGGTTTTCACTGCCCCCTTCGATGTCAGGATACCCCGAAAATCAAATGACGACAAAGAAATAATAACCGTACTGCAGCCGGATATTTGTGTTATCTGCGATCCCGCTAAAGTCGAAGAAAGGGGCTGTCTAGGTGCGCCGGACATTGTCATAGAAATACTATCTCCCTCGAACAATAAGAAAGAGCTGAAATACAAACACGAAGTGTATGAAGAAGCAGGTGTCAGAGAGTACTGGGTGGTTGACCCAAGAGAGAAAGGGATACAGGTATATCTGCAAACAAATGACAAGCTGCTCGCGTCCGGGTATTTATATGCCGAAGACAAGCTCACAACGTCCATACTACCCGGCTTTTCCCTTAATGTGGCTGAATTGTTTGTCAGTAGATAATAATCTCTACTTCTTCCTTGCAAATCTTATGAAATCAGTTCCGGGAATATCCGTTGCCCCAGCCTGCCGCAGCATGGTCACCAGTTGCCCGCGGTGGTAGGTGGAATGGTTGAACACATGGTGCAATACCTGGTAAACCGGCATTTTATGAGAGGCCTTTTGCCGGTCGTAAAACTGCAGCACATGCTCGAACGCCCGTTCGTCATACTGTTTCTCCACAAACTCCACAAACGTTGCCGATACTTTTTGCCAATCACCGCATGCCTGCTCAAACGCGCCATTGAACTCACCTTGTATCCATACCGGGTGTTCCGCCAGTTGCAATCGCTGCAGCCATATATATTCTGCGCTCCAGACATGGTAAACGGTCTCCCGTATTGAGGGGAAACTGCTGGTTATTTCCTTATCTACAGCGCCATCTTCCAGTTTCCCGATCGTGTCCAGTATCAGTTTGTTTGCCCACACATTATATTGGGCATACTGCAGCAGTAATTCCTTCATGGTATCTTACTTATCTTTACGCTAAATTAAACGATTAAATGTCTGACAAAAATAATTTTTCCGGGTTCGATACGCTTTGCATCCGTGGAGGCCATACACCAGAAAGCAACCGCGCCCACCTTACACCCATCTACGCATCCAGCACCTACACTTTCGATAGCGCAGAACAAGCCATCGCCGTATTCAAGGGTGACGAAGAAGGCTATATCTATGGCCGCTGGGGCAACCCGACGATAGCCGAAGCGGAAGAAAAAATAGCCCTGCTTGAGGCATATGGGCTGAATGATAAAGATGGCAAACCATTGCAATTGAAAACGTTGCTCCATTCGTCAGGAATGTCCGCCATATGCACCATGCTGCTGAGCAACATTAAAGCGGGGCAGAAGATCATTACCCACTTCTCCCTCTACGGTGGCACACATGAACTGGTGGAGAAAATATTACCCGGCCTGGATATAGAACCAGTGATCGTTGATTTCCATGATCTTAACAAAGTGGAGGATGCCCTCAAAGCCGACAAAAGCATCCGGCTCATGCACATAGAAACACCCGCGAATCCCACCTTGCAGTGTGTAGATATTGAAGCCCTCGCTACGCTGGGCAAGAAATACGACCTCACCGTTTGTGTAGACAACACCTTTGCAACACCATACCTGCAGCAGCCATTCCGGTACGACGTAGACTATGTGATGCACTCCACTACAAAGTTCCTTAACGGCCACGGCACACTGATAGGTGGCGCAATGGTAGGTAAGGATATGGAGAAAATGAACAGCAGCGTCACCAAGATGCACCGACTGCTAGGCGGCAACAGTAATGCGTTCGAGGCCTTTCTGCTCACTAATGGTCTGCGCACGTTCGGGCTGCGCATGGAGCGTCATTGTGCCAATGCGCAAAGGGTCGCTGAGTTCCTGGAAAATCATCCCGGCGTGGACAAAGTAAACTACCTGGGCCTTCCTTCCCATCCCGACCATGCGATGTGCAAAAAGCAGATGAGAAACGGCGGCGCCATGCTCAGCTTTGAACTAAAAGGCGGCTTTGATGCAGGCCTAAATTTCATCAACAAGTTAAAGGTATGCACCAACGCCGTATCGCTTGGCACCTGCGATACACTGGTGTCTCATGCAGCCTCTACCACACACCTTGGTGTTGCAAGAGAAAAGCGCATTGAATTCGGCATCACGGATGGCCTGATAAGAATGAGCGTGGGTATTGAAAATGTGGAAGATATATTGAACGATCTGGAGCAGGCGATTGGGTAAGTTCTTTTACTTTTGACTTTTTACTTTTAACTTTTGACTTTGAAGATCGACATCCACACCCACATAATGCCGGAGCATATACCCAACTGGTTTCAGAAGTTCGGGTATGGCGAGTTCATCAGGCTGGAGCATCACAAACCCTGCTGCGCACAGATGATAAAGGGCGACAAAGTATTCCGCGAAATAGAGCAGAATTGCTGGGACCCGCATGTGCGCACTAAGGAAATGGACGAAACTGCTGTAGGCATGCAGGTTTTATCCACTATTCCTGTACTGTTCAATTATTTTGCTAAACCGGAACATGCACTGGAAACGTCCCGTTTTTTCAATGACCATATTGCGCAGTGTGTAGTTCACCAACCCAATCGTTTTATCGGCCTGGGCACAGTGCCTATGCAGGATGTAGATACTGCAATAAAAGAAATGGAGCGTTGCGTGAAAGAGCTGAAAATGCCCGGCATTGAGATCGGCTCCAACATTAATACCAGGAACCTAAGTGATCCTTCGTTCGCACCTTTCTGGGAAGCCGCTGAGGAACTTGGCTGCAGCATATTTGTACACCCATGGGAGATGATGGGCGAGAACGATATGCAGCGCTACTGGCTGCCCTGGCTGGTAGGCATGCCTGCAGAAACTACACGCGCTATCTGCTCCATGATATTTGGTGGTGTGTTTGAAAAGCATCCTAAACTTCGCGTGGCCTTCGCACATGGCGGCGGCAGCTTCCCGCTCACTATTGGCCGCATAGAGCATGGCTTTAATGTTCGCCCCGACCTTTGCGCTATCGACAACAAAAAAAATCCACGAGACTATATCGGCAAGTTCTGGATCGATGCCTTAACCCACGACCCCAAGGCGCTGGACTTTATCATAGACGTTATGGGTCACGATAAAATTTGCATGGGCAGCGATTACCCCTTCCCGCTTGGGGAGCATCATCCGGGCAAGCTTATTGAAAGCATGGATTATTCAAAAGAGATCAAGGAAAAATTGTTATCGCAGAATGCGCTGGAGTGGCTGGGAATACAGGCTGGTTTCGGTCGTTGGCTTACGGCTTAGGCCGCCGGCATAAATATGTCTGCCGGTAACTGAAAATAATTTTTCAACTTCTGTGCCATTTTTAACGTCAGCTCTCTGCGCCCCGATAAAATAGATGATACGTGCCCCTTTGAGCCTATTAGTTCCTCAAGGTCCTTTGCCTTTATTCCCCGTTCTTCCATTTTAATCTTAATGACCTCTATAGGATCGACATTTGGCAGTACGATATGTTTGTCGTCGTAATCTTTTATCAATACCAGCAGCAAGTCAAGCTCATCGGTTTCAGGAGTTCGATCCTCTGTGTGAAATATTTCCATGGAACGTTTTACAGCTTTCTTGTACTCTGCCTTTGTTCTAATCACCTTCCAGTTCATCATTTTGCTTTATGATTTAATATTCTGTCATCAAAATTTATAGTTTCGGCATCTATTTTATCATATTCTTTATCACTTCTAATGCCGATAGCACCCTATATCCCCGCCATGCCACGGATTATCTTCCAGATCAAAATCACCGGCGCCTAAACCTGTCGAATCACCGGCACCTATTGCAGGTGAGCCCGTCGTCAGGTGAAAATCAGCATTTGCAGTATTCTTAAAAAGAGGGTCCTGGTTGAAGATGCAGCCAATAGTGTCCAGGAAGCTTTCCCGCACTGTTCCCATTTTCAATAAGCAATGGCGGAGTGTGAGGCTGGCGCTAGTTCCCGATGGAATAGTTGAGGCATCGCAAATTATTTCGCTGTCCAGTGAACCATAAACAATACAATTAGTAAGCGTGGCATTCAGAGTAGCATATATTGGTGGGTCAGTCGCTACGCCATCCCAGAAATAATTCAGAATAGTAGCCGTTCCATAGTTGGCATGGCTCACCGCCGATGACCCATAGTTGGCGAAGGTGCAGTTAGTAATGTTTACGGTGCCGCCATCTACAATTGCCAGCGCTTCTTGCCCTGTCGTATTAACCAGGCAGTTTTTTGCTACCAGATTACCGTTGAAGCTGTAGATACCATAGCCGTATGAATTCTGAATGATGCAGCGGTCTAGTGTCAACTGGGTTGCTGTTATGGGGGAATCAGGCGCTATCTGTATGGCAGCCGGCACACCCGTCAGCGATCCGTTACCGCAGTTTTCAATGATCGTGTGCGTCAGCAAATTGCCTTGGCTCTTCGAATCGAAATAGATGCCACCCCACTCGCCCGGATAGCCCATGTAGCCGAAGTATATCCTGTCCAGCCGGTCTCCCTGGAAGATGACACTATCTGTTTTCGTGCCATTAGAGATCAACGTACCAAAAACCGCCACCGAGGCATTTTGGTGCATATAAATACGGCATCCCGCAGGTAACGTCAGTGTTTTGCCTGGGTTTATCTGCAATCCGTGCGGTTTTGAAGTATCGCCTGTCCAAATAATAACATAAGGGAGATCGGTTTTCCAATTATCACTTACCGCCAGCGCACTGTCGATTATATAATGTGCATTTTGCCCGTAAGCCGTAAACCCTACGTAGAAATCTTTGCCGTTCATTGTCGCTATCAATGAGTCCGTAACTAAAAACGGTGTAAGCTTATTGTTGGGATTTATCGTCACCGTAGCGAATACATATATACTGTCATGTGCCGGTATCTTTATGTTAGTAGCACTATTGCCCGGAAAGCCATCCACATTCAAGTGAAAGTAGGTGTTCGCCCCTTCTGCAAGGCGCACCGAACTCAAGACCACTTCCTCCCCTTGTGGGTTATAGATCAATAGCCCGGTAGTGTAACTCCCGGCGGCGGTAAACACCGTGTCAAACTTCAGTGTATCCACCGAAAACTTCAGGATCCCACCCACAGATTGTATCCTCGTTTTTTTGCAGGAGGCGCCCATCAGGATCGCCAAAACCGCCAACACAACAAGGGCTACATAAGATACTTTAACACGCATTTACTCTGGTTAAGTTGTAAAAATAACAAACTACAGGGATAACGTTCCAACAACCAATTAATTGCCGCTGCCGCCAAAAATTACAGCAGATAGTTAACTGCATTGCCCGATTGCAGCGTACTTTTGTATAATAAATTATGGCTTGTATCACGCTGCTTTCTGATTTTGGCTTGCAAGAAGCATCCGTGGCTATTGCTAAGGGTATCCTGATGCAGCATTCACCGGCAACACCTATCGTAGATATCAGCCACGAGATACAACCGTTTAATGCCAGCCAGGCAGCCTATCTTCTCGCCTCCGCATACCCTAATTTTCCACAAGGCACTATCCATGTTTTGCTTTTCGACCTCTTTTCCGAACCGGCACCAAGGCTTGTACTGTGCGAGCACAAGGGCCATTACTTCCTGACCCCGGATAATGGATTGTTACCACTTGCTATGGGAACCGATATTGCAGGCGCCATTTGCTTCACGATGACAAAAGAACACACTTTTCCGGACTGGCTGAATGCGGCTGGAGAAGTGATCACCTCCCTGCGATCCAAAAAAGCCGATGACCTCGGTCTCCCTCCGGTAAAACTAAAAGTGACTAAAGATAAAAGCGCTGCACGCCTAGAATCAGGTGCTATCATTTGTGAAGCTATACACGTAGATCATTACGAAAACGTGGTCATTAACCTAACGCAGCAGCAGTTAGCGCAATGGGCTGGTGGGCGCCAATTCCGACTCACATTTGCCAGCATGGAAGAGATAGAAGCGATAAGCAATAGCTATTCCGATGTGCGGGAAGGCTTTAAACTATGCCGGTTCAACAGCGTTGGCTACCTGGAAATTTGTGTTAACCGGGGTAAGGCCGCGAGCCTCTTCGGGCTGAAACTAGGAAGCAAGCAAAATGACATAAAAATAATTCTTGAATGATAGTACGAATTGTCCAGATGACATTCCGTGAAGACGCGGTCACTGAATTTACCGATCTTTTTAACGAACGAAAACAAACAATCAGGGGCTTTGCCGGTTGCACCCATTTAGAGCTTTGGCAAGATAGCAAACACCCAAATATATTTTTTACCTATAGCCACTGGGATGCTGAGTCAGACCTTGATCATTACCGTTTCTCTGAATTTTTCAAAGACACCTGGGGCAAAACAAAGGCTTTGTTTGCTGATAAACCTCAGGCCTGGAGCGTTTTGGTCAAGTCGGTAGGTTAATAAGTAATAGGTTGGTAAGTGATAAGACGTTGGTAAATATGAATATATCGACATATCAACTTTTAACCTTTTAACCTATCAACCTTTTAACTCCTGAAGGATCTTCTGCTGAACCTTTTTGAGCTGCTCCGGGCTGGGTTTCATCTTTGCTCGGCTAAAGTTCAGGTCATCCGATGAATTTATTGGCACAAGGTGCATGTGCGCGTGCGGCACTTCCAGTCCTATCACGCTGATGCCGCACCTGTTGCATGGGAAAGCCTTCTCGATCGCTTTCGCAATTGGCTTTGCAAATACCAGCCATTCGCTCAGTAACTGGTCATCAACGTCAAATATTTTGTCCACCTCTTGTTTGCACACTACCAGCACATGACCTTCTCTTTGCGGAAAAATATCAAGAAACGCAAAAAAATGGCTATTCTCGGCTATTTTATAACAGGGTATTTCCCCCGCTATTATTTTCGAAAATATACTGCTCATATTAAATACCGATGTTCTCTATTTTCAGTTTGAATGTGCCTACAGGAGCAGTAACTTCTACAATTTCAGCCACGTGCCTGCCTAGCAGTGCCTTGCCAATTGGCGAAGTCACGGATATCTTCCCCGCCTTCAGATCTGCTTCTTTTTCAGATACGATCTGGTAGATCAGCGTTTTTTTGGTGCCCATATGGGTTACCGTCACCTTGCTCAGAATGGATACCTTGCTTATATCTATATCTTTAGCGTCTATTACGCGTGCATTCATTAACGCTGTTTGCAACTGGGCTATCTTTGCTTCGTGGTGTCCCTGGGCCTCCTTTGCTGCATCATACTCTGCATTCTCCTTAAGGTCTCCCTTTTCCCTCGCTTCGGCTATTTGCCTGGCGATCTCCGCACGGCCTGTAGTTTTAAGGATGTTTAGCTCCTCTTTCATTTGTGCCAATGTCTCCTTTGTAAGATAGTTTAAATCAGACATTTCTAAAATCGTTTAGTTATTACAGAAAAAAATACAACGCCTCTGTTTAGCAGAAGCGTTGTGATACAAAAATACAAAAAATAAATTATCAGCGCGTCAAACGCAGGGATATAACGTGAACTCCGTTAGCCGGGCGCTCTGTGGGGCGGTAAGAATAATCCAGTGCCAGCATCGGGCCGCTGCCAAACCTGGTCTGTACTGTTGCACCCATAGCCAGGCCCATATACATGGTAGTGCTGGTAGCTGGGTTGCCAATACCATTTTCATACCGGTAAGCGGCGCGCAGCATGAACAGGTTTCTGAAACCATACTCCAACCCAAGACCCAGGTAATCATTGTTAAAGGAATTTGACGTGAAATTGCCGATAACAGAAAGGCGGTGCATAGGAACTGCGTCTTTGCTGCTCAGGTGGTTTTCATCCAAAAAGATGTCATAAGATACACCGATGTTCAGGTATGTGGGCATTTCGAATTTGTCAGAAGGGTAGTTTTCAGTTACCGCGAAGGTTGGTGCTGCCTGGGGCTGCTCTCCGTTTACGGAAAAACCTGTACCAGAAAAACGCATATTCGTACCGATATTGCGCAGGGTTATACCAAAGTGAAAGTTATCCCTTTTCCCGGTAACGTACTGAATGCCGCCTTCAAAAGCCAGGCCAAGAGCACTAATGTTACTGATCTGCTCAGACACATAGGTAACGCCAACACCCGCATTGATATGGGTAGAGAATTGCTTCGAAAATCCGAGGGACACGTTGAGGAACTGAGGATGGTAAGAACCCTGACCCTCTGGATTGAAGTAAGTAGTTGTCGGGATATCTCCGAAGCTCATAGACATAATATTAATGCCTATTACACCTACATCACCTACCTTTTGTGCAACCGCAAGATCATTGATACTAATGTTAGTTCCGCTCAGATAAATAGCGTGCGAGAGGCCAACATCAGTTGCTGAATCCTGTGCCAAACCAGCAATATTCATTTTCATTGCCTCTATCCCACCAACAGCAGCAGTATTGAGCCCAAACAAACCGGTTGACCTGGCCCATGGATTAATGAGCAATTCAGGAGCCCCTGACTGTCCGGTACGGTCCTTATTGCCCGCAAAACTGTTAAAAGACATTCCAATAGCGCAAATCGCAACTAAGGCTTTTGTTGAAAAATTTTTCATAAACGAATAAAACTTTTATTCCCCGCCTGTGGTTACCGGCAGGGGTTAAAATAATTAGTAAGTTGTTACATCTATCGGGCGTGTAGCGCCAAACCAGCGGACCACTACTTCACCTATTCCCGTCGCTTTAACATCCATGAGGTACATACCGCTTGCGATTGGTAACCCGGCAGTATTACGAATATCCCAATCAATATAAGAGGTATTAGGGTCATTCTTACTCAGTACGCGAATCAGCGAGCCGTCAAGGCTATAAATATTGATCGTTGCTTGAGCAGGAAGGTTAATGATCCTCACTTTGGTATCGAAACGGTTTTGTTCGTAACCGGAGTAACCGTAATATGGATTAGGCACAGCGTATATCCTGTTCAGCAAAGCATTTCTGTTGCTGGTATCCGACAAAAGCGTCGGGGCCAGATCATCAGTGCTGAAGATGTAATACGGATTGTAAGGCGTATTCGCAGACGGAGTAACCGGCCCAACATCAGAAGGGTTTTGAGCGGCGTAAGGAGCATATGGGCGCGTCACTCTAAACCGGAGCGTTGTCTTGGTAGGAATAAGTCCCTGGCCAAGTGGCTTCAAACTCAGGTTTGGATTAAGCGTTGGTATCCCAACCCAGGCAACAGGAGAATACGTTGCTTTCAGCGAGAAAAGTGCGCTTGGGCTTGCCGTTTTAATACCAGCCACAAAAGCTTTGTCACTGTCATATTTTGTCTCCAATACATAAACTACATGTTTGCCGCCAAAAAGAACCGAATTACTGAAAGGACTGAACATGCTGGATGTAGGGTTCCAGATCATATCATTTCCGTTATCACTTGCCAGATAGGAGTCCTCGCCAAATACAATATTCAGGCGCTGACCGGTCCCTTCGTCTATCGCATAGCCCGGGAAATAGGACATACCGTTGTCACTAGCGCTCTCTGAATACGCAGGCGTATTACCATCACTTGCGAAATCAAGGTTCCATCCCGAATGCCTTCTTAAGAAGAACTTGCTCGCATGACCTTCAGAAAGCATCGAATCTTCCTGCTCTTCAATAACAGCGCACCTTGTCCATTGCGATTTTTCAGAAGTAAATACTAAGTTAACATCAGGTAATCTATACATTGCCGCAAACTGGGAATCTTTAGTGGTGATAACCGCAGCAGCAACCTCAAAGCCACAAACTGTACCTGTACCCGAGTGCCCGCCGAAGTAGAAACCCGCCGCAAGTGGATAAGGAGCCCAGGTACTCTTGGTTGGAGAAAAATTGGCAAGCATATTCTCATAGTAAGAGTTGGTATCTGCCTTATAATCATTGAACTGGCATGGAGATGGGTGAATGTATGTCTGAACATTCCCTGACCTTATCCAGTTAGCAAAACTACTGTCGGTAGCATCCTGTATTCCCCATAACCATGGCTGAGAAGGATTGCTAAAAGTAATATCCGAGGTCAGGTAGCCATTGCCGTTCGTCTGGTCATAGCCAGGCAAATTTACCTGTCCTACCGAAATGGATATCCCGTATTTTTCAGCTATTTGCTCATTTATTGTAGCAATAGTCTCTTCGCTGTAAATGGTATCGGTACTTCCGTCTTTTGAAAAACCGGTCAAGGTCCATGTACCTGCTGTTGTAATACCTTGTTTTGCAGTATTTGCACCGTTTACCTGCAACACCCAGTTAAAATTAGGAACCTTTACAGGATCTACAACTTTTACATCTATAGGCCCTGAACCAGCCTGGTAAACCGCCCTTGCAATACTGTTATCGTTCACGATGCTATCTTCAGAAAGCGAATCCAACTGCACGACATTTCCACCATTACCTACACCTTCCATTCTCGTCACCACAACCCCTGAGCCGTAATCAGCATTTATTACTGTACCCATAGCTCCATTGGCTGGATTAGGTAAAGCTGCGATAACCGGTATGTCAATGCCACCGGTACCATGCGAACTGCCGATATAAGGTGCGTCCTGGGTGAATGTAATGTTCTTAGAATCAAAAGGGGCGAAGTTGTTAAAGGCGTATGCAATAGCCACGTAATAGTACGTATGGTAATTGATAAGGCTCTTATCTGCCGTGGTAGAAAACTGGTCCTGCGTAAGTTCAAAACTGTGAACGATACCACTGTCTTTTCCTATCACTTTTATCTGCGGAACATTAGTCGTATCACTCACATTAATATCCTGCACGTAGTTCACTATCTGCGTCACACCATCCCTCACGTCACACTCAAAAACTTCCGCTGCTTTAGTTGGGTCTACCTCTCCGGTTATCTGGTTAAAGATATCCGCCGAAGTAACCTGGCTGTTCGCGAGCTGGAATATACGGTAGCCCTGGAATTTGTACAATGAGTCTGCATGTCCGTGAGCCTTAACTACTGGCTGGTGGTATTGCAAGGAATCAACATAAGTACCATCCGTGCGGCCGTAGTTTTCACCATAGTTATTGGAGCCATAATCATTTACAAGGTAGAATACAAGTTTCCTGTCGAGCGCTCTTACTACCATCCTTGGTGCTTCAGGACCTTCCACCGTCTTAAAGTGGTTATCAAACAATGCCTGCGCCCCATCATCGATGCTCCTGATCAAATTAAAGTTTGTAGCTCCGCATCCACCCACAGGCTGTGGTGCCCAAACACAACCAAACGTGATGTCATTCACCGCACCGGGTATCAACTGGAAAGGCCCGGACGAGAATATAAACCTTCTGTCACCTGTAGTATTATTACATGCGCACTCTGACCATTGCGAACGGTCACCCGGGTCACCCCAGAACACAAAGTTGGATACCGGACCCGAACCATAACCTACAGAAGGTATACCCGGACCCTGGAAGTCGTCAGAGAAACGCTCACCATTAATAATCGAGCCCGTCATATAGTTATACATCTGTATACCATTATTAGGGTTTCCAATAATACTCGCATCATTATTAAAGTAAGTAAAATTGGTCATGCCTAACGTCTGTATTTCTACTGTATCCGGCAGGCCAGCACGGTGCACAGTAACACTGCGTTTTGGTCCCTGGAAAAAGTCCAGGCCAACTTGTGGTGGATTAAGGCCGTAGCTGTTAACAGGGTGGCCACCACTGGCTCCGTCATCATTTGTTCCATTATACTGGATGCCAAGGCCTCTGGACGTATCACAACCAATATAGTCATCAAGATACCAACCCAGGTCACAGTCATCCCAAACAGCAATATAAGTACTGTCAATGGTTAATGCGCCACGGTTAATAACCCGGTAGTTACAGAAGGTAGAGTTATTAAGAAAATCCTGTGTGGCATATGCAAATGCGCTTGTCTGCACTTCAATGCCCATTGCGGCCGTGAGTGACATTTGCTTTGTATTACCCGCATCATTAAATACCCACCAGATATATTCGTCGCCTGTGATGCTTGGATACTCTCCCTGGTCTGGTTCATACTTGCCATCACCATTCAGATCCACAAAAGGAGCGTAGGTAAAGTTCGGATTGAGATACAATTTCGATGTACCGTCACTTCCAATTGCACCTTTGTGCGGGGAAGTGCTGACATTACCCGTAGCAGGCCACTGCCAGATCACATCAAACTGAGATCCGCTGTTATCGCCGCCTGTTTTATAGTTCTGAATGAACGTATTAATAGTTGACCTGTCCACTTTCCAAAAACGGTCCCAAAGATTACAGGTATCGGAACTGATCTTGCCATTGGCGTTCAGGGCGCCAGGCCAGTAGTCATTACCGTTTTGACGGTAAGTTTGGCCAGCAACTTTTAACTGCCCTTGCTGGTCATACCCGCCAATCCAGCAGGAGGCTGCAAATTGCGAACTTTTACCGGACCCTTTCGGTATTTCATAAGCAGCTACGCCTTCACCAATATTCCACCACATATCGCCGCCGGTCATCAGGCGGGCGCGTACGTTGTTAATATCAAGGTCTATAGCTGCGGTTGCTGGCTGACATCCGGTAGCTGTGGTCTTCAGATGGTCTCTGTGGTGTGATGTTACTATGTCTTCACGTGCACCTGATCGCCCGGCTAAACCCATCATTCCTATTGTAACAATAGCTGTGGCAACTCGTATATTCATTCTGGAAGTCATAACTTACTAAAGTTATATTATTAAATATTATTAAAAATTAAATTGAAGCGCAAAACTAATTGTCCGTGCGTAATTCAAATTATATGGGTTATTTATGTATATGCTGTATAAGGTAGAATAAGATGCCGGGTTGATCTGCTGAGGTACAAATTGTTTACCGTAGGCAGAAGACAGGTATCCGTTATCATCTGGCTTACCAGTATAGCCGTAAACCCCCAGTATATCACGTGTATTCAAAAGATTATTTACGGAAATCAATGCTTTGATATACAATGGCTTCTTAACCTTTACACCTTCGGAAACATCTTTACGCTTCTTGCCGAAAGCAAGTGCAAAATCTTTGTCTACACGGAGGTCAATCCCAAAGTGCCATGGCAGGCGGGAACCATTAAGACCTCCGATGATGGTATTGCCCAACGGATCGCTGACAGCGGTATACGGCTCACCACTTCTTGCCCTGGCTATGAGGTCAAGACCCGCATTCTGAAGCACATTCAGGCCACCTATCATTGGGCCTTCGCCATCCTTGTACCGGTAGTTAATATTGGCAACAATATTATGACGCGAGTCATAATCAAGTGCGGTAATATACCGTAAGTTAGGAAGACCTGCCTCAATGAAGCTGCCCAACAAACCCTTACCAGGGCCAGGAGTAGAACCGGTACCTTCAGCAAATTGCAGGGTATAAGACAAAGTCATGCTCAGGTGGTTTGTAGCACGGAGGTCATATTGTAACGTTGACCCCTTAGTCGTAGAAAAATCACGATTGCCATAAGTATAATAAGTAGTAGGCCATGCATACAGATAATCCACGAGGGCAATCATATTTTTACGCTCTTTATAGAACGCTGTAATAGTAAGGGCAGAGCTCCTGCTTAACTTCTGCTGGAAACCAACTTCATAATCAAACGTTTTTTGCTGTTTCAGGTCAGGGTTATTGATCGCCTGGTTTGAATTCTGGTTCAGGTAGTAATAGTCATAAGGCGTAGTCACGATATTGGTATTAGGATGCTGCGCATAAATATCATAGTGCGCATAAAAATCTGCAACATCTGATATAGGGAAAGAGAACGAAAGACGCGGCATAACCGTAATAGACGGTGTATAATCTGTAAATGACAGATTAGGGTTGAAATTGGTATCTGTGATCTTTATGTTTTTGTATGCTGTCTGGATCAATGGCTGAGGATCACGACCACCAGAGTAGTTTTTTAGGATCGATGGGTCTTCGATGTACTTACCGGTAGGGTCGTACCAGTTATTCCCGCTGCGGTATCCAATGATGGTAGGTGAACTGGAGTTATTATCATCAACGTAAACTACTGCATTGCCGGGGAGATTGCTTGGATGCTGTCCGCCGTTAAACGAATTAGTAGCCCCTGACACCTGGCTCAGGTTAGTTTCCGGATACAAAGAGTACGGATCTATCAACACTTTAGCATTGTTTGAATACCTGTCGATACGCACACCTATATTAAAATGTATATCCTTATAAATGAAATTATCCATCAGGTAGCCGGCTATGTAGTTGGGACTGAACGCGCCAATGGGACGAGTGTAATTTCCGTTAGCGTCTTTTTTGGTCCAGAAATCATTGAAGTTCACAGTCCCTGTCTGCGTACCACCAGTGTATGTATAACCAAAATAACCTACATACGGATTACCACTATTTAACAGTTCATCCGCCGAAAACATACTTAAAGAAAAAGTAGAAGGAGCGAGGGCGTCAATATTGATGTCCTGCGTGCTGCTTAATCCTAATTTTTTACGGAGCGCCTGATCAAAAGCGCTATTACCGATATTCTGATAATTGTAAATGATCGTATCTGAAGGGCCAGGAATTACATTTTTAACGTTGCCGGAAGGATCGGTATAAGTTACTTTACCGGTAACTGGATCCTTTGAATACGAGTAGTCAACGCCATTGATCACAAATATCGGGTGCGCCTTATCCAGGCGCAGGTTACCATTATCCACGCTGCTCACGAGGCCTCTCATGATCTGCCACAACGAGTTGATGCCGCCTGCGTTTCCGTAGGCGTAGAACTGGCGCTCCACACGCTGCTGATAATACAAGCCGAACCCTATCGCGTGCTTGGTCTTGCCGATCAACAGGTCAAAAGATGCGTCAACGGTAAGGGCATACTGATTTGAGTTAGAATTGAGATAATAGTTTTGAGTCGTTCCGGGGCTCGCAAAAAGGCCGGTTCCGTTATAGGTATAGGTAGGGTTTGGTTCGTCACCATTTATAAGTGCCTGGTAATATTGAACTTCCTGCAACGTTGTTGGCAACACACCACCCAACGAATTATAGTACTGCTTGGTATATGCAGACAGCCCTGGATTAAGATTAGAAGGCGTGTAAGTGAAACCAGTTGACTGGCTGCCGACTAATACTGTTCCTGATTTTCCACTTGCCGAGTCCTGAAAATTCGGGATATAAATATTTGCTCTTGGCTGCTCATTGAAAACACCGTTATAGCCGTACTCAAAAATATTTTTCTTAAATTTTGGATCTTCGACTTCTGTAGAAGTCCTCTGAAAGTCTGCCTGTACGGTATAATAAGCGTTTGAAATGATACTGTGATTGCTGGTTGTGTCTCCTGCCTTGCCAAATTTCTGTGTAAACCTTATGAAGCCGCGACCATCAAGTACATTCTCAATGGGCGTGCCCGCAGATGCAAATAAATTTGTATACCGGCTATACAGGTCTTGTTTTGTGTAATCGAAAGTACCTCCTGCCACAATGCGCATGTTATCGGTAACCTGGTAGTCCAGTTTACCGTTCAGGCGTGCTTCTTCAGTAATATTATTGGGTGGTATTCTCACCTTCTGCAGGTCATTCGCCGATACATACTCAGAAGCGTAATTATAAATGCGTTGGCCGCTGTTATCCGATCCGATATGCAATGGGTTTTGCAAAAGGTCATTCAGGGCTGCACCCTTGATCACATACTGCTCATTATAAACAGGGTACCTATCGTGATCGTCATAAAAGTCACCGCTCAATGAAAATCCGAGGACATTCTTTTTTGTTGCTGCGTGGGTGCTGTCGCCGGCTATTTTCCTTTTAAAGATCGGCCCTGCGATGGAGAAAGTACCAAGATTATTATTGTACCCGTCTATAGAATGCTGCAGCCGGAAATCTCCTGTGAGCTTAGGAGCGGCGCCCCTTGTAGTAATGTTAACAATACCACCTGACACATCACCATAGTTAGCGGGAATACCGGAGGTGATTACTTCTAACTGGTCAACTGAAGACTGAGACATGTTGATACCTGCTGTGCCCTGCACCATTACACCATCGATCATATAGGTCGTTCCACTTGCGCGCGCGCCACCAATGCTAACGTCTGCACCACGCTGCTGTTGATAAAGGCCTGGTGAAAGTGCTACAACGTCTGCAATATCATTTGTGGGCACAGTATTGATCTCATCGCTTGTCATTACGTGCGACCCCGGGTCATCGATGTTCACAAGTGGTTTCTTATAACCAACGAACTCAATTGTCGGAAGCGCCTTTCCCTGGGGCTTCTTCATATTGAAATTCAACGTAGTAACTGCGCCATTGTGCACTACCACACCGGTGATCACCATGGAGTCATAACCGCTGTACCTCACCAGCACATTATAGTACCCGGGTTCAAGCGGTTTGATCAGGTAATTACCGTCGAAATCGGTAACATTACCGCCAACAGACACGCCTCCCGATGAGAAAATCTGGACGACAGCGTTTACCATCGGCTCTTTTTTCTCATCAAAAACCCGACCGGATATCCCCTGAGCATAAGAAGCGGCAGACAGACCCGTAAATACAAATAATAGCAGGTAACGTAAAGTACGTATCATATACTGTGTTAATAAATTATTAGCAAATGAGGCGTAAAGATAAAAAAATCTGTTAAAAAACACCACTTAACAAATTTATTTTCCCCAATACCTTATATTAATTTGAACATGATTTAAATCATTTTTCCCAGTAAAATAAGGCGCTCTACTATAATAGACGAAAAACGGGGGGAGAATCTTGGGTATTTTCAAAAAAAAATTTAACAACCCAACAAACAATAAGTAAGCCATAAATAAAATATAAATATAAACCTAAGAAAAACTGGTTTTTGGGGGGGCAAAAAAAATCACTGCATAATCTTTTCAAGCAAAACGCTGCTCATTTTGAACAGCGCCTCGTAAGTATAGCCTGCAATATGCGGCGTCATTACTACCTGGGGCGATAATGCCAATTCGTTTACCATACTGCGCAACGCGGCATTCATTTTGACGAGTGGCTCCTGCTCAAATACATCGAGGCATGCCCCAGCAATTTTGCCGTTCTTTATTCCGTGGTAAACCGCCGCAGTATCCACTACTGTACCGCGCGATGTGTTGATCAAAATGAAGGGCTTACGCATCTTCATAATAAATTCTTTGTTGAAATAGTGCCAGGTGTCTTTTGCAAGCGGCACGTGAAAGCTAACAATATCGGCTTGTTCTAATATCGGGTTGAGGTCTGCGCATTTCGTGATACCCGGGGGTATTGCTTCCGGCCTGTATTTATCGTACGCGAGGATACGCGCGTCAAAACCCAGCAGTTTTTTAGCAAATGAACGTCCCGCATGCCCGTAACCAATGATACCGATTGTTTTACCCTCTATTTCGGTTCCTCGGTTCTCCTCACGTAGCCATATGCCCTGCCCTATTTCATTATTGCTACGGGTGATCCGGCGTACCAATGCCAACAGCATTCCGAGTGCATGCTCTCCAACTGCATTACTGTTGCCCTCGGGGCTGCTAAAACAGACTATTCCTTTGCGCGCCGCATATTCCACGTCTACTACTTCCATCCCCGACCCCATACGGCCTATCCATTTTAGCATCGGCGCAGCATCCAGCAAGGATCCGTCGAGTTGCAGCCTCGTGGAAGTGATCACGCCAACGCAATCGGCTATAAGTTCATAGGCAATTTCCTGCGAAATGTTCTCATTCATAACGCAGCTATAGCCTCTGGCGGTTAGCCCCTCAGTAAGCACAGCATGAACCGGTGCAGCTATTAGCACTTTACCTTTCTCAGGCATTGTTATCGTTTTGAATTCCGTATTTTTTATATAACCCTACAAAGTCTTCTACCGATAATTGCTCCGCCCGTTTGTCCATCAGCGGATCCGATAGCGCCTCTGCCGGCAGCGTGCTCTTCAGCGCATTCCTCAGGGTTTTGCGCCTCTGGTTAAAGCCCGCCTTCACAATATTAATAAAACGTCGCTTATCGTTGATCTCATGTGGGTTGTGCAGGTTGGTGAACCGCAAAACCCCGCTCATAACCTTTGGCGGCGGTGTAAAACAGTTTTCATTCACGTCAAACAGGTAAGTCACTTTATAAAAGGCCTGCATCAGCACACTAAGTATACCATAAACTTTAGACCCCGGCCCTGACGCCACCCGCAATGCTACCTCTTTCTGAAACATTCCGATCACTTCATTCACCTGCGGTTCCCAGTCCAGCACCTTGAACAGGATGGGCGAAGAAATGTTATATGGAAAATTACCTACAACGGTGAAATCTTCCTCAAATGGAGCGTTTGCTTGCAATATGTCCTGCATGATGATCTTGTCTTGCAATTGCGGATAGGTTCTTTTAAGAAAGGTCACTTTTTCAGGATCTATCTCAATCGCTCTGTACTCGGCATCCGGCCACTGCAGCAGGTACTTGGTAAGTGCCCCCCCGCCAGGACCGACTTCCAGTAACCTCATGCCCGACACGTGGGTAACATGCTCCACTATTTTACGGCAAACATTTTCATCATGCAGAAAATGTTGCCCCAGGCTCTTCTTAAGCTGCCCATAGGATTCTCCCCCCGCCGGGTACTTTGATTTTGATACTGCTTTATGAGCCATAATTGTGCAAAGGTATTGGGAAAGACCTCATAAATCTCGTAGCGCTATATGATTACCTGATTTAAGCCACACACTTTTGATTTTTTACTTTTAACTTTTGACTTTACATTAGTTACCTTCGCCCATTGAAATTAAGATAGCATGGAATTTAAAATACTGCAAAAACAAACAGGAAAAAACGAGGTCTATACAATAGACGACGAAAAAAAGTTAAACAGTGTTGCGGGCCTCACAAAAGACGAACTTGCTTTTATCAGCTCGTCTTTCCTCGCAGAGCAAACACTGATAACGCTCAATAGGCCTGGAAGCTTTATCTTCATTTACCTGGTAAAAAGCAAAAAAACAGAATCACAAACCTTTGATACCTGCCGTAAAGGGGGCGCCGAATTATGCGGCCTCTGCAATAAACATAAACTAACCGAGGTAACGCTGTCGAACCTTACGGCGATCCCCAACGCCGCTTTGTTAGTGGCTGAAGGAATGGCGCTGGCTAATTACCAGTTCCTGAAATACCGCTCGGAGGCAAAAAAAATAACCCATACGCTTGCCAGCGTTTATTTCACCAAAACGTCGGCAACGCTGAAGGAAGTAACCCAGCTAACTGCCATCATCGACGCCATCTACAAAGCACGTACCCTGGTAAACGAGCCGCTGAGTTTCTTATCTGCCGAACAGCTTTCCAGGGAAATGGCCGCCATGGGCAAAGAAGGCGGTTTCAAAGTGACTATTTTTAATAAGGCCCGGATAGAAAAAGAAAAAATGGGCGGGCTCCTTTCTGTGAACCGGGGCAGTATACAGCCACCTACGTTCACCATAATGGAATACGTGCCCAAAAAAGCATTAAATAAAAAACCAATAGTGCTGGTAGGCAAGGGAGTAGTATATGATACAGGCGGACTGTCGCTCAAGCCCACACTCAACTCTATGGATCGCATGAAGAGCGACATGGGCGGTGCTGCGCTGGTGAGCGGTGCAATGTATGCCATAGCAAAAATGCAGCTCCCGCTTCACGTCATAGCATTGGTACCCGCTACAGATAACCGCCCCGGCCAGGAAGCCTATGTGCCGGGAGATGTAATAACCATGATGAGCGGCAAAACAGTGGAAGTGCTGAACACAGACGCCGAAGGCCGCATGATACTGGGAGACGCACTGGAATGGGCAAAACGCTACAAGCCGGAACTGGTGGTGGATTTTGCTACGCTTACCGGCGCTGCATCGGCTGCGGTTGGCGAGCATGGCATTGTATGTATGGGCACTGCCGATGAAGAAACCAAAAAAGCATTCCGCGAGAGTGGCAATCGTCAGTATGAGCGCCTCGTGGAATTCCCTTTGTGGGACGAGTATGGCGACCAGATAAAGTCAGATATTGCCGATATTAAAAATGTGGGTGGCCCCTCTGGCGGCGCTATGACGGCCGGAAAATTCCTGGAGCATTTTACCGATTATCCGTGGATGCACTTCGATATAGCTGGTGTCTCTTTCGCTACTTCTAAAAAAGGATACCTGCCCATAGGCGGCACCGCATACGGCATGCGCATGCTCCTCGATTTTTTAACCCATTATAGCAAGGCCTAGAAAGAGCTCCAACTTTGAGTACTTTTAGGTTTTGACTTTTAACTTTTAACTTAAAATGCAACCAAACCACGACAAACCGGTTATCGGTATCACCACAGGCGACATTAACGGCATAGGCACGGAAGTGATCATAAAGACATTTTCAGACAACCGCATGCTGGAACTCTGTACGCCCGTGATATTCGCTTCCAACAAAGTGATCAACTACTATAGGCGCATAGTGACAGAACATGCCTTCAATTTTTCCAGCACAAAGGATCTCACTAAACTCAACCCTAAACAGGTGAATATTTTCAACTGCTGGGACGAAGAAGTGCCGATTCAGCCCGGCGTGCTCACAGACGCCGGCGGTAAGTATGCCATACGCTCCCTTATGGTGGCTACCCAGTGCCTTAAAGACGGCCAGCTCGATGCCATAGTAACAGCGCCTATTCACAAGAGCAACACCAATATTCCTGATTTTCCATTCACCGGCCACACTCCCTACTTTAAAGACAAGTTTGGAGCAAAGGATGTGCTGATGATCCTTTACAGCAAAAACATAAGGGTGGCACTGGCTACCGAGCACATACCGATTTCGAAAGTAGCGGCATCAATAACGAAAGAACTGCTTCAGTCCAAGCTGGCGATACTGCGCGAAACGCTCATCAAGGACTTTGGAATAGACAAGCCGAAGATAGCAGTGCTGGGTCTTAACCCACATGCAGGTGATGAAGGCCAGATAGGCAATGAAGAGCAGACGATCATCAAGCCATTGGTGGATCAGTTGCGCCAGGGTGGCCAGCTCGTATTTGGGCCTTATAGTGCAGACGCATTCTTCGGGCACGGCAGCTATACACAGTTCGATGCAGTGCTGGCCATGTATCACGACCAGGGCCTCGTAGGTTTCAAAACCCTCGCACAAGGCGATGGTGTAAATTATACTGCCGGCCTCCCCATCATCCGCACCTCACCCGATCACGGCACTGCGTTCGATATTGCGGGTAAAAACATCGCAGACGCAACATCGTTCCATGAGGCGGTATTCCAGTGCCTCGACCTACTTCGCCAAAGAAAGGAATATGCCGACAACACGGCCAACCCGCTAAGAAGAGGCCGCATAGAAAAAGAAAAAGAAGAAGAAACTGCGTAATAATTCGACAATTAGTCAATTCGGCAATTTGATAATGCTTTCATGAATAAAGAGGGTGTCTCAAAAGGGCACCCTCCTATTTTGTTTAAAAACTAAATGTCAGGTGCGTTTTTCCACATTTGGTGTGCATAAATAAAATAAGGCATAAGTCAATACAGGCAATAGTTTCGGCG
>CAIVEW010000079.1 GCA_903905065.1 uncultured Bacteroidota bacterium | reverse complement strand
ATTTAGTTGTATTTTATGAACGTAAGCAATGCACTCGCAGACTTACGACTTATCACTTACGACTTACGACCTTATGGTGGTATTGCCGAGCGTGTTCACCTCTTCCCATTCCGAACAGAGAAGTTAAGCCGCTCATGGCCGATGGTACTGCACAACAATGCGGGAGAGTAGGTAGCTGCCATATTCTTTTAAAAGCCTTTACATTCTCTTGTAAAGGCTTTTTTTATGCACATACCTTATCCGTAATTCAGCTCTTCAATACTCTATTAAAAGCTCTCGTCTATACAATATTCATTAACTTTAATAGTATGAAGTATTTGTTGCTCACACTAATTCTACTGAGTGGAAGTCTAGCATTTGCACAGCAGGTGAATGTAAAACCCGTACAGGAAACTGACCCAAGATTCAGAGACCGCAATAATACATTCCCGCTCGTTGAGATCGCGGGCGATGATAAAACTGCAGGCATGATAAATGATTATCTCCAAAAGGATTTTCTCGATGTAAAGGATTCGTCGGCGCGGCAGGGCAGTATATTTGATAATGTAGACCCATCAAGTGAAGATGACCAACGCACTACCCTTAAAGATATTTCCTATGAGGTCAGATGCAATAAAAACAAGTTGCTCTCACTAGCTATATCAGCGACCGGTTGCGGCGCTTATTGCGAAGACTATACCACTTACTATTCTTTCGATATAAAAAACGGGAACAGGCTCTGGCTTGATACCCTTCTCAAACCAGAGTTCAAACACCTGTTGCTGGATACACTTAATGCAAGAAAGAAAGGTCTGCTGACGAAAAAGATAGCCTGGATAAATGACACTTTAAAAACAGAAGAAACGTGGAAAAGTGAAGACGATCCTGCATATTATACCGACATGAGACGCCTCTACCAGGATTGCATCCAGGATGAAAAAAACGATTTCGCTTTCATGAAATTTTGTTTGTGCCAGGATCAGTTCTATGTGGAACTGGACAGGTGCTCTGCGCATGTGAACCGAAACCTTGATGAACTGGATGCTTTTGGTTTTTATTTCAGTGTAAGTGCGTGGAAAAAGTATTTTACGGATTATGCGCTTCAACTGCTACAATAGCGATAAAATGCAGATACTTGCCACCTATAATTTGTATCCGCTCACCAATGGATAGGTGTAACAGCGGCCTTAGCAAGGATCTTTGAATAAAAAAAGTGGGCGCCTCTGATTTTGAGACACCCACTTTTCAATATCAAGCCGCAAATTTGAATTACATGATTGCGGGTACTGACAACGTAAACACTTTCAACAGGATAGGGCTTAGTTTTATACTAAACAAAATCTTAATTATTTATTTACAATAGTTGGATTATTACCCATCTCGACCACAGGTTTTATTTCCTGTTGTTGGTTGGTTTTGGCAGGCGCTTCCATTTTCACTACGGCGGAGTAAGGCAATTGTCCATTCATCTCTACCCTGCCCACCCTGTAATAGATATAAGCAGACGGTGTAAGGTCGTAGCTGTAGTTTGCGGGCAGCATTTGGTTACATTTCGCCCGTACAGTGGCAATAACATCGTAATGCACATTATCGTTGCTTGCCTCTATCCTGTAATGACGCGTGTTAATTTCACGTGATGTGGTGAAACTAATTACTTCCCGATCGTTACTGTTTTGCAATGAAACATTGCTGAAGGCAACATCCTGGGCGCGACTAATAAATGTGCTGCAAATGGCGAGTAAAAAAAGTACGGAAGTTTTCATAATCGTAAATTTTGATGGTGAGTTTGTTTGTTTACGATGTAAAACTACGTTGCTGAAACGCCCGCTCCAGAGAAATGTTGTGGCCGGATGAAAGGTTGTTGTGAAATTCAGGATTTCTGTTGTAATTGACTATCCGAGCTTAAGTAATCCGAATAATTGCTCACGATAAGCCTTTGCAATGGGGATTTCCACTGAATTAATGACAAGATATTCGCTATTAACAGCCTGTATATGCTGAATATTGACAGCATAGCTGCGGTGCACGCGAATGAAATGCATTGAGCCAATAATGTCGAGATAATCCTGTAGTGTGTGCCTTACCAATATTTTGGCTTTCACGGTATGTACGTTGATGTAAATGTTGTCTGCCTCCAGAAAGAGGATATCCTCCAGCTTCACTTTATGGAATTGCGGACCTTGTTTTATAAACAGAGAATCATTGATCTTATAGTTACCTACATCAATAGCAGTCTTTTTTTGTGTCTTAGAAAAATTGCTCAGGCAAAGCTCTATAGAAGTGAACAACTCTTTGGGACGAAAAGGTTTTACCAAATAGGAATCGGGCGATACTTCTTTGGCCCGCTGTACGGTTGCCGCATCGGCGTTAGCTGTGAGGAAAATAATGGGTATGCTACGACCTTTACGCACTGCCGCTGCGACATCAATACCGTCCTTAGCACCACTGAGTTGTATATCCAACAGCAGGATATCCGGAGTTTCGCGGGCTATCATTTCCATAGCCTGGGTATAATTGGTTGCGGGCTGGGTAGGCTCATAGCCCAGCTCTTTCAGGGTCTCCGTAATGCCAAGGGCTATGATCATTTCATCTTCAACAATGCCCACTTTTATCTTTGACATAAGCTATGTTTTAGTCTCAAACATTTTACTTCCAGAAAAAGGCCCGTACTATTCTATTGCTTTCCGCGCCTGTGCGTCCAGAAAATATATAGTAAAGCAGCTATTAGTTTTGCTATAACTGAAATCGCCACCCAATTGTTTCGACAAGCTTTTTAATATCGTTATACCCAGGCCCTCAGAGTTTTGCACATCGTATCCGTCCGGCAAACCCGGCCCATGATCACAGTACTGCATTGTGAATATGTGGCCGGTATGAGTTAACGTCACATCCATTTTGCAGTCCGTACAATTGTTGTACGCATACTTAAAAGAATTTGTCATCAGCTCATTAAGCATGAGGCCTAAGGGGAGAGCCGTATCAATATCCAGCAACGTATTGGATACGTTGTTTTTCAGTTTAACGGCCTGACCCACCCGCTCATACACCGACGATACCTGTGCAAATAATTCGTTTGTAAACTCTGAAACTTCTATTGAGGTTAGTTGATCACCTTTATACAGGTGATAATGGACCAGCGCTATCGAACTTATGCGAGATATCCCTTCTTCTATTGATGTCCTAGCTTCTTTATCTGCAATTTTGGAAAGCTGCAGACTCAATAATGTACTGATGACCTGCAGATTATTTTTCACCCGGTGATGTATTTCCTTCATGAGCACGTCTTTTTGCGTAGATGACAGCTTTAGCTCATTAATGGTTTTTTCAAGCGCAAATGTCTTTTCTTTTACAATTTGATCAAGGCGTATGTTCTCTTTTTGCAGTAAATAAGTGCGCCACTTGAAAATGCCAAAAATAATAAGCAGAGTGAACACTATGCTTGCAATAATAAACCAAGTCTGCAGGTATAGCGGCTTAATGACATGGATTGTAATACTGAGCTCATTACGCCCCCATTTGCCATCATACCCTTGAGCTTTAATGTGTAGCACCCACTCGCCATACGGGAGGCCGCTGATACGCAGGGTGGGCTCGTGCATACTATTCCATACACTATCTACACCATCGATTTTCCAGTAATAGGTGGTATGTATCACATCATTGAATGTGAGCAGCGAGAAATTGAGATTGAAAAAACGATCCCCGGGCCTTAGTGTGATGCTTGAGCTATTCATCAGCTCACCGGTCTTTTCTACGAGTTTGTTTGTACGGCCATCGAACTGTACCAGCGATGACACGGCAAGTGTCGCACGCTGCTCATCTTCAGTATCTGCAAAACTATCCGGATTGAACGACGTAACCCCGTTTAGCGTTCCAAAATAGATATTACCCATCGAATCCTGCGTATGAGAAACCCTGTTGAATTCATTGTTGGTGATACCATCATTTACAAGATAGGTCTGCACCCTACCCGTCTGCTTATTGAAAACCATAATGCCCAGGTCGCTGCTCAACCACAGCCGGCCATGATGATCTTCATACACAGCATAGATATTACTATTGCTCAGCCCATCTTCGCGGGTATATAACCGCGAAGTATTATTTGCCCTATCCCATCTTATAAGCCCATTTGCGGTAGCTATCCAATATATTCCCTGTGCATCTATGTGCATATGTTGGATTTCTGCCGACGGCAGGTAGCAATTTCCAGTATCTGCCGGCGAGTACCTATTTACATATCCACAGGCCGGATCAAATTCATACAAGCCTTTATTGGCGCAGATCCAAAGTCTATGGCCATCGCCCGGAATAATATCCAGTACGAGCGCCTTAGCCAATTCGGGATATTTAATACCCGCATCAACAAAAGTGCAAGAGCGTGTTTTTAGTGATAGCCACGCCAGCCCCAAACTTGTGCCTATAAGGAAGCTATCAGGAGATATGGGGTATAACTTCCAGCTTGACGGGATAGTCCTGGTATACAAAACGCTGCCTATGGGTTGTGTTTGGCCTGCGGGGTAGGTATAAAGCGAGGTCCATGCGATAGTTGCAATAGTTCCGTCTGCCGATGCAGCCATACATACCGTTGTGCCTTTTAGAGGGTGGAAATTAGGCACTATAGCGCGCGTATTAGAATCGACAATTGCGGTACGAATACCTAACGCCTCATTAAGCGCATAAAGACAATTATTCCTCACCATAAGCGCACGAAAGCTGTTATGCTCAAACGCTGTGGGATCCTCATAAAAATATTTCCTGAATTTTCCTTTCGTGACCGTTAGCCTGCAAAAGCCATTTGAATTGGCTACCCATAAATCCCTATCATCCTTCAGGGCACTGGTGGCATCCTTAAAATCTTTTATGTTACCTTCATCTTTATCAATCCTACAAATGAGTTTGCCCTTAGCATACAGATCGCCTTGCCAGAAGCATACACTGTCCATGCCTGTATAGAGGCCCTTCGAAGCGATCAAAGCCGCGCTCTTATATAAATTTCGAACATCGGCGCTATCCCCGTAAAAATAAACAGAAGTATTCAGCGCATAAGTGCGGCGCGTACCAGGCATCAACGATTGTATTCCCACTAAACTGAATTGGCCGAATGTCTGTTCCGGTATATTCGTACGATGGGCTGTATGCATCAACTTGCCATCCGAGCTTATTTCATATAAATTGCCGGCACTGTCGTTAACATAGAATGTACTATGATCTGAGATGCATAACCGCTGATACGGCTTAACAGGATATGCCGTTTTCCTAAGACCGCGTGACGGCTGCCAGGTAAAAAAATAATCATTGACCGAATAGCCGAAGAAAAAAGTGGTGTCGTTGAACTTTAATAAAAAATTGAACGTCTCATCTTCCTTGCACCCGGTTTTCTCCTTCCATGATATATACTTTTTCTCATAAGGATCAAAGACTGCAAGATCATTGGCACATTCAGTGCAATTTCCCAATACCCACATCCTATTATCGTTGTCCTCTGCAATACATTCCACAGCACGAAAAGGCAGTTGCTTTTTTTCTTTTGTAAAGCTTCTGAACGTATAACCGTCAAAGCAATTGAGTCCATTACGCGTGCACAACCACATAAATCCACTATGGTCTTTAAGCATGTCATTTACTTTGCGATCGCTCATGCCATCGCTCATATTCCACGATTTGAAATCGACATGATAATCTTGTGCTATAAGCGGAAGACTGAAAAAGGCAAAGAAGTATGTAAGATATCGTCTCAAATAGCTATGCTTTATGGAAAGATAATGAATATACTATATAGTTTTCTTCGCACGTAAAATATTAAGAGCACAAATAAATCCACAACAGGAAATGAGCATTTCACAACAAGAAATACGAAATCGACAACATTTTTGCCACTCTATACTGGATGAAAATGAATGTTGATGATCGCCATTCATTGGCCTGCTCATATATCTGCGGGTTAGCTGTTTCCATTTCCCAAAATGCTACAACGGGGTTTCATCATAGCAAACAATTTTGCATTGGTCTCTACCCAATAATCCAGTAAGTTTGCCCCACTAATTAATGTTTATGAATTTCAACAAGAAAGTATGCCTGCTGTTGGCAGGCGCTGTGATGATCGCTGTGCAAACGCCAGCACAGAAAAAAATGTTTACTATGGCAGAGGCCACTAATGGCATGAGTACTACCCTCGCCCCAAAAAACATAAAGGGCGCATCATGGCAGCCTGGTACGGATTGCTTTTGGCGCGTGGATAAAAAGGACAGCGCGGACATATGGGTGTATAGCGACTTCGCCATAAAAGGTGCTACGGCAACAGCATTCGTAGAACCCGGGGACTATCCCGGAAAAACCGCGAAAAGCAGTTTACCCACCTTGAAGTGGATCGATAAGGACAATGCCTGGTTCATGAATGGTAAAGATGTGATCAACGGCAAGCTGGATGCCAATAAATGGAACTGGAGCAAATGGACTACCCTACCTGACAAGGCAGAGAATGTAACCATAGACAAAAGCCGCAAGATCGCGTATACTATCGAAAACAACCTCTGGCTCTATGATAACGCACCAATGCAGGTAACCAATGAAACCGACAAAAACATCGTATGCGGAAAGTCTGTGCATCGTGATGAGTTTGGTATAGACCGTGGTATATTTTTTTCGCCAAAAGGTACTTACCTCGCCTATTACCGCATGGACCAGACCATGGTGCGGGACTACCCTATCCCCCACTGGGACACCATTCCGGCGATCATAGAAAATGTAAAGTATCCTATGGCCGGTGGCACGTCGCACCAGGTAACACTTTGCGTGTATGACCCGGCTACCAGGAAAACGGTAGTTATGAAAACCGGCGACACAGAAAAAGATCATTACCTGACAAGCGTGACCTGGAGCCCTGACGAAGCCTATATTTTTATTGCTATCCTCAACCGCGACCAGAACCACCTATGGCTGAATGAGTACGATGCTAAGACAGGGGAAATGGTGAAAACGCTGTTTGAAGAAACCAACCCCAGGTACGTACACCCCATGCACAGCCTCGTTTTTATTCCTGGCAAAAACGACGAATTCATCTGGTGGAGCGAGCGCGATGGTTATGACCACTTGTACCTGTATAAGACAGATGGCACGTTGGTGCGTCAGCTCACAAAGGGAAATTGGGTAGTTAACGAAATAGCCGGCTTTAATATGAAAAATAAGGAGGCGATCATCACCACATCAAAAGAATCTCCGCTGGAAAAACACATTTATGCACTGGGCCTGGAGAATGGAAAAATGCAGCGCCTGGACAAAGACGCTGGTATGCATACTCCGTTGTGCAGCGAGGACGGAAAATATGTTTATGACACTTATACCGGAGCGGGAATCCCGAGGAATTGTGTGGTTTATGCCACGAATGGTTCATTCGCAGAAAAGTTGCTCTCTGCCCCAGACCCTCTCGTCAACTATAATCGTGCGCAGATAAGGAACGTAACGATCAATGTAAATACCGCTGATGGCGCTATTCCACTTTATGGCAAGCTGATACTCCCTCCAGATTTTGACAGCACAAAGATATACCCGGCGATCGTATACTTATACAACGGGCCAAATGTGCAGCTCATACACAATTCGTTTCCGGAAAGCGGCAACCTTTGGTATGAATATATGGCAGAGCACGGTTATATTGTATTTACCATGGATGGCAGGGGCAGCTGGAACCGCGGGCTGGCGTTTGAACAGGCGACGTTTCGCCAATTGGGCGAGGTGGAAATGGAAGACCAGATGCGGGGCGCGAATTACCTGAAGTCCTTGCCATATGTAGATGGGAACAGAATGGGCGTCCACGGCTGGAGTTACGGTGGCTTCATGACCACCTCGCTGATGCTGAAACATCCCGGAGTATTTAAGTGCGCGGTAGCCGGCGGCCCGGTAATGGACTGGAAAATGTATGAAGTGATGTACACGGAGCGCTATATGGACCGTCCACAGGATAATCCTGATGGCTATGAAAATGCTAACCTGCTTGATAAAGTGAAGAACCTGAAAGGCAAGCTGCTGCTCATTCATGGCACTAACGACAATACCGTGGTTTGGCAGCACAGCCTTGAATTCCTGAAGAAATCAGTTGATGAAGGCGTGCAAGTCGATTACTTTGTGTATCCCGGCTATGAGCATAATGTGCGTGGTAAGGACCGGGTGCACCTGATGCAGAAAATAACAGATTATTTTGATCAGAATTTGAAATAACCCACCCGTTTAAAGAATCATTGTCAACATGCAGAATTCTAACTTTTTATAAGCTAGAATTCTGCCATGGCAATCTTACCTTTGCCGCATGAACAACAAAAAGACTGGCATTTTTCTCCTTTCCTTCTTCATGATATTGTGCGTGGCATTCCTCGGCTATTTCTATAAAGTTACGCATGAACAAAAAACGCTTGTCCTGCCAGTTGTAGGGAACGAGCAAAATCACCATATAGCCCCATTTTCGTTCTTAAACCAGGATGGGAAAGTAATAACTAATGAAGACGTAAAAGGAAAGATATGCGTCGTTGAGTTTTTCTTTGCCACCTGCAAGGGGATGTGCCCGAAAATGAACGAGAATATGGTGACGGTATCAAAAGCTTTCAAGGGAAATAAAAACGTCGTGATCCTCTCGCATACGGTGGACCCTACAAAGGATACCGTAAAAGCACTAAAGGAATACAGCCTGCGGTTTGATGCAGACCCCGCGCAGTGGATGTTCCTGACCGGCGACAAGAAAAAACTGTATGATATGGCCCGCTACAGCTATCTAATCAGCGCGGAAGATGATACTACTGGCGTTAGCATAGACAAGGATTTTATTCACGACAAGCACTACACACTTGTAGATGGTTATGGCCGTGTGCGCGGCTTTTATGACGGGCTCAATCCCGGAGATGTGAACAAGATGATAGGAGACATAAATGCATTGCTTAAGGAAAACCCATGACCAATTCGCGTTTGACTTGCTGAGGAATAAGACCTAAAGTTACAGTGTTGTCCAGCCAAGAAGGAGCCAGCCAAGCACAATGAACGGAGCGGGTATCTTGGTAAAGTAAAGCAGACAGAAGGTAATAAATACCACCACCAGCTTGCTCCATTCAAACGACAGCAGCGGATCGGCCTTATCGAAGGCTATGGACTCAAATAACACAATACCGGAAGCCCAGATGATGCCAACGACCGCAGAGTTAATGCCCTCTAATGACCGAAAGATGATAACGTGGTGCTTTAGATTTTCATAGACCGGGAACAAGAAGAACAATAGCAGAGTGCTGGGAAGAAATACCGCTATAGTGGCTACTACACAGCCTATCGCCTGCCACATGCCCCCGTACGGGCTCATAGCCACACCGCCTACAAAAGAAGAAATGGAAAATACCGGGCCGGGCACCGCCTGTACCATACCATAGCCGGTGAGCAGTTGGTCGGCATCCATATAGTGCGAGCTGGACCTGCTCACGAATTGGTAAAGCATCTGGGGCAATAACGCCTGCCCTCCTCCAAATACAAAAGAACCAAAACGGTAGAAATTCTCAAACAGGTGAAAAACACGGCCATGGTTCCAATCCGGCCGATTTTTCGCAACCTCGCTCATCACACCAGCTATTATGAAGATCAACGCAAACAGCCACAAGTGCATCCAGTTGATCTTCTTGGGTTTTTGCTGCGGCGTAGGGATACGCTTATTACTGAAGTTACTGATAAAGCCAGAAACGATCATTAGCGCAGGAAACACCCACGGTGACCGGACAAACAATGTAACGACAAGGCTGCCCACCATTATGGCAGCAGTGGCAATATACTTTATGCTGGTCAGCATCATCCTGGCGGCTGCAAAAAATACAAACCCCACCGACATGGGTATGATAAATTTAAATAAATTGAGCGGGATCATTTTATTACCCACGTGCGCCTCGCTGCTGAAATAGTAAATAACAAAGGAAAACGCCCCCATCAGTAAGGCAGCCGGAAAAACCCACAACAATAATGTAAGAATGGCCAGTGGCACCCCACCCCGCTTCATAGCTATCAGCATTACTGTTTGCGTGGAAGACGGGCCGGGGAGCATCATACAAAACGAGTTATATTCCAGCAATTCATCTTCTGTAATATCTTTCCTTTTCTGCACAAAAGTCCGCACCATCATGCCCATATGCCCCTGCGGCCCTCCGAAAGCCGTAAAGGAATAAAGGAATACCGCCTTTAAAAATGGTACATGCCTCAGCATCTGTTGGTGAATTTGGAATGAAGATAAAGTCCGGATGCCCAAATTCCAAATCGCGAACGCTACAGGTCCTAAATACTGGTCGAACAAAAAAAGGTAAAGTTCAGGGCGACACTTACCATTTTAGAGCGTCTCCATTTTCCTTGAGGGTCGAAACGTAGTGTTTGCATTCAAAATCTCCCAATAAAAGGACTGATGAACAGATTAAACCCTGCTAAATTTGCTATCAGGTCAACAACGTTAAGAAACCAATTAAAAAGAAGTACAATTATTCCAAATGAACCTTCACGTAATTGCGTATCCCGAACTCGCTATGGCTGATCATGAATTGATACAGCAGTCCCGGAAGGAATACAATAGTCTTTATAATGTAATCGCGCCACATTTTACCATTGTGTTCTCGGTTCCTGATATGCCTACGGAAGATTTTGTTGCTGAAATTAAGAAACAGGCGAATGGTATAATGATCATTCCATTCTGCCTGCGTTGTGCTGTCATCAACAAAGATTCATTCAGTAACAATTACGATGCGTTTTTGGTGCCCGACGAAGGATTTAGTAAAATAGTAAAACTCCATGACCGGCTATATAGCGATAAGCTTTCCGTCTACCATCGGATAGATATCAGCTATATGCCGCACACCAGCATTGCAAATAATGCAGACGTAACAATTATCAAAAAGATTGTAGATGAATGGAATGAAAAGGAGTTTGTTATTAAGGGTAGAATATCATCGCTGGACATTATAAATTATGAAAACAGGGTAGTGACTACGATAGAAAAAATAAAGTTGGGGCGTAAATAACAAAACCTGCTGTGAAAGCAGGTTTTGACAGAATGAGTTTCAGTTGCTGATTGGCGCTATCCTTAAAGCACCTTTGTTATTTTCAGCATATTAGTAGGCAAGTGATCTTGAACGGGAGTACTACCCGTATTTACGACTACGTCACCCGTTTTAAGCATGCCTTTTTCCTTGAGAAAAGCCACCTGGTCGGCGATGATGCCATCAATGCTTTCTTCCTTATCGTAGTAGAATGCCTGGACGCCCCAGCTGAGGCTAAGTTGGTTTACCAGGGCATGTGTTTTGGTAAACACATAGATGGGCGAATGAGGCCGGAAACTCGACAACATGAAACCAGTATAGCCCGATTGTGTCATGCCAATCAATGCATTTGCGCTTATGTCTTTTGCTATTCCGCATGCATTATAACAAAGGGCATCGCTGAGGAATGAGGGTGAGTGCGGCTTCGGGGTAAGGTTCCGGTTATATACGTCTTCTTCTTTTTCCACCTCTTTTATAATGCTCACCATTGTCCGTACTACCAGCTCCGGATATTGCCCCATAGCAGTTTCGCCGCTGAGCATTACGGCGTCTGCGCCTTCCATCACGGCATTTGCTACGTCCGTTATTTCGCTTCGGTTAGGGCGTGTGCGGTCTATCATGCTCTCCATCATCTGGGTGGCTATGATCACCGGCTTGGCACGGTGAATACATTTGCGCACGATGTTCTTTTGTATCATAGGCACCTGCTCCAGCGGCAGTTCCACGCCTAGGTCGCCGCGGGCCACCATGATTGCGTCAGATGCAAGTATCACTTCGCGGAGGTGCTCCAGTGCCTCTGGTTTTTCTATTTTTGATATGATCTTCGCTTTACTGTTCTTGCTCACTAGAATTTCGCGGAGCTGTGTCACATCTTCGGGCCGGCGCACAAACGAAAGCGCCACCCAGTCCACCTCCTGGCTGATGATAAAATCCAGGTCGTCCAGGTCTTTCTCCGATAAGGAGGGAAGAGATATTTTGGTGTCTGGCAGGTTTACTCCTTTCTTAGATGACAACAAGCCGCCGGCGGTGACTTCTACTTTAACCCGTGTATCCGCACCGATCTCTTTTACGACAACTTCTATTTTTCCATCATCAAGCAGTATTTTTTCACCCACTCTTACGTCGTCATGAAATGCAGGGTAGGAGATATAAATATGCTCCAACGTTCCCATACATTTTTCATTGGTGAAATAAAACTGATCACCATTTTTTAGGTCCAGGGCATTGCCTTCTATCTCACCTACACGTAGCTTAGGACCCTGCAGATCCGTCAGTATAGCTATGTTAAGGCCCTCATTTTTATTGATTGCCTTAATATGGTTCATCACTTCAAGATGCTGGGCATGTGTGCCGTGTGAGAAATTGAGGCGGAAAACGTTTACTCCCTCGTTCACCAGGGCCAGTAGTTTATCATACGTATTGCATGCAGGGCCTACAGTTGCTATTATCTTGGTTTTATGTGTCATTTCTAAAATTCAAAAGTTAAAATTCAAACGCTAACGTCAAAATTGAGAAAAGATTTATCTCAGCAAATTTCTTTATTTTCTTCCGTAAATATTTGTAAGGAAAGTTAAGAGTTTGCTATCTAATCTGCAATGATAGACTAAAAATGAGCAGCTTATTCTATTGGTTTTCTGCTCGTTTTTACAAGTGAAAAAATGTGCATGAATACTGCCAGCGGCATAAACAACCCTGCGAGAAAAGTATATGGGAATGAGGCGAAACCCGTATGCAGAATGCTATTGACTTCGGGCTTGACAAAATAAGCGTGCCTCATGAGAATAATGACCAAAATAGCCAAGGTAGCCAGCCCTGCCACATTCCAAAGGAGGAATAGTGATTTTCCTATTTTAGGTTTCACAAAAGTAAAAAACGCTATAAGCGGCGCCGTAAGGCCGATAAGTATATCAAAGTTATGCCCTTCAAATGTGGCGGACTGTGGCAGTATTCCCTTTATAAACGCCGCCCATATGAGGAACTCTACTACGATCCGGAAGCTTTGGAAGAATACGGGCCACGTATGCGGCGTATGATCAATGATCGTTTTAAATTTTTTATTGGTAAAGAAGTAGAACAAGAACAGAAAAGCTGGAAGCACTAACAATAGAGGGATCCGCGGAGGAAGAGAACTCTGTTCAAAAATTCCTGTAACCGAAACAGCGCTAACGTATACAAGCCAGGCTGCCAGTACCAGTCCGGTTCTTTGGATAAAGCGTTTTTGCTGTTTGGGGTCCTTTATCGCACGCAGGGAAACATTAACGACCATCAGGTATAATACAATGACAAGTTCCAGTGCGAGGAAAATGAAGCCTGCTTGTAACATCATAGTAACCGTATTTTGAGTTCTGCTATACCAATTCCTTCATTTTTTCCAGTACCGCATCGATCTCATCCTTGGTATTATGCCTGGAAAAAGAAAAACGTATAGGCACCATTTCCGCCGACTTGCCATTGTAAATAGCCTTTATGACATGACTCACAGAATTTGCTCCGCTCGTACAGGCGCTGCCGCCGCTCACACAAATGCCCGCCATATCCAGGTTGAAGAGCAACATATCTGAGCGCTCTGTCATTGGGAACGAAACATTCAGCACGGTGTACAGGCTGCTGCCATTGGTATCTCCGTTAAAAATAATGCCGGGAAATTTTTCCTGTAATTGCTCTGCCATGTAAGCCTTCAGGCTTTTTATGTATTGGCTGTCCTCGTCATATCGTGCGGTGGCAATTTCCAGTGCTTTCGCAAAGCCCACTATACCATAAAGGTTTTCGGTGCCTGCACGCATATTGCGTTCCTGGGCGCCGCCGTTGATGTAGGGCTTGATGGTTATGTTCTCGTTCACATAAAGCATACCCACGCCTTTGGGGCCATGAAATTTATGCCCGGCGCCGTTAATAAAGTGTATGTAGAGCTTTTTGAGATCAAACGGATAGTGGCCTACCGTTTGCACTGTATCGCTGTGGAAGATAGCATCGTACTTTTTACACAATTCGCCCACAGCTTTTATTTTCAGCAGGTTGCCTATCTCGTTATTAGCGTGCATAAGTGTTACCAATGACCTTTCCTTGTTGCCTGCGAGGAGTTCTTCGAGGTCATTCAAGTCAATGTGGCCTTTATCGGTGAGTTTCACGAAGCTCAATGTAGCATGCCCGAAATGGGCCATATGCTCTACCGTGTGCAGTGTGGCATGATGTTCCAGCGGTGATGTAATGATGTGTTTGCAGCCTAGATCGCGAATAGCAGCCGTAACTGCAGTATTGGTACTCTCTGTGCCCCCCGACGTAAAGAATATCTCACCCGGATTCGCATTGAGCAGTTTGGCTACGCTTTTGCGCGCATTCTCGATTGCCATCTTGGTCTCCCTGCCGTAAGAATATATCGAAGATGGATTACCGAATTTTTCGGTTAGAAAAGGCATCATGGACTCTAATACTACCGGATCAAGCGACGTGGTAGCGGCATTGTCTAAATAAATACGGTTCATTACCAGGATATTGTATTAAAGCACAAAGTTAACCATTAAATAATCAACCCCAAATGACGGGGTGTCAGTTTAACTGTTCATGCTTCTGCAGTTGCCTCCCGACAAATTTAACAAACGATTTGATGGAAAATACAAGAGCCGCCGATGCTATAAAAGATATTGGCAACGATAAACAATTGCCTGCCGGCGTTACTAAAAGGAGTTGTGTCACTTCGTTCCGGATTGTGGGTTCTTACATCTTCAAAGTAACCATTCAGGTCATTGATCAAATTATTCTCCCGTTCCAGCCTCCTTTTCCTGAAATACTTAACGAGAAAATTAACGCTGTATGCGATAATAACGCTCAGAACTAGCGGAGAGATCAATGGAAGCCAGTTGGTACTTCCCCCCACACCAGATAGTATCAGTGTTTTCATAATAGCAGATTTAGCTAGAATCTAAATTACGAAACATTTCCTAATATTATGTTATTTTAACATTAATTAACCCGTTTAACAAACGGTTGATTAATATTTATTGCAGAAATCCATGATGCCCGGTTACACAAATCACCTATTTTCTCAGGATTATAATATACGCCCAAAGAATTAAAATGGCACATCATCATTTGATGGAGGTGCCTTGAACGGCGCTCCACCACCCAGGTCATCATCATCCCAGTTGGCATCATTTACTTTCGATTGCAGAGTCTGGAATCCGCCGGCAGGTATGTACAGCTTTGATCCGCCAAAATCGCTCGTATCCCGGCGTATGCCTGCCTGCGGGTTGTCCTTGGGGCCGCCGCCGCCGAAGTTTCCACCACCGCCATTTCCGCCACCAAAATTACCGCCGCCTGCGTTGAATCGGTTATCTTCCATGTCTACAAATCGCTGGTATTCTTTTATGAAGCGTACTTTCTCCATGCCGGTACTACCATTACGGTGCTTGGCGATGTGTATCTGTGTTTCACCTTCTATTGTTTCACCCATAGCATCGTTATTGATGCCATGATATTCTGGCCGATACAGGAACATAACGAGGTCAGCATCCTGCTCTATCGCACCCGATTCACGCAGGTCGCTCAATTGAGGCACTTTCGATTCCTTTCTTGTTTCAACAGAACGGTTGAGCTGCGAAAGAGCTATAATAGGCACTTCCAGCTCCTTTGCCAGTGCCTTGAGGTCGCGCGAAATTTTACTGATCTCCTGCTCACGGTTGCCGCTCTTGTCCACACTGGCCTGCATTAACTGCAGGTAGTCGATGATGATCAGTTGTATATCGTGTTTTTGTTTCAGCCTGCGGGCCTTTGCACGCAGCTCGAATATATTCAGCGCAGCCTGATCATCAAGGTATATTTTGGCTTGCGCCAGTTTGCTCATGCGCTGGGACATCTGTACAAACTCATGCTCGGCCATTTTACCGCGGGTAATGGATTCCATGCTCACATCTGTCACCGCGCTAAGCATCCTTTTTACGATCTGGCCTGCGCCCATTTCCAAAGAGAAAACAGCGACGGGAAATTGCTTGCCAGTATTCATGGCAGCGTTCATAGCCAGGTTCAGCGCAAATGCGGTTTTACCTACCGATGGGCGGGCGGCAAGAATAATAAGATCGGTCTTTTGCCATCCGGCGGTAAGCCGGTCGAGGGCTGCGAAGCCAGATGGTACGCCTGTAATATCGTCGGTCTTTTTCCGGTTTTCCTCTATTTCGTTTACCGTTTTTATCAGTACTTCATTGAGGCTCTTGAAGTTCTTGCGGAGGTGCTTATCTGTGATCTCATAAAGTCCTGATTCTGCTTTGTCCAGCAGGTCAAAAACGTCTGTGCTGTCTTCGTAGGCATCGCCTATTACGGCTCCGCTGATGCGTATCAGTTCGCGCTGAATGAATTTCTCCATCACAATGCGTGCATGTGCTTCCACATGGGCGCTTGATAGAACGCTCATAGTGAGCCGTGTGAGGTAGTACGCCCCGCCAACGATGTCGAGTTCATTCGTTTTCCGGAGTTCTTCCGTTATCGTCAGCAGGTCTACCGGGGTGCCCTTATCAAAAAGCCGGCGCATGGCCGCGTATATTTTCTGGTGGGCATCCATGTAAAAACACTCTTCACTCTGGATGATCTCCAGTATCTGCGCAAAAGTGTCTTTTTCCAGCATAGCAGCCCCAAGAACTGCTTCTTCGAGTTCGGGGGCCTGTGGCGGTACTTTACCGTAAACGAGCGTTGTGAGGTCGGGTTTTCGGCTTCTTGTACTTCCAAAATCTTTTTTAATGTTTACTGCCATTGTCTTATATAGAGAGAGTTTTTATATTTATTATTTTATTTCTTATGATCTTTGATTTCACCGTGTTTACCTGTTCTTTCTCAGCAAATTATAATGTTGATTTACTGTTAAGCCATCATTAAGCCAGGGTTAAAAACCTTTCGGGGAGGACGAATGTAAACGGAAATTTGAGGCTCAAAACTTTTTTTAATTCTTTACTTTTCCCATTCACAAGATGCCTTATCCACGCGTTGTTACCATGTTGCTGACATAAAGTTCGGCTTTTCCACAGCAATCCACAAAGAATTATGTTTATCAACTGTAAAAATGGTTTTGTTAATGGTTTTTACCGGAACTTAGTTTTTGCTATTATCAGGAGTTATCTTTGCCAAAAATTGCTTTTAGATGATCATTTTGTACCAGTGGTTGATCGAATATCTTCCGGAACCCTTGCCAGTAAACGAATTAAGTAAAATACTCACTTCTATCGGCCTTGAAGTAGAGGCGGTTGAGCCCGTTGAGAGCGTGCGTGGTGGCCTTGAAGGGCTCATAATTGGGGAAGTGCTTACTTGCGAAAAACACCCAAATGCTGATAAACTCAGCGTTACGACAGTAAATATTGGAGGTGCTGAGGCTTTACATATAGTATGCGGCGCACCCAATGTGGCAGCAGGGCAGAAAGTGGTTGTAGCCCCGGTGGGTGCAACCGTACATCCTACAGAAGGTGAGCCGTTCCTGATAAAAAAAGCCAAAATACGCGGTGAGGAGAGCGCAGGAATGATATGTGCGGAAGACGAAATCGGCCTTGGGAAAAGCCATGCAGGCATTTTGATATTGCCGGAAGAAGCCGTGGTGGGGACGTTGGCAAAGAACTATTTTAATATACCGGACACGGATTTTGAAATACATATTGGCCTGACGCCCAACCGCTCGGACGCTAACAGCCACATTGGGGTAGCGCGGGATGTATGTGCCTATCTTACGCATCACAAGGGGAAACGTTATTCGATAAACGTCCCGGAAACCCGCGTAGGTGTTGAAAATTTTAAACCTCTGCACACGACAAACCCGATCAAAATACACATAGCAGCCCCTGATGCTTGCCCAAGGTATGCGGGTATCAGCCTGCGAAATGTGAAGGTTGGCCCATCGCCGGAGTGGCTGAAACAGCGCTTGCAAACCGTGGGTGTCCGCAGCATTAATAACATTGTAGACATTACTAATTATGTGCTGCATGAATACGGCCAGCCACTTCATGCGTTTGATGCAGATAAGATCAATGGCAGCGAGATCAACGTGCGCTTCATGCCGGAAGGCAGCGTTTTTACCGCCCTTGACGGTAAAGAAAGAAAGCTGCAGGCCGATGATCTGATGATATGCGATGCTAAGGGGCCGTTAGCTATTGGGGGTGTTTTCGGTGGTGCTGAAAGTGGCATCACCGATGCGACCTCAAATGTATTTGTGGAGAGTGCTTACTTTGATCCCAAGCATATTCGTCGCACATCTTTGCATCATAATTTACGCACAGATGCAGCTACGCATTTTGAAAAAGGAGTGGACATTAATAATGTGCTTCCGGCGCTGATGCGCGCTGCCGGCCTGATGGTGGAAATTGCAGGCGCTGAGATTTGTTCGGGCGTCACAGACGAATACCCGCAACCGCTGCAGCCCGTTGTTGTAGCCGTGTCATATAGCCATATACAAATGCTTAGCGGTAAAGATTACCCGCAAGAAGCAATAAAAGAAATACTGCTTGCATCGGGGTTTGAAATAGAGCAGGAAACAGCAGAAGGGCTGACACTCAAAGTGCCGTCGAACAAAACTGATGTAAGCCAGGCCGCAGATATTGTAGAAGAGATACTACGGATAGATGGCCTGGATAACATACAGATACCCGGCAGGCTGAATATTGCCTTGACAAAGGGTTTGCCAAGCGACAGGGCGGAAAGGGAGCGAATGGCGGAATTGCTTTGCGGCATCGGCCTGCAGGAGATCGTCACCAACTCAATAGTGAACAGTAAATACTATCCCGAACGCACCGATCTTGTGCGCATGATAAACAGCCTGAGCAGCGAGCTGGATGTCATGAGGCCATCGATGCTGGAAGGCGGCCTCGAAGTGATACAATATAACTGCAACAGGAAAAGCAGTGACCTGCAATTATTTGAATTCGGAAATATTTATGCGCATCCAGAAGCAGGCAACAATTACCTGCAAAGCCCATGCCTTGCACTGTGGGTAACTGGCAACACTACCACCGCACAATGGGACCGGAAAGAAAAGGGCGCAGATATTTTTTACCTGAAAGGGATGATAGGGAACCTGATGCGCTATAGTGGTATCTCTGCCACCGAATCCTATACAGACAATAACGGGGGACAGGAAATAGTGTGGAAATGGAAGAACCAACCGCTGTGCATGGCAATGCAAGTATCTTCAAAACGGTGCGCTGAATTTGATGTAAAACAACCGGTTTATTATGCGGAGATATACTGGGAAAAATGGCTCAAGGCAATGGCGGCGGGCAAGATCAGTTACAAAGAGGTAGCCAAATTCCCCGCTGTGCAAAGAGACCTGGCTATTATCCTCGAGAACAACATTAACTACAAACAGGTACAGGATGTTACCGAACAATTGAGGCTTGATGCCCTGCAATCATTTGGCCTGTTCGATGTTTTCGAAAGCGAGAAACTGGGTAAAGGGAAAAAATCTTATGCTTTAAGTTATATTTTTCAGTTACAAGACCGTACTTTGACAGATACGGAGACGGAGCAACTGATGAAGCGGCTGATGGACGTTTACAAAAACAAACTGAGTGCACAAATAAGAGAATAATGGAAGCACTGGACCAACTGGGCAAGAAACTGGACACACTGTTGAAAAAATACACGGCGCTCGAAACAGAGAACAAGCGCCTGAAACAAACTTTGGCAGCGCAGACCAAATCTGTGGATTCACTGACTAAAAAGCTTGCCTCGCTGGAGCAGGGTATGGTAAGTGTGCGTATTGGTTCGGCAACAGAGAATGAAGAAGAAAAAGACAATATGCGCAGGCAGCTAGACAGTGTGATAACCGAAATAGACAAAATACTTCATACGCTTAATGATTAAAGCCCGTAAATATCTTCCGTTTATTGCGTTTGTGTTCTGTGGCTTATGGGTGGCTTGTACACAAACGCGAGATCCCTGCCTTACACCTAAGATCGCGAGCCTAAACATTGAAATGATGCACCTCGCGTCACCACTAGTAATTGGAGATACAACTTTCGTGGATACGGCTCTGCCGGCGGCAGTGTTTCGCCCTCTGTCTGTAATTGTTGATAACCCGTATACTATCTACCCGCAACAAGCTGATTTTACAATTTCCCTTTCCCCTGATTCCAATATTTGTCAGTGGATATTTGCAACAGATACGCCCGCTTATTCGTTTGACACGCTCACTTTTCATTACCAAAGGAACCTTCAGTTTATCTCAAATGCGTGCGGGTTTACTTATTTTTACGCTCTTGATACGGTGCTCACAACCCACGTTTATATAGACTCTCTGCATATCACAAATACCAGTGTAACCAATAATGTCAATACAAAGCATTTGCAAGTATTTATTCATCCTGGCCATTAGCGCGACGGCAATAGCCTGCGCGCATACGGCACACGCTCAAACGGCAGATACTGTAGCCGTTGACACCTCAGCTACGCCAAAAAACAAGAAGAAAGACCTTGCAGGCCACCAGTTAGCTATTGGCATTGACTTGGTTCATCCTGTATTGAACTCTTTGGTTACTGACCGTTTCGGTTATGAATTTACAATGGACTACTACATGCACAATGACCTTTACCTCGTCGCTGAGGGTGGCTGGGGAGGATCAACGGTGGACTATAGTGATTTGAAATACAGCACAACAAATAATTTTTTCAGGTTTGGTTTTAACAGGAGTTTACTCACCCGCGATCGGCCCACAGATTGGGACATGATGTTCATTGGCTTCAGGGCCGGCTTTGCGGATGTGAATCGCGGACAGGCTACCTATACAGCACTGGATAGTGTATGGGGAAATCATACCGGTAAAACCGAAAGTAAAACTTTCCAGGCATATTGGGGTGAGCTAAATGCCGGCATGCGCGTAGAGTTTGTAAAAGGTCTCTTCGGTGGGTGGACCGCCAGGGGCAAGATATTGTTCAATGGTAAAAGTTTCAATGACCTCGCGCCGCTATACATCGCGGGCTATGGTAAAGGCGATAAAAATGTAGCCTTTGATTTTAACGTCTATGTCAGTTACGGCATCCGGTGGAAACGAAGAGGAGCCGCAGATACTACTGTGGATAGCCACCCGGCAGCGGCCAATACAATCACAGAAACAAAATAAGCGGATAATTAAGGTGCAAGCCTGGCGCGTGTCCATGCTCCTGTTTCATTCCTGACGAACAAAATACGGTCATGCATACGATTGCTGCGGCCCTGCCAGAATTCTATGTGGTTTGGTAATACTTTGTATCCTCCCCAATGCGGTGGGCGTGGTATCTCTATTTGAGAAAACTCATTTTCATACTTAGTATAATTCAGGTCGAGGATATTTCTGTCTGTTATTTCCTGGCTCTGCGGCGATGCCCAGGCCCCTATGCGGCTGCCCACTGGGCGCGACTGAAAATAGGCGTCGCTGTCGGCGGCAGCTATTTTTTCAATCCGGCCTTCAATTCGCACCTGTCGCTCCAGTTCCTTCCAGAAGAAAACAAGCGCGGCAAATGGGTTTGCCCCTAATTCGTTGCCCTTGGCGCTGTCATAGTTGGTAAAGAAAACGAAATCGCTCTTGTCCAGGCCTTTCAGCAGCACTATCCGGGCGTGGGGTATTCCTTTGCCATCTGCCGTAGCCAGCGTCATGGCATTAATCTCCGTTACCTGGGCATTTTCAGCTTCAGTAAACCATTTTTGAAAAAAAGAAATCGGGTCTTCCCCCACCGAATTTTCGTCCAGTACAGAAAGCCTGTAGTCCTGGCGGATATCAGCAATATTTAGTTCTTTACCGGCCACGTTTAGGTTCTGTCGTGAGAATCCAGGTATTTCGCCATAACGTAAAGAAGCTCAATGATCATCAGCAGGAAAAATACCCACATTAGGGTTGGGCCTACGTTCTTGTTTACGTTATCGTAAAATGCGCTTAGTATGAGGTGATTCATGAAAGTGAATTTGCGCTGCAAGATAGCTATTTTGTTGAGAAGTTAAAAAAGTCAGTCGCCTGGTTTTTTCCACCTTTCCCCTTCGTTGTCAAACACAACTGGTTTGTACGAATCACCTTAAGGCCTGCATTTGTTACTCCGGCATTCTCCTTTAGCCTTTTGGAGCAAAATAATATTATTTTTACCTCAAAATCCGCGATTTGAAATACGTAAAGGGCCTAGACACCCTCAGAGCGCTAGCAGTTTTCTTTGTGATAATAGAACATTGGGGATGGAACCCGGTGGTGAAACCAAACACGCTATCCGCTTATATCGAACACATTTTTTTGCTAAAGACTGCATTTGGTGTTAATCTTTTCTTCGTTTTGAGCGGATTCCTAATCACAGGCATATTACTTAATGAAAAGGAAAAATATAAAGGTAAAGACCGTTTTTTGATCATAAAAAACTTCTTTATCAGGAGGAGCCTGCGCATTTTCCCTATTTACTACTTGTTCATACTTGCCTGCTTTTTACTTTGCTTCCCAACGGTGCGGGAGCACCTTATTTATTTTGTCACCTATACAGCAAATATTTTGATCTTCAGGCGACACCACACAAATGAAATTTCACACGTGTGGACCCTATGTGTGGAAGAGCAATTCTATATTATTTGGCCATGGGTAATCATATTTGTCAACAACAAGTATCTTAAACCGTTATTCATATTTACCATTATTGTCGGCTTAGCAAGCAGGTATGTGACATTATATATTCACCACAATGACTTCGCGGTTCTTGTTTATCAATTAATCGATTCCTTTGGGGTTGGCGCCTTATATGCGTACGTCAGGCTAAATGATAAAAGCCGTATAAAATTTGAAAGTGGGTTTAAAGTCGTATTACCAATAATTATATACTTTGCCTTGATGGTGGCGCCCTTTCCCGGAGTAGCTATATTCAGAGCTTTTGGCCACGTTGTTGACAGCGCACTGGCACTGGCGTTAATAATGTTTGCAATAAACAACAAGATCGAATGGGTCAGGAAATACATAATGGAAAATCCCGTTCTTAATTATATTGGAAGGATCAGTTACGGCATATATCTGTACCATTACAACCTTGACCCAATGTATAACGAAAACATTATTCCATACTTAAAGGCACTTGGCGTTAGCCCGGCGTTTACCGGTTATTATTTTTCCTACGGTATGAAACTAGCCCTATTGCTGATCATATGTTCGCTTTCTTACAAATTCATTGAGCTTCCGCTGCTGAATTTGAAGAAAAAATTCCAGTATGGGGCGAAAAAAAAGGATGCCGTCGCATCTTAAGGAACCTGCACCGGATTTAACCTGTTGAACGCTTGCTTCAGATCTTCCTGACTGGCTTTGGCCATCATCTCACTAAATCCAAAGGTCAGCTCGGTTTTCCCTTCTTTCATTTGTTGAAAGACCGCTTCTATGAATGCACTTACAGGAGGAGCCGAATCGTGCAGCCCTTTTCCGCCGAGGTCGGTATTCAATGCCGGAGGGATCATTTCGATCACCTCTATATTATTCGACTTCAGCAAATACTGTAGTGACAGGGTAAACGAATGGAAAAACGCCTTTGTACCAGAGTAAACGGGAGCTTTGGTAAGCGGGACAAAAGACAGGCCAGATGTCACATTGATCACTGTCGTCAACGACTTCAAGTTGATGAACAAAGACGTTAAATGAATGGGAGCGATAACATTAGTGGTTATCTCCACCTGAGCCCGCTCAAAAAAATCCGGATCTGTAATTGCCATCCACTGCTGGATCCCTGCATTGTTTACCAACACATTTAGGTCGCTATGGTTATCGGCAACCCAGTCATACAGCGCCAAACGATCAGCTTCAACCGAAAGATCGCAGACCTTGCTGATAACAGACGGATATTTATCCGTTACTTCTTTTAATACCGATTCACGCCTGCCGCAAATAATTACGGTATTCCCTTCCTGTATAAATCTTTCCGTGAGACCAAGGCCAATGCCGGTCGCGCCGCCGGTGATCAGAATTTTATTACCTGTTATATTCATTTGCTTTGTTGTTGGAGTGGCAAATGTCGTGTATTAGCGTCGTTGCACGTATTCGCGTTCAATAAAGGTTTCTTATAGTACCATCAGTGCAAATAGTTGCTCCCATGTTTCCACCGGTTCCGCTATATTCAGCATACCTGCTATCGATGTATATACATCACCCGGCTGTTTCCCCTCCTTGCGTAGGTAATGTACTGAAGTATCGCCCGCCGACTTTGATAGCTTGTTCCCATCTGTTCCATTGAGCAACGGGTGGTGATAGAACGTCGTACCTGAAAAAGACTGCCCTTTGATGAGCGAAGCAAGGTAGAGCTGCGCCAGCGTCGAGTTCCACAGGTCGCTGCCCCTTACGATCAAGTCGACGCCGAAATACATATCATCGACCACCGAGGTAAGCTGGTATGCCGGAAACCCGTCCTTCTTCCTGACTATAAACTCCGACATTGTAGGTGGTAAAGTTGCCTCGACGACAGTTCCCGGCCATGTTTTCACCTCCAGCACCTGGTCTTTCTTTGTCCTGAGCCGCCAGCTTACACTTTCTGCATCAAGTGGGATGTTTAAATTCCTGCAGGTGCCGGGATATACACTGCTGTCCCGCTGCACCACTACCTGGGTGCGCGTGCAGCGGCAGGCAAACAGTGCCCCATCGTCCCTCAATTGCTGTAGGACTTGTTTATACAACCCGATACGGTGCACCTGCGAATATTCATGCTCGTATTCGTGCAGGTTCCTGGGGCCTTCATGCCAGGGTATCCCCAGGAAATCGAGTGTATCAAAAATATCCTGGACATACAGCTTATTGGTGCGCTCGCGGTCCGCATCATCAATTCTAAGAAATATTTTTGCGCCCGTTTTCTTTGCCAGGCCGGCGGTAATAACAAACGACAGCACATTGCCAAGGTGCAGGAAGCCACTTGGTGTTGGTGCTATTCGCGTCTTTTTAAAAATCTGGTTATTGTCCAATTAGCCAAATATAGAAATCATCTTTTTCAACTACAAATTAGAAAACCTGTGGCGAATTGAAACCCCGAAGTTTGTCTTTTATACTATTGTTCGCTATTTTTGCCGTTACAACTCAAGCAATGAAACGTAACAACATAAGTATTTTACTCGCGATCTTCCTCATAGTTATGGCTGTGGCCGCACGTATTTTTAATGCTCAGCTTCATGTGGCCAATTTCGTGCCTATCGCAGCGATAAGTCTTTTCAGCGGTGCTGTTATTAAAGACAAGCGCAGTCTTGCATTTCTTACTCCGTTGCTGGGCCAGTTCCTTGCCGATGTTTATTTCCAATTTTTTACGAATACACCCGGCTTCTATCCCGGCCAATGGCTCAACTACGGCGCATTGGTGAGTGTTACTGCTCTTGGCTTACTTATTAAGCAGCCTAAACCACTAACCACCGTAGCGTTCCTGTTCGCTGGTTCTACGCTATTCTTCCTGGTTTCCAACTTCGGTTACTTCCTCAGCGGATGGAACGGGTTCACTTTCGGAGGCTTTATCAAAACATATGTAGACGCTGTACCTTTCTTTAAGTACACAATGATGGGTGATATGGTTGGCGGTATACTGTTGTTTGGCGGCTATTTCCTTGTTCAGCAAGCATTAGTGAAAAAAGCACAGAAGGTAAACGCATAAATAAGCGGGATCCTGCACATTTAAAAAGACATCTGCACGATAAAAAAAAGGGCCGTTGCCCTTTTTTTTATTGGTTTTTGTTTACGTAGCTTGCTCTGGCTAAAAACAATCCCGATGCAAAACTCACTTTTTCGTGCCAGCATGCTCCTGTTACTTTGCGCAGCGTTCCTGCCCTCCTGCCGACCAAAAAACGTCACTTGTACCAACGGCACTATCCAGGTCAACCCTGTAGGATTCAGCGAAACTGATTTCGATTCTGCCAATGTGATCAAATATACCCAAGGCAGTTCTTTCAGCGCACCGGTTGACAGCACAACGAACGTTCATTACTCAATTTATCCCTCAAGTGCGGATACCGGTAGTATCTATGCTCTTTCCACTTCCGATAGTACACACCCCGTTTTTATTGTACCTGGATTTGACTATAGAATAGTATTGCCGGCGATTGCAAGGTCGTTCACAATCTCCAACATAGTTCAAAGCGGTAAAACACACGAATCCTATACATCTGGTTTTATTGGCGGCGACAAGCTTATCGTCTGCTACAACAGTGTGACCTCTGTGACCGTAGACGGAAATGTATTTACGGGCCTGGCAGACAAGCCCGCGATTTCCGTTAACATCGTCAAATAAATTGCGGGTTTTCTGAAGCGTCAACCAGTGTATATCGACGATGAAGCGATGCCCCCCTTCTATCACTGGCCACTTTTATCACTGACCAGCATCACCATCTTTTGCAAAAAAGGTATCTATCTTTGTGTAATTTCTTTCTTAAAAGCTGAGCAATATGGATTCCGAAGAACCTGGCGTAGGTTATCTTTTTATCACGATCTTGTTGATCGTTACCGTGGTGATCGTTGCGGGCATAGTGCTGTATATTAAGCACGTGCATTCATTCTAACGTCCGAATGACTTTTCTTTTTTTGCATGCCTGGCGTTGAGAGCAACACCTTTACTTTAGTTTGCATCTCCGCGTGGCTCAGTTCTTGTATAAAATGAAAGTGTAAAAATGATATTCATGAAAGAAAACAAACCAATACCAACCGGGAATGACGTTTCTGCTGGGGATGCCCGCGAAGAAGGCAGGATGGATAAAGACGAGGATCTGAAAAAAGGAAATGACAAAGGATCACCATTATCTAAACCTTTTGAAAAAAAGACCCTTACGCCGCCATCCTTATCATCTCCAGACGGCAATCATGGCCATAGCAAACATAGCATGGGCGAAAACGAGCAACCCGACCCAACAGATGAAGGTGCACCGGATTCTCCGATTAACCGCTGAAACGTATCTCCCATAGGTTCTGAGCCGCACGATCATAAAGCCTCGCTTTCGCGACGCTCTATGATCTTTTTATTCTGGATTATTAAGCGCTCCACTCATCCACTGTCTTCACGTCTGCCTGGCGCGGGAACACTTTGGTGGTAAGCACCCTGTGTACCTCCTCATCTCCATCGGCACAGCAATCAGCAAGGATCGTTATCTTATAATCCTTGTCTGCAGCCTCGCGCGTGGTGGATAGTACTACCCCGCTGGTGGATATGCCGCAGAGCACCATATGCTGAATACCCGATGAACGCAATACCACTTCAAGGTCGCTACCGGCAAATGCGCTCACCCGGCGCTTGGTCACAGTGATCTCGCCCTCCTGCGGTGCAACGTCTGCATGCACGGTCATAAAAGCATTCATATCCACACCGGCAAACCGCTCTTTGCTGGCAGTAAAGCCTTTGTTGTTCGCACTTATTTCCGGCGCACCCTGCCGAAACCCTACTACCACGTAGATAATAGGTATTTTCTTTTCGCGTGCGTGCGCTATCGCCTTGCCTACGCTGCTAATAACTGCGGCTGCATTCGGAAGCGTGCCGACTATCCCCACTTGCATGTCCATTACAAGCAGCGCTGTGTTTTGTGTGCCTTGTCCCATTTTGTTCCTTTTATTAAAAAGTTGATTAATTTTTTTCCAGTACAGCTTCTTCACTCTCCTCGATTTCCGCCATATTCTTTTTATCCATTTTGTCTTTCCTCAGGTACTTAGAGAATACCGCTGCAATGACCAACGCTACTATACCCTGGCAGAGTATGGCGTTAGGAGCGCCTATCCACTGCGACACTGCACCGATCAGCAAGCTACCGAGCGGCAACATACCAAAATATGCCATTGCCACATAACTCATTACCCTACCCCTCATTTTTTTATCTGAATTCACTTGTATTATGGTCATAATAATGGTCGTTTGAGACATCATTCCAAAACCGGTTAAGACAGCCACCAGCATGGCTAAAGGAAAATAGCTCAGATGAGAGAATAATATCAGGAATGCCCCAAAAATAATTGTATTACTTAACAACACTATTTTGAGGTCGGTGCCCGGCTTTAGTGAAGCAAGGAAAATGGAACCGCATACAGCCCCAAGTCCAATGAAACTGTTGATATAGCCATACGTTGCCGCATCTCCTTTGAAGATCACCTTGGCAAATACCGGCAAAAGCGTATTGTAAGGCAACACCAGTAATGCGGTCAGTGCCAGCATAAGCATGATAATACTTATCGCCGGAGTGCTCTTCAGGTATACGAATCCTTCGGCAAGCTCTAAGGCCACTTTCTTTTTTGCGGTAGCAGGAACATATGGTGGTAGTTTCATCAACAACAAGGAGGTGATCACCGCTACAAAGCTTAACGCATTTATACTGAAACACATTGCTGCTCCAAACTTCACCAGCACAATTCCCGAAAACGCCGGACCTACCAACCTGGCAATATTTACCATCGACGAGTTCAGCGCGAGCGCATTGGGCAGATCCTCCTTGTTGGTTATCATTTCGTGCACCATTGGTTGCCTGGCAGGCACATCAAAGGCGTTGATGACGCCCAATATAACGCTTAGGGCAAGTATCTCCCATACTACATAATGATTCGTAAAAATGAGCACTGCCATCAGCACAGCTTGTATCATCGACGCCACCTGGGTAAAGAGCAATACTTTGTATCGGTTGTACCGGTCTGATGCTATACCTCCGAGTAACGAAAAAAGAAACGATGGAAACTGCGCAGCAAATACCGTAATACCCAGCATCAACGGCGAGTGGGTAATGGTATAAACAACCCAACTCACAGCAGTGCGCTGCATCCAGGTACCAATTTGCGATATGGATTGGCCAGCAAAAAACAGCCGGTAGTTCCGGTTCCTGAATGCGTTAAAAGTTGTTATACTCATTGATATAAAAGCAATTCCTCCCTCAAAATCCTTGCACTAAAATTGCATTTGCTTATCAACGAATACCACGCTGAGCATCCAGCACATGACCACAATACCCAGGAAGAAAACAACGAGCGACATCACTCTATGGTTAGAAACTTTCCCCACACGCATCAGCATATAGCCGATCAGCAGGTTGAACAATGCCCAGAAAACATTGACCGTCGCAGATGAAGGGCCTTTCCCAGGAGGAGTGGCGAACGGCGTTGGGAAAACATCGCCCGAAACACCGTGGATCAGGTGCGGCACCGTGTTAGCGATAAACAGCCCCGCGAAAAAGCAGGCTATGTAATGATACCATTTCATGATCTTAGATTTTAGAGCTAACTTAACAATACAAAGGTGAGATAAATATGCTGCACGAACCTGAGACAATTGTCACAATCTTTGACCGGACTTTTTTGCGCGTATGCGACTAAGAGTTTCACGCGTTACACCCAGGTAAGTGGCCAGTTGCGAAAGAGAAACTCGCTGCAGCAGCTTTGGGTTATTTCGTTCAATGTGGTCGTAACGCTCTGCAGGTGTGTATAGCTTAAATAAATTGCTGTGTTCCTCGGCAACCAGCATAACATGTATAGCCAGGCGCCGCACAAAAAGCACTATCTGCGAATCGGACTCAAATCTTCCCCTCCGCACATCGAGGTTAAACACCCACAGACGGGTATCCTCCCCGGCTTCAATGATCAGCTCCGAAGGCAACCGGCCATTCAGGCTTTTTAAATTGGTCGTAAACTCGCCTTCAAAAGTGAAATTCAGATTAATGGCAACTCCATCTTTATTGTACCATGTCCGCAAATATCCTTTCTCTACCAGGTAGAACTCCCGGCATACATCGCCTTCCTTAAGCAAAACGGCCCCTTTCTTAATGTCGCGACTTTCCGCCCAGCTTGCCAACAGGGGCAAATCCTCGTCCGGAATCCTTTCCGATACTCTTTTGATGTAAGCATGAATGTTGTTGTCCATGACCAGTGTGGGATGCAAATATCCACATTAATCACCGACAAACTGCTATTTGCCCGACGGTACGATTTTTGTATTTTTTTAACTTTCTGTTTTAAGCCTCGCAGAATATTTCCAGTCCAATGTTTACTTTTAAATGTTCAAAAAAAATTATCATGAAAATCAGGTTTCTCTTTATTGTGCTCGTTTGCCTTGCTACCGGTAAAGCATTTGCCCAATCATCAAAGATTGACACGGTAGCCGTTTCTGTGCTGGATCGCATGAGCGCAACGATCGGCGAATTAGTTTCTTGCAGTGTTCATGTAAGATCGAACTATGATGTCAGCAACCAGGCCCTGGGGCTTGTGAAGCACTCCGACGAGGAAAATGTCTATATTGGCGGCCCGGGTAAATTGCTCATACGTTCTGAGGGTGACAAAGGGAACAGATATATACATTATGACGGCAAAATGCTGAGTTACTACTCCGTCGACAAAAATCATTATTCGCAGGTCCCGGTACCGTCCACAGTAATGGAAATGATAGACCATATGAACAAAACGTATGGTATCGTTTTCCCGGTTGCTGATTTTCTGTATCCCGGTTTTGTGGATGATATCCTAGCTGAATCCACACAGCTTGTACTGTTAGGAATGACAAAAGTAGACGGGAAAGACTGCTACCATATTGCCGGGGTTACAAAGGATAAGACTTTCCAGTTTTGGATTAATGATGACCCGTTTTATCTGCCGGTAAAAATGGTGATTGTGTATACAGACAAACCCATGAACCCGCAGTTTGAGGCTTCCTATTCAGATTGGCAGGTCAATCCAAACCTTCCTGCGGCAATATTTGATTTCAAGGTACCGCCGGGTGCTAAGAAAATAAAACTGACGCCACTATCTGTAAAGAAATAATTTCCACTTCAAATCATTATAAGTCATGAAAACGTTCAATAAAATGAAATTCGCAAGCCTGATCAGTATTATTTGCATTACCCTGTTCTGTTTTCCTCAGGATAGTTTTGCCCAGCGTTTTGGCCATGGAGGTGGCGGTGGTGGCCGCGGAGGTGGTTTCAACGGCGGTGCCCGTCCTGCTGCGCCCCGTGCTTATCGTGCCCCGGCTCCTGCGGTGCGTGTTGAGCGCCCATCTGGTGGAGGAGTGCGTGAAGGCGGCGCTGTGCGTGTTGGCGGCGGCGGCTTCGTTCATAACGAGGGCGTTTACCATCATGGTTATGTAGCCCACCCTTACTTCTATCATCCCTATCATCCCTACTTCTGGGGTGCGTACTGGCATCCGTTCGGTTATTTTGCCGCCGCTCTAACCGCTGATGCAATACTGTATAACTGGGGCAACCAGCAATATTATTATGACGAAGGCGTATATTACCAGCCGACGGGTTCCGGATATACTGTTGTAAATCCACCAATAGGTGCGGTTGTGTCGTACCTGCCTACAGGGTATATTACAGTGCCGCTGGGAGACGAAACTTATTATTATTACGGCGGAACTTTTTACATCAGCCAGGGTGGTTCTTTCCGGGTAGTTCCGGCTCCTCCAGGCGCAATCGTAACAGAGATACCCGAAGGAGCTGTTGAACAATCGATCAACGGACAGAGTTATCTGCTATACAACAACACTTATTACCAACCTATATCACAAGATGGGCAGGATGCCTATGAAGTGGTTCAGGTAAATTAAATAACAACCACAAAATAATATAGTTACAGAGGGAGGTACCAGGGTTCTGGCACTTCCCTTTGATATTAAGTATGGTTGAGGTAAATTCTATATCTTTAACCAGTAAAAAATACCCTATGAAATATTTGCTGGCGTTTATTTCCTTCTATTCCCTGGTCTTCCTGTATTCATGTGGCAAGTGCACCTGCCAGAACCCCATTATCAAGGGGATCAACCTCAGTAACCTGGACACAGCAACAGAGCAAACCGCCAACGTAGATGTATATTTCAAAAGCGCAGTGGCTTTTTCCTCATTGGAAGGCTCAACCCCCGGCGTTAAGATCGCCGATGCAAACGGCCATGGAGACATCGAATACGGTTTTGATTTCGACCACGATTACATCGTCACTATCAATCCCGCCGGGAAAGTGTTCAAAATCAGCGGTATAGCACACGGCAACTACAGCAAGCAGAACGGAGGGTTCAAGGCCAGTTGCCAAAGCTGTGTCAACAGTATTACCTATACCGTCAACGATTCCGTGGTTGACTTCCCGCAACAGGTTACCCCGGTGATCGATCTCAATTTTTACCTCGGCATCGATCAATAGTGATATTCTGAATTGCTAAAACCCGGAAAACTGCCTAAAGTGTTAGTAAGTAAAGAATAAATACCCTTCCAAAGGGTGTTACGTTTTTATTACCTTTGCGGTCCATACCACACTCAATGGATTCTTCAGTAAAAATTTTCTCGGGAACTGCCTCCAATTACCTGGCAGAAACAATTTCAAAAAATTACGGCAAGCCACTTGGAGCACTTTCCATCCAGAAATTCAGCGATGGGGAGTTTCAGCCGGTATTCCAGGAGTCCATCAGGGGCGACTATGTTTTCCTCGTGCAATCAACATTTGCACCGTCGGATAATCTCATGGAACTGCTCATGATGATAGACGGCGCCCGCCGTGCGTCGGCAGGCTATATCACTTGTGTTATCCCCTATTTCGGCTATGCCCGGCAGGACAGGAAGGATAAGCCCCGCGTATCCATAGCATCGAAGCTTGTGGCTAACCTGCTAACCGAAGCAGGCGCCAACCGGGTGATGACCATGGACCTCCACGCACCACAAATACAAGGTTTTTTTGATATACCAGTGGATCACCTGGATTCTTCGGCAATTTTTATACCGTATATTGAAAAATTGAAGATAGAAAACCTTATCTTTGCGGCCCCCGACGTAGGAAGTACGAACAGGGTACGCGAAGTAGCCAAGTATTTTGAAGCAGATATGGTTATCTGTGACAAGCAACGCAAGCGCGCAAATGAGATAGCTGCGATGACGGTGATAGGCGATGTGAGCGGCAGGAACGTAGTTTTGATAGACGACATTTGCGACACCGCAGGCACCTTATCAAAAAGTGCAGCCATACTTAAGGAGCGCGGTGCATTGTCAGTAAGGGCGTTTTGTACGCACCCCGTGTTGAGCGGAAATGCGTATGAGAATATAGAAAAATCAGTGCTGGAGGAATTGGTAGTTTGTGATACTATACCCCTGAAAAAGCAATGTGACAAAATAAAAGTATTATCTACCGGCGAACTGTTCGCAATAGCCATCCGCAATACTTTTGAAAATAAATCGATAAGCTCTTTGTTTATACATAGTAACCGGAAGTAATTAGCCAATTTGGCGATTCGACAATTTGGCAACGCTTGTGTTACTTTTTATAAAATGAATTGCGGAAATAAGTACAATTGGCTAATTGCCGGATTATCAAATGAACGAATTAGAATAAAGACTGTTTATACAAAAAAATCCGCCCCCGCAAAGGGAACATTAATTATTAATAAGATTTCAGTCCGGATGTTTGGCGGATATTCGCCCGTACTGAAATAGCAAAACACTAAAAATGAAAAGTGTAAAAATTGAAGGTAAAAGCAGAAGCGGCCTTGGCAAAAAAGCAACACGCCAACTCCGTTCTGAAGATCACGTTCCGGGCGTTATATACGGCGGCAACGAAACTATCCATTTCAGCGCACCTGTTATGGCTTTCCGCGGACTGGTGTATACGCCAGAATTCCAGATCGCAGAGATATCTGTAGACGGTAAGAACTACCGCACGATCATGAAAGACATCCAGTTCGACGTAGTTACCGACGAACTGAACCACATCGACTTCCTGGAGCTGGTAGAAGACCGGAAGGTTGTGGCTACCCTGCCATTGAAGTTCCATGGCCAGGCACAAGGCGTAAAAGACGGCGGTCGTCTGGAATTGAAAATGAAGTCGCTAAACGTGCGCACATTCCCAAAACACCTGAAAGAGCATATTGAAGTGGACATCACCAACCTGCAACTGCATGGTAATATACGTGTTCAGGAAGTGATAGCTGAAAACATGGAGATCCTTAACTCTCCCCGTATCCCGGTTGCATCGGTAGTTACTACCCGTGCCCTTCGCCAGGAAGAAACTGCAGCAGCAGCAGCTCCGGCAGCAGGTAAAGCAGCGCCAGCAGCGGCAGCAGCACCTGCAGCGGGCAAAGCAGCTCCGGCGGCAGCAGCTAAGCCAGCAGCCAAGAAATAATATCAATAGAGATAAAAATGTGAGCCTCTTGCGAAAGCAAGGGGCTTTTTTTATTGGGTAAAAGCATCAATTACTTTAACCAATTTTAAATTTTATTGAACAAAAACTAAATTTTATTGAAAAATGTATTACTTTTGTGATGATGCAAAAAAATCTGCCACATATCTGCCCAAGCTGTTCCTCAACACTGAAGGTGAAAAGCCTGGTGTGCGAAAAGTGCGCTACCGAGGTAACCGGCCTGTTCAGCCTGCCGTTGCTGGCCAGCCTCACACAGCAGGAACAAGACTTTATCACTGATTTTGTGATAAGCAGCGGCAGTCTCAAGATAATGGCCCAGAAACTAGGGCTAAGCTACCCGACCGTCCGCAACCTGCTCGATGACATTATCCTGAAGATTGAAACCAATCAAAAAAACAACAAAACTGCATCCAAATGAAAAAATGGCTGTTTAATCCCTTTATTTATATAGCCGGTACAAAAGCCCTGATCATCGGCTGGGCTGCAATGCTGGGAGCTGCGGTTATTGGCTATTACAGCAAAACTCATTTTGATGGGGTTTTAGATGCACATTCAGGGCATGCGGCGCCTATGTGGTTTTACTTTGAAGATGCATTAGTTGATTGGTCTTTACTGGTAGTAATATTTTATACTGCCGGGAGCATATTTTCCAGGTCGTCTATCCGGTTCATAGACGTTGCGGGTACTTTTGCTTTGGCTAGGTGGGTAATGATCTTTGTGGCAATCGCCGGGTTTGGCGTTTATATGCCCGGGCCAAACCAGCCTGTATCCATGGAAGAAATGATGAAGCGGGTTATGACAGGGCCCGTGATCGTGTGTGGCTTACTGAGCCTTGCTCTTGTGGTTTGGATGGTTGCCCTTATGTACAACGCCTTTACAACTTCCTGCAATCTTAAAGGAGGAAAGGCTGTATGGTCATTCATCATTGGCCTGATAATAGCTGAAGTCTTATCCAAATTAATATTGCACACAATTTATTAAACGCACCATGAAAAAAATCACGTTTATCATTTCCGTATTGGCGATCGCCATAACATGCAAAGCGCAGTCGCACGCAGGTGTGGACGCTGTCGTAAGCAAGTTTCGTAACTTTTACAATCAACAGCAAACCGACAGCATTTATGGCATGTTGTCCGACCGTTCTAAAGGACTGCTGTCGCTGGACCAGACAAAGAAAACCTTTGCCCAGCTTCATTCCCAGCTAGGGGAAATGAAGTCTTTTGAATTCTCAAAAGAGGTAGACAAGCTAAATTTTTACAAGACGGAATTTACCAATGCTACCTTGTCACTACTTGTATCGCTTAGCGATGGCAACAAACTTGAGACATTTCGCTTCATTCCCTACAAAGAAGACACCGCTCCTCGCGAGCAATCGAACATTGTTTTGAAAACACGTACGGGCGATGTGTATGGCTCGCTCACATTTCCGAAAGGAAGCCAGAAAGTGCCTGTGGTCTTGATAATAGCTGGCTCCGGCCCTACCGACCGCAATGGAAACTCTGAAGCAGGCGGATTGAAAACAGACGCTTATAAACTACTTGCCGACTCACTGCAGCAGGCAGGCATTGCGGCTTTACGGTACGACAAGCGCGGCGTAGGAGAAAGCAAAGGCGCCGCAATAGTTGAAGACAGCATTAGGTTTGGTGATATGGTTGACGATGCTGTGGGGTTTGTAAAAATGCTAAAAAAGGATGGAAGGTTCTCAAAGATCATCATTGCCGGGCATAGCGAGGGTTCCCTGATAGGTATGATAGCTGCTGAAAAAGAAAAAGTGGCGGGCTTCATTTCGATAGCAGGCATTGCCCAAAGAGCGGATAAAATAATAGAAAAGCAATTGCGTGCTCAGTCAGGTAGCCTGGCAGCGCAGGCCACTATAATATTGGACAGCCTTGATGCCGGCCACATGGTGAAAAGCGTAGACCCTGCACTGACCTCTCTGTTTAGGCCTTCGGTGCAACCCTATATGATTTCCTGGCTGAGATACGAGCCTTCTAAAGAGATTAAAAAGCTCACCATCCCGGTACTGATCATACAAGGTACTACCGACATACAAGTGGAAGCCAGCGAGGCAGAACAACTAAAAAAGGCAAATCCTAACGCTACACTGAAAGTGATAGATGGAATGAATCATCCATTGAAACAAGCTCCCGAAGACAGGGAAAAGAATGTAGCCACCTACAACAACCCAAAACTCCCGCTGAGTCCAGGGTTGATGCCGGCAATCCTGGAATTCATCCAAAGCACCAAATAGGTTACCTCGTACCTGGCTCCGTAGCTGGTCGTTCTTTATGAAACACCGGATTACCCTTGGTAGTCGGCAGCACAACCCCGATGCTCAAAATGGTTTCATAGGTACCAAAGTTCTGGCTTGCTCTGCCATCGTAGATCAACAGGTGGCTGTAACGTGCATAATCCAGCTTCTGAGAAAACTCCAGGAAGCCATATTTCATGATCGTAAGGCGCAGTGCAAGTTCAACCCCGGTGTTCCATCCGCCAAGCTGAAACTGCTGGCTGTTCACATACCCGAAAAAGCTGTTCTGCACATGGGGTATTACCGGGCCTATGCCCGCTTTACCGGTGAGATCTAACCTTATATTATTGCTGTGCGTGTGATATAAGCCCAACCGTTTTACCAGGTTGAACAGGAAGAAATTTGCCCCATTATTTAAGTAGTAGTAGTCCCCATTCTGATCTGACCAATATATCGTGGAGTCCACTACCCTATGGTTAAGCGTGCCCTTGAGGTGTATATTCTGCATACCGGAGATGATATACTTGGTATGGTCGAAGTTGAGCTCGATGGCCAGATCTTGTTTTTCATTGAAGTAGTAACCAAGCCGGTAGTTATATTGAGGAATAGTGAGCGCTTTATGCAGTACGCCATCGTTCCACCCCTGGTGGTCCTGCGCACGCACATGTATGAGTTCGTAGTCATTGCCCATGCCCTCCTGCTTTACATGGAGCGTGGAGCGCGTGTAGGACTCTTCATTGTAGCCCCAACTAAAGTAAATAGAGCCCGTTCTCCTCCTTTGTTTTTTTGCTACCTCCTTATTTGTTGATTGAGCGAAACCCTCATTAGTGCTCAACACTGAGCATGCTAAAACAAGTAACAGCAAACTAAAATTAAACCGCATTAAGTATTTGTTTTATGGGCGGCAAAGTTATCGTAAAAATACGGGCAGGCAATGATTTTGATCAGGTTGGTGATAATAGTTAGTACGCCCTCTCGCACACCGGTTCATGCTACAAACCCCTTCACCAAATCGCTCAAGAGCTCATCCGAAAGACTAAACCATGCTCCTGCTTCATTTCGGCCATGATAGGAAGCCGTTAGTTTCTTGTGTCGGCGGTCTATGACTATTGTGGCCGTGGCATTATGTTGGTCCACATTCGTTTCCGGGTTGTTTATGCCGGGCTTTAACCTTATTGCGAAGGTCTCACGGCCCTCGTCGGGGTAATCATCATATTCTATGGCTTCAACGCCTACTACCGCGGGAGCCACATCAGGTGCTTCCATTTTTATAAAGTCCCCTTTATGAGCCTTACGATTCAATAGTTTGTCGTGTGCATCAGCAAGCTCAAAGTGAATATCCGGGCCAGTATACATGGACCAATTGTTTACATCCAGCAGCCGCTCTTTGGCATCCACAAACCCATCTTCGGCATCTTCGGTTGTACCGGTTATGATTGTGTGTTCAATATTTTTTTCAGCCCCCTGAAAATGTTCCGGAACCAGGTAGTGATTTTGCGGCATGGACTAATATACATGCTCATTCTAATAAAGAAAAATATTTTTGGATCATTGCAACCACAAAATGATAATTACATAGCTATCAATGCAATATGAATCTAGTTAACTATTGGTTAACTGAACAATTTTATTTATCTTCGCCCGCAACAGACTACGCATATGAACATCACAGACAAACTGTTTCAAATGAAAGAAGAAAGAGGAGCTGCCAATCTTAAAGCCGGCCAGGAATTCCTTGCTGCCAACAAGCTGAAGCCGGGTGTTACCGAGCTTCCCAGCGGCCTGCAATACGAAATAATCACGGAAGGCACAGGGCCAAAACCAACGGCTTCTAATACAGTTACCTGCCACTACCATGGCACTGTGATCGATGGCTCCGTTTTCGATAGTTCTGTACAGCGCGGCAAGCCTGCTTCTTTTCCTTTGAACCAGGTGATCAAGGGCTGGACAGAGGGCGTTCAACTGATGCCGACGGGCAGCAAATGGCGTTTCTTTATACCCCCTCACCTGGGTTATGGAGACAGGCAGGTAAGCGCAGTGATAGGCCCGAATAGCACTTTGATCTTCGAAGTGGAACTACTTAGCATTAACTAATATACCGCCAAAAATTTCCGAATTGCACAGTTATATGTTGCCGTAATGGTGATATGTAACCGTATTTTTTGTAAATTGATGTACCAATCACCACTTGAATGAATAAACTACTGGCGCTGCTCTGCTCATTATTGACAGCTTCTGCATATGCACAGAGCATTGACAGATACTTCGAAAGCATCAGGAACAATACCGCTGAACTGACGGCTTTTTTTTCTCAAATGCCAAAAGGCGGCGACCTCCACAACCACTATAGCGGCTCGGTCTATGCAGAAACATATATTAGTTATGTAGTGCAGCAAGATTACGTGATCAACGAAGGCACGCTCGAAGTAAAATCAGCACCCCCAAAAGAAGGAAAGGGTTGGGTGCGCTTTTCTAAACTGAATGATAGCGGATTGCTGGCCGGCTACAAGCAAAAATTGATACAGAAATGGTCCGTAAAAGACTATAATGGTGTCAGCTACCCTTCCGACAAACAATTTTTCGAGACTTTTTCTGGCTTTGGAATAGCCAATGACGGGCCGGGGAGGCTTGATACGGGCCTGATGGAGCTAAAACGGAGGGCGCTCAATGAGAACGTCAGCTACATTGAGACTATGTTCACCAGTATACATTGCGATAACATAAAGGTGGTGGATACGAGTTTTAACCGGCCGCTGGAAGATGCTCAGCGAAACCGGGATGAAACCCAGACAAGAACCTTGCTGGACAAGCTTTATAAAACAGTGCAGGACAAAAATATAAAAGCCTGCGCGGCTGAGTATAACAATAATGTTGTGTCAAAGCTGCACTATGGACTGAAGATAGACGATTCGTCATTTACAATGCGGTACCAGAATTATGTAATACGCGTTGTGCCGCCAGCCGATGTTTTTAAGAACCTGGTGCTGGCATTTGAATCGGCAAATACTTGTTCATTAATTGTAGGCGTGAATATTGTAGCGCCTGAAGATAACGAGGTCTCCATGAGAGATTACTGGCTGCATATGCAAATGTTCAAATACTGCCATGAAAAATACCCCGATGTAAAATATTCGATGCACGCAGGTGAACTAGCATTGGGTATGGTAAAGCCAGAAGAACTTACCTGGCACATAAACGCCGCTGTAAGAACGGCAGGCGCCAACCGTATAGGGCATGGCGCCGACATGGCCTATGAGCACAATTGCTATGACTTGCTCGAATATATGGCCGCGCACAAAATACCAATTGAAATAAACCTGTTCAGCAATGAGTTCATTCTGAAGGTAAAAGATGATCAGCATCCCATTACTTTATACAAAGACTTCCATGTACCTATCGTCATCTGCAGCGACGATGCCGGTGTGCTGAGAAGTAACCTTACTTATCAGTTCGTCCTACTGGCAAAACGCTACAAAGACATTTCATACAACGATATTAAACAGTATGTATTCAACAGTATCGACTTTAGTTTTATTAAAGAAGATGCCGTAAAAGAAAAATTAAAAAAACAATTGACCGGGCGTTTCAACAGTTTTGAAAGAAAGGTGATGACAACCAACAAATGACAAGATCAATTCCAAGAGCCGCAATCCAAATTCCAGAACCCAAATTCCTAATTCCTAAAAAATGAGCTTTTACGAACTTGGAAAAGAACAGCGCAACACCCTCGTTGAAAAGATAAACCGGGAAATAGCAGACGCTCTCCGTGACGGGAGGCAAGATGGGCTCCTTCCGTTTTTTGCAGATGACGATACCTATATCAGAAAGACAGCCTATCTCGCTATCGGCAGGATATACTTTACCAACACAAAATTACAGGACAAGATCATAAGTGTTTTGGAAGCTTTGCTAAAAGATGACGATGCCAGGACAAGGCAAACAAGCATTAATGCCGCGGGGGAAATCGGGAAGCATGATTTTGGCGTTGTAAAGCACTTTTTTAATACAGGGCTTTTTGACAAACATCATTCAGTACGCAATGCAGTGATAGGTTCCGTAAAGAAAATGGGTGAGAAAAACCCGGAACCGGTAATAGAATGGGCGCACACTTACTTGCATCACCCGGATAAGGAGATACGCAGAGAAGTTTGTCATGGCATAGAGTTAAGGGGTCGAACCCACCCCGAGGACATACTGCCATTGCTCAAAGAACTGCAGCACGACCGCACCAAACGGGTACGGGAAACTTTAGTGCACGTGATAGGGCAGATAAGCTATAAAAAGGGCTGCCTGGAAAAAGTAATGAAACACATTACCGGCTGGGACAATAAAGCATTAGTGGATGACGCGGTCGAAGAGATCATTGACGTGCATGATCGCTACCGGAATTTCAGCTTTTACACACAGGAAGAAGCGAAGAAATTCATTGAGGCATACCGTTAAAAAAAGCTGTCCCAATAGGAGAACAGCTTTCTTCCTGATCATGAACTATTTCATTTCTTATTGCGGCTGGCAACCGTTGCACGAGTTCCCGTCTGCCGGAGCTACACCCCTGTAATTACTGATCACAGTATGCTGAGGCGCCATATCATTGTTTGCATTTTCGCTTTTTTCGCCCGATTTACCATCCGGATAATAGCCCAAGAACGTCCCCTCTCCGTTATACTGGATAGCTCCATTATTATCGTAAAATGTGTTAGGGCATTCCTGCACCACGATATCATGTTGTGTATAAGTGTGGCAAGGTTCCGGGGCAGGCGGCACTGGCACATAGGTATTCGGCACATGCGGCAATACCGTTACGAATGCTGGCCGATACGGTAGCTTATTCCTGTCTGGCGAAGCACCATGGCGCACAACAGCAACTTTATGGTCGGTTGCCTTGTGTTTACATGAGCAGTTACATTTATTTTGAGCATAGCCATTTAAGGTACTTAAACCTATAAATGTTATTAAAAGTATCTTTTTCATAAATCACGTTTTGTTCTTCTTTATGAGCCAAAAAAAAACACGCCATGGAGTGTTAAAAGAATATAAATAAAGCGGCCGGAACATTTAACAATATTATTTCAGAGTGTATTACATTTGAGCTCTAAAATACACACACATGCAAGTTTGGAAAGATTACCAGGAACAAAATAAAGACCGCTTTCTCAATGAATTGCTCGACCTTTTACGTATACCCTCTGTAAGCGCAGACAGTAAATATAAAGCCGATGTGGCGCGTTGTGCGGATGCTGTGAAAGAACATATGTTGAAAGCCGGTTGCGACAAAGCTGAAGTCTGCCCTACGGCCGGGAACCCAATCGTATACGGGGAGAAGATCATTGACCCAAAACTTCCTACTGTACTGGTTTATGGCCATTATGATGTGCAACCACCCGACCCACTGGACCTATGGACCAGCGGGCCATTTGAGCCGGTTATCAAAGATGGTAAGATCTATGCACGCGGCGCTTGCGACGATAAGGGCCAGATGTTCATGCACATCAAGGCACTGGAAGTAATGGCAAAAACCAATACACTGCCTTGCAACGTAAAAGTGATGATAGAGGGAGAAGAAGAAGTGGGTTCCAGTAACCTGGGCAAATTTCTTGAAGACAATAAAGAAAAGCTGAAAGCCAATGTGGTACTCGTTTCTGATACATCTATGATCAGTATGGAACATCCATCCATCGAGAGCGGATTGCGGGGACTTTCTGCGGTAGAGATAGAAGTAACAGGCCCTAACCGCGACTTGCACAGTGGCGTCTACGGTGGCGCTGTCGCCAATCCGCTCAACATTCTTTGTAAATTGGTGGCTTCACTACACGATGAGAATGGGCATATTACTATCCCCGGTTTTTATGACAAGGTCCAGGACCTGACGCCGGAAGAACGCAAAAATCTTAACCTCGCACCGTTTGACCTGGATGAATATAAACAAGACCTCGGCATAAAAGAAGAATGGGGCGAAAAGGGGTACACAACCCTGGAGCGCACAGGTGTGCGCCCTACCCTGGACCTTAACGGCATCTGGGGCGGCTACCAGGGAGAAGGTTCCAAGACGGTGCTTCCATCCAAAGCAAATGCCAAGATCACCATGCGCCTGGTGCCTAACCAGCGCCCCGCAGAAATAGGCGAATTGTTCCAGAAGCATTTTGAAAGTATAGCACCGGGTTATGTAACGGTAAAGGTGACCCGTGGCCATGGCGGCGAACCTGTGGTAACACCTACCGACTCGCCGGCCTACAAAGCTGCAGCAAAAGCTATAAAGACCACGTTCGGCAAAGACCCCATCCCCACGCGCGGAGGCGGAAGCATCCCCATCGTGGCATTATTTGAAAAAACGCTGGGTTTAAAAACTGTCCTCCTCGGCTTCGGACTGGACAACGACAACATACATTCGCCCAATGAGAAGTTTGATTTAGCCAACTTCTATAAGGGCATCGAGACAATACCCTATTTTCATAAGTATTTTACGGAGTCTGTGAACGGCTAAAGCGCCGCGCGAGTCTTTTTAGCAAAAGCACCATTTCTGGTGCTTTTGCTATTTTTTCAGGAATCTTGAATCCAATAGAAAAACCAATGCGGAGCCGCTGTAGCCTTTAACTGTTCGGCGCCTTTATCTTTTCATAAGCCACATTGTTGCTTACAAATTCCGGTACCAATTCTTTCATAAGGTAGACCGTCTCCAGTGTATAATGCTGACGGGCACTGCTAATGAGCTTGTTGATGCGTTTTTCTACCAATGCAAAATCATATTGGCGCACATCGGCGATCATTATTTTTTCATGATAAGTAGGCTTCGAATTTTCTGCATTGCTGAGCAATTCCTCATACAGTTTTTCGCCTGGCCTTAGGCCAGTATAGATGATCTTAATGTCTATATCGGGTTCTTTGCCGGCCAATTTTATCACCTTCCTGGCCAGATCAGAGATTTTCACGGGCTTGCCCATATCGAAGACAAATATTTCGCCTCCCTGCCCCATTACACCGGCTTCTATCACCAGCAGACAGGCCTCTGGTATGGTCATGAAATAACGCGTGATCTCCGGATGTGTCACAGTCAGCGGGCCGCCCTTTCCCAGTTGTTTTTTAAAGCGAGGTATAACCGATCCGTTAGAACCAAGCACATTCCCAAAACGTGTAGTAACAAATTTGGTAACATGCTTCTCGCTACCATCGTTTGTAATTTCTGCTGTTTCCGCATCGCCCATAAGATGTCGGAAATAGCTCTGCGTATATATCTCCGCTATCCGTTTTGATGCGCCCATTACATTGGTAGGATTCACCGCCTTATCGGTAGATACCATCACAAATTTTTCTACATTATTCTCCACAGAGAGTTCTGCAAGTGTTTTCGTGCCGTTCACATTGTTCATCACGGCTATCGATGGATTCTCTTCCATCAGCGGCACATGTTTGTATGCCGCTGCATGAAACACGATCTGCGGATTGTATACCTCAAACAAGTGCTCCATACGCTGACGGTCGCAAATATCGCCCAGGTAAGCCTTTACATTTGCTCCTTTATGCTTCTCTTGTATCTCCAGCATGAACTCATGCATGGGCGTCTCCGCCATATCGCATAAAATCAATAAGGATGGCCGATACTGAAGCAGTTGCCTCACAAGCTCGCTGCCTATAGAGCCCGCGGCTCCGGTCACCAGTATTTTCTTACCCTTCAGTTCCGTATAGATTGCCTCGTTGTGTATTTTAATAACTTCCCGCTCCAGCAAGTCTTCAATGTTGATGTCCTGCAATTGTTGGGTATCCAGCTTGCCGTTCAGCCAGTCAAGCATGGCAGGCACCTGTTGTATGCGGATGCCATGTGCCAGGCAATTATCCACAAGGTCATTCAGCTTGGCCTTCTCCATATGTTTATTGGCAAGGATCAGGAGTTCCACACCTTCATTCCGCAGTTTAATAAGGCTTGCCTCACTGGTATTATATATCGGTATTCCTTCCAGCAACTTTCCTGCTGTGCTAAACGAATCGTCCAGAAACGCAACGACCTGCATATCACCATTTGGCAGGCTATTCATTACCTTCTTTATATGCAGGCCATCTGCCGACGTATCATAAACAACTACTTTCTTCTTCAGCAATTTATCGCCTTGCGACAATGACTTATAGAAGTTAAAACAATACCTGACCGCAAGGCGATAAGAAATGATACCAAACGTAGTAATAAAGAAGTTAATCGCAACGATCTGCAGTGTAAAATAATTGCCGTTCTTTAAAATAAACGTATTAAGTACCACATACAAAAACGACGCAATGGCATTCACCATTACAAGCCTGGACGTATCTTCAAGATTAGTAAAACGTACTATTCCAGCATAGCTCTTAAATATGTAAAAAAGAACAGCATTGATCACCAGCACCACCCCCAGCATGAATCGCATACCAACGGCCACATGATCCAGGTTAAAATTCATCTTCAACATCCTCGAAAGGAAAATGCAAAAGCAAACCAGAAAAAGGTCGAACAAGAAAACTAGCCAACGAGGAAGAATACGTATTTTATGCGCCATAGAAACTCCTTTTAAAATCTGCGTGCCTTTAATTGATCTATTCCAAATCTTTAGGGGTCATCTATTACAATAATACAAAAGAATATCGTAGCGAGTGGGGCTTAACCGGGAATTAATGGAGCCTTTATATTTGATTACTAATGTACATAAATAATAACTAATTACCAACATATTAGCCTAAAACTCCCTAATCATTAACAACGCAAAAATCACACCAATTTTTCCTGGCAGCCTAAATTACAAAATAATCAGCATAAATCTTACCTTGCAGTATGGATACGAAAAAACAAACGACACCTGCGGGAGATAGCAAAGCTACTCCAGCCAAAAAAGCTGGTCCTGTGAGGCTCCCATCAAAGCCAATATCGTTTTCTAACCACCCTACTGCTAAAGGTGGCAAGCAGGCGAAAACGATGATTAATAAGAGCAAAAAAGGCGGGGTGAATCTGATGAAGAAGTTATCAGGGATGTGATCATATCTGTTGCACTACCCTGCTCCAAGCCTGAGCATCCTATTATCTATTGATTGAAAGAAATCATGAGGCTGGAAAGTACGCCAGTTAGGGCTGTCCATGAGCTTAATATTGTAGTCGATATGTGCGCGGTGAAAATCGTACTGAGTTTGTTCGGGCATATTAATTGCCACGATCCAGCCGCCATCGTCCTTTATGTCCTCATTCCATTCCTCATAATAGTCGGTATCGCTGCTATGAAAATTAAGCACGTTTTCGGCGATCAGAATAAATTTATAAATGTGCTTAGCCGTCATCAGGTCTATTACCGACCGTTTTAGATGCATGATATCGTTCTCAACTGCATCATTCCATTCACCGATGAGCTCAATTATAGCATAGTTCAAGTCATAGTCCACAAACAACACTTTCATATACAGGGTCTTCGACCCGAATTCATCCCACTGCGGATGTATATAGTAGTTATAAACTGTGTTGGAATACTCAAACTCGCTATGCTCCACCCCAAAAAATGGCGAAGCCTCGTCTTCCTCGGAAATATATAAATGACGCCAATTGTAAAAGGGTTCTATTTCATGCATTGCTAATAAAATGTTTTGCCGCAAATGTAAAAAGAAAGCAGGAAAACGGGACTTAGGTTATTGCCGGGTTAGATTATTAGCTTTTTACGATCATTCTTGCACCTAATCTCATGCTGTTTTTAACAAGTACAGCGGAGTATATTCCTTGCGCAAGACTAGAAACATCGATATCGCCATTACCATTCACCAGAGCAGAGGCAGATATTTCCTTACCCAGTAGATCAAACAACTTCACATGCACATCATCGCCATTACGTAGGCCCTTTACTCGCACGTGCACTATTGAATTTGCCGGGTTCGGGAACAATATGAATTCCAGGTTTTCAATAGAGGTATACCCTACCTCCACTGACGGTGGCGTTCTATAATAAGCTTTTTGCAGGCAACCGCCATGATTAGTCATTACCCAATAAAATACATCCGAAAAATCAGGCGAGGGCTGGTTGTAGGTTTGCGAAGTTTCACCGGGTATTATGGACGAATCCAGCGTATAGCCATTGTCATATCCCCATTGGTAACTGTCTGCCGTATTATCTGTGCAGGTGAATGTAGGTGCCGAATAAGTTATACTCGCAGCAGGAGATTCGGAGCTTCCCACATTGGTCACAAAACTATCCGTCACCGCACAGCCGGTTATCATCAGCTGAGTTGTCAACGTCACTACGGCCTGCCCGGCATTAGGGAATGATACCAGCACATTTTGTTTGTTTGCGCTTACGCTATTGATATCTGCGTTATATGCTCGCCAGGTGTATACATAAGTGACGGGTTGCGGAATACCCGCGCCTATGTTCATGTATTGTGTATTGGCACATACCGTGGAACCTGGGTGAACGGTAATGTGTGGATCTGTTGGTAATTCGTCTATAATAACAGAGGTTCGTTCGACAGCGGCACAGCCACTAAAAATTACATAAACCACTGTATCGAGGCCCGACCCCACCGCAGATAACACACCAGTCGAAGGATCAATCGTTGCCTTTCCAGGATTCGTGCTGGACCAGGTACCACCAGGTGTCGCATCGCGCAACGTATCTGTTCCATACTGGCAAACCGTGTTATTACCCGTGATCTCATTCAGGGTCACCTCAGGGCCCACCATAAGCGGGAATAACGCAGTTTCCGCGCTACAGTAACGGGTAACTGTATAAAAGATCGTATCACTGCCTTCGGAGATACCCGTAACCATACCATTGCTTGGGTTCACAACCGCGACAGCGGGGTGAAGGCTGCTCCATACGCCGCCATATGCGGCATCAGTAAGCTGAATAGTGGATGAAATACAAACAGAAGAATAACCGTTAATGGTCCCGGAAACTGCCATTGGGGAAATAGTTACCAAAGTAGTAGCGACACACCCACCGGGCAACGAATAACTGATGGTAGCTGTCCCGCCCGTTACCGCGGTGATAAGGCCACTCAAGGGTGAAGCAAAGGCAACGCCGGGATCACTGCTGCTCCAAGCGCCGCCGGAAAAAACATCTGTAAACGTTTCAGACTGTGGTACACAGAAGTAAGTAGTACCGCCGATAGCCGATGGATTTTGGGTTACGGTAACTACCGCTACAGCATTGCAAATTGAGCTAAGACTATAGCTAATTGTTGCAAGGCCATCGCTGATGCCGGTAACAATGCCTGTATGTGAGCCGACTGTTGCCACGGTGATGTCGCTACTGGTCCAATGCCCGCCGGTTGAGGCATCAGTCAGTTCAATAGTACTACTGGTACAAACATGACTATCACCGGTTACCGCAAGTGGAGCAGGGTTTACCGATACCACAGATGTTGCTTTGCAACCTGATGCAACCACATAAGAAAAGGTATCCCTCCCGGGCGCAATACCGGTAACATTGCCTCCGCCATCTACTGAACCGAATCCGTTACTGGCATGCCAGGTACCACCCGCGGTCAAATCGCTAAGGAATATAGACGCACCGACACAAACATTCGCAGGTCCGACGATAGCGGCCGGCGATTGATTGACGGTCAGCGTGGTAAGGGAAGTGCAACCCGTGGCTAAGTTGTAAGTGATCGTAGCCGTTCCTCCCGAAATGCCGGAAACAACTCCTGTTAAAGAACCTACCGCCGCAACCGCAGCATTACTGCTGCTCCAGTGCCCGCCGGCAGGTGTATCAGTTAGCGAAAAAGCGGTGCCTGAACAAATAGCACCAGTACCAGCGGCAATTGCAGCCGGCAAGGGATCTACAGTAACCAACTTGGTCCGGTAACAGCCTGAGCTCAAGGAGTAGGTTATAGTAGTTGTTCCGGTCAGCAGACCCAGCACCCCCCCCGACAGCGACCCTATTGAGGCAATAGACGGATTACTGCTAACCCATGTTCCACCGGCCGTAGCGTCACTAAGAGGAACATAGCTGCCAATACAAATTATGGCCGGCGCAGAAATGGGTACAGGAGTAGGATTGATAACAACCGTTACGCTCGTTTTACAACCTGCGGCAAGCGAATAAGCAATGGTAACCGATCCGGGCGACGCCCCGGTTACTACCCCCGCAGTCGTTATTGGTGCAACCGGGTAATTGCTGGTACTCCAGGTACCGCCTGGCACGGCATCACTCAGTGCCGTAGTGCTGCCGGCGCAGATGGTTGTGATTCCTGTGATGGGCGCCGGACTCGCATTTACGGTAACTACCGCCGCCTTGTAGCAGCTTCCGCCCAGGGTATAAGTTATGGTAGCGGTTCCTGCTGCGCCACCGGAAACATTCCCTGACGTAAGCGCGACATAGGCTATGCCCGGGGCGCTGCTCGCCCATGTGCCGCCCGCAACCGGATCAGTAAGGGAGGTGATGTTGCCCACACATACAGCTCTGGTGCCGTAAATTGCTACGGGTGTTGCGGAAACTGTTATTATAATTGTAGACCTGCAGCCTGCTGCAAGCGAATAAGAAATCGAAACGGATCCTGCAGAAACACCGGTAACAACACCTGAGGTTGAGCCAATCGTTGCTATGGCCCAGTTGCCAGTGCTCCAGGTACCGCCCGATGTTGCATCGCTTAACGTGATTGTTGAGCCGGCGCAGAGTCTGTCAGGGCCAGTTACCGCAGCAGGCGATGCGTTTACGGTAAGTACGGCAACCTTCAGGCAACCTGTCCCCAAGGTATAAGTAATAGAAGCTGTTCCAGGCGCAACGCCATAGGCCATGCCGGAACTGATGCCAATAGAGCCAACGGCGGTATTGCTGCTGCTCCATGTCCCACCGGCAACAAAGTCGCTGAGTGGCGTTTCAAAACCGGTGCATACGTGCAGCGCTCCTACAATGGCATATGGCAATGAATTGACGACCAATGGCGTAGTGATCTTGCAACCCGTTGCTAGCGTATAAGTGATGATGCTCGTTCCAGCCATCACCCCGGTTACCAGGCCGCTCACTGAACCTATCGTGGCAATGGACGGACTGTAGCTTGCCCAAGTGCCACCGGTTGTTGCATCGGTCAAGGTTGTGGTTAGGCCCACACAAACATAGCCAGGTCCTGTTATTGGAGCAGGCAACGGATTTACGATAAGTGTTTTGGAAGCAGCACAACCGGTCGTCAATGTGTAAAGGATGTGAGTTGAGCCCGCATTTATCCCCCTTACTATACCGGTCGCGGAAATTGTGCCAACTGCCAGGTTGTCGCTGCTCCAGCTACCGCCTATCGATATATCAGTCAGTGACGTTGCGTTACCCGCACATATGGCGCTTAAGCCATTAATAGCCGATGGCAGCGGATGTACCGTGAACAAGATCGTTTTGATGCAACCGGTACCAAGTGTGTATGTGATGGTGGCTGTTCCTGCAGAGATGCCGGTTACAGTTCCACCAGCATCAATTGCCGCTACGGCGGCATTGCTGCTGCTCCAGCTACCACCAGCCGCTTCTGTTAAGGTGGTAGTAGCGCCCATACATACGCTGGCTAGCCCGCTGATTGGCGATGGTAGTGGTTCAACGGTAACGATGGTGGTAGTTATGCAACCCGTGCTGATCTTGTAGCTAATAGTATCTGTGCCTGCGGACACGCCGGTCACAACGCCGGTCACACCTAAAGTTGCTTTGCTGACATCGCCGCTTAACCAGGTGCCACCAGAAATTGCATCCGTAAGAATAGCTGTTGATCCGACACACACTGCACCCGGCCCCGTGATAGCGGGGGGCAAAGGATTAACCGTTACAACTGCCGTACGCAGGCAGCCGGTACCAAGAACATAACTTATGAGATTTGTTCCTGCGGAAATTCCCGTGATATAGCCGGCTCCGTCAATTGTAGCGTTGCCCGGTGCGCCCGCGCTCCACACCCCGCCGGTTGTTGCATCGCTTACAGAAGTTATTGCCCCTGCGCAAACTTGCAAGGTGCCTATGGTATAGCCCGGCAGAGGGTTGACCGTAATATTCGTAACTGTCCGGCATAAGCCGCCCAGTGTATAGGTAATTTTGGCAGTTCCGGCAGAGCCGCCAGTTACCAGTCCCGAGCCCGACCCGACCACCGCAATTGATGGCGTTGAGCTGGACCATGTGCCGCCGCTAACCGCGTCACTCAAAGCCAGCGTAAGGCCGGAACAAAGTACACTAGCACCACTAATAACAGAGGGAGCGGCATTTATTGTCATGGTGGTCGTTTTGTAACAACTGCCTGTCAATTCGTAAGTAATGATTGCGGTTCCTGTGGAAATGCCGGTAACCGTTCCCGTTCCGGCACCAATGGTTGCTATGGCAGGGTTAGCACTTATCCAAGCGCCGCCTGCTGTAGCGTCGAACAAAGTAATCGATGAACCGGCACACAAGCCCCCCGCCCCGCCGATGCCATCGGGTGATGGCGTTACCGAAAGGACCGTTGTGGCCATGCAGCCCGTGCCTAATTTATAAGTTATGGTAACAATACCTGTAGCAAGGCCAGTTGTAAGACCGCTTGAAGAACCTATCGAGGCATAGGGAGCAGAACTTGACGTCCAGGTACCACCGGCAGTGATATCGCTGAACTGATCAACAGACCCAACGCATACTGACGAATAACCCGTGATTGCGGCCGGAGCTGCATTTACTACAATGGTTGTGGTACGCACACAGCCCGTCGCTGAAGTATAGGTGATCGTTGCGCTTCCGCTAGCCACTGTTATCAGCGTTCCCGCGCCGGTAATGTTCGCCACAGCGAGGTTACCACTGCTCCAGGTACCACCGGCGGCCGCATCGCTCAGCGTGGCGCTGGTGCCCAGGCACAATGCCATTGTTCCCGAAATAGCCGGCGGCAGGCCGTTTACAGTAAAAGGTACTGTTGTTTTACATCCTGTTGGCAATACATAGGTGATCGTTACTGTGCCTGCCACTACACCTGTCACATTTCCTGATCCATCTACCGTTGCAACGCCGGTATTGCTGCTGCTCCAGGAACCACCGCCCGCATCTGTGAGTGCAGTGGAAAGCCCGATGCAAACGCTTGCAGCGCCGCTTACGGATGAAGGCAGAGGATTTACGGTAATGATCGCCATAGACGCGCACCCGGTACCCAAACTATAAGTGACGGTGGCAGTGCCTGCTCCTATACCAGAAACAACACCAGCTGGAGTAACAGTTGCTATGGTAATATCACTGCTGGTCCATGTGCCACCCGGCGTATCGCTCAGGGTAGTGGTAGCACCGATACATAAGTGTGTCGTACCGGAAACTGTAGCAGGTAATCCATTTATCGTAACAATTCTTGTCACCCCACATCCGGTGGGATTTGAATAACTAATTGCGGCCATTCCGGCGACACCACTGGTAACATTTCCACTGCCATCTACGCTAGCCACCGACACATTACTGCTACTCCAGGCACCTCCGGGTGTTGCATCGGTAAGTGAGGTACCTGTACCTGCACACACACTTGCCACACCTGTAATAGCTGCGGGCAAGGGATTGATGGTCATTGTGGCTGTAATAATGCATCCCGTACTGGGTAACTGGTACGAAATAACCGGGTTACCCGCCGTAACAGCTGCTACGAACCCCGTACCGGAAATAACAGCCTCTGCAATATCGCTGCTAGTCCACGTGCCGCCCGCTGAAATATCTGTGAGTGTCGTAGAAATGCCCTGGCACAATAGCAGCGTACCGCTTATTGCCGGTGGTAATGCGTTAATAGTAACTATTCTAGTGGTGTTACAACCGTGCGCCGAAGTATACGTAACAACAGCGGTTCCGGCCGAGATACCGGCTACATTCCCGGATCCATCCAATGCAGCAAAGCCACTGGCTGCGCTCCAGGTGCCTCCTGACGATGTATCTATAAGTGTTATTGTTGACCCCGCACAAACTTTTGCAATACCGGTGATAGCCGAAGGCAATGGATCTACCGTTACAGGAGTTATTGTTAAACATCCGGTTGATAATTTGTAGGTGATCAGTGGCGTGCCGGCAGCAACGCCGGTCACCAAGCCCGAAGTAGCCACCGTAGCAAGTGAAGTATTGCTGCTGCTCCAGGCTCCGCCTGCTACCGCATCACTTAAATGCATTGACTGGCCCGCACATACCCGTCCCGCCCCGGTAATGGCAGCCGGTAATGCGTTTACGGTTACCACGGTCGTTTGAAAACATCCTGTGGCCGATAGTTCATAAGTAATGATTGCCGTTCCTGCAGATTCACCAGTTACAAATCCCGAACCTGATGCAATAACAGCAACCGCTGTATTGCTACTGCTCCAGGCACCCGATGGTGAGCCATCAGAGAGCGTTGTTAACGCCCCGGCACAAAGAGAACGTACACCTGTTATGGCAACAGGCAGCGGGTTTATGGTAATACCCATCACCGCCGCACAACCGGTACTCATGGTATAATGAATAGCTGTACTGCCCACGCTTTCGCCGGTTACAATGCCAGTAGCGCTGCCAACAATTACCATCGGTGTAAACGAACTGGTCCATGTGCCGCCTGCCAAAGCATCGGAAAGGTTTTCGTTCGCACCAACACACACGTTATTTGAACCCACGATCGGCGGGGGAGTTTGATTAACAGTAAAACTGGTTGAACGATAACAGCCCGGAACCCTCGTAAAAGTAATAGTTACAACACCGCTGGTGATTCCCAATAGCTCGCCGGTCGACGAACCGATGCTCGCAACTGCCACATTGCTGCTGGTCCAGGTTCCGGGACTTGCCGCATCTCCAAGAAGCACTGAACTGCCTGAACAAACGCTGGTAGAACCAGATATAGCAGCAATCGCCGCGTTCACAGTTACCGGATAAGTAACGTAGGTTGTGCCAGTGCCATCAGTTACTGAATAAGAAATAATTGCGGTACCTGTCGTAATACCGCTCACCACACCCGAGCCGCTTACCGAAGCTACTCCAGAATTGCTGCTGCTCCACATACCGCCTGTTGTGGCGTCGGAGAAAACAAATGAGTTACCCATACATACCGGCGAAGTGCCGTTAATAGGGCCAACAACCGGTGCCGGAGCTGACAGGAATTCTGCAAAACCGGGAACGTTCCTTCCATAGGCAATCATTACGCAAAGGCCAAGAACAACAGTAAGCAGAAGTCTCTTCATAGAAAAATTTGTATTAATTAACGGCATGCCTTTTAAAGCATCAGTTGGCAAACACTCAAAGGTAATCTTACACCGTAAACGCAATATTAACAAAGATACAAAAAGCCTCTAATATTCGGCTTTTAGAAAATGGCAGAAATGGTGAGCTGTCGATTCCGGCGAAAGTGAGGAAAAAAAGTACAGTTACTATTACGTACAACAAGCATTACCTACCGCCAGGCAAGTAATGCTTGTTTAAATAATTGCTTTATGCACGCCTAGCCGATCATATTTGCTATGCGTTCAAAAAATCCAGGTTTTTCCTCTTCGTGGCTTGCCTCTTCGTTGATGCTCCTTACAGCTAACTTACTTAGTTCTTCATCCGCCTGTTTCTCTTCGGCGAGGGTTTCTTCTAAAATTTCAGAAACATTTTGTAAGCCTAATGTGCGGGCAAGTTCGGCAAGACTGCCATAGGTTGCAATTTCGTAGTGCTCCACTTTCTGCGCCGCGAAAATAAGGCCGACGTCCCTTGTCTCTGTTCCTTTCGGTGTTTCCTCAATTATGTCGTCGCCCTCCTTGGTTATGCCAGCCATTGCCTCGCACTTTTTGGCGATAGGTTTTTGTTTCAATAACCCAAATACGTCTTCGAGACGCGTTATATGCCCCTCTGTAACTCCCCTGTGATTTGCAAAGGCTTCCTTCAAGGCAGAAGCGGTGGCGTTCTTTTCCATTTTTATCAGCGCTTTGATCAGGTGCTTCTCGGCCCAATAAATGTCTTTAAGTTCGTCGAGGAAAAAGTTCGCCAGCAGGTCTTTATCTGAGGGCTTTGGAGCAATTTTCTTTGCAGCTGTAGTTTTCTTTTGCGCCACCTTTTTCACAACCGGCGGTTGCTTGGTAACTGTTTTCTTTTTGGAGGTAGGTGATTTTTTTACCGTAGGCATAAATTTTTTTTTAGTTGCAGAACGACATTAAATTATCATGCCAGCCTAAAAATCTGTTTGCTACAAATAGCAGTCGCAGGTATTTTATAAAGTTGATTTGTAAGGAAATTCCTCTACGCATTTTCAACCTCTACATGGCACGGTTATTTTATTGAACAGGGCTAAACCAAATAAATTTTATGAAACACAATCATCACGAAGAAGCAGCAAAACATCACACCGCTGCAGCGAAGCACCACACAGATGCACACAAAAACCACATGGATGGAGACGACGACCAGGCCGCATCTAATGCTCAGGCCGCAAACGGCCACGCAGCGCAAGCGGAAGACCATTCAAAAGAGGCATCTAAAAAACACGCCGAAAAGAAGAATGGCAAAAGCTCCGGCAAGTAACCCCTCTGGTGAATGAATGAGGCGGGAGTGCAACTAGCGCTCCCGCTTTTTTTATAATGATCTCTGTGCTAGCCTAGTTTCTTTTTACAGGAACTCGGCGACATAGCACTCGCACCAGATGGCATCTAATTAAACCTGTATAAAGCTCATAGCCAATCATATACCTCGAAACAATTTTACATCATATACCAACCGCGCCGCGTGATGTAACGAAAACAAACCGTCATAAAACTTCAATTTTTACTGTCAAAACCTTGCAAGACCTTTATGCCAAAATGCGAAAAAAAAGTGCTTTAGCCAATACACATTTAATAATTTTCAGCGCAGGAAACTATAACTCGTTAAATCCTGATTAGTCTCAGCTTCTGTCTATTGCCAACTGAAAGCTGAAAATTGGCATGTGGCATAATTGGGTAACGATGGGAAATGTGAAAAAACCTTATAAATACACCGAAAGTATCCGCAGCACGCGAATACAGCAGGCAAACACAAAAAACAAATTCCCCGCATAAGCACTGAAAAAAATATAATCAGGGTGGGGCTTTTATAACCGTTGGAGGGTTGCTGCCCGCTTGGGTTCAAATATCGAAAATAAAAAAGACTCCACGTTTGTGGAAACCCTTAGTGACCGCCAGCCTTCATATTTGGAAAATAAAAAAAGCCTCCACGCTTGTGGAGGCCTTAGTGACCGCGTTAGGATTCAAACCTAAAACCTTCTCATCCGTAGTGAGATGCTCTATTCAGTTGAGCTACGCAGCCGTTCTTTTTTCGGAGTGCAAAGATACGAAAACCGACTATTTTTACAAATACTTTTTTTGTCTGAACCATAAACAAGGTTTTCATGAATATAGAAATATGGTCGATTGGCAAGGATAATGAACCCTTTATTGAAGATGGTATACGCCATTATTTCAAGAAGACAATGCCGTGGAATACAGTCGAGCTCGTCATTCTCCAGGCTTCTAAAAAAGCCGCCACGACCGATGTAGAGCGGACAAAGCTGCAAGAGGAAGAAATCATTCTTAAGAGGTTACAGCCGCAACACTATTTTATCCTGCTTGATGAACGGGGTAAGATGCTGAACTCCATTCAGTGGTCTCAACAGTTCCAGCAATGTATGAACCAGGGGGTGAAAACGATGGTAATATTGATAGGAGGAGCATTTGGCGTAACGGATAACGTGCGCAAGAAGGCCATTCAATGCTGGTCTTTGTCCCAGCTGGTTTTTCCACATCAGCTAGTACGGTTGATTGTGGCAGAGCAGGTCTACAGGGCTTTCAGCATTCTTAACAATTCTCCTTACCACCATGTGTAATAAATCACGCGAGACAAGGTACTTTTGTTCTTTATTCTTATTTTCATCCCAATAGCTATCTGAATAAATTAATATATTTTAAAATTAAAATGAGTTATACTATTTTCATTATCGCTGCCACTGTCCTGATTTCGCTCGGCGCTTTCAGCAATGATCAGGTCAGAAATAAACTGATCCTTTTTCCCTATGGTATGGACCGGCCATCAGAATATTACCGCCTTTTGACCTCCGGATTTATTCACCAGGATATCCCGCACTTAGCATTCAACATGTATGCACTGTACATCTTCGGAGAATATATGGAAGCGCAATTTGCAGATATAAGCTTCCGGTGGATGTACATCGTTCTCTATGTAACAGGGATAATAATCGCGTCCGTCCCTGCTATGATCAAACACAGGAATCACCGTTATTACAGCGCTTTAGGGGCTTCTGGCGGGGTTTCTGCAATAGTTTTTGCATTCATTTATTTTAACCCCTGGGCCCGTATGGGTCTCATATTTATTCCGGGCATCAGGATTCCGGCAATAATATTTGCGGTATTGTACTTACTGTATTCCGTGTATTCGTCGCGCGCGGGAAAAGACAATATCGGTCATGATGCGCACATGATGGGTGGACTATATGGTTTCTTTTTTGCCTACCTGGTAGACCCAACACACGGCAAGATATTTATTGAGGGGATCCAAAACTTCAGGTAGTCTCCCGCTTTACAACCAATACCTGTTCCGTGGTTTCTTTCACCCGGAAACGTTCATCCGGCCGTATCCCGGAGACCCAGGCTATCCGCTTGTTACATTCCAGTATGCGGATGTCTTCTTTTTCATGCAACGGCACTTTTTCGTCTATGAGCAACCGGCTTACTTTTTTCTTCTTCAGCTTCATCCCGAAGGGATAAAAATAATCCCCGGTCTTCCATTTGCGTAAAAGGAGCGGGAAGCCAATATTTCTCATGTCCAGGTAAGCGACATTAGAGTCAGCAGGTATTGATTTCGGCTTCGGTTGTATGGAAAAGGAAAAACGATACTTGCCAGCGTGGATAACGCATGGCACGCCTTCAACGAGTATCAGGTCTGCTGCCTCCGCAGGTATGTTGGTTACTACCAGGAAATCGCGATTCCGTATGACACGGTGTGTTGTTGATGAAACATAATGGCCACTGGTGGAATTCAGCAGGTTCAGCACATGCGGCAACTGAGCCGAGGTAAACCCGAACGGGTATAGCAACTCGTAACAAATGGTGGCCAGCGGTTGGTGGTGCTGCAGTTTTAAAACGGGTATATAGTAGTCGTTACCTCGTTTTTCCATCAGCTTCTTTCGTTCCTGCTCAATTGCCTTCCTATACAGTACTTCCACTTCTCCGAAGCGCTCTATACTTTCATTTACACTCGTCACCGCACCAGGGAACCATTGTTGGATCGAGGGCAATATGTTTCGCCGCACTGCATTCCGCAGATAATCGTCCGTATCATTAGACGCATCCTCGCGATAAGCTATTGCATGTTCCTTGACGTAGTCAGCGATCATAGACTTGCTGGCAAACAACAACGGGCGAACGATATTGCCATTCTGCGGACGTATACCGTGCAGGCCACTAATTCCCGTTCCTTTGAACAAATTGATGAGCAATGTCTCTACGTTGTCATTGGCATGATGGGCGGTAACGACCCTAGCATAAAGGTGCTCTTTCCTCAATAGTTCAAACCATTCGTACCTCAATATCCGCGCGGTTTCCTGCGTACCTTTCTTCCATTCTTCAGACTTCGCTTTTGTTTCAAACTGAACTCTATGGAAAGTGATATTGTTTGTGTTGCACCATTCTGCGACGAGCTGCTCATCAAGGTCTGCCGCCTCTGCACGAAGCCCAAAATTGCAATGGGCGACGGCAAACGGGAAGCCTGCTTTTAAAAAAAGATCGGCCATCGCCATCGAGTCAGCACCGCCGCTCACGGCCAGCAGCACACACGCACCCGGCATCGCGTATTGCCTTGATTTCCAATGTTCAGAAAATTGCTGAAGTAAATTCACACTGTAACATTAAACATTAACCATCTCAATCACCCATTAATCAACGAGGTCCTCATGTGCTGCTTGTAATTCGCTGTAAGAATGCATGTCTTTCGCGGCTTTTGCCTGCTCCATTCCTTTTTCATAAATGCTAATGGCGGTATTTTGCTCCCCGATCCGTTCCAGTAATTTTCCAAGATGATAATAAGTTGCTACATAACCCGCATCGTTATTAAGATTGTTTTCAAAATATCTCCTCGCATTAGCCTCATCCCCCTGTTTCACATATTCGAGCGCAAGGGCATGATTCAGGAAACAATCGTTTGGCGTAGCCTTTAAAAATTCATGTAATTTTTCTATCCTTCCATTCATAAAACAAGTATTCTATCACCTAACTAAACAGGCTGCAAAACGCAGCCCGCTGAGTATTTCATTAAAGTCGACTTTGATATTAGCGCTATTTTGCGATCAGCAACTTAGTCTGAGCCCTTGTGCCAGACGCCCCATTAACATAAACCAGCATATACACACCACCGGAAAGCTGCTCCACATTAACTTGTGTATGAGCATCATAAACCGATACCAACGCCACTACCCTGCCGGCCATATCCATCAATTCTATTTTTCCCTGCACATTTTGCAGTCCTGATATATCTACGTTCACTACGCCGTGCACCGGGTTTGGATAAGCCTCCATAAATACGTTGCTTTCATTAACATTTGAAATTCTTGCAACAGTTGCCATTGAGTCCAGGAAAAAGTATTGTACAAACCCACAGCCAAAGTCATTGTTATAGGAGCCCGTAGGATTGCCTTGCATCAAAAGCGATGGTCCAAGCACGGGGCCGACACTGACAGATCCGTTGGTGATAGGGGGAGTGTATTGAGGAAATACCCACCATGCTAAGCCGTCGCAACTGCTGTCAAACACTTGCAACTTATAACAGCCTCGTGGTAAATTAATAGTATCCCGGTATGTAGTATTATTGACAGCCCCCATGCGTTGGGCCACAACATTATTGTTCACATCCGTGATGACCCAGCGATTTTCATTTGCACCTTCGTTGTTGGTACGTAATGTTATTTTTAGTGGAGAAGGCCAAACCGGCGCAGCAACAAAAGAAGAAGTTATTGTATTGTTGGTCGCGTCATCATCTGTTGCACCATTAATAGATGTCATTGTACAGGAGAATGAATAAGTTCCGGATATTCCCGCAACAGTATCAAGCGCGGAGAGTAAAGGGAGACTAATATCAGATTCCTGCAGCGAATCCAGTGCGCCAGACCAGGTATATGTTTGAGGTGCATAACCTTGAACTCCATATTCAAAGGCTATGGAGGTAATGGTCGTTGCTCCAGTATTTTTCACGTGTACTATAGGATTATTAGAAGTAGGATTCTCCCGGAAATGATTCTGATCGTTGGTAGGCGCAATAATATCATCTAACGACGCATCAAACACTTTATTCATCGGTCCGTAATAAATGAGCTGACCTTCTGTCGTATAGCTTCCTCCGCTGCCCGAATACGGATCGAACTGAACAGCGACATTAAAACCAGCGCCCGGCATTAATCCCGGCAGTGTATGGAAGTTAGGGTAAACCAATGCGCCAGGGCACCAATTGCCTCTTTGCAACAACCACGTACCGGATTGCGGATAAAGCTCGTTGGCCCCACAGTTATCGCGCCATATCGTCTGAGTAGCTACAGAAGCGCTATCCACCATTACGTGGTAATTATGTGAAGCAAATTCGCAACAGCCATTGGCATCAGACCCATGGCCGGTTACCAGAAACCTAAGATCAGTAGAGGCCGTGCCTGAAGGAACCGTATCGGTGACCGCAGTAAAGTGCGTGTTGATGTCAAATGAATCGAGATGGGTAGTATCGTTGTAACCATAGCTACCTGTCCACAGACGGCGCACCTTCATCACATTTCTATCGGGCGTACCTTCAATAAATGCAAACTTCACATTTGCCGTAAAGCCTCCGGAATATCCCGAATAAAGCAGGCGCATAGTCGCAGCTCCCTTCATTTGATTTGCATAATCGGTAACGTCATAAACATAATTCTGCGTCCAGGTATAGGGTGTGCGCGGAGCACCTGCATTGGCGTATGGAGAGATAAGACGCGCTAGCTCCAGGGTATCGCCGGCGGGAGTCATCAGGTAGTTAAGTATAGTATAGTCCCAGTCACCGCACCAAGGCGTTTGGCCGGCAGCACAGGGCGGGTTACCATAGTTTCCGCAGGCGTAGTTATACCCGGGGCAAGTATGTTTACCCAAAGTAAAGATCATATATATTTTCCTGTAAGTAGTGGACGTAGGAAAACTGACCGCCGTATCAAAATTACCATACCATTCCAGGTTCGTGATATTGGCTTGTACCCAGGTGGTATCACCAACCGCAGCTTTTAATGAGGCGCTTGCCATTAGTGTCATCCATGTCAGTAAGAGATATTTTTTCATCAACGTTATTTTATATTAAGTAGCAAAGATAAAGATTATCGTTTTAACAATCTTAATTATGGGAACGGGCACTTCGCTGCATTTTTAGAAGTACCTTTGCATCCCTTAAATAAAATATTTTATAACATGCCGGGTTTTACAGTTGCTATTGTCGGAAGGCCAAATGTGGGAAAATCAACCCTGTTCAATCGTTTGCTGGAACAACGAAAGGCCATTGTAGATGACCAGAGTGGCGTAACCCGCGACCGCCAGTATGGCATCGCAGACTGGAACGGAAAAATATTCAATGTAATAGACACAGGTGGCTTCGTGGCGCGTTCTGAAGATGTTTTCGAGCGGGAGATACGTAAGCAAGTGCAGATAGCTATAGACGAAGCAGACCTTATACTCTTTGTTTGCGATACTACTACCGGCATTACCGCCCAGGATGAGGACATGGCGGACGTGCTCCGTAAATCGACCAAGCCCGTTTTATTGCTGGTCAACAAGGTAGACAACCAGGAGCGCGCATTATATGCCACAGAGTTTTACTCCCTGGGGATCGAGAAGACATTTATGCTGTCGTCTATATCAGGCAGTGGTACAGGCGAGGTACTTGACGAAGTGGTATCGCACATCACGGATGAAGTGGATGCGATAGAAACCGACAAAGAAGGTAACCCACTGCCCAAGTTTGCCATAATTGGCCAGCCCAACGCCGGCAAATCAACATTATTGAATGCCCTGGTAAACGAAGAGCGCACCATAGTATCCGATATAGCAGGCACCACACGCGACACCATACATACGCATTACAAGCTATTTGGTAAAGAGTTCATACTCATAGATACAGCCGGCATCCGGAAGAAAAAGAATGTGCACGAAGACCTGGAGTTTTACTCGGTAATACGTGCGATAAAGGCTATGGATGAAGCAGATGTTTGCATGCTGCTTATTGACGCCCAAAACGGCATCACCGCCCAAGACGTAAGCATCTTCAGCCTGGCAACCCGCAAAGGCAAGGGTGTGGTGATTCTGGTAAACAAATGGGACCTGGTAAAAAACAAAGAGACCAACACGGCACGCGATTTCGAAAAACTGATCAAAGAAAAGCTGGAACCTTTTACCGACGTGCCTGTAATATTTATCTCCGCGCTCGAAAAATCCCGGATCTTCCAGGGGATGGAGAAAGCAATTGAAGTGGCGGAGAACCGCAACAGGCGCGTAATCACATCTGTTCTTAACGAAATCATGCTGAAGGAAATAGAACGGTACCCTCCTCCATTTTCACGCGGTTACGCCATAAAGATCAAATTTTGCCAGCAGGTGCCGACCGTAGTACCTTCTTTCGCATTTTTTGCCAACCACCCAGATGCAATCAAGGAACCTTATAAAAACTTCCTGGAAAATAAGTTGCGCAGCCACTTTAACTTCAGTGGTGTGCCAGTGAGAATATTTATCAGGAAGAAATAAATATTTCCGGCAAAGCTTTTCTCGCATTGATCGGACAGGAGTTAATGTAATTGGAGGTGGTGGCTTCACGCGCTTTTTGTGCAACGGTTCTCAGAAGGGTTTAATGGGAATTAAGATTTTATCTCCACCCTGTCTCCATAATATTTGGCCTGTGTATTCTCTATGAGATCGTAGATCATTTTCACACGCGCAAATTTTTCCCGCAAGTAGGAGAACCAAACTGTGTCCCCGTCGTTGGCACAATACGCTATGGTTTTAATACCCTTATGGTTAGCTATATATACAGCTCGCTGATCGTGAAACGCCTGCGAAATGATCGTAAACTGCTCCTGCCCGAAAATGTCTCTGCAACGGAGAATGCTGTCCAGCGTGCGGAACCCGGCATTATCCATAAATATTTTTTTCGCCGGCACACCTCGCGCGATGAGATCATTTTTCATCAGCACGGGCTCATTGTAGTAGATAGTATTGCTGTCTCCGCTTACTATAATATAGTCGATCTTTCCGGCCATATATAGCGCCACTGCCGCGTCTATACGGTTTTGATAATACAGGTTTACAATATTACGGCCTTTGTCATTATATTTTGCCGTGCCCAATAGCAAGCCTACTTTGTTTTTGGGAATCGACGCCACATCATAGTACAGTTGCTTTTGTGTGGTGGAACTGACAATATAGTTTACTGTCCAAACCAGGCCGATAAGGAGTAAGACAGCGATTATGATAAATTTTTTGAAAATACGGCCAAACATGCAGTAAAGAAACACTAATTTGGAGATTCCTCATAATTATTGCTGCTCTGCTGCCTATTTCACATCGAACCGGAACCTTAATTTTTGTTGTGTGATTTTACAGACAAACGACTATATTTGCACACTCAAAATTTCAACAACATTATATAAATTATGAATCTTTTTTACCTCGTACCTGCATTTGGTATTTTGGCATTGCTTTACACATTCCTGAAAAGCGCATGGGTTACTAAGCAAGACGCCGGCAATGACCGCATGAAAGAAATAGCTCAGTACATTGCCGAAGGCGCTATGGCGTTCCTTAAAGCAGAGTACAAAGTGCTGGCTTACTTCGTAATTATCGCCGGCCTTTTACTAGCCGTTATGGGCTACAGCAGTTCCAGCTGGATCATTGCAGTTGCTTTTGTTATTGGCGCGTTTTTCAGCGCGCTCGCCGGATTTATTGGTATGCGTATCGCTACCAAGGCGAATGTGCGTACGGCACATGCCGCCCGTACCAGCCTCAGCAAGGCGCTGGCCGTCTCCTTTGGCGGCGGCTCGGTCATGGGCCTCGGCGTTGCTGGGCTTGCGGTACTGGGACTTGGCGGTTTGTTTATCATCCTGCTGAAGGTATTTGCGCCAGAAGTGTTTACTGCTGCCAGCAGCGTTGCTAATGGCGATAATGTAAAGCTCGCTATTGAAGTATTGACAGGCTTTTCGCTGGGAGCGGAAAGTATCGCACTTTTTGCCCGTGTAGGTGGCGGTATCTATACCAAGGCGGCTGACGTAGGCGCTGATCTCGTAGGTAAAGTAGAAGCCGGCATACCCGAAGATGATCCCCGTAACCCAGCAACTATTGCTGACAATGTGGGTGATAATGTCGGCGATGTTGCCGGTATGGGTGCGGACCTGTTTGGCTCATACGTAGCTACAGTACTTGCCACCATGGTACTTGGACAGGAAACCGTTTCTGTTGACCATTTTAACGGCTTTGCGCCGATATTACTTCCGATGCTGATCGCGGGAACGGGAATCGTGTTATCAATGATAGGCACCCTCTTCGTACGGATATCCGAAAGTGCAGGGTTAAGCACCAAAGCGGTGCAGAATGCGCTGAATATGGGTAACTGGGGGTCTATCGTGCTTACTGCAGTTTGTTCTTATTTCCTGGTAAATTACCTGCTTCCCGATGACATGATCCTGAGAGACATTCATTTCTCGAAGAATGGTGTTGTAGGCGCTATCATGGTGGGACTTGCTGTAGGTACACTGATGAGTATGATCACAGAATACTACACAGCTATGGGGAAACGCCCCGTGCTGAGTATCATCCGCCAGTCGTCAACCGGTAGCGCTACCAATATAATAGGTGGTCTTGCAGTAGGTATGGAAAGTACTTTTTTGCCAATATTAGTGCTTGCGGGCGGCATTTACGGTGCTCATGCCTGTGCGGGTCTTTATGGTGTAGCAATTGCTGCAGCCGGCATGATGGCTACTACCGCCATGCAACTTGCTATCGATGCGTTCGGCCCAATCGCAGATAACGCTGGTGGTATTGCCGAAATGAGTGAACTGCCAAAAGAGGTACGTGAGAAAACAGATATACTCGATGCGGTAGGAAATACGACAGCGGCTACAGGAAAAGGTTTTGCCATAGCATCGGCTGCGCTTACATCACTTGCTTTATTTGCAGCTTATGTAGGCGTTGTTGAAAAAAATGGTTTTGATCTGCACAACGCGATCAATATCTATCATGCTGATGTATTGGCAGGTTTGTTTGTGGGCGGCATGATACCATTTATCTTTTCATCTCTGGCTATCCGCGCAGTGGGTGAGGCGGCAATGGCAATGGTGGAAGAAGTACGCCGCCAGTTCCGCACCATTCCTGGAATTATGGAAGGTACCGGCAAGCCTGAATATGATAAATGTGTGGCAATATCTACCAATGCATCATTGAAGAAAATGGTGCTTCCAGGTGCAATCACTATTATTTCCCCGCTGGCAATAGGCTTTTTAATGGGCCCTGAAGTATTGGGAGGTTTCCTGGCAGGCGCTACAGTGAGCGGCGTGCTGATGGGCATGTTCCAGAACAACGCAGGCGGAGCATGGGACAACGCTAAAAAATCGTTCGAAAAGGGCGTGGAAATAAATGGCGAGATCTACTACAAAAAATCAGAACCACACAAGGCTTCAGTAACAGGAGATACCGTTGGTGATCCGTTCAAAGATACATCTGGCCCATCAATGAACATCCTGATCAAGTTGATGTCCATAGTGGCTCTGGTAATAGCACCAACAATTGCAAAAATACACAGCGGCAAAGCATCGCACGCGATCACAACACCAAAGGCAGCGAAGACGGTTACCTATGTGGTACCCCCAGTGGCCGAGAAAGTAGCTGCAGTGTATCCGTCTTAATGACTAAATTGGTTAAATTTTCTGTTGACAGGCTGCTTGAAGTAACGCCCGCCGAAATGATTAAATTCTGATAATAGAGACGCCCTTGCTACCTGGCAAGGGCGTCTTTTTACTCATCTCCTTTGTATGGCAATTCTCAAATCCGGATCGAATTAATTACCAGATCACCGGAAGTTTATGTGCCTTATGATAATCAACAATTGGCTGGTAAGGGCCAAATTTGTGCTGCATTGCGGAAAAAGTATCGATGTAGGGAGGCGTATCATAATCGATGGCCTTAGTTGCCGGGTTAGGATAGTCGGGAATGGTCTTATCCTTCTTTTGTGGCCGTGAATGTATCCTGTCGTCATTAATGAAAGCGGCAACGTCGAGAGCCTGCTCATCGGTGAGAAACGGCTTTTGCCATGTAGCTTTTTTATCGGGCATATTCGCCTCTATGAATCTGGCCAGTTTTACCACCCGCGACGGGCTGGACCCCTTCTGGAAGGCGAATTTCCCCCACAGTGGCGGATACGTATATGTAGAGGAATCGGCATTCCATTGGCCTTCTCCATCCTTACCATGACACGAAGCGCAATTCTCTGCAAATACCACAGCTCCCTTTGCAGGGTCGGCGGGATGATCGGGATATTTTTCTATCTCCAGGCTTTCATCACCGTGCACATGTTGCCCTACCGGCACACCTGTGCCCAGCCATTTAATGTAAGATACTATGGCCACCATCTCTTTACTATCAAGCGGCATTGGCGTTCCGCTATGCGGGCGTTCTATACAGTTATTTACCCGCTGAGGAAGTGTCAGTATTTGATTTTCCCGCCCGCGGTACTGCGGATAGCGGGCATGAGAACTAAAATAATTAAACGCAAAAGGGCGTGTACCACCATCCACGTGGCAATGCGCACAGTTCATTTTATTGCCCAGGTATTTCCCTACCGTTCCGTTTGGGCCTATATAATGTGCTGTGTTTACTACAAGCTCCCTGCCATAGCGTATCATATCTCCAAACTGGTCATGTGGAATCGTACTGGTATCGGGGGGGACGTACACTGCTGCCGAGTCTCTGACAGGCGCAGGGCTATTCTTTGTATTGTTTATGTTGTCATTGCAGGCAAACATTGCCACGCTGCAGCAAATAATAACTCCACCCAGAATTTTTATTTTATATTTACCGATTGCTAAAGATCCCTTTTTCATGTGGAAGATTTTGTCCATCGCTGTTTTTTTTCTTCTTGCCTGTCACCCTGCATTCTCGCAGGTGTTACCAAAAGAAAGCAGTATTCTGAACTACCGTCTCATCGGGTTTTCACTACCTTCGGTAAAAACGACGGGTAGCTATGAACTCCAGATAGCTGTAGGCAACTATACGTCCTTTGATTCATTTAAAAAAAATATAGCCGTACGATTGCCCTGTAAAAATAAGAAAATAATAGCTGAAGTGCCTTTTTTTGGACAAGCTTACACCTGGAGCGTGGCAAATACTGAAAAGAAGGGGGCAGTTGATGAGCTGCATCATTTCAGTACCGGCCGTATAAAAGATGTTGATACAGCGACGACCCGGCTGCGGGTTCTAACAAAAGCCACAAACTACAAAGACGCCTATGTATTCCTGGACGGGACCAGAGCGCTCTACGATATCGACGGGCATGCGGTATGGTACCTGCCAGATGTGGATAATACGCATATTGAGAAGCCGATCTTGCGTGACCTGAAACTATCCCCTGCAGGCACAATTACCTTCCTTTTTGAAGAACTTGATGCCTACGAAGTAAACTATAACGGAGATGTATTGTGGAAGGCGCCCAACAATGGCAAGGTAAGCGGCTACGTCAATGAAATGTACCACCATGAATTTACACGGCTCTCAAACGGGCACTATATGATCTTGGGGTGTGAATACGAACAATGGAACATGAAACCCCCATCAGCTCTTGACAGCAGTTTTGTAATTTTTCATGAGGGCAGCAGAAGCCGTGACAGCAGTGCGATGAGGTATCCGAAGATACCGTTTGGCACGGTAATAGAATACGACGAGAAAGGGAATATCGTTTGGTCGTGGAAATCCTCTGAGTATTTCAGGAAGTCGGATATTTATTACCACAAGGGAAAAGCAACCCGGCCCGATATTACGGTACACGAGAATTCTTTTTATTTTGACGAAAAGGATAGTGTTTTGTATGTTGGTTTCAGGAACATCAGCAGGATATTAAAAATAAAATACCCTGAAGGCAAAGTATTGAATGTCTATGGCGAGACATTTAGGCCCGATGCCACGGAAAACGGAAACGGACTGTTTTGCCGTCAGCATAGTGTGCGGCACTCCGAAAGTGGCTATCTGTATTTATATAATAACAACAGTTGTTCACATGGGGAATCGCTTCCGGAAATATTAAAACTGGAAGAACCTTCCTCCGGGAATGGAAGCCTCAAAAAAAAATGGGAATACCAGTGCACGCTGGAAGGTGTGGACACTTCGTTTAGGAATTTTCATCAATTCCCGACCGGCGGTAACGTGACCGAACTGCCTGACCATTCTTTGTTCGCAAATATGTCGACCGTTTATAGTAAGGTCTTTATTTTGAGTAAGGATAAAAAGCTTTTGTGGAGTGCAATACCTGAAAGATGGAATGCTGTTGATAAAAAGTGGGACATGATCTACGATTACCGGGCCAGCATGATTACCAGTCGTCAAGACCTGGAGCAGCTTATCTGGAAGGCAGAAAAGAAGTAGATTTACCTTTATTGCATCTAAAACCAAATATGTATGTGGTGGCTATATGCGCTTTTATCGGCAGTATTCGCAGCTCTTGTTGCTGTGTTTGCAAAGATGGGTATCAAGGGCGTTGATTCTGATGTCGCAACAGCTATCCGTACGGTCATTATCCTTCTTATTGCATGGGGAATCGTAATGCTAAAGGGAGCTACAAGCCAGATACCCGGACTTACAAAGCAGAACTGGCTCTTTCTCATTTTATCTGGGTGCGCCACAGGCTTATCGTGGCTGTTTTACTTCAGGGCGTTATCGCTTGGGGCAGTTTCCAGGGTTGCACCCATTGACAAACTAAGTGTGGCTATCGCGATTATCCTGTCTGTAGTCTTTCTTCACGAAAAACTTACCTGGCAGGAAGCTACAGGTGCACTACTAATAATTGGCGGGACCTTATTGCTGATATTCAAATAGTGGACAAACAATACCAACCTAAAATAATAAACCCCGGAAAGCCGGGGTTTATTATTTTTCAACAAAGTGAAATAATTATTTCGCTTTAGTTTCAGTAGTAGTCTTTTTTGTAGACTTAGTTTTCTTTCCACCATCTTTTGATTCCATCTTAGTGCTCTCAGCTTTGGTAGTTGTTTTAGTACCATCCTTCGATTCCATTTTGGTTTCAGTTTTCTTGGTTTTTTTTGTCTCAGTTTTTTTTGCATCCTGAGCGAAGCTTACAGAACCCATAACAAGCAGGGCAACTACGGAAGTAATGATTTTTTTCATTTTGTGTGATTTTTTTTTGCAAAGTTATGGACGAATCAGCGAATTGCAAAACTTCAAAACATTATTTTTCGGGTATTTACGGGCAGTTTAGCTAGCTAAAATGTTAAATTATCAATATTCGCTTGAAGTTAACTACCTTCGGCGCCTGTAATTTCTTCACACTAAAATAATGTTGTTATGTCAATTTCTGCGAACAGAAATATTAGCAAAACTATGCTGGTTTTTTTCGTATTAAGCTGTTTACCGTTTGTAAAGCTTAATGCACAGCAAAAAACCGATAAGTCTGTGAGTGCGGTACTGAAAAACAAAAGGGATAACACACCCAAGTCTCTTAGATTTTCGGAATCGGCCCTGTATAGCCCTGAGGATGCGCAGGTTTTATTTAGTAAATACCTCGGTATTAGCGGCAATGATAACAAAATGGTCTTTGCGAATATAACTAAAACCAAAAGCTCACTGACTCACTATAAATATGATCAATGGTTCAAAGGAATTAAAGTAAGCTATGCAAGCTATAACCTTGCCGTAAAAGACAATGTTGTCCGGTTCATGACAGGCAATTTTTACAAAACGGACAATTCTGCCTCGGTAGTGGCGTCGCTTTCGGAACAACAGGCCTTTGCTAAGGCACTAGGTTTTGTCGGAGCGCAAAAGTACATGTGGCAAGATGCCAATTCCGAGCAATTCATAAAATCAAGATATCACAATCCGGATACCACTTATTTACCAAAAGGGCAACTGACATGGATCGAAGACTTCACCGAGAATCGCGATGAGCGCGCTTTGCACCTCGCCTACAGCTTTGATATTTACGCACGGGCGCCACTGAGCAGGCAATTGGTTTACGTAGACGCCAATACCGGAAAAATATTATTATCGAATTCGCTGATCAGGCATACCGCCGCAAGCGGACAGTCGCTGTACAGCGGCGTAGTGCCATTCCAGTCTTCGCACGTGGGCGCAAATTATGTATTGTTTGATTCGACCAGAGGGAACGGTGTTCATACACTGAATATGCACAATGGCACCGACTATACTGCGGCCACAGAATTCACCAGCGCTACCAATACGTGGCCTGCCGCCGCTGGTGATACGCAGTCGATGGATGCGCAATGGGGTGCATCCAGGGTATATGATTACTGGGACAGTGTGCAAGGCCGACTGAGCTGGGATAACATGAACGGTATCCTGCTGCAGTATGTACATTATAATACCGGCTATGATAACGCGTTCTGGGATGGCTCTGAAATGAACTATGGTGACGGCTCAGGTTGCGGCGGCGGAGGTTTTACACCACTTGTGAGCCTGGATGTAACCGCGCACGAAATAGGCCATGGTGTATGCCAGGCTACTTGCAACCTTATATATGCAGGAGAATCGGGAGGGCTAGATGAGGGGTTGAGCGACTGCTGGGGCGCGACGATAGAAAACTGGGGTAATCCACATGAAATAGATGCGGTGGCAAAACGGACCTGGAAAATGGGCGAAGAAATAGGTTGCGACAGCCCGTTACGCAGCCTCGATTTTCCTAAGCAGGAAGGCTTACCGGATACGTATCTTGGAACTAACTGGTTCGATGTGGTGGGTTGCACGCCTTCAGGATTTAACGATCAGTGCGGCGTACATACTAACATGGGCGTTATTGGCAAATGGTACTACCTGCTTACAGTAGGTGGCTCGGGCACAAATGACTTTGGACACAGCTATTCGGTAACCGGAATTGGTTTTACTGAATCGGAGAATATACTTTACCAAACAGAACTGGCAATGCCCAGCAATGCAGACTACCCCACTACGCGGGATGTTTCCATAAGCGTCGCTACAACGATATACGGTGCCTGCTCCCCCGAGGTGCAGGCGGTAACTACTGCATGGTACGCGGTAGGAGTGGGACCGGTATTCGACCCATGCGTTCCGCAGATCAGCTTTGTTAATACTGCGTCTACTGTAACAGAAAATGCCAACCTGAATTCCTGCGCGGCCAGCCATGTAGAGATGATCCCGATCAAGGAAACGGGTACGCCTATAATTGGCGGCACGCCAACTGCCACTATCGTAGCCACAGACGGTACGGCAATATCAGGCGTTGATTATCTTTTGACACCTACCGTGCTGTATTTTGCGCCAGGCGATACGACCACCAAGTATATACCGGTGACTATTTATGATAACGGTAACGTAGGAGATACGAAATATTTCAAGTTAAGCTTTACGTTCGATTCTATGGGCACAAGCACCATTATTTCTCCGGTAGCGGGGGTGGATAGCGTTACTATTGTTAATGATGACCATGCACCAATAGCTGGTGGCGTCACTTATTATACCATAAATGACTCTTCAGCCCTTTCTAACCTTACATCGCCGTTTTTCTCGAACGGGAAGATGGCACACTCCCAATTTCTTATATATGCCAGCGAACTGACCGCTTCAGGGATAGTACCAAACTACCCTATTACGCAAGTAGCCTTTAAAGTAGATCAGAAAAATTCCACCCAGCCGTTTTCAAGTTATAATATGAGCCTCGCAAATACGACCATCGCAGATATGGATGGTGGTTTTGTAACGACAGGTCTTACGACCGTATATACAGGCAATTATAGTACCTATCTGGGTATGGACACGATACAGTTTTCTACACCCTTCATATGGGATGGCGTAAGCTCAGTTGTTATGGACGTTTGCTATACGAACACAACGCCGGGCACGTCCAACGACAGAGTGATGGGACAGTTTGATCCGGGATTTAATGACATTTGCGCTTATGCTTCGTCTTCTGCCAGCACGGGTACAGGCTGCGCGCTGCCTTATGATCCTACACAGGTGTCCCCAGCAAAACCGGTGATGAGGTTCCAGCAGATTATTGTTCCTACAAAGGTGGAAACAACTGTGGCTGCGACACGCTCCTGGAATGTTAAGGCAGGGCAGAATGTTTATTTTTATGCGGTGCCTGACACGGGCGTCATTGTGGGCTTAAATCACCCCACGCTGGATCTTGGTTGTGTTAATACCACGCTGACTGCTGAGGGCAACGGTTTTACGCCTTTCTCTTACACTTCTGGCGTAAATAGATCAATCAAAGAATTCTCGGTAACGCCCACAGAAAATGGGGCAACGACTGCTTATGATGCTACGCTCTATTTTACAAATACGGAAATGGCAAGCGGTATTCCGGACAACATGTACATCTTTAAAACGGACGCAGCTACCGATGCGGCTATTGACATTACCAATTCCGCGCTTGCACACCCTGTGCTGATGACCGGAGCGAACTATTACGGATTCACCGGTACATTCATCGGATTCTCCCGTTTCTTCCTTGTTGATGGCCCAATTCCTGGCCTGACAGCGGTAACGAACGTTGCAAACACAGATAACACGATAATAGTAGATAACAATCCATTCCATGACAAAATATATGTGAGCTACAGCGCAGGTGACAACATGAATGCAGCCGTGAAGTTGTATGATGTAACGGGCAGAACGATATACAGCAGTGTAAATGACCTGTCGCGCGGCAATCACAAGTTTACTATCGATTGCTCTGCATTAAACCTGCCAACAGGAACTTACATTATGCAGGTAACAACACCCGAAAATGTTTACACACGTAAGTTATTGAAAGATTGATAATGAAATTGAGAATGAAAAATGGCTGCCCACGGGTAGCCATTTTTTTTTGCCTTGCGCCCCCCATGATTGACTTATGCCAGAGCCCGCCGGTGCTGCCTTATTTTGGAATACTTGATAAAGGCTGCATAAGCAGACAGCCTACAAATAACAAAACCATAAAAACCATCGAGAAAGCCCAATTGTATAATGTAATCGTTAAAAAAACGCCACTTGGGGTAAAGCATTACTTTCAAAAGGCTTGCTTCCTTTCCTGCTTCCACAGCCTCTTCCGCGCCCAGTTCGCTGTATTTCTCTATTTTCTTCAGGTGTTCGCTCACGGAAGTAAAACTATAGTGCAGCAGGTCGCCTTTCAGTGTGCCTTTTATATCGCTGTCACTGTTCGGGCGCCAGTATTCATGCACTTTCTTTTCTTCCCACTTGCCCTTAGTACGGTCATACAGTCTCGTTTGCGAGTCCGGATACCAGCCGCAATACCTGATCCATTTCCCGCAATAATTGGTGATCCGGTGCATTTGATAAACGTGGTATGTAGGGTTCTTTTTGATCTCCAGGATACTTTCCTTCAGTTGCGCAGATAAGGCTTCGTCCGCATCCAGCGAAAGCACCCAGTTATTCGCAGCATGCATTGTGGCGAAATTTTTTTGCTCACCGTAGCCGGCAAAAGAGTGTTGTATGATCTTTGCATCGTACTGTTTTGCAATAGCAATAGTATTGTCGGTAGAGCAACTGTCGACAACAACTATCTCATCGGCAATTTCTTTTACAGACTCAAGGCAACGCGCCAGGTTTCTTTCTTCGTTGAACGTGATAATTACGATACTGATGCGGATCATTGATGCAGTTAGTGTAGCCAGAGTGTCCAAAAGTAAGAACTAATACCCGGAAATGCCATAGCAGGTAAGGCTTTCAAGGATCGTAGAACGCGATTTATGATTTATTTATGAGAGGAGTTTCTGGCGTAAAAGAAATT
>CAIVEW010000078.1 GCA_903905065.1 uncultured Bacteroidota bacterium | reverse complement strand
GCTAAGACTGCCACTACGTTGAAAGAAAAAAGCCGGCCCTTTCTGTTTTTTATTTTCGATTTCGGGTGGCTGATCTATAACTTTGTCCTGTCCCCATATATATTCTGGAAAAACAAAAAACAGTGGAAATAATACTCAAATACTTTTCTGATTTCTCCGATACCCAGTTAGACCAATTCCGGCAACTGGAGGCCCTCTATAAAGATTGGAATGAAAAGATCAACGTCATATCCCGCAAAGACATAGATGCCCTCTATGAAAAACATGTGCTGCATTCCCTGGCTATAGCCGTTCTCTGCAACTTTCATAAGGGTGCCCGTGTGGTTGATATAGGCACTGGTGGCGGCTTTCCGGGTATACCGCTGGCTATTTTCTTTCCGGAGGTTGAGTTTCTGCTGGTGGACAGCATAGGAAAAAAAATAAAGGTGGCCCAAGGAGTTGCCGACTCTATCGGTCTTAAGAATGTGCGGACCCTGCATGGCAGGGTAGAGGAGACCAAGGGCAAGACCTTCGATTTTGCAGTATCCCGCGCTGTGGCGCCACTGGGCGATCTGTGGCGTTGGGTGAACCAGTTTATAGTAAAAGGCCAGAAAAGTGATGAACTACCCAATGGCCTTATTTGCCTGAAGGGTGGGGACCTGCAGAAGGAGATAAAAGAGTCGGGGTTGAAGGAGAAAGTGCAGGCCTGGACCGTGCATGATATCTTCCCCGAACAATTTTTTGAAGAGAAGTTCGTTATTTACGTACCTAAATAAAAGAAATATTTGTTAGAATGATTTTAACTTAACATATTTATCACACAAACACCTTTTTACGCAATAAAAAAACTAATTCCTATGAAAAAATCATTAAGCCTGATCGGTATCCTCACGTTAGTCGTTGTGGTGATCTCCTGCAAGAAAAATGGAGATACCCCTGCGGGCCCGGCCACACAAGTTTACCTCGATCTACCAGCGAAGACAGCCGCTTACTACGGCAATAATCCCAACCAGGTTGCATTTTTCACCCAGGCTTATATAGACAGTGTTAATAAAATTGCCACGCTTGGACGTGTGCTTTTTTATGACAACAACATGTCTGTAAACAATGCTATATCCTGCGCCAGCTGCCACAAACAGCAGTATGCATTTGCAGACAACGTGGCATTCAGCACCGGCTTCGAAAGCAGGCTTACTAAACGAAATTCTCCGCCAATTCAAAACCTCGTTGGTAACAACAGTTTCAGCACCACGTCTTTGTTGGGCAACAACGGAAATATGGTGCTCTTCTGGGATGGCCGCGAAAACAATGTGCAGAATCTCATCACCCGCCCTGTTACCAACCACGTTGAGATGGGTATCAGTGATTTTACCACATTGCCTGCCAAACTCGGTAACCTCGGTTATTACAAACAACTGTTTACAGATGCTTATGGAACCAGTGAGATCACTCAAGACAGGATCACATCTGCTGTAGCTTATTTCATATCTTCTATCAACAGCACTAACAGCAGGTTCTCACAGGCACTTACTGCAGCAGTTAATTCTGGTAACTTCCTGCCATCAGGCAACCCCAATATCACCGGCCTAAGCGCACAGGAGCAGCAGGGTTACAGCCTCTTTATAGGCAAGTACAATTGCGGCAGCTGTCACCACATCATCACAGACAATTACACTATCGATCAGTCTTTCATGGATTCAGGTCTTGACCCTAGCTATACCGACAATGGTCGTGGCGCCATCACCAATACCAGCACAGACAATGGCAAATTTAAAGTGCCGTCTCTGCACAATGTTGGTCTTACTGCACCATATATGCACGATGGCCGTTTTACAAGTTTAGACCAGGTGTTGGAACATTATAGCCATGGCATCAACAACAGTCCTAACCTTAGCGATTCTCTGAAGAGCAAGACAGATGGCACGCCGCTGGTTATGAATATTTCTACTGCCGATAAGCAGGCGATTATCGCATTTTTAAATACCTTTACCGATAATCAAATGATCAACGACACTAAATTCTCAACCCCATTTAAAGTTAAATAGTTAATGAAAAAACTCCTTATTGCTGCACTTGTTTCAACTCTTTCATTCCAGGCATTAGCACAAACCGACGACGATGACCGTCCCGTACCTCAAGGCGTACAACCCCATATGATCAAACACGGTCAGAATGGTGTAGACCAGTATGTGGGCGTACAGATGAACCAGCTCATTAAGCAAGTGTTCAATTTTAGCAATAGCACTACCAGTGTCAATAATAACCCCTACCTCTTTATCTACTCCATCAACCTGCGCAATTCAGGCTGGGGACTGAGAGTGGGCCTGGGTTATAATTACAACTCCACTACCAACGACGATGGCATTACCAAAACCACCAGCAATATCAACGATATGCAGTTCCGTTTGGGTATAGAAAAAGCCTTCAAATTGTCTGATAAATGGAGTGCAGGCGTTGGTATAGACGGTCTTTACAACACTAACGATGACAAGACCACCTCTGCTCAAAACACAGCCCTCGATACCAGCGCCTCATCGGTACACACTACCATAGGTTCTATTGGCTACGGTGCGCAGGGATGGTTAAGGTACAATATCACCAAAAACATACTGGTGGGCACAGAGTCCAGCTTCTACTATACCACAGGTAAGCAGCAGCAGTCTACTACTACCACATCCAGCAGTTTTGGCAATATCAATACCACCATCAGCAAGGCCAGCAACAATCTTTCATCCGGCGTATTCAGTATGCCAGTGGTGTTCTATCTCATGGTCAAGTTTTGATGAACAATAATATTTGATCCGGCCCGTCCCCACACTGTGAGGACGGGCTTTTTTTTTGCTTTTCCCCTTCATTGCGAACCTTTGCGCCTTCGCGTCTTAGCGGTTAAACTATCTTATCTAACGCCATCAGTATGTCTTTGCTGCCTGCCCCGCCAACGGCGGTGGTCTCAGCGTCTTAGCGGTAAAATTATCTTGCTAAATTTCCACCGCCGATTGTATTACTCCTCAATAAGCCTTAAATTTGCGCGCTTAATAATTAAATAATTCAATAACATATTTTATATGGGTAGGATATTTGAAGTACGGAAATCGACCATGTTTGCCCGCTACGATCGTATGGCCAAGCAGTTCAGCCGTATTGGTAAAGAAATCGTCATAGCCGTTAAGAAGGGTGGCACAGACCCTGCCACCAACCCCATGCTGCGCCGCATCATGCAGAATGCCAAGGCCGTAAACATGCCTAAAGACCGTATCGAGTCTGCCATCAAGAATGCGATGGGTAAGGATACCAGCAACTACGATGAGGTGCTGTACGAGGGTTATGCCCCCCATGGCGTGGCCATCCTCGTGGTTACCGCCACCGACAATACCACCCGCACCGTGGCCAATGTGCGTTCTCATTTCAACAAAGGCGGCGGCACCCTGGGCAATAGCGGATCTGTGGCCTTCCTTTTCAACCAGTTTGGCGTTTTCAAGCTCAAACCCGAAGGCCTTAATACCGACGACCTGGAACTGGAGTTGATAGATTTTGGCCTCGAAGAACTGGGCGAGGATAGCGAAGGCAATATAGTAGTCCGCTGCGCATTCACCGATTTTGGTAAAATGCAGAAAGCCCTCGAGGAAAAAGGCATTACCCCTATGTCCTCCGAGCTGGAGTGGATACCAAGCACCACGGTAGAGCTCAGCCAGGAGCAGGCCGATGACGTATTTAAGATGATAGAGCGCGTAGAGCAGGACGATGACGTTCAGCACGTGTTTCATAATATGGCGTGAGTTGGGGGATTAGTTGATTTGATGATTAGCTAATTAGGTCTTTGTTATTGGGGATTAGGAATTAGGAATTTGGTTTATAATATTTGTTGGTCCCGCGGTGAGCGGGACTTTTTTTTGTTGTGGTGTCTGTGGTGCAAAATGGTAAGAATGGAGCATGGGTTTGGTTTTGTTTGTTGATTATCAATGTTTTGTGAGAATGGGTATGTCCGCTTTTGTCACAACTTGGACATTTTAACCACCTCCTCTTCGAGCGCTCCTCCTAAGAACAGGAGGAGAACCCGGCGCTCCTTTTTCATTTGATCGCTGATCTTTTGTCTCTCAGGTTTGTCATCCTGACGCAAGGAAGGATCTTGGAAGCCGGGCTGTCATGGTGAGCTTGTCGAACTATACGTGCGGTGGTCTTTGTTTCTCGCGTCTTTGCGAGGCACGAAGCAATCTCGCGTTAACATGGGCTCTTTTTCTCGTGTGATTTTGCCGCTCATTGCCGCTTTCTTGCCGCTTTTTGCCGGTGGTAGCAATGGGTTTTATGATTGTAAATAATTGATTTTCAATTTATTGCAATCTTGTTTGCAGCTTTAGGGGGCTTCCCCTTCTTGCGTCCGTTGACCACCTCCCTTTCAGGAAGAGCTACGCTCGTTCGCTTTCGCTCACCTAATAACAGGTTAACCACCTCCCCTTTCGGGTACTCCTCCTAAAAACAGGAGGAGAGTTGCCGGCGCTTCTTTCTTAGTTGATCGCTAGTTTTCTGTTTCTCCCCTCGCGTCTTTGCGAGGCACGAAGCAATCTCACGTTAACACGGGTACTACTCGTGGTTGTCATTATCTCGGTTCATGATGTCTTTTCAATGGACTCGATGAGAGAAGTTGCGAGAAGTGATGGCCTAGCTTTGTGGGTGGCCACGCCGTGGCAATCTAACCCGAACGTGGGAAAAGTTGAGTTAGAAGCTCGATGTCCGGTTTGAGACAAAGGGTACAAAAGCGGACATTTTGATTTGTTTAATGTTTTTCAAGTGTTTGATAGTCAGTTTGTTGTAAATGAATTATGTTTTTTAAAATGTCCGGTTTTGTCACAAAAGCAGACATTTTGGGTTTTCTGCCTCGTCCTAATATTGGTTGACACTTTGGTTAAATAATCCTGGTTTTAGTTGACATATAAAATTATATAAAAATACCCTATCACTGAAAACTAAAAGCTGTCACATAAGAGTTCTCTGTTTGTCCATTGTTTAAGTTTC
>CAIVEW010000077.1 GCA_903905065.1 uncultured Bacteroidota bacterium | reverse complement strand
TTCAACAATAAAGTCGTCCAAAGGGGTTTTGACTATCTCTATGCGAACATCAGTGCCTTTGTTTATTTGGTAGTTATTTACATTACCAAAATTACGCTCCAAAACATACATATTCGGCTCATTAGTGTTGATTACAATTCTATCAACTCCATTATCTTCGCAAAATTTCAGAACAGCCTGGGATCGCATTGAGGTGTATTCAGTTGGCTGTTTTCTCCAGTTCTGCAGCGCCTGCTCATCTGTAAAAGCCCCTAAAACTATTAGTCCGTCCATGTTGAAAACTGATGAAACTTTTATTGTCGCATTATTTTGAGTTGTTGTCCATTTATTGGGTAATGTTATAGGAGCGTTTTTTGTAGGTACTAATAAAAAGGAACTGCCATTCAAAAGTTCATGGTATACATTCTTATAATCGTCGTAAGATTTTGTTTTCCAATAAACGTCTAACAATTCAAGAAGCCTTGAGTTATCGGGCCCAGGTGTTGATTTATTTTTAAAAAACGTTTTAAATAGCCCCATAGTAGTCAGTGTTATCATCCAATTTACTAATTTTCTCTGTCCCCTCCGAGTCTCTCGCAGAGGACTCGGAGGCAACCTGCCCGCCGGTAGGCAGGTCAAGGTACAACAATTGATGATTTTGATGCTGTCATTTTCGGTCCATAATTTCACCCGACAACATAATTGCTTATGTTATATATCGCAGAGAATAATTTTGTAACTTTGAATAATGAGCATCGAACCCCAATACACTTTTGATAACCTTGGCAATCCAGTGGGCGTATTCCTGCCTATTGAGGAATGGAACAAGCTGTCTGAAGAAATGCACCTTGACATTCCAAAATGGCAAAAAGACCTAATCGATATTCGCCTTGCTGAATACAAAGCCGCTCCGCAAAATACGCTTGACTGGGATGAAGTATCCAAAGAGTTAGATAAAGAGGATGAAGCGTTATAAAGTACGCATATTACCATCGGCTTATGAAGACCTGCGACATGCCCGGACGTGGTATAGGCAGCATAGCCCCATCTTACCAAAGCGATTCTCGCAACAAGTAAATTTGTCCGTGCAACGGGTAAGGGAAAATCCTTTTGCACATACAATACGATACAAAGAAGTCCGGATAGCTAATCTTAACGTCTTCCCCTATGCTCTTCACTACTTGGTTACCGAAAGTACCGTTGTCATCATAGCCATTCATCATACAGCAATAAGTCCCGAAAAGTGGATTGATCGGTTATGATTATCAATACCCCACAACATTCGGCGGCGCTACATGGCACTCGCGCTTTGCGCTTTTCAAACAAAACATAGAAACCGCGCCTTAGCGCCCCTGCCTACCGGCAGGCAGGTTTGCGAGAGATTGTTTTCGCGATACACAATCAGCACCCCACAACATAATTGTTTATGTTTCTGTCCCCTCCAAGTTTCTCGCAGAGGACTCGGAGGCAACCTGCCCGCCGGTAGGCAGGTCAGGGTATAACAGCCGATGATTTCTATGTAGCCATTGTTAATCGCACCAAAATCCACACCCCACAATATTACAATGGGCGTTTTTCATTTTTATACCAATAAATATAAATCTGTACTTTTGTGAAAAAGGTAGTTATGGCTGCGAATACTTTTGACGCTGAAATAAGAAAATTTCTCCCCATGCTTGGTAATGAGGAGAAACGATCTCTATTGACCATAATAAAAAGATTTCTGCATATTGAGGACCACAGCAATAAAGACACCCAAAATAAAAAGCATTCTTCGTTCGACTATACCAAATATCGCTTTCCCGAATCTGCCATCAAATTTAACAGGGACGAAATAAATGAGCGATAAACGAACCTTTGTTGATACCAATGTAATCTTGTATCTCTTTACAGATAACGATAAGAAAAAAAATATCGCGGCATCGTTACTATCACCAGCTAATGTTATTAGCACACAGGTTGTAAACGAAAATATCAATGTTTGTTTGAGAAAACTAAAATTTGGAAAAGAAGAAGCATATGCTCACGGTAAAAGTCTTCTCGATACTTTTAACGTGGTTAATCTCTATCCTCCTACAATTACAAATGCGTTCAACCTATCCATAAAATATGGATTCAGTTATTGGGACAGTCTTATAGTAGCTACTGCTTTGGAAAACAATTGTGAAATATTGCTTTCTGAGGATATGCAGGATGGGCTATTAGTAGAAGGCAAGATGAAAATAAAAAATCCTTTCAAAGATGAGTAGCGGTATGGGGCCCCACCCCACAACATTATTGTTTATGTTTGCGCTTGAATGAAGAACGCGCTTATCCAGTTGAACATTGCTGTGGTGCTCTGGGGCTTTACCGGTGTACTCGGCAGAGCCATATCGCTGGATGCTCCCGTGTTGGTGTGGTACCGTATGCTGATGACCGCAGTCCTGGTGGCGGTAATCATCACATATCGCAAGCAATGGGTGCCCGTAGAGCGCAAAGATGTGCGCCAACTGGCCCTGGTGGGCTGCCTCATGGGCTTGCATTGGGTGGCGTTCTATGGTGCTATTAAGTTCGCCAACATTTCCATCGCCCTGGTCTGTCTCTCCACCGCCAGCATCTTCACATCCCTACTCGATCCGCTGGTGAACGAAGGCAAGCACGACCTGCGTGAGATGCTCCTCGGTTCCCTGGCTATTGCAGGCGTTTATCTTATCTATCGTTTCCAGCAGTTTTATGGGCTGGGTATAGCATGTGGCGTCACCGCGGCTATTCTCAGCTCCGTCTTTACTGTGCTCAATAAAAAGATCGCCAGCAAATATCCTTCCCGCACCATGGTATTTTACGAAATGTCTACGGGCTGGGTGTTTATTTCACTGCTTATCCCGCTTGTATTTTACTTCAGGCCTGCAACACAGTTTTTGCCCACATCCTCAGATTTCTCGGCGGCGGGTCTCATCCACAACGACTGGCTTTGGCTCGTCATCATGAGCCTTTGCTGCACGGTATGGGCGCAAAGCCTTTCTTTGAACGCGCTCAAAAAACTCAGTTCCTTCACTGTCACACTCTCCGTAAACCTGGAACCTGTCTATGGCATCATACTTGCTTTCCTGTTCTACAACGAAAACCGGGAGATCATATTCTACAAAGGAACTAACGACTGGAACTGGGGTTTCCTCGGTGGCATGGGCCTCATATTGCTCTCCGTAGCCCTGCAAATGCTAAGACTGCTGAAACCTAGGTTTTCCGCTGCCGGGTATATCAAAGAGAAAGGCGGGATCGATTAAAAATATCGCAGCTAAAGGGAAAGCGATAATGTACAGACGTATATATAGTTGAAAAAGCTACTGTCATGGTGAGCCCCGCCGAACCATGACATGCTGAATTAAGCCCTCAGCTAAATAGCATTTGCATAGCGAGAAATCATCTCACTCACTCGGCAACACCGTCACATACCCCGACTCCAATTCCACCACATCCCTCCGCAACACAAACTTATATACTCCTCTCTTCTGAAAATTCCGCTTGTCAATGATGATGTTTTGGGAGTTTATCTTCGGCACCTCAAAGATCATATTGCCTTTTTCATTGTAGAACTTCACCGAATAATGATGCGTGCTCACATCAGCAGGTAAGTTCATATCTACATGCCCCGTTGCTTTATCGGTAAAAATAAACCGGGACACAATCGCGGCACCTGCATTATCACTTTGGTCGTCAAAGGATACCGTTATCCTTTTCCTGGGGATAGTGGAAACAGTGCTGCTCATGGCAAACGATTGAGTACTTATCGCGGTCGAATCGAAATCGAATGATATCAGCACCTTGTGTTTCGGCGTAGTATCAGTTGTCGCAACAGTCTTCAGGGCGTTTGTCCGGGTCCGCCCTACTGTATCCGAATGGCTATCAATGGCTTTTTGTTCCGTAACAACAAAATGTTGTATCGAATCATTAGCGGGCAAATTCACTTTCGCCTGCTCCAGCATGGCTTTATCCACATATACGCTGGTCCGGTTACTGCTCCAGGTAAGCCCCGATTTGAAAACTATAGACAGCTTATAAAAATTCTTCCCGGCAACAGGGTGCGCATCAGCAAATGCCTGCACCCCTTTGTCCAGCAACTGCACATTTCCCACTTTCTGGTTAATGTTTATGCTATCCTGGGAGCGTAGTACCGTGATAGACTTTATCCCGCTATACTGGCTCACCCACGATAGTATTACCACACCCTTATCGGCAGAGCCGGCAATATCCGGCAGCGTGGGCTGCGCATGCGAATCAAATCCCCAAAGCGACAAAAAAAGGATGCAAAAAAAACGCAAAACAGGTTGCCCTGAAATCATATACCAAACCTAATGTAAATTCAGCAATTTGTATATAAAACCGGCTATTGCATTTGGCTTACCTCAAAAAGTTAAAAGTATCAAACTATCTATTATCTTAGCTGTCCCTGCCTGCAGGATTATTCATCAAAACATAATATGGGATTATTTACTAAAAAACCAATAGACAGCCTTATTCATGATTCTTCACACGGCGAGAAAGGCCTGAAAAGAACGCTTACTGCCGGCAACCTTATCGCTCTGGGCATAGGCGCCATTATCGGCGCAGGGCTCTTTGTGCGCACCGCGGCCGCCGCAGCAAATAACGCAGGGCCTTCGGTAACAATTGCCTTTGTGGTGGCAGGTATCGGTTGCGCCTTCGCGGGTTTGTGCTACGCCGAATTTGCTTCCATGATACCCATTGCAGGCAGTGCTTATACTTACTCATATGCCACGATGGGCGAATTGGTAGCCTGGATCATAGGCTGGGACCTTGTGCTGGAATACGCAGTGGGTGCTGCAACCGTTGGCATAGCCTGGAGCGAATACCTGAATAAGCTGCTGGCCATCTTCCAGATGCACATTCCCTATAAATGGTGCCACTCCCCGTTTGAGGTCTGTAATATCCACGAAAATACCGGCTATTTCGCCGACGAATTTGGCATGCATGGGATGATTAACCTCCCGGCTTTGTTCATCATTTTCATGCTTACCATGCTGCTTATCAGGGGCACTAAGGAATCAGCGTTTGTAAACGGTATCATTGTAATTTCCAAAGTAGCTATCGTTATTATTTTTATTTGCCTTGGATGGGGCTATATGAACCCGGCCAATCATGTTCCCTTCATACCTCCGGCTACAACCTTTGTGGACAGCTATGGGGTGGGCCATAACTACGGTGGAATATGGGGCATACTCGGGGCAGCGGGAGTAGTATTCTTTGCGTTTATAGGGTTTGATGCTGTTTCGACTGCTGCCCAGGAGGCTAAAAACCCCAAAAGAGATATGCCAATAGGCATCCTCGGATCGCTGGTAATATGCACTTTTTTGTACATTCTTTTCGCCTACGTGCTAACCGGAGTTGCCAGTGTAAACGATTTCCGCACAGCCGGCAAAGAAGGTTCCGTAGTCTACGCTATCCAGACGTACATGCACGGCTATAGCTGGTTGGCTAACCTGGTCACTGTAGCCATACTATTTGGCTTCTCTTCCGTTATCCTGGTGATGCTTATGGGGCAGTCACGGGTGTTTTATTCCATGAGCCGCGACGGGCTTGTTCCTAAAACGTTCTCAAACCTGCACCCTAAATACCAGACGCCCTATCATTCCAACTGGATATTTCTGGTTTTCGTTGGCGGATTTGCAGCATTTGTACCGGGCGATATAGTGGGCGACATGACAAGTATAGGCACTTTGTTCGCGTTCATCCTGGTATGCGCCGGCGTATGGATATTGAGGAGAACCAACCCGGAGATCCAGAGGGCCTTCAAAGTGCCGTTGGTGCCTGTCGTTTCCACCCTGGGTATATTTGTTTGCGCAGCCATGATAGCCGGCCTGGGTTGGACGAACTGGGCGCGCCTTGGCGGCTGGTTGGTGATAGGCCTGTTCGTTTATTTCTTCTATAGTAAGAAAAACAGCAAGCTCAAATAAAGAAATTTGACGAAGGGGGTTGCAAATGATAATAGTTTGTATTATTTTTCTGTGCCTCTGAGATCCTGGCTGGAACATGGCTTACAGATAAGGTTAAGAATACATAAAAGGCAGCCACTTAGTTTAGACGAATTGAAAAATATATAAATTGCTGGAAGGACTTAAAATATTGGTTGCCGAAGACAATGAGCTGAATCAGAAGATCGCGGGATTCATTTTATTGAAGCAAAGCGCGAAAGTTGACGCGGCCCTAAATGGCCGGGAAGCTGTTGAGTTTTTGAAGAAAAACGATTATGACATCATCCTGATGGATGTGCACATGCCAGAAATGGACGGATTCAAAGCCACCGACTACATCAGGAAAACCATGAAAAACAACGTCCCTATCATAGGTGTCACAGCCAGCTACTGGCAGGAGGAGTATGATGAGTGCATTAAGGTCGGCATGAACACCTGTATCACCAAACCACTTTTTCCGGACAAATTGTGCCAATTGATTTTGAATGTTATTGAAGAAAGTAAGCTAACCTCTTAAAACAACGCTTTTATGGACACGCCACTCTTAGATCTCGGTTACCTGCAGGAAATCTCGCAGAACGACAACACCTACATGTATGAGGTGATCACCCTGTTTCTGGACACTGTGCCCAAAAGCCTGGAAACGCTCGATCAACTGATACGGGAAACGAATGACTTTGAGTCCATACAACGTAGGGCGCACTCCTTGAAGTCCAGTTCCAATGTCATCAAAGTACGCGGCATGTTCGACAATGTTGCCAGGATAGACCTGCTGGCACGCGATAAAACCGGCAAAGAAGAAATGCTGGAACGGATTGCCAATACCCTCGCGAATTTCAACGAGGCGCTGCCGCTCATCAAAGAAGAACGCAAGAAAAACAAACCTTCTAAAAAGTAATCAAATATGCATTTGCCCACTTTCTGTGGAAATTAATTCCCCACATTTTAGTTAGTAAATCTCTGCTATTTATATGTTAATCCAGCCGCTATCGGCTGGATTAACTGTATGATACTATAAGACTACGCTGTATATTTCACGTTTAAAACAATATAGTTATATTTTTATACGTTTGAATACGGAGTGGTCTACGGTACGATTTTATCACAACATTCTTCCAAAACGTGCATTATGATCCTGAGAGAATACAAAGTATCGTTCAAGAACAACAAGGCCATTGAGGCCGATTCCCTGAATGGCATGAGCTATCACAACCTCATAAAGTGCTCAAAAAAAGGAGCGCGCAGATTCGTTAACTGGCTGGTTGTTTTTGCCACCGATGAAAATGATGCCATTAAGAATGCTGACGAAATGGTGCATGACTACCTGGGATCACACCTCGGACTGACCGCTTAGTTTCTCGGAGCACTCCCTTCCATCAGTTTCCGAATCGGCTTACCAATGCATCCGTTTGGCATCTGGATGTGCAGTAGTGCTGCCAGCGTAGGGCTGATATCGGTCATATTCACAACTTCATTGGATTCCCCTTTGGGCACGTGCCAGCCATACCATATCAGGGGTATGTGCGCATCGTAAGGATTCCAGTTACCGTGTGTGGTGCCGGCGAAGTGATCACTTTCAAACCATCCCGGGTTAAACACGATCTGCAGGCAGCCGCTTCTTGCATAATTGTAGCCATTTATAGCCATGCTCCTTATTGGTTCTGGCACAGCTACCTTGCTCACATCTTCCATGTCCATGACATAAGAAACGGGAATGCGATATTTAGGTGGCATGGTATTCAACAGCCAGTTGCGTATTTGTTGCTTGAGCTCTTCGCGGTTGACCGACTTATCTGCCGCCAGTAGGGAATCGTTAAGGTATACCTGGTAATTCATGATCGTGCTCACCAACTTTACATCTTTCTTATAAACGCCTTTCAGATAATTGTTCAAGTCATCAGTGAGGTTGAACGCAACACCTGCCGGTATGTTTTTATCCTTCAAAAACTGCGGATTGTGCGCACCGCCATGGTCCGCGGTAAGGAAAAAAAGATAATTACCTCTTCCTACTTTTTTATCCAGGTAGCCGAGGAGCTCCGCAAGATCTTTGTCCAGCCGCATATACATATCTTCCAGTTCCATCGCATTAGGTGCAAACTGGTGCCCGGCATAGTCTGTGCTAGACAGGCTCACGCACATAAAGTCCGTCTCATCGCCAGCACCCATGTCCGCACCGTCCATACAAGCCTTTGCCATCTCCATTGTCAGTGTGTTTCCGCCAGGCATGGTCTTTATCGCACTCAGCCTCAGCGACTTGTCCATCGTCTTGAATTTATGCGGGAATACCGGGTCATTCTCACCCTTGAATGCATCTTCATACGTGGTGTTATCCTTCGTGCTTTGGGTATAGGTTTCCGGTGCATCCAGCAGCGTCCAGTTAAGTTTGGCGAGGCTGTCGGCCATATTTCGTTTGTTGAACGCCTTTAGCCAGGCGGGGTTCTGGTAAGCCGTATCATAGTAGGTGCTGGTTACAAAGTCACCCGTACGGTCGTTATACCAATAGGCCGCATTGGCAGCATGCCCTGCAGGCAATATAGAGCCGCGGTCCTTTATGGCAACACCGTATACTTTCGAACGGAAATTTGTCGCCAGCTTCAGTTCGTCGGTAATAGTGGTAGTAAGCAGGTTGCGCGGGCTGTAAGACGCTGCTTTGCTGGTGTCTCCCGGCAGGTAGACAGTCTTATCATCAACGCAATACACATTCTCTCCTGTCTGGTTATCGTGCCAGTTGTTGCCGGCAATACCGTGTATGGAGGGTACAGATCCTGTATATATACAGCTATGTCCCGGCCCTGTGAACGACGGCAGGTAATCAACCATGGTATTCTGGCAGTTATAGCCTTCGCGAAGGAGGCGCTTAAATCCGTCATTTCCGTAGCGCTCGTAATAGCGATACAGATAGTCCCAGCGCATCTGGTCTATCACCAGGCCCACCACCAGTTTTGGCCTTTCCACACGTGCAGGCTTCCTTACGCATGAGGAAAAACCAATAATCAATACGAGAAAACAAAGAAGATAACGTTTCATTAATAACATTTGGTGCAAAAGTGCAAATTTCAAAATGAAGTGGCAGTTATATTTTTATTAATTTCGCACTCGATTTTAAGATTCACTAAGAGTAAACATACACTTTATGGACATATTCGCAAAATTTGAGAACAGACTAGGGCCGATAGGAGATTATGCTGAGAAATCACCAGGCTATTTCGCATTCCCAAAACTGGAGGGTGAGATCGGCAACCGCATGAAATTCATGGGTAAAGAGAAGATAGTGTGGAGCCTGAACAACTACCTGGGCCTCGCCAACCACCCCGAGGTGCGCAAGGCAGATGCAGAGGCAGCCGCAAAGTACGGCCTCGCATCCCCGATGGGCGCCCGTATGATGAGCGGCAACTCAGACATCCACCAGGAACTCGAAAAAAGACTCGCTTCATTCATAGGCAAGGAAGACGCTATGCTGTTTAATTACGGCTACCAGGGCATGGTGTCCGCTATCGATGCGCTGTGCGGCCGCCACGATGTGGTTGTTTATGACGCTGAATCTCACGCCTGCATCATAGATGGCCTACGCCTAATACCCAGCCACCGCTATGTATACAAGCACAACGATGTTGCCGATTGCGACAAGCAACTGGCCCGCGCTACCGAAATGGTAAAGAAGACCGGCGGCGGCATTCTGGTGATCACCGAGGGTGTTTTTGGCATGAGCGGCAACCAGGGCAAGATCCGCGAGATCGTTACTCTGCGCGAAAAATATGAGTTCCGACTGTTTGTAGACGATGCACATGGTTTTGGCACTATGGGTAAGCGTGGCGCCGGCATTGGCGATGAGCAGGATTGTATTGACGACATCGACATTTACTTTTCTACGTTTGCAAAATCCATGGCCAGCATAGGTGGTTTCCTTGCGGCCGATAAAAAGATACTCACCTACCTGCGCTACAATATGCGCTCGCAGATATATGCCAAATCACTGCCCATGGCCTTTGTGGCTGGCAACTTGAAGCGGCTAGAGCTGCTGATGTCTACACCCGAACTGCGCGAAAAACTGTGGCACAATGTGCGCCGCCTGCAGGACGGCTTCCGCGAGCGTGGCTTCGACCTCGGCACCACCAACACCCCGGTAACACCCGTGTTCATGAAGGGTGGCCTCTACGATGCCGTGCAGCTCACTTACGACATGCGTGAGAACTACAACATCTTCTGCTCCGTGATCGTATACCCGGTAATACCCAAGGGCCAGATAGAGCTCCGCATCATACCCACAGCAGCACATACCGACCAGGACATAGACGAAACCCTGGCCGCCTTCGCCGCCGTGCGCGAAAAGCTCGACAAAAAGCTCTACCCGCAGGAAATGCCGAATGTAATGGCGTAGTGCGTTAAATGGTTAATAGGTTAAAAAGTTATAGGGCCCTGCATTTCGGTGCGGGGCTTTTTTGTTTTAGCACTGTATGGAGTCGCGTCATTGGAACCACGCCGGCTGGCTTTGTGTATTGGGCGTGGTGAAGCAATCTCACGATTTGCTTTTTACACGCCCCCCGTTCCTCCACATGTTACGAAGGGCATCCAGTGGCGCAAGTAAAACTTTTCCGTCCCCGCCGAGTCTCCTTTTTCAGGAGTCGGCGGCAATCAAGGTACTGCTGCTGAATTATGCTGCGGATTGTTTCCGAAAAACAACCCACGCCCCGGGTTGCCCGTAGTCCTCCAAAAAATAAAGAAAAAACAGTTGGGCGTATTTCTCACGACTACGCCCCTGCGGAGTGCAATCTCCCGATTGCTGTGCATGACCATGTCCATCGCGAATAGGTTGCGCCCGTTATAGCCTGCACTGAGCTTGCCCAAGGGGGAGCAATAACATATGCAGTTCTGCTACACCACAATTCTGAAAATTCTTGTACTTGTCTGCCGACAGGCAGGTTCAGAATCCTGAGCTTGCCGAAGGGCCGGTTCAGACCATTGTCATTCTGAGCGCAGCCGAAGAATGTGGATATGTTTATTTGCCACCAGTCATTTCCATTACTACCTTTGTGCCGCAAAAGGTGGGTTTCGCTACCTCCTTTGCGGTCTTTGTGCTTCTTGTCTTTGCTCCCCATAGCTATCGGGATTGCATTTTTTTCTAAACCTGCTTATCGGAATAGACAAAAGTGGGTAATGGTGCGGCATAAAGTGGGGCATAGCAGATCACTCGAAAATTCCACTTTAAGAGCAGCAAGGCCATCGCTAATGCTCCGCGGAACCTGCCCCGAGCTTTCCCCAGAAAATGCTCCACATGGGGCAAAACGGGACATGGCGTAATGCATAAACAACTAAAAACAAACAACTTGCAATTTATAAATGCCCCATATTATATCATTTTTTATTTATTTGAAAATGGGGCATTGAACTCACTCCCCCACTTTGCAACGGGATGCCCCGGTGCCGCGTCTGCGACGCTAGCCATACCTTTGCACAAATAAATATCCCGATTGAAAAAACTGAAACGATTTGCATGCATAGCGGCACTGGTCATTGGGATGTTGCCATCACCGGCAGTCGGCAAAACTTTCTTTTTATCTGATACGTCCAGGCCCGTGGGGCCCTTCGTTGTGGCGGATGTATATGGCAAAAAGCTGGATCTGGGTTTGCTGCGGGGCAAGGTGGTATTTATCAATTTCTGGGCGCTTACCTGCGCTCCCTGCAAGGCAGAGCTGCCCACCATTAATAACCTCGCTGGCCACTACATAAACGATACAAACTTCGTGATACTGCCCATAGACCTGGACCACAAATTACAGGAAGATATGCTCTACTTCACTGAGCAAAAATTGACGCTAACCGCCTATATGCCATCTGGCATAGTTCCGCAAGAGTTGTTTATGGGCGCACTGCCCACCACTGCTGTTATCGACAAGGTGGGGAAGATCGTTTTCCTTCGCCAGGAAGAAGGCAAGTACGACACTGCTTCGTTTTTTCAGTTCGTGGATTCGTTGCTTCGGCAGTAAGTTTTTCCCCGGTTACCCGGATTGCCGTACATGAGCGAAAACATCGCGAATAGGTTGCGCCCGCTATAGCCTGCACTGAGCTTGCCGAAGTGTGGCGCTGTGTGTTGGTGGACTACATGTTTCTACAAAGCGGTTGCCCCGCGTTGCCGGTAGTTTTCCAAAAATATAAAGCAACCCACCCGTTGGGCAACCTTGCCACATTTCCAGCAGGGCTTTTGCTTTCCACACTCGCACACCTGGTAATAAAAAAATAGGAAAATATCTAAGCTTAAAAGACGCATTTTGAAAAAAAACTAACCCGAATTTTGTCAGGCATTCAAAAAAAAGGTGTTCATTACTGCTTACGGGTAAGCGCGCTACAAACGAATGTCTCCAAAAACCGCACAGTATGATACGTTATGGAATGATACGCAAAAGGAAATTCCTGGTCGTTTTTGAGTCAGGCCGAATTGTTACTTACCGTCCTACCACAAAATATATCGGCGATAAAGCAAGCGGCGTGGAGGAAAAGTACGCGATAATAGCAAACAGGGGATGTATCACCATCCTCCTGGAAACCAGCGACCCGCAAAATATGCTCGTGGAGGCACAGGAAATATATAACCGGGAAATAGTTAACCTCACCAGTCATTCGCACACAACTTTCCAGCGCCCCACCTTATTGAAAATTTAATTTTCCCTGGCCATATTGCAGGTATTTACCAGGAAAGAAAGGCAGCGGCAACAGAGACAGTTGAAACAGAGGCACGAGATAACAAAGACTATTAAATTGGTGGATTGTTAGCCGCTAGTCATGAACCGTCGACATTTCAGTTATCTTGTCGTGTAACAGAAGTGTGTCCCGGTCATTAAGCTGGATTATTTTATCGTGAACCTCCTTAACATAGTCGTTGTTACGGAACGAGAGGATAGCAATATTGTTCACTTCTGCTCTGTAATTATCATTGTGCCGATGCAGGAATTCGCTGGCATTGAGCGGGGATTTTTCTCCGGGATATTCGCTAAGGTACATCTGTACGTATTTTTCCAATACGGATGCTACGTCTTCCCGATATTTATCTACTGTTCCCAAGATGGATTTCCGGGGAGCAAAGTAATAAGAAAAGCTGAATTGTTATCTCATTTTTCACCAGAGATTTCTTCCGGGAACAGACCTTAACCGATACCAAACATCATCTAAGTGTCATGCAGATCAGCCGTATGTTTATAATAATCAACTATTGGCAATTAAGAATGAAGCTGGTCTGGTTGGTATCCCTGCAATAGAGAATACCGGAAAAGTCGTAATTTTCGCCACTATCAGGCGCCTGCTTATGGCCCTGCACCTCAAATACCAGAAACTTTGAACCGCAACACCCTTAAAATATTGCTCATAAGCATTTGTTTGGCTATGTGCTGTTTTAGCTGCACCAGCCGGCGCGGCGGGGGTGCAGATGATAATAAGCGTGCGCTCGGCGTTTACGAAACAGCCAATAAGCTGTTTAATGAGGGAAAGATCAAACAATCGCTGAGGTACATTGACTCTGCATATGGCAACCTGCGCATCAGAACGACATATGCACAATATCTCGGGTATAGTTTTAAGTCGCTCTTTTACTTTCATGAGAGCGATCTTGACGCCTCATTAAGGTATGAGGACAGCGCCCTGGATATGATGAAGGATGCAGAGCTGCGGCACAGCTACCCGCAGGAGTATGTGCATGCGCTGCTGGAAAAAGGACACATCCTATCTGCACAGCACAATTATGACAAAGCGCATGACTATTATGTGAATGCGATAGAGCAGGCAAGGGAGTTGGTAAGCAGTTGCAGCCTCAATGAGTATTACTACCTGGTAGCCATGGCGCTGTATAGGGAAAAACAATTTCCGGAAGCTGCTGGTTACTTTAAAGACGCATTCATAGCCGCGCAAACCTGCAGTACCGTAGAGTGGCCTTACCAACGAATGCAGGAACTGCTGGATAACATAGCCCTATGCTACACCCAGCGTGCCAGGAGCGATAGCGCCGTTTACTATTACGACTCGTGCGTCTCTTTTATCAATAAGCATGAACAAAATTTTGGCAATAAGAAGTCGGCGGATGAAGCGCGATCGGTGGCTTATGAAAATAAAGCAATGACGCTAGTGATGTCCGGAAAGCTGGACGGCGCCGAGGACCTGCTTAAGCAGAGTATACATATAAACGAGCAACCCGGTTATGACAAACAGCGTGCACAGTCGGGGCGGATAAAGCTGGCGGCCTTCTACAGTGAGCAGAAGAACTACGCCAAGGCATACTCGGCAATAATGTACGTAAGCGCCAGCCTGGATACATTGCCCAATATTTATGTAGCGCTGGAGAAAGAAGATCTTTTGTGGCATTACTACAAGGGTACCGGGCAATTTGAAAAAGCATTGGCCACCTACCAGGCCTTCGTGCATCACAATGACTCGGTGGAGGCCGCAGGCCGGCAACACGGGCAAACAGATATTCTGCACGACCTCAGGGAGAAAGAACAGCAATACAAAATACAGTTATTGCAAAAGGACAATCATTTTCACCGCACCATGCTGATGGTAGCGATAGCGTTCGGACTCATGGCATTAGTCATAACCATTTTGATTTTCAGAAACTATCGCAAAACGCTGAAGAGTGAGCGGCTGCTGGCCGCCCGGAATGAAGAAATACTGAAACAGAAAACCGCACTGCAGAAAAGCAACCTTGAAAAAGACAGGATACTCAGTATTGTAACCCACGACCTTAGGAATCCTATAGGGGCTACTATAGCGCTCGCAGACATGCTCGATACCGATGATAAGGAGTCGAGGACAGAGCTGATCGCTATGATGAAAGAGGCTTCTGAAAATGCGCTTGCTTTGATCAATGAACTGGTGACGGTGAAAGGCGACGAGCATGTGGAGGTCAAAAAAGAACGAATGGACCTGGTCGCATTTGTGAAAGAAACGCTGCGGCTCATGGATTATAAACTGAAAGAGAAAAAGCAGGTACTTGAAACGGATCTGCTCGGTGAACCACTGTTTATAGCATTCGATAAGGAAAAGATGAGAAGGGTAATCGGCAATATCGTAGGCAATGCCGCAAAGTTTACCCATGAAGGAGGAACGATCTTTGTAAGTGTCGCCGCAGATCAGGGCCGCGCTATTATATCCATAAAAGACAATGGAATAGGTATACCAGAGAAGCTGTTGCCGGAGTTATTTGGTATGTTCACCGCTGCAAAACGGCCCGGCACCAGCGGCGAACAATCGTTCGGACTGGGATTGTCTATCAGCCGGCAAATCACCGAAGCTCACGGCGGAAAGATATGGGCCGAAAGCAAGGAGAACAATGGAAGCACCTTCTATATATCGTTGCCTGTGAGATGATCGCAGAATGTTTGCTGGTTTTTGAAAGCAAAAAATAAACAACACTGTGAGCTTAGAAAAATTGATGCGCAACCGGACTGGTTGGCGCCAAACCTATGGCCGTACTGAACGAAAATGTATCTTCAGTTTTCCCCCAGTGATTGTCGTGGCATAGATTTTTATACCGGAATACAGGGTGAGCAACCGCTCTCTAAAGGTAGAAAAACAAACTAACTCTTAAAAAAAACAGACTATGAGCAAGACAATCTTTTTATCCGGAATCCTTTTGGGCGTAACCGCAGGGCTGCTCCTGGCACCGCAAACAGGCGAAGACCTTCGTGAAGATATAGCAGACAACGCTAAGAAATTAAAAAAGAACCTCTACAAGATGGCAGGTAAAGGCTCGGCAGAACTGGCTGACCTGAAGGACTTGCTGTCTGACGAGGTAGAAGGGTTGAGCGAAAGCATGCGTCACAGGCTTCTTACAGTGCTTAATGAAACGCAATTGATCTGAGCCTAAATATCCCAAAGTTAAACTGTTTAACCGCGACCGAAAATGCTCGCTTTACAATTTTGATCTGGGGTTTAAGCAGCCTTATATAGCAACTCTGGGCGCAACTTCTTGCGCCCAGAGTTCAAAAAATAAATACCGTTTTCAATTTCCTTTCCGTAATATTCACCACCCAGTTGATGCCGAATGCGTCGTTGACGGTGCCGAATAGTACCCAACGCTGTCGGCCTGAACAATTATTCCACATCACACGTTCTTCAGCGTTTCGATGTCAAATTTTTTCATTTTCAAAAAAACCTGCACCACTTTCTGACCTTTTTCGGGATTTGACATTAATTCACCCAGCATTGAGGGTACAACCTGCCATGATAAGCCGTACTTATCTTTCAGCCATCCACACTGGCTTTCCTGGCCGCCATCCGCGGTAAGTTTATTCCAGTAGTGATCTATCTCGTCCTGATTTTCGCAAGGAATCACAAATGAAACAGCTTCATTGAACTTGAAGTTAGGGCCGCCATTCAGGCCCATAAAACGTTTACCATTTAACTCAAAAATTACCACCATTCCTGAATCACTGATATTTTTTGAATTTGGAAAAATAGTGCAGTAAAAATCTGCTGCTGCCCTGGCCTGTCCGTCAAACCATAAACATGGATACATTTGATCTTTCATTTTTTCGATTTTAATTGTTTTGTATTTAACCTTTAAAGCAACATTGCAAACAGTAATCTTTATTTTTTCGCTGTGCAATTCACCATCCAGTTGATGCCGAACTTGTCGGTTAATTGTCCGAAATAGGAGCCAAAAAACATGTCAGCGAGTGGCATGATGATCGTTCCGCCCTGGGAGAGTCCATTGAATAATCTTTCGGCTTCTGCCCTTGTTTCGGGCTCTATGCTGATGTGCATGTTGTTTCCCGGTGTTACAGTAAAGCCCATTTCGTTTGGCGCGTCCGTGGCCATTAATACATGGCCTCCCATTATCGGCAATTCTACATGCAGTATCATATTCTTTACGTTATCGGCTATAGGCGGATAGCCATCTCCCTGCGGTATGTCGCCAAAGCGCTGTAAGCCCATGCCGCTGAATTCTGCCTGGAAAACGTTTTTGTAAAAATTCATTGCTTCCTCGGTATTTCCCGGAAAATTCAGATAAGTACATACTCTTTGCCCACTGCTGTTTTTTAACTGGTTCCTCAACCTGAACTGCGCCTGCAGGTATGCATCCAGGTTTTCGTGTGCCATCGCAAAGCCGCCCTTGAAGCCCATGGCTATCATTTTTTCCATGGTCGCTACACTATCATAGCTGACCGTTGTAGTTACGATCGTTGTTTCGCCCTGTGGTGTAAATGCTACATGCCACTGGGAGGTTCCGGGCATCTCTGCAAGCCGGTTGCCTTGCTCGTCGGTAAAATAGTTCTGTTGTGTGAAGTATTGTTGCGTCTTTATCTCCTTGTATTCCGTCATGCTCCAGTGTTTTTCGCCCTGTGGCCCTACCATTGCATAGTGCCATTTTCCACCGGGGGTAAAATCCATGGTCTTTGTTACGGCTTTCCATGGCTTTGGCGCCCACCACTGATCGAGGATATGGCTATCTGTCCATGCCAGCCATACAAGGGGCAACGGAGCATCAAAGGCCCGTTCAGCCACAAGTGTTTTTGTCTCGTTGTTGACGGTGTAGTTTGTCTTTTGCATACTATTTTTTTTTTAGTTGTTTTAAAATGTCGTCCAGTTGGTTCATGCGGGCATCCCACAGTTCTTTAAATGGTTCGATGAAGTCAGATATTTCTTTCATTTTTTTTGGATTTAACTGGTAATAGATTTCGCGCCCGGAATAGTGGTGCCGCAGCAGCTCACACTCAGCCAGTATCTGGATGTGCTTTGAAATGGTTTGCCTGGATGAATTAAAATTGGCAGCTATAGCGCCGGGCGTTAACGCCTGCGCGGCCAGCAGTGTGAGTATGGCCCTGCGCGTGGGATCGGCTATTGCCTGGAAAACGTCTCGTCTCACTTCCATTATATGCAGCTATTTGACTGCAAATATATGCGCAGTTATTTGACTGCGCAAATTTATTTTTGAATGCCTCTCCCCGGCCCTCTCCCAAGGAGAGGGTGAGGTGGAATGAGTAACTTTGGTATGTCTTTGGGAGGATTACAAAGCATTTTGTGAGCAATGCGAACAAAAAATGGCGTGAGATTGCGCCCGGAATATATCGTAGTTTATAGGGTGAGACCTATAGCACTGATACATCTTTAGAACGGCTACGGAAAATATCGGTAAATCTCCTTACGATGCAGGAAGCGAGAAATAGTTACTACATTATTGCTCACAAATATCCCTATGCGGTAATCACCAATACGCAATCTGAAATAATTCGCGGTTCCTTGCAGGTTTTTTAGCTTTGGTATATCTGTGATACTATGGGCAGACTCCATTGCTGCAAGGCGGTTTTAATCGCTAACAGCAATTTTTTATCGCGCAGTTTTCTAATGTCTTTATTGAAATCAGAGGTAACCTCAACAACCATGATCAGTGAAGTAAATTATCGAGGATGTCGTAAGCGGATTTTACGGGCAGCTTTTCGCTTTTCATGCCTTCATCAATGGCACGGATCAATGCTATCTCATCTTTTTTCTGATCATCAAGCACATACGATTTGAGCCCCATTTTTTTTGCAAGGGTTGTTAAGAGCTGTGCTACTTTGCCATCTTCGGCGCTTATAACTACGGTTTTCATAATTCTCCTTTGATGACACAAAGATATTAATAATTCCCTGAGCCAGCCCGGCACCTGCCAGACTCCAAATCAAGGTACAAAAGCTGAGGTATTATTCAAGAGTATTAAAAAAGGGCGCAAAAATTGCGCCCTTGGTATATGTAATGCAAAAACGATTTACGCCATGTTATGAAACACGTGCTGCACGTCATCGTCCTGCTCGAGGCGCTCGATGAGTTTGAATACATCTTCCGATTGCTCTTCGCTAACGGCTATGGTGTTGAGCGGTATCCATTCCAGCTCTGAGGATATGGGGGTGATGCCTTTTTCTTCGAGGGCTTTCTGCATATTGCCAAAGTCGGTGAAACCGCATTGTACTACTATGTTACCCTCGCTGTCTTCGCCTACTTCTTCCAGGCCAAAGTCTATAAGCTCCAGTTCCATGTCTTCCATGTTCAGTCCATCGGATTTCAGTTTAAAAACACCGAGGTGCTTGAACAAAAATGCCACTGACCCGCTGTTGCCCAGTGTGCCGCCGCCTTTGTTGAAGTGCGAGCGAACGTTTGCAACGGTACGCGTGGTGTTATCTGTCGCGGTTACCACGAGCAGGGCAATACCATGAGGGGCATAGCCTTCATACAGCACCTCATCATAGTTGCTGGTGTCTTTGCCCATCGCGTTCTTAATAGCTGCCTCGATGCGGTCCTTCGGCATGTTGAACCCCTTGGCATTCTGCATCACGCGGCGCAGCATAGGATTGGTGTCCGGCTCCGGGCCACCCTTCTTCACGGCTATTGCTATTTCCTTACCCACACGGCTGAACTGCTTGGCCATACGGTCGTAGCGTGCAAACATTGACGATTTACGTACTTCAAATATCCTACCCATATTATATCGTTAGTGCATTTAGAATCAGGCGGCAAAAGTAAGGTAAATGGCTGTTATTTTTAAATTTGGAGACTCATTAGCACTTGAATTACGGACAACAACATTTTCCTACATTCATTTTTGAATTTTGACTTTTGATTTTTAAATTAATTTAGGCACATATATCACAAACTTCTCCTGAAATGCCGGTTCAGGGAAAATGTCATCGATCCGCCAGGCCTGGGCTACTTTTTGCATCCCTGATTCTTTGATCTCGTTGGTAAGGTCGCCACCTTTCAGGCATATTAATCCATTCGGAAATTCATCACTCTTTTGTCCCAGCCTTATCAGCGGATTTATCCATCGCCACAGATCACCAAGCGGGGCAACCGCGCGTGATACGGCGAAATCGAACATCCGGCCCTTGATCTCCTCAACCCTTCCATGTATGGCGGTAACATTTTTGAGCCCGATGGCACTTGCCACCTCCTGCACCACCTTTATCTTTTTGCCTATGCTGTCCACTAACACAAATTCAACATTTGGGAAAAAGATCGCCAAAGGAATTCCCGGAAAGCCCCCACCCGTGCCGATATCCACTACCTGTGCGCCGTCGTCGAACGAGCAGAGCGCAGCAATGGCCAGCGAGTGCAGCACGTGCTTCTCATACAAGGCATCTATATCCTTGCGGGAGATAACGTTTATCTTCTCATTCCACTCCTTATATAAACCATCCAGTTGCTGCAATTGTGAAAGCTGGTGTTCGGTAAAGTCAGCGAAGTATTCTAAAACTATTTCCAATTTTTTTCGTCTTTGTGGGTGATGTATGGAAAAAAGGCAAAGTTATACACCAACCACCCTATATCGAAGAACGGCAGGAAATAAATGATGTTTTTGCTCCCAAGCCTGCTTGCGGTTGCCGCCCAGATCGTCCAGTAGATGAAACAACGGACACACATAATAATAATTGCAGTTAGCGGATGGGGGAAAAACAAGAGTGCGAAAAAGCACAACCACAGACCAGCATGTGATGCGCCGAATAACCCAAGCAGTAGTTTGATAGCCGGTTTATAATACTTGCCGGTGGAGAGGTGCCTCTGTTTCTGCTTCCGCCATTCCGCCCAGGTGGTTTTTGCGGTAGTTGTGGTGAATGCGTCCGGATCGCTTACTATGGTAGTATTTTCCTTATCCCCCACGATGCTCACCAGCAGGTCGTCATCGCCCGATGGCAGCGCGTTCCATACCGGTGACCTTGCTGCCTGCAGAAAAGCCTGCCGGGTGCATGCCATATTCCTGCCAACGGCCATGTACGGAAGCCCCGCCAAGGTATAGGTGCTATACTGAAGAAAAGTGTGCATGGTCTCCCATTGCATAAAGGCGTTCAGCAACCCTTCATCCTGATGGTAACCACCGTAGCCAGCAACGATCTGTTTTCCCTTTGCAAGCGGCGCCACCATTTTCTCCAGCCAGTCGTGGCTTGCGGGGACGCAGTCAGCATCTATAAATACCAGCCAATCGTAGCTGGCGGCCTCTACCCCTTTGCTTAAAGCATGTTTTTTCCCCTGGAGCGCTCTCTTCGCATCGGGCAGAATGACAACATCCCATAGATTCCCGTACCACTGCTCCATTTCCATCAAAATGTGGGCAGTATTGTCGTTGGAAGCATCGTTTACAACAATAACCTCATATAAGGCTCCATCCCCACCGCTATCGCTACCATTACTATATCTTTGCGACAAAATTGACGGGAGGTTTTCTTTGAGATTGGCGGCCTCGTTCTTTGCGCAGATAATGATGCTGACCGGCTGACGGTCTTTTACCAGCAAGTGAGCGGCTGAGGGCAACCAAAACACACGAATAAAGAAGTACAGTGCGTATGCGCATTGTATCATTACTAAAAAAACAAACAGGTAAAAGAGTACCACATTGTAAAGATAATTTTAAACAGAAACCATTTCGCTTGACATTCGAATTATTAGCAACAGATAACGCATCAAAAGCCCGCGCAGGAGTTATCTCCACAGACCATGGGCTTATTGAGACTCCAATTTTTATGCCGGTGGGCACTGCCGGCAGCGTAAAAGCTGTAACGCAAGACCAGCTTAAAGAAGAAGTAAAGGCGCAGATCATACTGGGCAATACTTATCACCTGTACCTGCGCCCCGGCACCGGCATATTGGAGCAGGCAGGCGGGCTGCATAAATTCAACGGATGGGACCGACCTATACTTACAGATAGCGGCGGCTACCAGGTTTTTTCGCTGGCGGCAAACAGGAAGATAAAAGAAGAGGGAGTCGTGTTTCAGTCGCACATAGATGGATCACGGCATCTGTTTACTCCTGAAAGTGTGATGGATACTCAGCGAAGCATAGGCGCGGACATCATCATGGCTTTCGATGAGTGCCCGCCCTACCCTTCTGAATATGACTATGCTAAAAAGTCGATGGAGCTGACGCATCGCTGGCTGGCACGTTGTGTGAAGCAGATGGGTGAAACAGAACCGAAATACGGTTACGACCAGTCATTGTTTCCTATAGTGCAGGGCAGTACCTACAAAGACCTGCGACAGGCCTCAGCCGAGTTTGTGGCAAGCATGGATTGCGATGGCAACGCGATTGGCGGCCTATCTGTTGGCGAGCCGGAAGAAATGATGTATGAGTTTTCCGCTCTCTGCTGCGAATACCTACCCACGGATAAGCCACGCTACCTGATGGGGGTAGGCAATCCGTGGAACATACTCGAGAATATATCACTGGGTATCGATATGTTCGACTGCGTGATGCCCACGCGCAATGGCAGGAATGGTATGTTGTTTACCACCAATGGTGTGATAAATATCAAAAATAAGAAGTGGGAGAATGACTTCAGCGTTATTGATGAAGGGCTTGATTGCCATACCAGCCGCTTCTATTCAAAGGCCTACTTGCGGCATTTGTTTGTATCATCAGAAGTATTGGCGCTACAGATAGCCAGTATCCATAACCTGGCGTTTTATTTGCACCTTGTGCGGGAAGCACGGGCCCATATTTTAGCCGGTGATTTTAATGCCTGGAAACTGGAAATGGTACCGAGATTAAAGCAAAGGCTGTAATTTTGTACACCTAATACGCAGGAGACGCCAGCATGGCGTCTCTACGTTTTCATGAAAGAAATCCCGAAAACAGTTATAATTATGCATCTATTAACTTTTAATTTTTGACTTTTGAACTAGCATGGGGCTGATTAAGAAACTGGATTGGTACATTATCAAAAAGCTGTGCAGCACTTTTTTCTTCGCTATCATGGTGTTTGCGGTCATTTCGTGTGTGATCGACTATTCGGAAAAAGTGGACAATATCGTCTCCAAAAAAGTGCCCCTGGCGGAGGTGGTCAATTACTATAAGAACTTCGTACCGCATATAACCGCCCTGCTTTTTCCCTTGTTTGTCTTCATTGCCACTATATTCTTTACATCCAAGATCGCTTATAAGTCAGAGATCATCGCCATTCTGTCTTCAGGTGTGTCATTCCAGCGTTTTCTGAGGCCGTATATCATTGGCGGCGGTTTTTTATGTCTCATTTCACTTATTGCCAATCACTGGATCATACCCATAGCCAATAAGCAGCGTATACATTTTGAAGACACCTACATCAACGAGGGTAACTATGCTTATGCTGGTGAGAACATTCACCTGGGAATCTCCAAAGACACCTATATCTACTTCCAGACCTTCAACTTCAGTAATCTGTCCGGCAATCGCTTCACTTGCGAAAAGGTGAACGGTACTATGCTCAAAGAAAAGCTGATGGCCGATTATGCCTCCTATGATACCACAAAAAAAATGTGGCACCTGCATAATGTAGTGATCCGCACTAATGATACCATTGCCGAAACAGTGCAAAAAGTAATGGACACGAATATTAAGTATCCATTTGTGCCGCTTGACCTCAGCAAGACCGACGCTATAAAAGAAGCCCTTACAACGCCGCAGCTTAACCGGTATATATCGCAGGAACAACTTCGCGGGCGGGAAAATCTGAACTTGTACTATATAGAAAAAGACAGGCGGTCGGCACAACCTTTCGCCGCTTTGGTGCTCATAATTATCGGGGCTTGTATAGCCAGTCGCAAAATACGTGGTGGCAGCGGCCTGCACCTGGCCCTTGGCATCGTGATCAGCGCCGTTTACATCATGTTCATGCAACTTTCCACCACTTTCTCCGCAAAATCGAATCTGAGCCCGACACTCGCGGTGTGGATACCCAACATTATATTCAGCGTCGTTGCATTTTTGTTGTACCGGAGGCAGGTGAAGTAGCGGTTTTGAAATTACTACATTGATGAGCTATGTGCTATTCGTTCTTTTCGTACTTATGCTGCCCATATTGTCTGGGGGCGCAGGAATTTAAATGCCTGGTATTAAAAGGTGGAGGGATTCGCGGTATTGACATACCGGGGAAGCTCTAAAATATAAGGAAAAACTTGAACATAACGAACGTAACGATCACAGTAGCATGAAAACCGATATTTAGTGCCGAATGATCCTTGCCTGTTACCAGGTCTACCAAAGCAAAGCTACCGTGATAAGAAACCGTATTAAATAAGACCAATGGAATGATCAGGTAAAGCATGTAGCCAATTATGGTCATTCTGGAGATATTGGCAACAACAATAAACCCGCAAAACAGGCATTGGACCAGAAAATTAAGTGCCCCAAATGCAGCAGGTGTAAAGACGAAATAATATAATAGCTCAGGGTTCCCACTTGCGTCTCTAACCATTGAACACACGCCGGGTATTAATATCAATAACAGGTTATAAAGCAGCATCAGCTTAATGCTGTTGGGCTTCCTCCTTTTTACTGAATCCGGATTTTCTGTTATGCGCTCATCCATAGAAAAGGATTCTGCCTACTTCTTTCCGTCCATCAGTTCCATCAGCTCATCCAGCTTTGGTTCCAGGATAATTTCTGTGCGGCGATTTTGGGCACGGCCTGCAGGTGTGCTGTTCGTAGCTATTGGGTCATATTCACTCCGTCCGCTGGCCACCAGCTTAGCGGGCACTACGTCATATTCGTCTATCAGCACATGGGCGATAGATGTGGCCCGGGCAGTGCTGAGCGCCCAGTTGTCCTCATACATCTTGGTGTGTATGGGCAGACTGTCTGTATGGCCTTCTATGTCTATGTTTATATCCTTACTGGCGTTCAGTACACTTGCCACCTTGGAGAGTGCTTCCTTACCCTTAGGATTTACCACCGCGCTTCCTGATGGGAACAGCAGGCCTTCCGCCATGCTTATATAAACACGGCCATTCTTCATGGTCACTGTTAGCTCGTTGCTATTGAAGCCTACAAGCGCATCAGCTATTTTCTTTCTCAGGGCTTCGGTAGCCTTTTGCTGCTGGTCTATCAGGGCCTGCAACTGCTCCAAGCGCCTACGCTGCTCGGCTATCTGTGCGTTTGTGGTGCTTAATTGTTTTTTTGTGTTTTTGTTTTCGTTGCCCAGGTCGCTTATCTGGCTGTTCAGTTCGTAGATCGTGTTCTCGGCCGAATTGATGCTATCCTTTAGCTTTGCTATACGCCTGTTCAGCCCCGCTATATCACCGTTCAGGCCTGCAATGGTACCGTTCAGGTCCTTAATATTGCCATTAAGTTTTGCCTCATTCTGCTTTTCCTGCGCCAGCTTCTGGTTTAGTTCCAGGTTGTTCGCATGCTCCAGGTCCGCACGTGATTTCTCCGCGAGATACCTTTTTTTAGATACTATACAGGACGTAAGGAAAAGAGATGCAAAACAAATGCAAGACACGGAAACAAGGATCTTTCTCATAAGCGCTCGGTTTTTAAATTATCCGACCGGAAAATTACGAACTAATGCAACCGTCGCGAAAATGAGTTATTAACAGGGGGGTGCATAACTCCAAATACCCTTGAAATAGAAGCCATAATGCACGTAGCGACGTTGCAATGCAACGTCTCTACAAAATTAGGGCCGTCCCATACTGGAACAGCCCGTTATTTGACCATACACTATTTTTAAAAGGACTATGGCTTCGGAGCATCCATCAAAGCCATCAGTTCATCAAGCTTAGGTTCCAGTATTATTTCTGTGCGGCGGTTTTGTGCCCGGCCTTCCGGGGTGCTGTTGCTGGCTACAGGCATATACTTGCTGCGGCCGCTGGCTATCAGTTTCACAGGTGTTACTTTGTAGTCGTCTATCAGCACGTGGGCTATAGATGTAGCACGGGCTGTGCTCAGCGCCCAGTTATCGGGATATTGCTTGGTGTGTATCGCTACGCTGTCAGTATGTCCTTCTATATCTATGTTTATGTCTGCATTGGTATTCAGCACCTCGGCCACTTTGGATAAAGCTTCTTTACCCTTGGGATTTACTGTTGCACTACCAGATGGGAACAACAGGCTTTCCTGCATACTGATATACACCTTGCCGTTTTTCATAGTCACGGTAAGTTCACTGCTGTTAAAACCAACCAGCGCATCCGATATTCTCTTTTTCAGATCGGCAGTGGCCTTTTGCTGAGCATCTATGAAAGATTGAAGTTGCTGCATGCGGGCACGCTGTGCGGCTATCTGCTCCTTGGTCATGTTCAGTTCGCTGTTCTTTCTGTTCAGTTCGCTGGCTGTCCGGTCAAGTGCATTATTGGCACTTTCATTTTCACTGCCCAGCGCGGCCAGTTGGCTATGGAGTGAATGCACGGTATCCCTGAGCCTGTCTATCCTGCCGTTAAGCGCGATATTGTCTTTTTCCTCCTGAGCGGCCTTGTCACGAGCAAATACGTATCTCTTTTTGGCTACGCACGAGGTCAGCAGAAATGTGGCTAAGGAAATAGTCAGCACTTTAGTCATTGTGGTTTTCATGGTTTGTTTTTTCTAATGTTGTTGTAAAAACTGTGCCATAGGATTAATTTTCACCCATTTTTCACCTGTAATCCCACTACCATTGTATCGTATAATTTGGTACTTTTAGGGCTTAAACTGCATTTTCAGAATGAAGAAATTTATCGTACTGGCTTTAGTTCTGTCTCCCGTGTTGGTTAACGCGCAGGATGAGCTGATCAAAAAGATAGAGTCAAACCATAGCTACGTAACTACTCCTAACGCCCCGACCAATAAAAAAGAAGAGGAAAAGGACAAGAAAAAATATGAATTCAATACGATCATAGACCTGGAGCATACCGGCGTGAGAAACCAGGCCAGTTCCGGTACCTGCTGGAGCTATTCCACAAATTCATTCCTGGAAAGCGAGATGATGCGTATGGGCAAAGAGCCTATCGAGCTGTCACCGATCTTCAGCGCGCATTGTGTTTACCTGGAGAAGGCTGATGCTTTTGTACGTATGCATGGAGCTGTTGCCTGGGGCGATGGCGGCGAGTGCCATGATGTGATCAATATGTATGCAAAGTATGGTGCAGTGCCGCAGGAGGTTTACACCGGCCTTCAATATGGTACTACTAAGAACAAGTTTGCAGAGATGATGGCCATCCTCAAGTCTATGCTGGAAGCGGTGGTGTCTAACCCAAATGGCAAGCTCACTCCATCGTGGAAGAAGGCATATGAGGATGTGCTGAATTCATACCTTGGTGAGATACCCGGCAAATTCAAATATGATAACCACTGGTATACCCCGAAGTCTTTTGCGGAGCAGCGCGTGGGCATCCATCCCGAAGACTATGTGGAATTGGGATCACTTACAACAGATCCTTATTACAAAAAGGCAATGTTGTTAGTGCCGGATAACTGGGCTTTCCAAAAAGTTTATAATGTGCAGATGGAAGACCTTACCGACATCATTGATAATGCCCTGAACAAAGGCTTTACGGTGGCATGGGCTGCAGATGTAAGCGAGAAATATTTCAGCTGGAAAAATGGGGTGGCCTACGTGCCGGAGAAGGACTATGAAGACATGGACGACTCTGAAAAGAAGTACATGTTCGACGGACCTAAGGACGAGCGTACCATAACGCCGGAAATGCGCCAACGTGCATTTGATAACTATGAGACGACCGATGACCACGGTATGCATATAGTAGGTATGGCAGAAGATCAAAATGGCCGCAAATATTACAAAGTAAAGAACTCCTGGGGCGACAAGAACGATTACAAGGGTTACATCTACGTATCTCGTGCCTATGTGCGTTACAAGACCACGGCTATTTTGCTGCACAAAAACGGGGTGCCGAACACACTGAGAACTAAAATGAATTTCTAGAAACCTTCCCGTAATATCTTTTAGAAAAAACCTCCTTGTGAGGTTTTTCTTTTTTAGGCTTTACCCTTGACGGCAAATTGAGTGGATCGAAATTATATTTTAGTGTAGAAAAGGAGGTTCTTTTTTAATACATTTATGTAACCCAAAAACTATAAATGCAAAACAATAAGGGCAAAAGTTCCATTTGGGGATGGGTTTTATTGGTAGTTGTCACTATCCTGGTTTTCCTGCTGGACAAGTCGCCTAAGCCGGGTGTGCCTGCCATAGGCCGCCTGCTGGACCCAGTGAATGGGTGCTGGGCTAATGCCGAGCCAGTGAACAGGAATTTCTCCGCTGATCTGAAACTTCCTGTTACCAATAATGCAACGGTCTGGTATGACAAGCGCCTGGTGCCACACATTCACGCCGATAACGACCATGACCTTTATTTGCTGGAAGGATACATACATGCCAGTTTCCGGCTATGGCAAATGGATATGGAAACGAGAGCTGCCGGCGGGCGGGTGAGTGAAGTAGTGGGTGGAAAGGCGCTGGAATATGACAGGAAGCAGCGTAGGAAGGGTATGGTGTATGGTGCAGAGAATTCGCTGAGGGTTATGGAAGCCGAGCCGCGCACCAAGGCGATGATGGATGCATATACGGAAGGTATCAACCAATATATAGCATCGCTCTCTTTCAAAGATTACCCTATCGAATACAAGATCATTGGTTTCGCGCCCGAAAAATGGACCAATTTAAGAACTGCCCTGCTGATGAAATACATGGCAGATGACCTGACCGGCGGCACCGATGACCTGGCGCTTACCTATCTGCGCGACAGGCTGCCAAAGGAAGAATTTGATCTGCTTTACCCCGAAAGAATTATGGGCGCTACACCTGCGATACCTGCGGGAACTGCTTTTGATAAACCTTCACTAACAGTGCCCACAGCGCCGCCAGATAGCATCGCATTCCCTCATTTTGATGCCGCGGACTTTGGCCTGCCTGCCGGTAGGCATGGAGAAAAGAAAGAAGATGGTAAGGGCAGTAACAACTGGGCCATTAGCGGAAGCAAAACGGCCAGCGGTGCCGCTATTCTTTGCAATGACCCGCACCTTGGTCTCAACTTACCCTCTCTCTGGTATGAAGTACAACTGCAAGCGCCAAACATAAATGTGTATGGTGCATCACTGCCCGGTGCTCCAGGTGTTATTATTGGTTTCAACGACAGCCTTACCTGGGGCCTGACAAACAACTACCGCGATGTGAAGGACTTTTACCTGATAAAGCCGGTGGCCGACAACAAGAACAAATACTGGTTCGCCGGCAAACAATTGGATTTCCATAAGCGGGTTGAAGTGATCAAAGTAAAAGGCCAGCCAGATGCAGTAGATTCCATAGACTATACTATCCATGGCCCGGTAACTTATGAAGCCCAAAATGCCAAAGATGGAGGCTTGAGAAAGCCGCTGGCTATGTGCTGGATGGGGCACAGGGCTACAAACGAAATGCTGGCTGTATACCTGCTGAACAGGGCGCATAATTACAACCAGTTTGTAGACGCCATTCTCAATTTTCAGTGTCCGGCACAGAATATGGCCTATGCAGACCGCGCTGGTAACATAGCTCTATGGGGCCAGGGCCAGTTCGTGAACCAATGGAAAGACCAGGGCAGGTTTGTGATGAATGGAAGCGACAGCGCAACCCTGTGGGGGCAACTGATACCGATGCGGGAAAACCCACACGTGCTGAATCCTGCGCAGGGGTACGTCGCATCTGCTAACCAGGTTACAACCGACAGTACTTACCCGTACAATTATACAAACAGTGGCTGGGTGAACCTGAGGGCGTGGCGCATAAACCATTTGCTGACCGGTATGCAGAAGGCAACTGTTGAGGACATGAAGACCATGCAGAATGATACTTATTCTGAACTAGCCGCTGGATGCTTAACCAAAATGTTGGCCTGTTTGCAGGATACCGCCACCGGTGATACCAGGAAGTACATCGGGCTATTGAGAAATTGGGACTGTCATTTGAACGCAGAAAGTGAGGCGGCTACTGTATTTCAGGTGTGGTGGAGTTTATTTTATAGAGATATGTGGCAAAATACTTTTGGTAAGGTGCCAAATGACCTATTACCGTTACAGGAACGTACCATGCAATGTATGCAACAACATACCCCCGAAAATGTTTGGATATCAAGTAATTCGGGAAGTGAAAAGATGGATATCGACGTTATGTTATTTAGTGCAATTTCTACAAGTTTTAAGGAAGCGATAGACAGTGTCAACAAAATGAAGAATGTCAGTGGAGCAGCATGGTACATGGTAAAAAACACCTCAGTGACCCATCTCGCGAAGCTCCCTGCATTCAGCTACGATCATTTAAAAATAGGTGGGTGGGGAAATACGATTAATGCAGCCAAGGGCGACCATGGACCATCGTGGCGCATGATCGTGCAGATGGGCAAGAAGATAGAGGCTTTTGGCATATACCCTGGTGGGCAATCGGGTAACCCCGGCAGTAAATACTATGCAGATTTTTTGCAGCAATGGGTAGATGGCAAGTACAATAAACTGGAATTCTTCCCGAACAGTGATAAGCAGAGTGATAGCGTTGTTAAGTATGTGTGGCATATAAATGCAAAAGTCAATAGTTAAAATTAAAAAGCCGAAAAGTGAAGTTTCTATTCTCAGTCATATTGATAGCATTAGTGTCGGCAGGGGCGGAGATTTTCATGCCTTGGTGGACCATCGCGGTAGTATCCTTTCTCGTGTCGTTATTTATAGAACAGAAGGCGGGAAAGGCTTTCCTTGCAGGCTTTTCAGGTGTCGCCTTATTCTGGCTCGTAGCTGCGCTTATTCATGACAGCGCAAATGACCACATTCTCTCCGCAAAAATGGCAATGCTGTTTCATCTGCCTAACTATGGCATGTTTATTTGCGTAACCGCATTTGTAGGCGGGCTGATTGGCGGGCTGAGCGCATGGGCGGGAGCATTGATACGCCCCCGGGCCTGATGGCAGAAATTATCGTATCTTTGTTCCGGTGCCAAACCTCGGGCTGCAACGGGTAAGCAATTACCAGGCTTGCAGCACCGACAAAGCCTCTGTGAAAACGGAGGCTTTTGTATGTACCACACCCCCTTAAGTAGCCTGGCTTCCAAATTCATCCTGGGCTCCAGTGGTCAATCTCAGCTAACTTCCTACTGCTATTACGGCAGAGGCAAATCTCCCGATTGTACATGAATCTGACCGGCCAATTATCTGGATTTAGAGTTTCACAAACTTCTTCACTTCTGTTCCGCTGTCGCCTATGAAGGTAATATAATATACTCCAGCGGGCAGATTTACAAGGTCCACTTTGGTTTGGGCACTCATTATCTTTTGCTGCATCAATTGCTGGCCAAGGTTATTGGTGACAGTAAAGTCGCCATACGCTCCCATATCCATGCTTATCGTAAGTTCATCAGCCGCCGGGTTAGGGAATATCTCTACCCCACCCTTCGATATATTTTTCACGCCGGTGCTACCGGCACCCGTATAAATATAAGCATCCGAAAATGACTGGCAGCCATTGGTATCAGTAACCGCAACCTTGTAATCACCAGCACCCGTGGACAGCGTACTGGAGGTCGTAGCGCCAGGTATCATTGACATATTCTTATACCACTGGTAGGTAACATAATAGGTGCTTGTATAGAATATGGCGCCGTTAAAATAAACAACAGGATCCGGCAACGGAAATTCGGTAACCGGAAGATCTACCGTAGTGGCCGTGCAGCTGCCCGGAATGGTTATCTGGCAACTATAGTTTCCCGAAATAGTGGCATTGTAGATGGCTCCTGTGGCTCCGGGTATTATTGCACCGTTGAAGTACCACTGGTATATTACTGTACCTGTTGCACCGGAGACACTGGTAGATAACAGAGAACTGCTACCCCAGCAAAAAGAAGCCGATGTGATGGGGATAATAACCGGGGTTCCTACAACAGTGATTACCGTGTCGGCATGTGTTTCATCTTTGCAACCGGTGGTGAGATCGGTAACTTCCACGCGGTATCCGCCACCGGTTGTCGCAAGGAAAGATACGTTGGTAGCGCCAGCGATAGGCGAGCCGTCGACGAACCATTGGTAAGCATAGCCGCCAGTAACAACGCTGAGGGTAATACTACCGCCCGCACAGAAGATAGCAGGGCCACTTTTGGTGATCGCCACGTTCGGCAACGGGTTGGCGACCACGTTGGTAGTTACAGAAGTAGCGCTGCAGCCAAACCCGTTGGTGACGATTACATAGTAACCACCGGTTGTAGTAGCCGTATAAGACAGGCCATTGGCTCCGGGAATAGCCCCAGCGGCATTGTACCATTGGTAGGTGTTGTCGGCGGCATAGTCAGTAGTCATCATCACGCTGCCTCCCTGGCAGAAGGTGATGGGGCCCGACAGAACGATATTGGCTGTAGGAGAAGGGTTGATGGACAATGTAATAACAGCAGACGTGGCAGAGCAGCCTGTACTATTCGTAACGATAACAGAGTAGTCGCCGGCCAGCGTTGTAGCATAGGAGCTAGCCACAGCACCCGGGATGGCTATGCCGCCCAGCAGCCATTGATAGGTGAAGCCAATACCAATGTTGGCGTTGAGGGTGATGGATGAGCCGGCACACATAGTGGTAATGCCACCGGTGGTGCTTATTGTCGCAACAGGATTATCAACAGTGACCAGCATAGGTATAGAAGTAGCCGCACAGCCGTCTGCAGAAAGCGTCTCCGATACCTGGTAGCTACCACCTGTGGCTGCAATATACTCGGAAGAAAGCGCACCTGAAATGGCTACTCCGCCAACATACCACTGATACGAGAGCCCGGCACCGGGATTAGCGGTGAGCACCACAAAACTACCGGGGCAGAAGGTGGTATCGCCGAGCGGCGTGATAACCGGAGTGGGAGCAGCATTTACAGTCACAACGGCAGTAGCGGCCCTGGTGCCGCAGACGTTTGTAACGGTATAAGATATAGTACTGGTGCCCGAAGCAACACCGGTCACTATTCCGGTGGCAGCAACCGTGGCAACAGTGGTCGTAACGCTGCTCCAGGTACCACCGGCGGTGCCAAAGGCATCACTCAAAGATGTAGTAGAACCAGGGCAAACGGTCAGCGTACCAAGTATAAAACCGGCATTTGGAAAAGCATTAACCGTGACCACAGCAGTAGCTGAAGCTGTTCCGCAGCTATTGGTGACTTTGTAAGATATTCTTGATGTGCCGGCAAGCACACCTGTAACTACACCCGTACTGCCTACCGTAGCAATAATAATAGCACTACTGCTCCAGGTGCCGCCTGTATCGCCGGTGAGGTCGGTCAGGTTAGTTGTAGCACCAGGGCAAACCGTGAATGTACCGGTTATTGCTCCCGCGTTGGGCAAAGGATTAACGGTCACAATGGCCGTTGCAACGGCAGTGCTGCAGACGTTGGTTACCAAGTAGGATATTGTTGAGGTCCCCTGGGCAACACCGGTCACCACACCAGTGGCGCTAACGGTAGCTACAGTGGTTGTTACACTGCTCCATGTGCCACCTGCATCACCGGTAGCGTCAGTGAGCGGTGTGGTTGCACCGGGGCAAACAGTGAGCACACCTGTTATAGCGCCCGCATTAGGCACGAGGTTAACGGTAACTATTGCGGTTGCCGCTGCAGTGCCACAACTATTAGTGACCGTATAAGATATGATCGAAGTACCCGTGGCCACGCCGGTTACGAGTCCTGTGGCGTCAATGGTAGCAACGGTAGTTGTAACACTGCTCCATGTGCCACCCGCGTCACCGGTAGCATCCGCCAGCGGCGTAGTACTGCCCGGGCAAACCGTCAGTGTTCCGGTAATTGCGCCAGCGTTAGGCTCAGGATTCACCGTAACTATCGCGGTCGCTGCTGCAGTGCCGCAACTGTTCGTTACGGTATAAGATATAATGGTAGTGCCGGTAGCAACACCCGTCACAACGCCGGCAGAGCTGATCGTCGCAATGGTCGTTGTTACGCTGCTCCATACACCACCCGGATCGCCAGTAGCATCGCTTACCGTTGTGGTTGCACCCGGACAAACTGTAAAGGTACCTGTCACCGCTCCTGCATCGGGCAATGGATTTACGGTAACTATTGCAGTAGCCGCAGCTGTGCCGCAACTATTGGTAACCGTATAGGATATCAGAGATGTACCTGTAGCAACACCTGACACCAATCCCGTGGCACTAATCGTTGCCACAGTAGTTGTTACGCTGCTCCACACGCCACCAGCATCACCGGTGGGATCGCTTAACGGTGTGGTTGCCGCAGGGCAAACCGTGAGCGTGCCATTAACAGCTCCGGCATTCGGTAATGCATTAACGGTAACAACGGCAGTGGCAGCGGCCGTTCCGCAACTATTAGTAACTGTGTAAGAAATTATTGAAGTACCAAGTGCAATACCACTAACCAACCCTGTGGAGCTGATCGTTGCCACCGTAGTTGTAACACTGCTCCATGTGCCGCCGGCATCTCCGGTAGCATCTGTAAGCTGCGTTGTTGCGCCAGGGCAAACAGTCAGCACCCCGGTAATAGCGCCGGTGTTAGGCGATGGATTAACGGTAACTATCGCCGTTGCGGCGGAAGCGCCGCAGAAGTTGGTCACAGTGTAGGATATCACTGACGTACCGGAAGCCACTCCAGAAACGATTCCCGTAGCGCTGATCGTGGCCACTGTTGTGGTGACGCTGCTCCACACGCCGCCGGCATCGCCCGTGGCGTCAGAAAGCGGCGTTGTTGCACCGGGACAAACAGTAAGTATACCTGTGATAGCGCCTGCATCCGGAAGCGGGTCTACGGTAACAACTACAGTTGCTGCTGCTGTTCCGCAGCCATTTGTAACCGTATAGGAAACAGTCGACGTCCCCGTCGCTACACCGGAGACAAGACCAGTGGCATCTATAGTAGCCACGGTAGTTGTAACGCTGCTCCAAACCCCTCCTGCATCGCCGGTGGCGTCGGTTAGCGGTGTTGTAGCGGCAGGGCAAACCGTGAGTGTGCCCGTTATCGCACCTGCATTCGGCAGCGGGTTTACGGTTATTATCAAAGTAGTGTAACACGACACCACAAAGCAGGTTATGGTTGTGGTGCCTGCGGCCACGCCAGTGACCGTTCCATCTGTTCCTATAGTGGCTACTGCGACATTACTGCTGCTCCAGGAAACCCCACCTACGGCATCGCTAAGTGTTATCGTAGACCCGGCACAGACGGATGTACTTCCCGAGATGGGCCCAGGCGTCACATCTACAGTTACGTTACCGGTAGCGGTACAGCCTGAGGGCATAATATATGTTATGGGATCAATACCTGTACTGACACCCGTTACCATTCCGGTTCCCGACCCAATTGTGGCAATCAAGTCATCGCCGCTGCTCCAGGTTCCGCCGGCGGTCGAGTCGGTCAATATTGCCGTGGCTCCCTGGCATATCTCTGCACCGGCAACGTTTGCGAGCGATATGGTTACGATGAAGTTTTGCGGACATGCCGCATTTGTAAATGATATAAGCGCAGTACCTGATGAAATGCCGGTGATAATACCGGAGATCGAACCGACTGTTGCGACCCCCGTATTACTACTTACCCATGCCCCGTAAGAGGAGGAGTCACGCAGCGTATCTGCAGCGCCAAAGCATACGGCAACAGGTACGGTATCCGTGCTCGAGGAATGGAAATAACGGATCACATTGTTACCCGCATCTGCAAAATAAACATCTCCAGAAAGATCAGCATAGACCCCGTAAATAGTAGACGATACGGTGGCGCTCAATGCCGGGCCGCCGTCGCCACTATATCCCGTTACGCCGGTACCGGCAACTGTTGTTATGTAATTCGCAGTGTTTACTTTTCTTACTCGTTTGTTACCACGCGGGCATAAGTATACATTTCCAAGATTATCGGGATAAATACCATAAGGTGACTGAACATCGGCAGAATCTGCGGGCCCGCAATCTCCGGTATAGGAGGCGGCGACAGCGCCGGCTTCGTCATATAATAAGCCACCGGTTATCCTTAAAAAGTGCCAGCATCCCTGGTTGGTAAAATATATATTCCCAGCATTATCCACGGATACATCGTGAATATTGCACAGGCTGACAGAAGTCGCCGGAACACCGTCAACAGTGAACGCAGGTCCGGTACCACCAGCAATGGTTGAAATGATCCCGGAAGGATTGATCATGCGCACGCGACTGTTGTTATTATCAGCAATGTAGATATTGCCCGAGAGGTCTTTGGCAACTGCCTGGGGGTCATTCAACCTGGCGCTGGTAGCCACCCCGCCGTCTCCCGAGAATCCTGCAGCCCCGGTTCCGGCAACAGTGGATATGATACCGGCAGTATTGATCATACGTATCACATTATTACTTTCATCGGCAATGTAAATATTGCCAGTTGCATCCACGGCCACTCCATTGGGATGGTCCAGTTTTGCCAGCGTAGCTAAACCGCCATCACCGGAATATCCTGCGGTGCCAGTTCCGGCAATGGTAGAAATGATGCCGGCAGTGTTTATCTTCCGCACCCGATGGTTGTTACGGTCGGCAATATAGTAATTGCCTGCAGCATCTTTAAATACATCGGTAGGGTCATTTAGCTTCGCCGCTGTTGCCAAGGCACCATCGCCAGCAAAACCAGCTACACCTGTGCCAGCCATCGTATAAATATTTCCCGACTGGGCTTTGCAAAACAGGCTGCAAAACAGGCTAATTGTCAATAGGAGTAAGGAGTAATTTTTTTTCATAAATAAACCAATGGGCCGGTTAAGAAGCATGCCTTTTCAACGCAGCATTTTTTATGCCACATCTTCACGCCAATTTATTATATCCAAATTTATGAAATAAATTTATTCCTGAGCTGTTTTTTAATAAACAATGCTCGTGAAAGGCGATGACTACAACCAATAGTTAATAAAACAACATGCCGATCCCATTCATTAATTCCTCAATCGGTTGACTCAAGGACGTCTATTATTGTCACTATTTATTACCGTTTCCTTCAATCAAAGTATCTTCGCAGTGATGATCTCCCCCGCCTCTATACAGGAAGTGATGAACCGTGCCGATATTGTGGATGTGGTAGGGCAATTTGTGCGACTGAGAAAACGTGGTACCAACTATATAGCCAATTGCCCGTTCCACAATGAAAAGACGCCATCTTTTAACGTGTCGCCTGCCAAAGGTATCTATAAGTGTTTTGGCTGCGGGAAGGCGGGCAATGTGGTGACGTTTGTGCAGGAACATGAGAAACTTACCTACCCTGAAGCCATACGATGGCTGGCAGACCACTACAAAATAACGCTTGAAGAAAGCGAGCGCACACCCGAACAGCAGCAAAAGCAACTTGCTGAAGAGGGGCTTCGTATCCTCAATGAATTCACGGCAGGCTACTTTCATGATACCCTGCTGAATACTGAGGAAGGGCAACTTATAGGTATGTCCTACTTCAAGCAGCGTGGTTTCCGTAAGGATATTATAGAGCGTTTCCGGCTGGGTTATAACCCGGAGAGTGGCGATGCCTACTACCGTGCGGCAACAGCCAAAGGCTATAAGGCCGAAATGCTGGAACGAGCCGGACTAGCCAAGAACCGTAACGGAATGTTTTATGATGTGTATCGCGGGCGTGTGATCTTCCCGATACAAAGCATGACGGGGCGCATACTGGGCTTTGGCGCGCGAATACTGAAAAGCAATGAGAAAGCGCCCAAGTACATCAACTCGCCGGAGAATGAGATATACAGCAAGAGCAAGGTACTCTATGGCATGTACCAGAGCCGCCAGGCCATAGGCAAGCAGGATGAGTGCCTGCTGGTGGAAGGATATACAGACGTTATATCGCTGCACCAGGGAGGTGTGGAAAATGTGGTTTCGAGTAGCGGCACCTCGCTAACGGAAGACCAGTTGCGGCTCATAGGCCAGCTCACCAAGAACCTGACCATACTTTATGATGGCGACCCCGCAGGCATTAAGGCCGCACTGCGCGGGCTGGATATGGCGCTGTCGCAGAGCTTTAATGTGCAACTGGTGTTGCTGCCAGAGGGTGAAGACCCGGACAGTTTTGTACAAAAATCGGGGGCGGCAAAGTTTCATGAATATATAAAAGACCACAAGCAGGATGTAATCAGTTTCCGCCTGCAGGTGGGGCTGAATGAGGCTGGCACAGACCCGGTAAAACGCTCAAAACTGGTAAATGAAGTTGCAGAGAGCATATCCCGCATCAATAAAGCGGAGGATTTTTCGCTGCAAACACACTATACCCGTGAAGCCGCGCGCAAGCTGGATGTAGATGAAGCGGGGCTGATAAACCTGGTCAACAAATACATCCGCGACCGGATAGAGAATGAGCAGAAGCACCAGCGAAAAGAAGAAGCGCTGCCGCGGCCTGAAAGCCTGAACCTGCCTAACGAACCAGAGGTAAGCGCCCCGGCCGGTGAAGACCAGCACGAGTGGCAATTGCTGCGTGTGCTTATAGAATACGGCCATGAAAAATATGAAGGCTACGAAGGTGTTGCCGACCTGATAGAGAGCCGGGTGGCGACCAACCTGCTGCAAGACCCGCTGGTGCACAAGCTGTTTGTGGAGTATATGGACCACTACCGACGCTTCGGGAAGATACCGGAACTACACTACTTCATTAATTATCCAGACCAGGCCATACGCGATAAGATGGCATCGCTACTGCATCCCCGTCCCGATATCAGCCACAAATGGAAAGAAAAGTACGGCATTGAATCCCACACAGACACCATGATGTATTTAAATGACGTGGACAGTACGCTCTCCTACTTTGAACTGAAAAAAATACTGATCATACAGGACCAGCTTACTGCCAAGCTAAGCAAGGAAACAGACCCATTGACACAAGGTGTAATGCAGAAAAAGTTCATAGAATTGCGACAAATGGAGCGCGAGATACTTAAGAAGCACAACACGGTGGTGTTCAAATCGCTTCGAAGCAAATAGGGAATTCAATAGAAATTCCAAAAAGGCAAATTCCAAATCGCAAAAAGAAATCCAGATCCGAACGCCGAAGGGAAAGTCAGAATTCCAATTTCCGCTTCCATTGTGGCTTAAGAAATCATGCTGATGAAAGTAAGCCCAATCGCAGTAAATGTGCCCACGTTATCAGATAAACGAAAGCCGCTCATATTTTTTCTGGAGAATATCCTGTGAATTTGCCTGCAACCAGTTATCCAAAACAGTTGCATATACCTGCTTGAAATCGGTGTTATAAATAAGATCACCTTCATCAAGGTCTGTGAGGCTGGGAATATCGTTATATAACCCCGCTTTTTTGAGGCCGCCACTAATAAAGAACATATTGCCGGCAGTGCCGTGATCCGTTCCATCGCTGGCATTCTGAGCCACACGCCTGCCAAATTCCGAAAACGTCATGATGAGCACATCTTCAAAACGGCCGTTGGTTTTCAGATCACTTACCAATGCAGCCAATGCAGTATCCAATTGCTCAAACAATTTATTCTGCCGGTCTGTTTGGCCAACATGAGTATCAAAGCTACCGTGAGATACATAGTACACCTGCGTTTCTGAACCCGATATTATCAGCGAGCCGATGGTCTTCATGCGCTTGCCTATCTGCGTATCCGGATAGGCAAGCGTGCTGCTATATATTTTACTTTGGTCGTAAATATAGTCTGCTGCTGAAGTTGTTTCCCGCAGCGTTTTATATAAGTAGCCTGCAAGATGAGCATCATGCTCATCACTATGGGCAGCCAGTTTTTTGAAATAGTTGTTAGCAGCAGCCTCGTGAAACCTGTTTATGTCCCGTACTGCTATCGCCTTATTGTTTTCGCCTTTCATAGCAAGGCTAAGTGTATCGTCAACTTCTATGGCCATTGCATCATGTACATTACAACCCGCACACGCATTGTCGAGGTAGCGGCCCAGCCAACCGCTGGTTACTATCTCTGCTGCTGTGCTGCCCGACTGCCATATATCCATACTCCTGAAGTGCGACCGGTCAGGGTGCGGGTACCCTACCCCATTTATGATACTCACATGGCCTTCGTCATACAGCTGCTTTACATTTTTCAACGAAGGGTTTATGCCTACATCATCCGTCAGCGCCAACGCATCGCTCCTTTGAATACCTATCTTCGGCCTGCTCTTGTAATAAATATCGTTGCGGTAGGGAATGATCGTATTAAGCCCGTCATTACCACCCGACAACTGCACTACTACCAGTGCCTTATTACCCTTGCTAAGTGCGGCAGGGCGATATTCAAAACCCTTTAGGAACTCCGGCACCATCAGCGATGCGCTTGCCAGTGAACTAAGCTGGATGAATTTTCTGCGTGAAATGGACATAGTTTAAAATTCAAAAGTTAAAACCTGCCTGCCGGGCAGGTTCAAAATTCAAAAAAAATCAGGTTAACTGGTATTCCGGCAATTCCATAAATAGTATTGTCAGGCTCTTTATGAGTTCATCAATATCGTCATTATCAGCAAACGAAGTTACCTGCGCTACCTGCTGTTGTGTTAGCGGCACAGGCAAGAGGTATGCGGCGATAGCCTGTGGCAACTCTTCTTTTTTGTATTGCCTCCAAAAAGCAATGTATGCGCTCCAGTCGGCGTCCGCCTTGCCTACACGGAATGGCTTTACTGGCTGTGTTTCCATGGTCACCGGCTCCCGATGGGACTGAGCCATTTCTGCATCCGATTCCTTTAAACTGAGATTCAACTCCTTTGACAAAAAGAACGCTTCCGGTAGCCTCATACGGGTTACCAGCGAGGAACTGTCGATCCAAGTGGTACCGCCCGGCCAGCCGGCAACATTCGGTGGATTGAACAGGTATTGTCCAAGTACCCGTTGCAGGTTCAGAATCGTCTTGTGATTCCCGAACTGCATGGGTATCAGACGCTGATACCCTACCAAAAGTTCCACAGGTGATTTTATCTTAGCGCCTGGGATGCTATCATCGTAAAACCAGTCGGCAGTAAAAATATTACGCAGCAGGCTGGCAATGTCATAATTTCTGTTGTAAAAATCTGTCGACAGTTTCCTCGCCCGCTTGTCATCGATTTTTTCGTCGCTCACGAAGAACCGGTAGACTTTCTGAGTAATGAAAATGGCGGTTTGTTTTTGTTCCAGCAGCATGTTCAGAATATCATCGCCATCGAAATTGCCCCGCTTGCCTAAGAACGTTTTTTCTCCTTCATCGTGTTGCTTCGGCCTGAAAACAAAAGCACCCTGACCATCAAAGGCCCAACCAGTAAAGGCACGCGCCGCTTCCTTTATATCGTCCTCCGTGTAGTGGCCGCGTCCTAAAGTAAAGAGCTCCATCACTTCGCGCGCAAAGTTTTCATTGGGATGTTGCTTCTTGTTTTGCCTGTTATTCAGGAATTGCAGCATTGCCGAGCTTTTCGATACCCCGCGCAGCATATCGCCAAAATTGCCAAGGGCATTTTTCCGGATCACATCCAGCAGCTTCTGGTCGTAATAAGGGTTGTTGATGTGTGTGGCAAAATGTCCGTGCCAGAACAACGACACTTTTTCAAGGAGCGGAAAACTGGAATCCACCATAGCTTGCATCCAAAGCAGGTTCATATCCTTAGTACGCGCCCTGAACTCCTTTTTCATCTCCTTCCGGTCGGCTTCATCATCCATAGCTTTCAATGCATTAGGGCTGTTCCTGGCCCATTCCTCTTCGGTTATCATTTCCAACGCACCGGGCACAACCTTTGGAAAAAGGTTTTCGACAGCCTTATCTATCGGCAACGGGTTCGCAAACTCATTGAGCGAAATACCAAAACCTGCGCGTGAATAAAGCAATTTATTTTGCTGCTGTAAATCCATATAAAAAAAGTCACTGCTGGTTAGACCTCCAGGATTTGCCAAAGTTTAGCCTGCTTAAAAACGGTATTTTTACAGACAAATATATAACATGCGATTTCTCGAATTAACACCCATGCTGTGGGTCCCGGACATAAAGCAGACAGTGACCTTCTATACCGAAGTGCTTGGCTTTACCTGCGACAACTCCTCCGATGAATGGCAATGGGCGTCTATTTCCAGGGACACTGTTGTTTTTATGCTCGCTGCGCCTAACGAGCATATGCCTTATGACAGGCCAAAATTTACCGGTAGCTTTTATATACGAACAGATGAAATTAATGCACTGTGGAATGAATTGAAAGACAAAGTAGAGATCATTTACCCGATCGACAACTTTGAGTACGGGATGAGGGAGTTTGCAATAAAAGACAATAATGGCTTTATGTTGCAATTCGGACAAGAAATTGAAACGTTACAATAGACGCTTCATTAAAAAAACTGAAAGTACAGCATTGCTATCGCGGCAACCGTCATGAGCACAAGCGTTAGCGCGCCAAGAATATTGGACCGTTTTCCATTTACATGGTCTTCCATTATTTTTTTGTTATTGCAGATATGGAGTATGATCGCTATGATCACAGGTGCCGTTAACCCATACAAGATCGCGGAGTACAGCAACGCCTTTATGGGGCTGATACCAAAGTAGTTCATGGAAAGCCCGGCGAGCAAGGATATGCCTATTATAATGTAAAACCCTTTGGCTTCATGGAACTTTTTGTCAAGACCCATCTCCCAACCAAAGGTTTCCGAAAAAATATAAGACAATGCACCACTCAATACCGGGATGGCGAGGAAGCCTGTTCCAATCACGCCCGCCGCAAACAAATAGTAAGCGCCTTGTCCTGCCAATGGCTTCAGTGCGCTTGCGGCCTGTTCCACTGTATCTATTTTATGAACACCACCGGCAGCCAGCACCGTACCTGCGGTCAGTATAATAAAGAACATAACCAGATTAGAAAATAACATGCCGATATTTACATCTGCGCGCATATCCTGGAACATACGGCGGCTAACAACCAACATGGTTTTTTGCTTTTTTTGTTTTTCCTGAAGTTCTTCCACTTCCATATCTGTCTGCCAGAAGAAAAGATACGGCGAGATAGTTGTACCAAGTATGGCAACAAGTATACCGAGGAAGTCTTTGTTCAGATCAATGTGTGGTACAACCGTAGCTTTAAGAACTGCAAACCAATCAGTTCTGGCAAGGAAAGGAACAATGAAATATACGAGGAGCACCATTGCCAGATATTTAAGTATTGCGGCGATCTTACGATAAGGGAACAGAATGATGCAGATCAACAGCACAACGGTAAAACCAACACTGAAATATTCTGCTTTCACCTTTGGGACAATTAGATTAGCAACAGCACCCATGCCCGCTATGTCTGCTCCAATATTCATTACGATAGCAGGAAAACTGAACAGCACCATCAGGTACATGACCCATCTTGGGTAGTGCATTTTCAATATGGTTGTCAATCCCTTGGAAGTGGCCAGCCCGATGCGGGCGCACATCTCCTGTATGGAAGCCATTAACGGGAAAGTGATCCACGCGGTCCACAGTGTGGAAAGGCCATATTGTGCACCGGCCTGCGAATAAGTGGCAATACCCGATGGATCGTCATCGCTGGCACCGGTGATAAGGCCGGGGCCAAGGATCTTCAGGACCTTTTTTATGATCAGAACGGCCTTATTGATCTTCGCCATAGTTTAAAGATAATGGTTATCAGCAAGTTTTGCCCGAAGACCCAGAATGTTAAATAACAAATACCATACCGCCGCCGGCACGGTCATATATCATGCCATCTTTTTTGCGCCATGTACCGGCTGGCACTAAGTTTATTTAAACTTTTTTTTGAAACAAAAGTCTTAGAACCATAAAACATAAAGCCATGAGATACCAGACAATTTTGAGAAAAAGCGCATTAATAGTAGCGGCTTCCGTGTTTACGCTTGCAGCGTGCAAGCGGGACACCAACAACAACAGTTCGCCGGCATTGAGCAGCGCAGACGACAACGGAGGCTACGCATCGGACGCGGCCAAGGCGGAACAAACGAGTAACGATGTGATATCCATTGCAGATGCCGCAGCAGCAACCAGCGGGTCTAATCTGCGAACAACGGGAACAACGATCGGCGGATGTGCGATGGTTACGAATGATACCTCGGTAACACCCCATGTGTTAACGATCAATTTCGGCACAACCAATTGTACTTGCCTTGACTTCAAAAACAGGCGGGGTGAAATAATCGTAACCTATTCCGGCCACTACAAAGACAGCGGCAGCACGCATACGATCAGTTACAGTAACTATTTTGTAAACGACAATCAGTTAATGGGTAGTAAAACGGTAACCAACATGGGCACCAATAGCAGCGGCCAGGTGTACTATAACGTAACTGTGAATGACTCCCTGAATATCGGCGGAGACAGCGTTATCACATGGGTTGGCAACCGCGTACGCACATGGCAGGCGGGCTATTCTACCGCAGACCGCAGTGATGACCAGTACCTGATCACCGGGACCACGACGCTCACCCGAGCCAACGGCCATGTGTTCACTTTTGATATTACCAGTCCGCTGCAGGTAGCTAACAACTGTCCATTTATCGAGGCGGGGACAATAGATATTTCGAGTACCAGTTTCGCATCTAGTCCGCACATACTTGACTATGGTACCGGGAACTGCGATGCGGAAGCCCAACTGACGATAGGCTCACATACTTACAATATTAGTTTGTGGTAAAAGATTTCATTTTGGTTAATTCGGTGGAGGGTGTCTCAAAAGGGCACCCTCCTATTTTGTTTAAAAACTAAATGTCAGGTGCGTTTTTCCACATTTGGTGTGCATAAATAAAATAAGGCATAAGTCAATACAGGCAATAGTTTCGGCGTAAATTTGAGACATGTCGG
>CAIVEW010000076.1 GCA_903905065.1 uncultured Bacteroidota bacterium | reverse complement strand
TTGAGGAAAAAAGTAGCATAGAAAGCTACTTTTTTAACCCCCAGCTTCCATTACCTAATATAACAGATAATACAACCAGGAACAACTCCGTTTTACAGCAAAAAGAAAAACCGTCTCAAAATTGCTTTTGAGACGGCCTCTATAGATTCCCGATGATTTTGCAACTTATTTTTTAGCCATCCGGTGTACTGGTTTGCCCGTCTCTTTTTTGGGCGAGATCAGCAGGGCTACGTGGCTGAAGTCTGCAGCCATGTTCACCACTTTCCGGTACCGGTCATAATACTCCGGTGAAAAATGGAGCTGTGTATAAAATTCGCTCACTGTGATCACCAGCTTGTCGCCATTTTTCTTGTCACTCACAAGCGTATAGTCTGATTTGAAGCTGACAACGGGTTTCAAGTCCTTGTTCACATATTCTGCGTGCATGCGCAGTGCTTCGGGGTTAAGCACATTGTAGCCCACTGGCAGGTTGAGCGTGATCGTACGGCTCATAGCATGTGGGTAGTCAAGGTCCACGGGTAGTTTGCGTTCATCTTCATTGTAAAGTTCTTGCGGACTGCCTATTATTTTGCCCACTTTAAACAAATAGTTTTTACCTGCGTCTTCCGTAAGTGCAGATGTATTGACAACAGCTGTAATTTCCAGCGGTTTATTTGTGTAGAAATTATCGGGTGTTTCGCCGGAGATAGTGTACTTCAAAATATCATCGGGCTTTCCGGCAAAGGACACCGTTTTCTTCACCAGGTCTTTTTGTTTTTCCTTTGTCATCGTCGCCAATTCTTCTCTCAGATCAGCCGATTCATACCCGGCATATGAATAGGAAACGTCCACATGGGCATCCATATCGTTTGTGAACGAGACTGCAGCAGCGATATTGCTCTGGGTTTCGGCTTCGGAGAGCGGTGTTATTTTCCTGATGTCCGCCAGGGGGCCGGTAACGAAGCCATTTGGCGGGATAGCGCAGAATACTCCCCTGTTATTCAGCAACCAGTCTGGTACCACGGGGTAGCGGTAATATTCTTTTACAGGGTCTAGGAATTTTTTAAAATCAGGGAAATAAAACAAAGGCTCTTCGAGGTTGTTCCAGTTCACAAATTTGGTGTCAAACACATGTTCGTGGCGGTTGCCTGCCATGCCGAATTCAAAATTAACGCCAGCCTGTGCAAAGCACGCCGTGAAGAGTTTTATGATACCCGCTGTTGTAGCTGCGCGCTTTGAAATGATGCTGTCCAGGGGGTTCTTTGTTTCGTCAGTAGCAACGTCGTAAACAGATACCGAACGCATGTACTTAGTTGCCAGCACTTCTTTACTTTCATCGTAGTCGATATAGGCATACTGGGAGATAGTTGTTTTGATGCCATTTTCAATTTTCTTCATGTTCTCAAATTCGTTCCCATTCGGGCGAACACCGAGTTCGGAGAGGTATTGATTTACGGCAGCCTTTTCTTTTTCAGTGGTTTTGTAATAATTGTCGTAAAATTTCCTGCCCAGATCGTCCCACTTATATTCTGTGAGCTTGTTCGTTGCGTTATCATCATAGTAATGGTCTAGTCTGAATTCGGCGCGCATGGTGTACAAGTCATAGAAACTTGATGGTTCCGGGCGTAACTTGGGTATATCATACAGCGAAACGGATATGTGCCGCCGGTTGTTCACAAGTGTGTCTTTTGCGTCCGGGAAGCCGTTATATCCCTTCTCTTCAAAAAAGTAGTTCTTTGGGTAAGACATGCTGAAATGGGTTTCCATTACGGGTATCCGCTCCTGGAAATCGATACTGCCGAAAAAAGAAGCAGAATGTATTTCCTTGATCATATATTCTATTTCCGAGTTCTTGGCTACACCTTCCAGCGCAATAATAACTGACCAGTATCCATGTGCATTCCGTGTCACTAGGATCATATCTTTTACGATCTCCTTCACCTTTCCATTGGGGAGAATAACACGCGCCCGAACGGTAGGTACTCTTGTACCAAAATATACCGGCAGGTCCAGGGTATTGAAATTTTCAATGCCACGGTCATCCAGTACTTTAATAACGCGGTGCTCGCTTGTGTACATATTTATGCTCCGGCCTTCTACCCGGTAATCCAGGGAGATATCATTGAGCAGCACTATTGCGGGCTCATTGGCATACTCTGGTGGCACCGGATGAAATACAGGTTTGGACGCCCATTCTTCTTCCGGGGGTCTTGCATTAGTATATTGCTGCGCCGAAACGGCAGCGCTAGCTAATGAAAAAATGAAAATAAATGAAGCAAGTTTTTTCATCTGAAATTTTTTAATCTTTTTAAACGCCGGGCGATCCTAAACTACTAAGTACCCTTTATTTCTTTGCCGTAAGCACTACCGATTCTTTATATTCATGATTGAGCTCGTCAATGATCTTGTTATTATTGGCAAACTGCTTCGGGCTTAGCGACAGCGCCTGTTGTTCATACTCCTTAACAAGGACTATTTGTTTCTTATCTGCTTTATAGGAGATATTATAACTCCATACGCCTTCAAGTCCACCATGTGCCGAAGGCGGCAAGTGCGTCACTTTATATCCTTCCGGAATGTCGAGTACCACCACTTGTTTTGTTTTTTCTTTGTACGGATAGTAATAACCCACTTTACGCTCACTGTCGTTCATGCGTTCGTCGCCAAATGTGCGGTTAAGGTTCATGTTCACTATATACTCTTTGCCTACTTTATGCGCATAATCTTCCACTGTAAAATCCGCGACCAGCATAGCGTCTTTGTTCCCTTTTTCGCTGGTTTTGATGTCGTATTTCAGCTGGTGGAATTTATCTGAACCTCTTGCCAGCATCTTCCTGATATAGTCGTCCCGGTCCTTTTCTTTCAAATACTTCTTGATATAGGCGATCTGCCAGGCAGGATAACCGGTGCTGGTCTGCTTCAGGTTGCCTTCAAGGTTGTTGTAGGCAAGGTGAATGAATGTGGAATCTGTAGTAACGTTCTTATCAGCCGCAACCACAGGTATTTTTACGATCTGGTGGTGGGTTGCATCCATGTAAATAAATGCTTCCTTTCCCTGGATATCATACCTGTTGGCCCCAAAAGGTTGGGTATTATTTGTGCCATCAAGAAACACCCAGTCATCGCCCAGTTTCACTGCGCAGATCATATGGTTGAAGCAGGATTGAGTGGGAATTTCATCCAGCGAGTAAGGAATATCGGTAGTACCTATTGTTGCAAAATAGGCTTTAAGGCCCGCTTGCCGGCACATGGCCATGCAAAGGCTTGCCATATCTTTACAGTCGCCGTACATTCTCTTATAAACTGTGTCTGCCGGGCGGGGCACCAGGCCTTGCATGCCCTTCTCAAAACCGATGTAGTGTATATTTTTTTGCACCCAGTTGTAGATATGCTTTGCCTTCTCACGATCTGTCTTATCATTTTGGGTGAGCTCTTTCACAATTCTTACCAGCGGTGTATCAGGCCGTATGTTCATGTCCTTCACATAAGCGAAGTGATGCTTGCCGAGCGCGTCTATATCCCGGAGAATAACGGAATCTTTTTGCGCGCCTGTGAGCCTGTAAGATGTAATGTAGGGAATGATATGCGGCCGGAAATAGGCATGGGATGGTACCTTATTATAGTTTTTGAAAGCTTTCAGGTTGTTTGCTGTAAATGTATAAATGATCTTGCCGTCTTTCTCTTCTTTCTTCTGTTCAAGATTAATGTCATCCGTGTTTTTTAAGACAAAATTCATTTTCACATAATTGGGTACAACAACTTCGAAAACCGAGTGGAGCACAGGAATATCCCCAAGGAAGTACGCAGGCTGAAGTAATGAAATGTCCCGGTTGTCAACGGTATACTTTGTTTCGGTAACTGAGTTCTTCGTTAGCCCGGTGTAGTAGGCCTGAACGACTTCGATGTCATCATAAAAATAACCTGTAAGCTGGCCACCAGCGCCGAATGCGCAATTATGATACTCTCTTTTGTAGCCTCCTTTTTTGTCCGGTATCAATGAAAATCCGGAAGCATCCGAATATTGGTTGAAATCATCAATTACAAAATAGTCTGTGTTCTCGTTGGTTGGGGCGGCGTCGCTGATGAATAACTTTTCCATGGTGCCGTAGGTAGTAGCCACCAGGCTGCCATCATCTTCATCCTGTTTTATCTCCAGCTTTTCGATGTAGTTGGTATAAACGGCATTCTCATTTTTGTATTTGGCTGCGATACTGTCATACTTCATGCGCTCGCCCGTCTTCTGCGCCATAATAGAAGATGTCAATAGCGTTGCAGCCACCAACATGCACGCTGTTTTGCACAGTGGGGTAATATGTATTGTAGTGCTGGTCATTTCATCCGGGTATTAGTTCTAAAAAATTGCCTGAAAATGGAGTATAAATATAATGATAAAAACGAGTAGTGGGTTATTTTTTGAATATTAATTGCCATTGGTATCTCGCAGAGACGCAATGCCCTGTGTCTCTACGTAAGGTGTGTTATTCACTTCGCCTGAAAATAAAGAAAAAGGGCTGATAGTTTCCACTGCCAGCCCTGCTCCGTAACGATTATTTTTTTAATTAAGCTCCCACAGCCAGGCGCTTGAAAGAAACCACAGTAAGGCCTTTTGCCACCGAGCCGAGGTATTCCGCTACAGTTTTACCGTTGTCCTTTACAAATGCCTGCGGCAGTAAGGTATTATCCTTAAAGAACTTGTTCAACTTGCCGGCAGCAATTTTTTCTGCCATATCAGCAGCCTTTCCTTCGGCCATGATCTGCTCTACGGCGATAGCCTTTTCGCGCGCTATGGTTTCAGCAGATACGCTTTCTGCGTCTACTGCCATAGGGTTCATCGCTGCTATCTGCATAGCTACGTCCTTGCCGGCGCCAATGATGCTCTCAGTGGCTGGTTCGTTCATGCCCACCAGCACACCTATGCGGTAGCCAGAGTGTATGTAGGGTACTACCGCGGCTGCAGTTACCTGCTCAAAGCGGCTGATGTCTATTTTTTCGCCTATTTTGGCTACCATTTCCATCAGCTTTTCGCCTACGGTAGCGGAGTCCATTGCGGCTGCTTTAAGATCTTCAACAGTTGTTGCTTTTGTAGAAAGTGCAATTTCAGCTACCTGGTTTGCAAATTCCACGAATTCCTGGTTCTTAGCTACGAAATCGGTTTCAGAGCTAAGGCATAACACCACGCCATAAGTGTTGTCAGCAGATGCTTTTGCGATTACTACGCCTTCCTTTGCTTCACGGTCGCTGCGGTTAGCGGCTACTTTCTGGCCTTTTTTGCGCAGGTAGTCTATCGCGTTCTCAAAATCGCCATTGCTTTCTGTGAGGGCTTTGCGGCAATCCATCATCCCGGCGCCTGTCTGCTGGCGCAGCTTATTTACTTCTGCTGCGGATATAGTTACTGTACTCATTTTATTAGTTTCCTTTTATTGGTTTTTTAAAGAAGGTGCAAAATTCGTATTTTATTATTAAAGCCCCAAATATGGGGCTTTAATTAACTAAAAAGTAAAAAAGTAAAAATCAAAATCGTTATAATCGTTGACTTATTAAGCCTGCCTACCGGCAGGAAGGGGGTCAACCATTTAAATCACTTAGTGCCTTGTTGGGGCTGGCCTGCTTCCGCCGGCGCCACCACCTGGGCGACCACCTGGTCCGCCTGGACGGCTACCACCACCCGGACGGCTTCCGCCACCACCTGGGCCTCTGCTTGGCCCACTGCCTGCACTGCCACGGCCACCACCTGGGCCTCTGCCCGGCGCGCCTGCACCAGCACCGGCGCCTGCACCAGCGCTTCTGCCACGACCGCGACCGCGACCGCGACCGCCTTCGTTATCTTCTTCCGTGATCTCTAATCCACGGCCCTTGTTGTCGGTGTTATCATCTACATTCTCTTCTTCATTTTCCTTTACCTGGGCGCGCTCCTGGAGGCCTTCCAGTATTGCAGCAGTGAGGTAAGTAGTGATGATAGCTATCGATTTTGTAGCGTCGTCATTAGCTGGTATGGCGAAGTCCACCTTGGTAGGATCACTGTTGGTGTCCACCATAGCAAATGTAGCGATGCCAAGGCGTTTTGCTTCTGCCAGCGCAATATGCTCATGGCTGATGTCCACCATGAAAAGCGCGGCAGGAGTACGGCCCATCTGGGAGATACCGCCAAGCACTTTTTCCATTTTTTCCTTGCTGCGGGTCAGGGTCAGGCGCTCTTTCTTGGTTACGCTGTCCATTGTACCATCCTGCAGCATTTTTTCAATACTCAGCATCTTCTTCACGCTCTTGCGGATCGTGCTGAAGTTAGTGAGCATACCACCCAGCCAGCGCTCAGTAACATAAGGCATGTTTGCCCTTGCTGCTGCTTCGGCTACGATCTCTTTAGCCTGCTTTTTGGTAGCTACAAACATGATCTTCTTACCGCTCTTAGCGATAGATTTCAATGCTGCTGCAGCTTCATCAAGGCCTTCAATAGTTTTATTGAGGTCAATGATATGAATGCCATTTTTCTCAGCAAAGATGTATGGCAGCATCTTTGGATTCCATTTCTTCTTCAGGTGGCCGAAGTGAACGCCAGCCTCCAGGAGCTGCTGGTGCAATGTTTTATTATCTTCCATTTGAATAATTTCGTTGTTGTTAATAATAATATTATTGTTCCCTTGGGGTAAGCCCCTTTAGGGGTTTGGGGTTTAACGTTTAGAGAACTGGAAGCTACGGCGTGCCTTGGCTTTACCAAATTTCTTGCGCTCTACAGAACGGCTGTCGCGGGTCATCAGGCCTTCTTTCTTCAAGGTAGGGCGATATTCCGGGTTCACTTCGCACAATGCGCGGGATATAGCCATTTTGATGGCTTCAGCCTGTCCTTTCGGACCACCACCTTGCACATTTATTACGATGTCGAAAGTGCCTGTCGCTTCAATTGTTTTCAGCGGCATTTCTACCTGGTTCTGCAGGTACATGATCGGGAAATATTCTTTATACTCCCTTTCATTCACCGTAATGTTGCCTGAGCCCTTGCTCATATATACGCGGGCTACAGCTTCTTTACGGCGGCCAACTGCGTTTTTCTGTTTTTCCATTTTATATTATTAATGGTTTATTTAAATGTTGTTTACTCGTTTCCCTTGCCTGACACACGGCGCATTATTTCAGTTCCTTTGGATTCTGTGCTTTATGCGGATGCTCAGCACCTTCGTAAACGAAGAGCTTCTTGTACATTGCACGGCCAAGGCGGTTCTTAGGAAGCATCCCTTTTACAGCGCGCTCTATCATCAGGTTTGGCCTGCGGCTCTGCATTTCCTTTGCCATTTCTATTTTCTGTCCACCTGGGTACATAGAATAGGTCTGGTATTCTTTGTCTTCCAGCTTATTTCCGGTCAGCACCACTTTTGCTGAGTTAATTACAATAACGTAATCACCGCAATCGAAGTGAGGCGTAAAGTAAGCCTTGTTCTTACCGCGCAATACAGAGGCTATCTTAGAGCTCATACGGCCAAGCGTCTGGTTGGTAGCGTCAACAACGTGCCAGTCGCGGGTTACGATCTTTTCGTTGGCAGATTGTGTCTTAAAACTTAAATGTCTCATTTGTATGTTTTGTTTATTAGTCAAAAACCTGCCCGCCAGCAGGCAGGTTAAAAATTAAAACTAAATATCCCTTTTTACCCGCCTTTAGCACTAAAGGCATAAATTTATTATTGGGAGTGCAAAAGTAAAGCGATGAATTGAAACAGCCAAAAAATTTATTAGAAAATTTTATGGCACCATCATAACTAATTGATTATCAATAAAAATAGTGTCAATAAATTTTCGAAAAACGGACTTTGATTCGATTCTTTGAATAAAAACTTTGGTAACTGCTCACGGCGTTTGTTGGGATAATTTTACCCGTAAGTCGTTGGGTAATTACTAAGCTGCAAAATTGAGTTTCTTTGGTTGCAAAATTTCATAGAAAACCGCGCTGTATTAACAACCAAATAACCAAACAAATCGACATTATAAAATTGTTAAGAATTTTTGACAGAAAACTTTGTTAATTCGGAATGTTATGATAATTTCACCCGGAATTTCACCCCCCTGGGGTTAAGTTTTTAACCGATTAAGCTATATTTTGTTAAATTTCTTTAGCGCTACAAAAAACAATAGTATGAAAAGAATTCTCTTACTTGTTACCTTGTTAGTTACTGTTGGACTGCGGGCCTTTGCTCAAACACATAATGTAACCGGGAAAATCCTCGATGAGAACGGACAAGGGTACCCGGGTGCGGGCATCACGGTAAAAGGAACGCAGGTTGGTACCGTTTCAGATGTGAACGGTGATTTTTCGCTGGACGTACCAGATGGTAAGAATACCTTCGTTGTGCAAGCTGTGGGTTATTCTACCCAAACGGTCACTGACGAAGGCCATTCGCTGGTAATAAAACTGAAGCCAACGGCTAAAACCCTTGAAGGAGCGGTAGTAACCGCACTCGGCATTAAAAGAGAAAAGAGAGAATTAGGTTACAGCTCCACTACAGTTAGCTCGGAAGAGCTTACAGCAGGAGAGAATACAAGTGCGCTCTCCGGCCTGGCTGGTAAAGTTGCCGGTGCAAATATCACCAGCACAACAGGTGGTCCTGGCGGCGATACCCGTGTAGTATTAAGAGGAGAAAAATCGATATCTAAAGATAATAACGCACTCATAGTAATTGACGGTGTGATCATGAACAACTACGACCGTACTCAGGATAACACTAACCTGGCGCAGATCGATTTTGGTAATAGCGCAAACGATCTCGACCCTGAGGAAATAGAATCAGTGACTGTACTTGAAGGCCCGGCTGCAGCTGCCCTTTATGGATCAGCTGGTGCAAACGGTGCCATAATGATCACTACCAAGGCTGCTAAACGGAATGCCGGCACCGGTAAGTACGACAAGATGGCCATAACATACAAGGCCACTTACACACAATCTGATCCGTTGAAAGTTCCGGAATATCAAACTCAGTTTGGACAAGGCGCGCCCGGTGTTGCTGACGACCGTCCCGATAACTTTAGCTGGGGCCCAAAATTTACCGGCAATATGCTGCCATGGGGTCAGATCATTGATGGCAAACAGCAGGTAAAACCTTATTCTTCTCTCGGTGAATATCCGGAAAGGCAGTATTTTCAGCGTGGCAAAGCGCTTTCGAATTTTGTATCTATCTCCGGCGGAACCGAAAAGTCTACCTATTTCCTTTCGTTGAATGCACTAAACAGCAGCGGAATTATTCCTAATACGGGCAACAACAGATATAGTATCCGCTTTAATGGCCACACTGATCTCGGGAACAATTTTTATTCTGAAGTCAACGTGAACTACACTAACTCAAATGCACGTGCGGCTGCCCAGGGCCAGTCGACAGGTGGCATTATGCAAAGCCTTATCCAGATACCAGTTGACATTCCGATTGCTCCTTTGAAAAACCTGAATAATAAGTTCAATTCAATGGATTACATTGATACTGCCGGAGTACACAGGTTCGGATATTTTGGGGATTTTGCTGCAAACCCTTATTGGCAGGCGCAAAATTACATCAACGATAATAAGACCGACAAGGTGCTGGGCGATATCAAGGTCGGGTACAAAAAAGGAGATTTTAACGTTTATGACCGTGTAGGTGTTGACGCTACGAATGACCGGTCTTCTTATGAGACGCCATATATCAGTACTGTTGCCACTGACCAGTCCACAACTACGTATTATAATCAGTATGGTTACACCAATAATGGCGGTTACCAGCAGACATTATATTCTGGCTTCCGTTTTTACAATGACCTGATCGGTACATTCACTCACCAGCTCAGCAACAACTTTGGTATCAATGTGCTGATGGGTGAGAACACAACACTCAGGAATGATAATACAACCATAGTAACGATCAGCCCCAAAACGGGCGGCCTCGTAATTCCTGGTTTTTATAATTTTTCAAATAATGCAGGTCCGCTCACAGCGTCGAATACGCTTTTGCAGTCCCGTACGCAAGGCATATATGCCAGCGTTAAGCTCAACTACCAGAAAGAATTGTTCCTGGAGCTTACGGGCCGTAACGACTGGTCAAGCACACTCGACTGGAGCAAAGCAAGTTATTTCTACCCAAGTGCTAACGCTTCATGGGTATTTACAGAAAGGCTGAAAGGCGATTTCAAGGATAAAGTACTTAACTATGGCAAGGTACGTATAGGTACTGCCGGTGTGAGTGCGGATGCCATTGCTTACGCAAACAATAAGGCGCTTTTCTACCAGAATCCGATAACAAGTGCTTTCGGAACGATCAATCCGCCATTCAACAGTGTTCCTGCATATCAGGTCGGAACCGGTTTCGGTCTTAAGACCCTTGCTCCGGAACTTACCCGTGAATTTGAAGTTGGTACTGACCTTTCTTTCTTTAAAGATCGTTTAAGTCTGTCATTCACTTATTACAATGATCTTACGCACTCCCTTATTACAGCTGTGCCTTTGCCCCCAAGCTCTGGTTATTTCTCTAATACGGTTAACGTAGGAGATATCAGCAATAAAGGAGAGGAGCTGAGCATTCGTGGTACGCCGATCTCTACTAAATGGGGATTGAAATGGGACCTCTATGGAACCTATACGCACAACGTGAGCGATGTGGTGAGCCTTGCCGGCGGCGTTCAGCAGATCACAGTGGGTGGCTTCAACGGAATGGCTATTGTTGATGCGGTTGGGCATCCTTATGGTGCGTTCTATTCCAATGACATCACTTATGAGCAGGACCCAACCACCAAGCAGTGGCATGCAGTAGTAGATGCGGCATCGGGTTTACCGGTACCTACAGCCAAGCCACAATTAAGAGGCACTTTCCAGCCTAAATTCCAGGCTTCATGGGGTACTGATCTGAGCTACAAAGGACTGAAACTTCACGTTTTATTCACTACAAAACAAGGTGGATTGTTCTACAGCCAGAACAAAGAGTTGATGGACTTCGTGGGCAGCGCACCGGAAACTGTAACCAACAACCGTAACCCTTACGTTTGGCAGAACTCAGTTAATAACATAGCTCCGGCAGGTGCAGCACCAATATATGTTACAAACACTACCAAATTCATTCCGTACAACTACTGGGTAACGCAGGTAGGCCAGAACAACCTGGGCGCACAAAACCTGGTTAATGCTTCTTACATCAGGCTGCAGGAAGCTTCATTGGGATACAAGATTCCTCAGAAGTACTATTCGAAAACTCCGTTTGGCGGTCTGGAAGCTGGTATATTCGGCAACAACCTCATTCTGTGGACGGCTAAGAGCAACAAATATGACGATCCTGAAGAAGGCTCAGCAGGCGCTACGCAAAATGGGCAGGGCTTTAACTTCAGTGCTACGCCTTCTTTGAGAAACTACGGTGCATATATTAAAGTTACTTTCTAAACCTGGTATAAAATTGTTATTATGTCTATAAGTAAGAAAATCACAATATTAGCAGCATTAGGTGCCGCACTTGGGGTGTCTTCCTGCAAGAAATACCTCGATGTAAATACTAACCCGAATGGTGCGCAAGTGGCTACGGTATCAACATTGCTGCCCGCTGCTCAGCTTTACTTGGGTACTGCGCAGGGTGTAGATCTGGAGATCGCAGGTTCGTTCTTTGCGCAGTACTGGACACAGAGCCCAGGTGCAAGCCAATATCATAACCTGGATCAATATGCTCCCGGCCAGGATGCATTCATTTATGCATGGAACAATCTATACTCGGCTAACGAGAATTTTTTCCAGCTATACAAGTTGGCTGATTCTCAGAAGGCAGCGCCTTACATGGCCATATCCCTGCTGATGCAGGCCTATACGTTCCAGTTGATCACTGATGCATGGGGTGATGTGCCGTTTACTCAGGCACTCAAGGGCCAGTATGCCGATGGGCACATTGTCAATCCTAAGTATGATTCACAAATGGTAGTCTATAACGGCATACTTGCTTACATAGACTCCGCAAATGTATTGCTTGCAAAGGGTGGTACCGCGCCTAAGTCAGACGACCTTGTTTATGGCGGCGATATGACCAAGTGGCAGGAATTTGCAAATACACTTGCCCTCCGTATATACATGAGGATGAGTGAGATCAATCCCACTGCTACAGCTGCGGGTATTGCTGCATTGTACGCGAACCCAACTACGGCAACATTTATTGGTGCGCAGGCCGGCGATGATGCGGTTATCAAATATGGCTTCAACTCAGCAAACAGCAACCCGCTCTATGCAGAAGAAACAGGTTTGCAGAATATTCAGAATTTTGTTGCCAGCAACACTTGCCTGGACAGCCTGATATCTAATAATGATCCGAGGCTTTACTTATTCTATCAGCCTGTTTCGGGTTCCGCTTCTTTCGCTGGTCTTCCACAAGGTTTATACAATGGTGTAGCTTATACCGGTTATTCGTTCCCTACCGTATATGTTGGCGCTGACGCGCAAAATCTTGGCAAGACGACTAATTTTAATTCAGGTAATGCACCGGTGAATTTTATTACCAGTTACGAAAGCTTTTTCCTCCAGGCTGAGGCTGTTGCACGTGGTTGGGCGCCTGCAACTACATCCGACAATGACCTTTTCTATGATGGTATCCAGGCAAGCTTCAACTATTACTCTGCCCAGTTGAGTGATGTATATGGCCCACCGGTGGATTCGTCAAATCCTCTATCAATAAGTATATATCATGACTATATCTCTGGCTTAGGTTTAGGAACCGCACCCGGTGCGTGGACGGTTTATCCGGCAACAGGTACTACAGCGCAGAAAATACAGTACATAATCGTGCAGAAATGGTTTGCAATGTGCGGTAACCAGGGTTTTGAAGCATGGTGCGAATGGCGTCGTACCGGTTACCCTAATTGGTTCACTTATTCTGTTAGCAGCATCATAGGCAACACATTCCCCAAGAGGCTGACTTATCCAAGCAACGAAAGCACTGTAAACTCTTCGTTCCCAGGACTGCAACCATTGACTGCAAAAGTTTGGTGGGATTCTGATCCGGCGGACCATTGATTTTTAGGTAATTTATAAAATGAAAATTAAATCTTTATAAGATGAAAAAAATACTGATTTTTACTGGTTTTCTGGCTGTGATCGCAGCTTCCTGCAAAAAGACCCCGAGTGATCCTTCAATTACGGTTACAGTGGCTTATCCTACTATTACCGTGACCGGCGCACAATATTATAGCATACCGGTCAACGGTACCTTGCCTACTATTTCGGCGACTGCGTATGACTCGTTTTACAACGAATCAGTGCCAGTAATATTGGATCTCTCCACACTGGATGCCACGACACCGGGATTGTATGCAGTTACTGCGTCAGCGGCAAATAAGTATGGGTTTGTTTCAAATAAGACAGTATATGTCGGTGTTACCAATGAGCCGGCGTCTTTGGATATCTCTGGTACATACGTTAGAAGCGGCGTGGCTACTAAAGTGGCGTACATTACGAAAGTAGCAACTGGTATGTTTTTAACTTCTAATGTTGGCGGTGTTGATACTGTTACACAGGCAACTTCCATTGTTCCTGCAGTTTTTGTAGTGACAAGCGATAGCACAATCGACTTTGGGTCTCAATTGACTAATGCAGGCACGTTAACGGCCAATTCTGAATCGCTTATGCTTGTTGGCAGCGGCGCGGCAGGCACTACACTCAACTACGCACTTTCCCTCAGCGGGTTTGGCACACAGGTTCGCACCTTTGTAAAACAGTAGTTAGTTGAATTTCAATATTATTATTTCCTCCCCGCTACATCGCGGGGAGTTTTTTGTTGGTAGGCTCCTCGACCTTCAAGTGATTGATTCATAATTTGAACACTGAAATTTCAAGCTGAGGTTCTTTGCGAGCTTTGCCTTCCAGTTGCACAATTTGTGCTTTGCGAGCTTAGCGTGAAATTCATTGTGCCTGATTTTGAATTTAAGCCGTTTAAATCCTTTTTTTAACAAATTTTCCATTTCACACCCATTATATTTGCGCACTAATAGCTCCTTATGCGAAAGATCCTTGCCATTCTGGCAATATTAATGATACCATCTGTATTGCTGCTGGCACAGGATGATAAAGTAAATAGTGCTGCGGTTCCCCCACCCATAGTGAAGCCCTCCAGGGATTTCCTGATGCTGCAACTGGGTTATAACAACTGGATCAAAAAACCCGACAGCGTGAAGACAAAGCCATTTGGTTTTGGGTTCCGCGGCTATCTGTGCTACGATTTTCCCATCAGAAAGACAAAATTAAGCTTTGCAGCTGGCCTGGGCGTGAGCGTATCTGTAGAGTACCTGGACCTGCAGCAGATAGCTAATTACGATACCGGTAGGGTGCTCGGCTCGCAGGTGCGCTTTATACCCGATCCGGATAGCGTAAGCTTTAAACGATACAAATTTGTGACCACTTACCTTACTGCTCCATTCGAATTGCGTTACTTCAGCAACACACAAAACAGGAACAAGGGCTTTAAGGCGGCCATAGGGTTGCAGATAGGCACCCTGCTAGGCGCGCACACTAAGGCGCTCACTTCTGTTTCGGGTACCAACATCAAGTATAAAGTAGACACCAAGCGCTACGTGAGCCCGTGGGATTTTGCAGCAACCGCACGTGTAGGGTGGGGCAACTTCTCGATATTCGCCTCTTATAACCTCACGAATGTCTTTAAGGACAATGCCGGGCCGCCCATAACACCGGCCTCAGCAGGCATATGTATCACCGGCTTGTAAGGTTGGCAATCATCACAGCATTTTATTTTTAGCGGCCTAGGGCCGCTATTTTTTTCGCCTACAGCGTTCGTGTGGAATAAAAAAAAGAGTGCCTGGAAAGACACCCTTTTGTGGAAATCTAAATTTGGGCGCTCCCGGCACCTTAGGTTTCCATCAAACACACACACACTATAGGAGCGCATATATTGAAGTTCAAAAATCATACCTGAATAGTGCTATCCGTTTGATTTTAACAAATTTTACGGAGGACTTAGCGCACTTATCGGTACCGCACAACAAACAACTTATACCAATTAGACATTGATAATACACTACTCTAATAGCCCCGCCCTTCAGGGCGGGGTGATAATGACAACCACATCAAACGGCTTTAGCCGAAACTGTGCAATAAGAGTAGTTTTAATGTCTAAACGGTATTAGAAGTTTGCCGACTTCAAAACGAAATAAGGGAATTTTAGGCAACCAACCTGGAAACAGGTTTTGCGCCTTTAAGTGCGCTCTTCTTACGCAGGAAATTCTTGCAGACAAGTCTTAAAAACGCCACCGGATACCCACGGTTTCGGGGAAGTAAAGCAGGTGAAAATTTGCGTTCTCATTGCCATATTGGTCGTTATGAGTGGCAACTCCGGCATACCGTACCGCCAACTCGGCAGTGAAGCCAAGCCGAGGAACGATGTAGTACGTATAGCCGATCTGCAAACCATAGCTGAGGCCCACACCATAGCCATAATGGTAGCTGTTCACATTGCCGGAATCGGGCATGTTCTTGTCCCGGATATAACCCATTGAGCCATCGTTCATGGTGGTCACCATGCCCAGCATTACACCGGCATAAAGATTAGACCTGTTGAAGGTATGGAAGTGCGTATAGAAGGGGAATGTGTAGTTGAATTCAAATGATTCCGAAATGGCATTGCTGGCTTCAAGGAAAGATACCTGGCTGGTTTTCAGTGTTTGGCCATAGGTGGTATTAGGTGTCCAGTTACCAAATGTTTCCCATTTACGGTCGCCAAGGTCAAAGGTCAGAAACCAATGTTCGTTGAAGTAACGGGTAATGCGTGCAGAATAATCATGAACAATATTAGTACTGGTTCCCTGGTAGCCAATAGCAGGGCCCAAAGGCCTTGTAATAACGCTGAGGCCGCCGTTAATACCGACTTCCCAGTTATACACGGGCGGCATATTCTGCGCCAGCAGGCTGCCCTCCAGAGCTACAAAAGCCACGACA
>CAIVEW010000075.1 GCA_903905065.1 uncultured Bacteroidota bacterium | reverse complement strand
GTTGTCTATTTGCTTTTGCATACCCGCTTCTATGCCTGCAAAATTCTTTTCTTCGTTTATCAATTCTTCCGATGCGCCGTTTATCTCCCGCTCTATTTGCAATAGCAGTTCTTCTTTTTCACTTGCGCCCTTTCTTTGCCAGTCAGCAAGCTTTACGGTGTTTGCCTCAAGCTGACCCTTAGCTCTCTGCAGCTCATACTCCGTTTGTTTACGGGCATTATTAAGATCTTTTATTTTCCCCTGGTACCTGCTCTTTAGCTTATCTGCTTCTTCGTTTTTCTGTTCGGTGAGTGCAGTTACGTTTGCCCTATTGGTATCTGCTTTTTGCTGTAGCTTCAGTTTATCCTGCTCATAGTCTGCCACTGTTTTCACAGTCTTGTCTATATCCTCCAGGTTTATCTTTAAGCCATACAGGGTGTCATTGCTCTCCGCCAGTGCCGGTGCCAGCCCATCCTGGAACAACACCAGTTCCTCGTCTATCACTTTGCCTATGTTGTTTTCCCAGCCGGGCATATTTGTATTCAGCCATCCGTACAGGGAGTCTTTGTTCTTTTGCAGCTTCGCATCTATGGCTGCCATGGCCGTGGTAAACTCTTTACCATCATCCCACATTTTTTCTATCCTCCGGTCGTAGGTGGCTGCACTGCGCTCCACATCCAGCTCCCATTGTTTCTGCAGGGTCTCTGTTTGCTTTTTAAAGTCGGCGATATCTATATTGGCATTCTTTATTTTTTGCTGCAGCTCTGTGATCTCTTCCTTCAGCGTTTCTATTTCCTGCTCATAGTAGCGTTGCAACTGGGCCTTCTGCTTTTTCAGCTTCAGCTCGTGTATGTTGTCTCTCCTCTGTGTTATGCTGTTTCGGGCTACCTCCAGTGCTGCGTGGTGCTGCTTCCTGATCTCTGCAAAAGCCTGTTTATATTCTTCACCGGTATCATCCTTAAATTGTAAGAACTCTTCGCGGAATTTATTTTTACGGGAGAGATTTACGATCTCCAGGCTCGTGAATGCATTTTGCTGCTGTTCTATAAGCGCCAGGTAGCGGTTGTTTATTTCTGTAAATTTTGCGTTCAGCAGGTCGCGTTCCCGCACCAATCGCTCACGGCCTGTTTCCGTATCTTCTTTCTTTTCTACCCTTTTAATAATATCATTTATGCCTATCTCCTCGTAGTGATCAGCGCGGGTTTTGGCTTTTTTCAGGTCATTGTCCAGGATATTTATTTGCTTTTGCAGCTCTTCCCGCTTTGCCTGGAATTTTCCTTTCAGGTCGTTGGATTTATCCTGTACTACCTGCCTCAGTTTGTGTTGCTGTTCGCGCTGTTTCTCGATCTTAGGCAGATCAGTAACGGTAGTGTCGTAGGTGTGAAACAGCTGTATCGCAGTCTCCTGTTTTTCCCTGTTCAACGACTGAATGGCGGAATGTATCCTGGCAATGTTCTCGGCCATCTTACGCACCGGTATCTCTCCTGATTTGTTTACTTCAGTCCATTTATTCAGATCTGAAAGTTCGGTGTCAAAATCCTTCAGGTGCAACGCATAGTTATCCAGGCGTATCTTCACATCCTCTTCATTCAGCGACATAATGATCGTCTGCTTTATGAACTCTGCATCCAGCTTGGAATTAAGAAAGACGTTCTGAATAGTACGCGGGATATTCTGGTATTGCTTGCTTTCTATGAGCGAATATTTTTTGAAGTCTTTTTCAAGGCCCATGTTGTTGCCATACAGGATATCCCTGTATTCTTCGTAACGCTCTATCTTGCGTGTATAGTTTACTTTCTTGCCAAAGATCTCGCGGACATTATCCCATGCTCTTACCCTTCCATCTTCGGTTATGTAGCTCTCTTTGTTGTATTCATCATTGATAAACCGGAAGCATACCCTGCCCTGGGCCTTAAAGGCCATGACGCAATATGGGCCGGTCTCCCTCATTACTTCAAACACCAGGTATGAATTGCCGAAAGGGAAATAATATTCATCGAATGTCTTCTTGCCTTTTTCTATGCCCAGCTTCAATTTATCGGCATTGTAAAAAAACAGGATAGCACGCAGCAGTGTGCTTTTACCTACACCTTGCGTACCTATAAAATGCACATTGCCGTCCACGGCCACCTCGGCATACTTTACATTCGCACTATTTATAAAAATAATTCTATTCAGGTATCTCATTCTGTACTAATTCAGGAATATTTAAGGATAATATTAATCGCTCCAGGTAATGGAACGAGGCAAGCGCCTTATAGCTGTTGGAGATCTCATTCTCCAATTCTATAAAGTTATCTTTCCTCAGCAGGTCCAGTACCTTGTCCAGTATCTCGGCATGCTTTTCTTTTCCGCCGGCATACTTCTTCAGGCCTTCAAGTTTGTTCTTTAAGTTAACATCCACGGTTAGCTTCACTAATATATCAGCGGGTGTAAAGCGGTAGCCTGCACCAAAAGAGTTATCAACTGTTTTAAAAAAATCGAGTACATCTATCCATTTAAACGCGGCTTCCATTTTACGTTCCAGGTCGGTTTTGTTTTCTACGCGGGTGAACATGAAATATTCGTCCCCTCTTTCCAGCACAAGGTTTATTGACTTGAAATAGTCGTACAGGTCGTCGAAGTTCTCATCAATGATGTTATACAGTTTGCGGATGTTGTCTTTTCCGCTGTTTGAGCAGATGAATTGCCCCTTGCTGAGCAACTCAAATATTTCAGATGTATGTTTTGGTACGGGCATTTAATTATTATTTGGGATAGACCATTGCAAATTCAACATCCTCTCTCGTGTTGCAGGCCTCTGTTATTTTAAATAAAGTATCATATTGCGAGATCATCTGGCAGTATATGGTCACACAATCATCGAAGCTGACCTCTTTACCGAAATCATAATTGCAGATAAAGTCAAACAAGTTGTTTCCCGCTGCAAGGAAGCCGTTTTTAACCTCGTCCAGGTTGATCTGTATCTCTTCCTGCACCTGCGTCTCCAGGTATTCTTCAGAGATATTGTCGGCAAGCGACTGTATGGCCTTCACTGTAGTGCGCATTCTGCGCGCCACTTTTTTAATGATGTCCACCGTTTCAATATCAGTCTGCAGCTGGTCCAGCGAAATATTGAGCGGGTATGTGGGGCTTGGCTCAAAGATAACCGCCGTGTTTGCCTCCAGCACCTCCCTGATGTTCGTCTTGCTCCTTATTTCAAACTGGTCTTTCAGGTATTTTATCTGCCGCAGTTTTTCTATTACTCCGTTCTGGTGTTTTATCCTGTTCAGATATTCGATGATCTGCTTCTGTATATCTATCAGGTTGTGCCTGCATTCATTCAGTTGCAGCTTCAGCAAAATGATGATCCTGTTCAGTTCTTCGTCTGATGCTATTTTGAAGAACGTCTGCTCCTCTTCGCCCGATACAAGATGGTCTGTCTGGTTCAGTAAAGAATAGATCACATTTCTTTTTTCATCGAGGTGCTCCAGCTTTGTCTGCTTTATCTTGTAATTAGGCTCATTTTTAAACGTATTGTCAATGTTCCTGTTCAGGTCCATCACATTTCGCAGGGCGATCACACCTATTTTACGCAGTGCGTGTTTCACCTGGCGCAGGTAGCCATATTTCCTGGTCTCGTTGTTCTCCTGCAGATAGTAGATGATGCTCTGCTTTATATTCTGGATATGCTCATTGATGTAAGAGGCATTAATATCCTCGTTCACTTCCATTACCTGCTCAAAAAACTGCAGGAACACATCATCCAGCTCTATGTTATTAGCATTGTGCCTTACCACCGAATAGTCGATGAGCGACGTTATCTTATCTGCATCAAAGTCCACTAATTCGAGCGCATAATCATAGTTGAAAGAAAGGAACTTCCTTTTTTCAAACAGTTCGCTAAGCAGTTTTTGCTCCCGGCTGAGGGTTGATAATAATTGCTGTATGGATGAGAACGTCTTCATAGAACGGGCGGCAAATATAAGGGAATACCCACTTGCTGAAAACAGAATTTACCACATCAAAAAACAGGATAAATGATATGTTTTTACTTTGATTATAAAGCAAATATTTTCAAAAGTACTCCATAGAGAATTCAAAGTACCAGACGCAAAAAATCGCCTTTTCAGGCGATTTAAAGCTGGTGGAGAATACCGGAGTCGAACCGGTTACCTTTTGCATGCCATGCAAACGCTCTACCAGATGAGCTAATTCCCCATTGGCGGAGCGCAAATATAGGTATTTCCTCAAATTTCCGTAACTTTCATTGCCGGGCAAATTATTTCCGTTGTCGTGGGTTTATTTAGCCATCTTTGGACCCGGCTTATAACTTTTGAATTCATGAAAGAAAACTTCTGGCAGCAGATACTTACCTACTTCTACATCAGGAAACGTGACCCTGACGCGCCGAAAAGCCTGAACATAAAGTTCATGCATGGCATGAACCGCATATCCTTATTCATGTTCCTGATTGCAGTTATTATTATGATCGTGCGCCTATTCAGACACTAAGCTGATGATCTCTGCAGCGGCAAGGGAAGAGGCGTTTTTATCGCCTAGCTTATGCCATAGCTCCTTATAATCCGCTTTTAGTTCCTGTTTATATTTTTCATCCTGTAGCAACCGGGCGAGTGCCATTTTAAGATTTGCCTCGGTGAGCTCACTTTGTATCAGTTCTGTTACCACCGGCTTATCCATGATCAGGTTGACCAGAGATATGTATTTTACGCTCACCAGCTTTGTTGCCAGCCAAAAAGATATTGCATTGCCTTTGTAGCAGACCACCTGGGGCACTCCGAAAAGAGCGGTTTCCAACGTGGCGGTGCCGCTGGTTATCAGTCCTGCCCGGGCTTGTTTCAGCAGGTTGTACGTCTGGTCTTTTACCAGCAATACCGGCTCGTTGCCGATTATTTCTTTGTAAAGACTATCGGGCTGGGCTGATGCCTGGGCTACTACAAAACAAAAGTCGGGAAAGTGCTTTACCATCTTGAGCATTATGGGCAGCTTCACCTTTATCTCCTGTGCGCGACTGCCTGGCAGTATAGCTATGATGGGTTTGTCTGAAATTGGGGTTACGGGCAAGTTGTTCCTTTCGTTGTTTATTACCTCTATCAGCGGGTGGCCCACGTAAGTAGCTTTATAGTTCCACTTTTTATAGAAGTCGACCTCGAAGGGCAGGATAACCAGCATCTTGTCCACATCGCGCTTTATCTTCAGTACCCTCTTTTCCTTCCACGCCCATACCTGGGGGGATATGTAGTAGACTATCCGGATACCTTGTTTTTTTGCCCATTCGGCAATGCGCATATTAAAGCCGGGATAGTCTATCAGCACCAGCACGTCGGGTTTGAATGCCTGTATATCTTTTTTACAGAAGTCTATGTTGCGCATGATGGTGCGCAGGTGAGCGATCACTTCCACAAAACCCATAAAAGCGAGATCGCGGTAATGCTTCACCAGCGTGGCACCCGCAGCCTGCATCCTGTCGCCGCCCCAGCAGCGTATGTCTGCATGTGCGTCCTGCTCATGTATGGCTCTGATGAGATTGCTGCCGTGAAGGTCGCCGCTGGCCTCGCCTGCAATGAGATAATAGCGCATAAGTTACCAGACAAACATTGCCATGACGATAAGGGCCACATACACCATGGTAATTGTAAAAATGCCACGCATGGTCAGGTCTATCCGTTTAATGTTACAATAAGCAAACGGAATGAGGTTGGTAAGCAGGCTGAGTGTAAATACTTTTGTAGCCATGCCCCGCCGATGTGTGAGCCCTTGCACAAAGCTAAAAATGCCCTCATGGCTGCCCCAAATAAAATACATGATACACAAACCGACGATGGGCAGTACCAGCCCGATCAGGAAACCAAGAATGGGAGAATCACGTTTCATATGGATAAATATGGTTGCAATATACCTTGAAAAAAGAAAAATAAATTAGCTACCTGGCGGACTTTATTGCATTAAGCTGTTTACGGACGCATTTTGCCATTATGTTAACACGCCGAATCGCTTATATTTGTGCTCCCGATGGGCTACCCGGGATGAAAACACACACACATGAATTACCATCTTAAAAACATTCCTTTCCGCACAGCGCGCCCCCGCTCCTATGGCCTCACTATGGTCATGGACAAGGGCATGGGCCTTGACGGAGCGCGGGATTTCCTTTCTGTTGCGGCGCCTTACGTAGACATCGTGAAACTGGGTTTTGGAACCAGTTACGCCACTGCCAATCTGAAAGAAAAAATTAAAATATATACTGATCTCGATATTCCTGTTTATTTCGGGGGCACTTTGTTTGAAGCTTTCCTGGTCCGTGACCAGTTTGACGACTACCTGGCGATGGTAAAGGACTACGGCCTGAAGCACGTTGAAGTATCAGATGGCTCTATCATTATCCCGCATATGGAGAAATTAGGGTACATCGAGAAGCTGGCAAAGCATGTTACCGTGCTTTCTGAAGTTGGGTCTAAGGATGCTACGCACATCATGCCGCCATATAAATGGATAGAGCTGATGCGGGCTGAACTGGAGGCTGGTTCGACCTACGTGATCGCCGAAGCACGTGAAGCCGGCAATGTGGGCATCTATCGCGGATCGGGCGAGGTGCGCGAGGGGCTGGTACAGGAGATACTTACCCAGATACCGTATGAGAAGATCATCTGGGAGGCACCGCAAAAAGCACAGCAGGTTTACTTCCTCGAATTGCTTGGCGCGAATGTGAACCTGGGCAACCTGGCTCCTTCGGAAGTAATACCACTGGAGTCCACAAGGGTAGGGCTCAGGGGTGATACTTTTAATTTGTTTCTTGACGACGATGGCAGAAAAAGAGCTAATCACGGGTAACATAAATTTGATAAAAGTTTTATAATAAAGCGCCTGCGTTGCCGGGCGTTTTTTCATTTATATTTACACCATGCCTGCGCAATACGGTCTTATTGGTTACCCCTTGCAACATTCTTTTTCCCCCGCTTATTTCAAAATGAAATTTGCTGCCAATAACATTGACGCTACCTATGAACTTTTCCCTATAGAAGCCATCAGCGGGTTCGTGGAATTGCTGTATGGTTGCCCCGATTTAAGCGGGCTCAATGTAACCACGCCCTACAAGGAGTCAGTGATCCGGTACCTGGACCAGATGGACCCCGTGGCTGTAGCAATAGGCGCGGTAAACTGTATCGTTATCAGGAACGGGAAAACCAAGGGGTATAATACAGATGCAACCGGTTTTAAAAAAAGCCTCAATCCATTACTGAAATCGCAGCATACCAACGCCTTGATACTGGGTACCGGCGGCTCATCGAAAGCAGTGGCCTATGCGCTAACGCAATTGGGCATACCGTTTCAAAAAGTATCGAGAGTAAAAACTGAAGGGGGGCTTAACTACAATGAACTGAGCAGCGATGTAATTTCCCACCACAAACTGATCATCAACACTACTCCGGTAGGTATGTACCCAAATATTGATGAAATGCCCCCGTTGCCATTTGAGCACATAACTGACCATCACTTACTTTTTGACCTTATTTACAATCCTGAGGAAACAAAGTTCCTGGCGATGGGAAGGGAAAAGGGTGCGGCGGTTAAAAATGGTTTTGAGATGCTGCAGCTACAAGCCGAAGCGAGCTGGGAGATATGGAACCAGGGCCAGATGCCTGAATAGCCGGCAAATACTAAGTACCATTAGCTGTCTATCCCACCGTATAATACACACATGTAGTCACGAAATCACGGAAATAAGGAATCCATGAGAATGGAGGGAACTGGTTGCGGGGTTTGAGGCCGAATTTGTATTTGTAAATGGGGTTGATAAGGTAGTGCTGTTTGTGGAGCACTTTCATACCGCTGGCCTTTACTATCCGCTCAAAACGCTCTATAGTGATCTGCGTGTCTTTTATTTCCATCAGCTCATCGATCACTACTTTGTCTTCGCCGGCCATTTTCAGGATGCCGTTGTAAAGGGGGCGGGGAAGGATGTGGTAGTAAGGAAGCACACTTGCCCATTTTTTACGGCACACCTGCTGGTGGCCGCCAAAGGGCATGTACCATGGCGGGAAGCCGAAGAAAATCTGCCCACCAGGCTTTAAGAAGTTTTTGAGGTAGGGAACGAATTTCTCCTGCTCCGGTACATGCTCTATAACGTCTTTAAGGATGATGACATCAAATTTTCCTTTGAACCGGGCCAGGAAATCTGCATCGTAAATATTCTGGCAGAGCAGCTCAACTTTTCCTTCGGCCAGTTCTTTTTCCAGGAATTCTTTGGCAAGGTCTATACGTTCCTGCATGAGGTCAACACCCAGGCAGTGGCAGCCGCGTTCCATAAACGGCACGAGCACACCGCCTTCCGCGGTGCCTACCTCAAATATAGTGGTACCAGGGCCGAGGGATTTTGTTTTTTCAATGAACGGCAGCACATAAGACAATGAGTTGTCTACCTGCTGATCGAAACGTACCCGGTGGTCGGTGTGTTGTTTTAATGCCAATGTGATTTGTTTATAATAACCGCAATCAGCTAAGTGCTCTACTCAGCAGTCATGGTTCGGCGGGGCTCTCCATGACACTCTTTACTTTTGCTTGAAGTCGTCAAATTTACTTTTTTATTTCTTTTTCTATGTTTTCCAGTATGGCGAGCTGCCGGCGTATGCTTTCATGATGTATCTGCTCATAAAGCTTCACTATAAATTCTTTTGAGAGTAAATGTGCCTCGGCACGCTCTCCCCTTGTTTCTACAATCTCGCGCCAGCGGGCCGGTTGGTAGGCAGTGAGGTTGCAGTCTTTCTTTACCAGTCCCATTTGCTCGCTGAGTTCCATGCGGCGCCCCAGCAGGTCTATGATCTCCGCGTCCAGGCTATCCATAAGCTGGCGCAGATATTCCAGCTGCATGAGGCCGCTCATATCCCGGGTATACTCTTCACGTATTACGAGGCCGGCAAGAATCTCTTTGAGGCGTTGCGGGGTTACCTGTTGAGCCGCGTCGCTCCAGGCCTCGTCCGGGTGGGGATGGGTTTCTATCATCAGTCCGTCGAAGTGCATATCCATTGCCTTCTGTGCTACCTCGGCTATACGGCTCCGGTTGCCGGTAATATGGCTGGGATCGCAAATGATGGCCAGTTCGGGTTTGCGCCTTTTCAACTCTATGGGTATGGGCCAATTGGGCTGGTTTCGGTAGCCCGCTGCAGATGTGTAACCCGAGAAGCCGCGATGGATTGCAGCGAGGTCCTTGATACCTACTTTTTCAAATCGTTCTATTGCGCCTTCCCAGAGGTCTGCATCGGCATTCACCGGGTTTTTTACCATCACGGGTATCTCCACACCGCGCAGTGCATCAGCCAGGTGCTGCACCTGGAAAGGGTTTACCGTAGTGCGTGCGCCTATCCATAGCACGTCTATGCCATGTTTCAGCGCCAGTTCTATATGGGCCGGCTCAGCGACCTCTATTGCAGCGGGTAAATTATATGTTTGTTTTGCTTCCTGCAACCATCCCAGCGCTTCTATACCATTACCCTCAAACGAACCAGGGCGGGTTCGCGGCTTCCACACGCCAGCCCTAAACAATTGCACGTTCATTGCGCTCAGTTCGTGGGCTGTTTCCAGCACCTGCTCCCGCGTCTCCGCGCTACAGGGGCCTGCTATCACAAATGGCCGGGCTTTTTTGAAAAAAGACATGGCGCAAAGGTAGTTTAAAGTCGTAAGTCATAAGTCGTGAGTCGTAAGTCCGTGATTCGATAAAATTGATAGGCTTATTGAGTCGCCCACCTTCGCAGAAATAGCTTCGGTGGGTAAATAAGTCATGAGTTTTAAGTCTGTGATTTAGTAAAATTGATAGGCTTATTAAGTCGCCCACCTTCGCAGAAATAGCTTTGGCGGGTAAATAAGTCATAAGTCGTGAGTCCGTGATTCGATAAAATTGACAGGCTTATTGAGTCGTAAGTCTGGGATTCAGTAAGATTGATGGGTATATGTATAGTAATGTAAATAGCTTACTTTTATGTAATGTCATGGGTTAGTACAAATTCCAAAAATTTCAAGCAATGAAAAACGTAAAATTATTTCTTTGCGTGTTTTTGAGCTGCGGCTCTTTTATTGTCAATGCGCAGGACAGTATCAGGTACAACCCACATGGCCTTTTTATTTATGGCGATATCGGCGGCGGATACGGCACTCACGGCTCGTTTAATATGACCATGAATGTTATCGATAAAAAGGACAACGTCTTTTCTTTGGCCTATTGTTTCAGCAGTCACCGCGACCCAAAAATGCCTGCGGATTACCATCCGGGTCTTTTCGGCTTTTATCCGCAGCAAACGCTGTCTATGTTTGGTTTGATGTATGGCAAAGCCTATTCCCGATCTTCTTCCGTTGTCCGTTTTATTGTGAGGGGAGGGCTTTCGTTTGGTACTGCAAGCACCCCAGATAATTATCAGCTCTCAGGCGGGTGGTTTGACAGCAATTATGATTATGGTACCCGAAAAGAATTTTGCGCCGGGATTATTCTTAATCCCACCATGGAACTTCCCCTTGGCCGGAAGGCGGGGCTTTCACTGGGGTTTTATGGCAATATAAATTACGTGAGCCCGGTGTTTGGACTCGAGGGGACAATGATATTCGGTAAATTGAGGAACAGGACTGTGAGGGAGCAAAATAAGCACAGAAACAAGTTAAAAGGTTAATAAGTTCCGGGGGTTTATTTTTCACTTAAAGATTTAAACACGGCGCAGCAGCAACCTTTTGACTCATTAACCTTTCAACTTTTTAACTTATCAACTTACTACCTTTGCGGCAATGCAAAAAAGACCAACGGCCGCCGAATTGAAAAAAGGTGGGGTAATACTTGTGGACAAGCCTTATAAATGGACATCGTTTGATGCGGTAAATCACATAAAAATATCTTTGCGCGCGAAGATTGGACATGCCGGTACTCTTGACCCATTGGCTACCGGCTTGCTGATCTGCTGTAGCGGAGAGATGACCAAAAAAATATCAGGCTACCAGCAACTGCCAAAAGAATATACCGGCATCTTTCACCTGGGCGCTGTCACTGCCACTTACGACCTGGAAAGCGAGCCGGAGAACAGCAAACCTTTTGAGCACATTACCGATGAGCAAATACAAGAGGCTGCTCAAAAACTTACCGGAGAAATAATGCAGGTGCCGCCCATACATTCTGCCATAAAGAAAGATGGTAAGCGATCATATGATCTTGCCCGCGCGGGTGTGGAAGTGGTATTAAATGCCCGGCCGGTAACCATAGGCGAATTTGAGATCACAAAAATAGCTTTGCCTGAAGTGCACTTCCGGGTGCTATGCAGTACGGGCACCTATATACGATCGCTGGCGCAGGATTTCGGGCAACTGCTAGGCTGCGGGGCTTACCTGCAGGAGCTTCGACGCACCCGGATCGGCAACTTTGATGTAAAAGATGCCTTAACACCCCAGCAATGGAAAGACTTGTGGAAGCCTCCGGCCACACCCATCGCACCTGCCAGCGTATCATAGATGTTTGGTCGATGATTTTCTTCGGCTTAAAGTCGTTTTGATAAAATACGTTAACTGGCTGCTAAATAAGTGTTAATTAGCCCGTCGATAATGTTAATGACTTAAAATATACGTATCGTTGTAAACGAAAATACACATATGACAGCCAATAAACACCACTCTCCATTTGAGAACAATGATGCCTTCCTCCAAAAGGTAGAAAGCCTGGTGAAAGAAATAGTGGTTCAGAATGAGATCCCTTATTACAGGATCGAGTCGGAAATGGAGTATAGCGGAGATGAAACCTGTTTACCAGTTATCAGGATCGTTACGTATTTTGAAAATTCGGTAGGGCCCATATCTGCTATTTTATGTGAAGAGTTTGATGTGGAAGTGGAGCAGGCCGTAGATAAAAAGGAAATTACAACCGATAGTTTTTCGTCAAAGCGTGTGGCATACAGGCTGGCGCTGAAAGCAAACCGCCTGCAACTTACCGAGTATAAAAAATACGGTGCGCAGAAATTCAAAGTATATGTTTGCTCCATGCTGCAGGACGCCTGGGCCGGCATAGAAAAAGAGCTTGGCTACAACGGCGGCAATATTCCCGATGAAGCAAAGCGGGATTTTTACCGGGTCGGCGCGCTTATGGAAATGGCAGATCTCGAGTTTTTAAAGATCAGGAGCCTGATAAGTAAGAAAGAAGATAAAGCGGCTACTGTAAAAACCAGCCAATTTCAACCCGTGGTGCCAACACCAGAACCTGCGCCCGCGCCACCAGTAATGGAGCAGCCCGCCCCGGTTATGGAGAACAGGGTATTACTTCGCGTGGTGCCTAGTGTTTCATCGCAGCAGGTGAATGCGGGAACAAATAGCACCAACAAGAATAATGATGCCCCCAATGTGAACACAACTGATAATGGTTATTCAAACGGTGCTGACTCCTATAACAACATACCAAAACAACAACCTGTCTCGTCCTATATACCGCCTGTGGCCGAAAAACAGGCAGACCCTGTGCATTTCAATTTCGATTCAGCCGGCCGGCTGAATGTGAACGCAGACGGCGTGGTAGAAAAAGCACCAACGCAGCAACCTGCCGCATCGGCAGACGAAAGATACCAGGCTAACGGACAGCGGCCGCTGGACGAGTATGCGCAGATGACCGATGCATCGCTAAAAGAGTATGTGCTGAACAGCAAGCTCTTGAAAGAAGTAGATGCCCAGATAGCTGCGCATGCAGGCGCAAAACTGAACAACGATATAGACATAGAAGGCGATGTGGAACGCCTGAAATTTCTGAAAGTGTTTTCCCTGAAGCAATTGCATGAAAAGATAGCCGACAATAAATCGGACATCGTGGCCTTTGCTGAAAAATGGATAGGAAAGGACAACGGCGGCTCGTTCGATATGGGGATCAGCTTATTCTACCTGGAATACCTGCTTGTGGCTAAGAAAAATGACCCGGGATTTGCTGTTGAATATGTGCTGAAATTTATTTCTGATAATGAGTATAGTGCCCGCTATATTGTGCCGACCTACAATGCTATTAGAGACCGGGATTCGGACGCAAATGCATCGAAGTTTGCTCATTTGACATTGAGGTAAACTCCTGTCTCACCCCTCCCCTAACCTGCCTACCGGTAGGCAAGCAGGGAACCATGAATTTAGCTTTTGAGGAAGCCATCATCATGGGTAATTTTATTTAGCAGTTTGTTTTTTATTGACGGGAAGCCCCTTCATCGGTTTGGGGTTTTTCATGTTTTCGTTCAGCATTTCGATCATTTTTTCTATCCTGCGGGTGCGGGTCTCTTCTTTTTTTGCGTCCCGTATAGCCAGCACATGTTCCTTTTTGTGCGTAAAGGCCATGGCGTTGAAGAAAGCTTCCATGCCGGAGTATTTCTTTACCGCAGCCAAAGCATCGGAGGGTAGCTGCACGGTTCGGTTCACAAAATCTATTCCTTCCACTTTACGCTCTTCCACGGGCAGATCGCAGATGGAGGGCTTGCTTTTAGGGGCGTTAGTAAACCGCATACCAGTCCAGTCATCATTTATGGATACGGATGTTTGGCCCCGGTAGCCAGACTGAAAGACAATATCCCAGGGTTTCATTTGTATGAGATCGGAGGCAATAGCGCCTGTCTTTTTAGGATAAGCTATCCAAAAAAGTGTCTGCTGACCGACATAATCGGCAAGCAATGGTATCCAGCGGGCCAGTATGCCGCTGTCCTCAGCAAACAGGATAAGCTGGCTCACCGGTGTTTTTCCGGATAGCTTTTGTTTCACCTCCAGCTCTTCAAAAAGGATCTTGCAGTCACCGGGAAGATTAATAGCCCAAAGCGGCAGGGAAGTATCTATCCTTAATTTTTTGAGGAGTACCATGCACCTTGATTTATCAGGATAAAGATAGAATGCATAGCTGAAAGTCGAACAATTATATACCTATTTTATCCAAGGTGCAGAGGAGCAAAATATAAGTGAACAGAAAACGGTTATTTCACAATATTTATATCTTTACCGACAACCTATTTAATTCCCAATGATAGCAACCCTCCCAACCCGCCTTTTTTGTACGATCCTGATAATCAGTTTATTTTGGGTCAATAGTGAGGCCTGCGCGCAAGGCCGCTGGGCTGAGGGATATGTAGTAAAAGTAACTGGCGACACTGTTTTCGGGAAGATTTCTTACAAGGAAAAAATAAGGACGCCCGCTGTCGTCATGATAAGGTTGAAAGACGGAGTAAGGCAACAGTTCCGGCCATCACAAGTTAAGTCGTTCACTGTGCATATGCCTTTGCAGGACATTTATTTTAAATCATTCAGCACAGAAATCGATGTCTCGCAACAGGAGCTTTCGAGTATAGGCAAAAGTGCTTCGCCGGAATTAATGCCCCAGCAATTCTTTGCCCAGTTATTGGTGCAAAGTCCTAAAAGCCTGTACACCTACAGAGATACTGTTGTTCACAAGCAGCATTACCTGGTCGAATCGCCGGAGGGCACACTCACAGATCTTGTCTTTAAGCGATATTACGCTGATGAAAGCAGGACCCAGCTCGCGTCTAACGAAGAGTATAAGAAACAACTGCAAAAACTATATACCGGTTGCACATCCGTTAATATCAGTAAACTGAATGATGCGCAATACAACATGGGTAGCCTCATGCGACTGGCTAAAGATTATAACAAATGCCAGTATGGAGACAATCCTGCATACGAATATAAACGAGAAAGAACTAAAGCCACTGTTGGGCTTCTGGTCGGGCCGTCCAGAAATTTTTTTCAGTGGTATAATGCTGTATATGTGGGGTTTCGCTATCCGACCAGCTATACGGTTGTTGGTGGCATATATATAAATCTCATATTGCCGCATACACAAAAACATTTGTCGATATATAACGAACTCGTAAATGATAGTTACCGGCTCACCGGAACCAGGAACGACATAATAACGGGGCAACAGGAGATTGTCATCAACCTTACCTACATAAAACTATTGGATGCACTGCGATACCAGTTTTCGGGAGTCAAACTTAGTCCATTTATCCAGCTAGGTATAGGTAATGGATATGGCATATCATTATCGGCACAGACATCTGACATTGTGAATTCGTCGTTACCATTGCAGCTGAACAGATATGAACAATGCCTACTGGCTGGCGTGGGCCTTTCTTATAGTCGTATGGAACTGGAGTTACGCACGGAGCGGACAACACAATTCTGGACGCAACCTGTCTCCATTTCGGCAGCGAGCAGCACATTGATATTGCTGAAATATAGGTTCTAGCAGGAAGCCTGTTCCGGATACACTGATTTACGGGTTACCCCGCCTGATATGACTTTAATCACTATTTTCCGTCAAAATTTGTAATTTCCAAAAAATTATTACTATCATTGTATGGTTTTTCTATTTGTACCTTTAACTATTTCAAAATAAATTGCCTTTTATGAAAAGAAAGATGCTACTCTTAACACTTGCATTACCTGTTATTTTATGCCAGAATTCGCAGGCGCAAACCTCGTCCAGGCTTGTTGCTTCATCTGATTATAGCAGTAACGGCGCTTCATTAAATGTAAATGATTCAACGGCTTATACTTACTATTCAAACAACAGGGGTGGCGATCTGACTCATACTATGAAGTATGATGTGAAGACTAACTGGACTTATGTTGGTGACACTGCATTTAATAACAATCTGAATTATCTGCAGACATTCGATGCCAATAATAATATTTTGAGTACCATTACGCAACAGTGGAATGGCACTGCCTGGGTAAACGCTACCAATGCCGTTTATACCTATAACAGCAGCAACCAGGTTACATCAATAGTTTACCAAAGCTGGGGTGGTGCAACATGGGTAAACACCGGAGAAGACGTGTTTAGCTATAACACTGCCGGCCAGTTGTACCTTGACCAGTCCAATACATGGAACGGACTTACCAGTTCTTTTTTGCCAAGCAGCCAGAAAATATATTATTACGATGGCACAGGCAGGTTACTGCAGGAAGTTGACCAGAATTACAACACAGTATCTGGAATCTATGATTACACTTCGCAGGTGTTATATACTTATTCATTGATAACAAATACTACTACTTACAGCAACTGGAACGGTTCGGCATTTGTAAATAACTACATGTATACAGATACTTACGATAGCTCAGGCAACCTGCTTACCGATCTGTATCAGACATTCAACGGCAGCGCGTGGGTAAACCAGATATTGCATGTTTACAGCGGTTTTACAAGCCATATGCCAGGTGTGGAAATAGACCAGATATGGGACACTACAGGCGGCGGAACATGGGACAATGTAAAAATGTACATGTATTCTTATAACGGCTTCGGACAGATGACCTCTTCTGTTGGCGAATCATGGAATCCAGGTGTGGGTTGGGAGTTTGCATTAGGCGATCCAACTTCATACTACTATTATTCTTCTTACACCGCTTCAGTAAAGAGTGTGGTTGCTAACAACGGCGCTGCTAATCTTTACCCGGTACCAGCTCAGAATGTACTTCATGTTGATCTTAACTGGAACGAAGCACAGACTGCAACCATCGCTATGTATGATATGACAGGAAGGGAAATAAACAAAATGGATGTTCCTTTCGGTACACAATTCAGCGGTGCTATTTCTGTAAACAATCTTGCTGACGGCATGTATGTGATCAGGATTGAGGGCACACAAGGCCAGATAGTAAAACAAGTGGTAATTGCCCACTAAGATAGCCTAGGTAAAATATAAAAACACAATATTCTGATACAAAATGAGCGTCTTAACCGACGCTCATTTTTTTATGTTTAACCGCTACCTTTACATCATGGCATCACATCCCATAGGCATTTTCGATTCCGGTTATGGCGGACTTACCGTCTTCAGGTCTATCGCCGCTCTGCTGCCGCAATATGACTATCTGTACCTGGGTGATAATGCGCGCGCACCCTATGGCAATCGTTCGTTTGAAACAGTATATGAGTATACACTGGAGTGCGTGGAATGGTTTTTCAGGATGGGCTGCCCCCTGGTGATACTGGCCTGCAATACAGCTTCAGCCAAGGCGCTGCGCACCATACAAGAACAGGATCTGCCACGTATAGCCCCTGACAAACGGGTGCTGGGAGTGATACGCCCCACTGCCGAAATGATCGGCTCTTATACCGATACAAATTCGGTGGGTGTGCTGGGCACAAAGGGTACGATCAGCTCTGGCTCGTATGAAATAGAGATCAGTAAATTTTTCCCCGAGGTGACCGTATATCCACTGGCCTGCCCCATGTGGGTGCCGCTGGTAGAATATGGCGAATATAAGAGTGAAGGTGCTGATTTTTTTGTAGGAAAGTACTTAGATCAATTGATGGCCAATGCTCCGGATATAGATACCATATTGCTGGCCTGCACCCATTACCCGCTGCTGGCCGATAAAATAAAAAAACACCTGCCGGAAGGAGTCAAAGTAGTATCGCAGGGGCCGATAGTGGCCGACAGCCTAGCGGACTACCTGCAGCGGCACCCAGAAACAGAGCTCCAGCTTACCAAAACCGGGGACATGCGCTTTTACACTACTGATGATACCACAGATTTTGACAATCATGCTTCCGTTTTCTTTGGCGAAAGGGTGCAGTCGGCTCATCTGCGCGTGGGAAAAGATTAATCAGGATCCGCAAAAAAATATTTACCGGTGCTACTAACATTTTGATCTGTTGTACCGCCTTATATATAAGCGGGAGGTTTCCGCTAATACTTAGTAGTACCCCCCTACGAACAGAAGAGCCGGTGGAAACACTGGCTTTTTTTGCGCATTCGCAACAAAGCAGAAAGCGCAGCAATAAAAAACACATTTTTCTTTAACTTTAGAGCGATAACTACTCTTTCAATTACTTATGAAAACTGCCTTACTTATTCTTGTCGCCATTTTGCTTGGCAATACCACATTGTTCTCACAAACCTACAGTGTGACTGTAACCAACGGGTACGGGTCAGGTGTATACCAAGTTGGCGATACTGTAAATGTGTGGAGCACAGCCTATGATACCACGCAAACCTTTGGCTACTGGAGCGGCGACAGTTCTTTTCTCGCAGGTGCGCACGAATGGCATACTACATTAATTATGCCTGCTCAGAATGTGAACGTTACTGCAAACATACAGGCTATGCCCGCTTACACCATACACTTTGAGCAGATAATGGGCGAGAATAATCTGAAGAATGTTTATTCTTATTTTCCAGCTTCCATGAAAGGCGTACTGTATCTCTTTCATGGCACCGGTGGCGCAGCGGCCAATTGGGTATCTAAACCGGAATACCGAAGCTTCATCGATGCCGCAATCGCCGACACATTTGGTTTTATTATTACAGAAGCAGAAGAAGTGACGCTGGACTCAGACATAAACGGAGATGGGAAAATAAGGTGGTTCACGTCACCGGGAGATTCTATAACTAACGTTGATCTCGCGAATCTGAAAATACTTACAGATACCTTTATCAACCGGGGCAATATGACCTATTCCACTAACCGTTATGCTATCGGAATGTCAAACGGTGGAGCGTTCTCTGCGACTGTTGGCTATGTATATCATTACACCGCAGGTGTTTCTTACTGTGCGCAGAGTGGCGACCTTCTTTTTGAGTATATCAGTTCGCCTTTTGCTTTTCGCATGGCGCTTTATGACGACAACCCGCAGGTTGGCCCCGCGGGAAATTACCAGGCGTGGCAAAACGATTCTGTCCTTCAATCGAGAGGTATGTGCAACAGCTACCTCATTCACAATAAACAGCCCATTTACCCGCAGCGATTCGCAAGAGTTCCCGGCGTTTCGCCAGCCACTTCTGTGAATATATACAACGAGCTTGTGCTGAACAATGATATTGATACCAATGGATATGCGATAGAGGATACGTTGATTACGCAGAATGTAGCAGCGCACCCATCGCTGTATCCAGACCTGGCAACATTGCCGGGTTTGAAACAACTTGGTGTCTCTAATGAGATCGCGGCGAGCAATGCCGAACATATGTTTTACAGCGACTGGAACTATGCAACGCTGCAGTTTATTGAGCACTTGTGTGTGTACCCCACCCCTCTACCTACCATTAACGGAGCAATGGCGGTATGTGCCGGTAGCAGTACCACACTGAGCAGTACCACAACCGGCGGAACATGGAGCAGCAGTAATCCTGCGATAGGCACTGTTGGCTCTTCCAGTGGTGTTGTGACGGGAGTAACTGCCGGCACCACTACGATAAGTTATGTTACTCCTTCTGGTACAGCGTCGGTAGTTGTAACCGTGAGCGTTGGTGTATCAGCAGGAACCATCACAGGCACCACTACAGTGTGCATCGGGTCAACAACCAATTTAACAGACGCAGTAAGCGGAGGGGTATGGAACAGCGGGAATAACCTGGTGGCTACTGTGGATGCGTCGGGAATTGTAACAGGCGGCACGGCCGGCACGGCAACCATATACTACAGCGTTACGAATAGCTGTGGCACCGCCACAGTAAACAAAATCGTAACGGTAGGTTCGGGCACCACTGCCGGAACTATCACAGGCGTTGCGTCAGTGTGCAGCGGTTCAACAATTGCGCTCACCGATGCAGTTACCGGCGGTTCCTGGAGTTCATTATCTCCGGGAGTTGCTTCAATTGGCAGTTCAGGTATTGTGACCGGGATATCTGCAGGCACAGCAACAATTTCCTACAGAGTCACCAATAGCTGCGGTTCAACCGTTGCTGCAACCCGCGTGGTAACCGTGAATGCGACGCCCAATGCCGGCACTATAAACGGCACTGCAGTGTTATGCGCCGGATCTGCAACTACTTTGACCGACGTCGCATCAGGCGGAACATGGAGCTCAGGCTCACCGTCAATTGTTACAATAAGCGGTACCGGATTGCTGACGGGTGTGACTGCAGGCACAGCAACTATATCTTATACAATAACCAATAGCTGCGGGAGCGCCGCTGCTACACGAATTGAGACCATAAATGCCTTGCCGGTTACCGGTACAATAACCGGCACGACTGTATTGTGCACCGGAGCCACCACAACGCTGGCAGATACCGCTGCTGGCGGGTCCTGGAGCTCAGCCTCGCCGACAATTGCTACTGTAAGTGCTACTGGCCTTGTAACCGGACTGGTTCCCGGTACAGCAGTTATATCATACACCGTAACTAATGGATGTGGCAGCGCTGCCGCAACTCATACAATAACGGTCAACAGTACACCTGCAGCAGGTGCAATATCCGGCTTGACTACCCTGTGCGTTGGCGCGATAACACCGCTGACCGATGCCGTTCCGGGTGGCTCATGGCATAGCAGCAACACCCTGATCGCCACTGTAGGCACAACAGGAATTGTTACAGGAGTGGCTTTAGGTACAGCGACCATATCTTATTTGGTTACCAGCACCTGCGGAAACGCTACGGCCACAACAACCGTAAGCGTGGGTGGTGCATCCTCTGCCGGTACTATAACCGGACCAACCAGTGTGTATGTTTCATCAACCATTTCACTTACGGATGCAACAAGTGGCGGAACGTGGGCGACAAGCAACGGTAACGCAACCGTTTCCGCTACAGGAGTTGTGACGGGTGTTGCCGGAGGAACTGTGATTATCTCTTATACGATTACCGCAGGTTGCGGCACGGTAACAACAACCAAACTGATCAATGTAAGCTATGCTACAGTATCGGCCATATCAGCTTATACTACATCAATATGCGTTGGCCTGACATCAGGCTTCTGGGACCTGACAACAGGGGGCACTTGGTTTATGAGCCCGGTCAGCGTGGCAACCGTATCGCCTACGGGGGTAGTCACCGGCATCAGCGCAGGCACTGCTACAATTACCTATACCTATGGGGGTAGCCTGGCAACAATGATAGTAACAATAACTCCAGGTCCGGCAGCCATCACCGGTGGATTGGATTCACTTTGCGTGGGGAGCTCAATGCAATTATCAGACCCAACACCGGGCGGTGTATGGAGCAGTGACCTGCCTTCTAAAGCCAGTGTTTCGTCAACGGGATATGTAACCTGTACCAACCACAGCGAAATGAATGTTCCCATCTATTATACCATGCCTAACGGCTGCAAAGCGGTCTTTATTTTTGTGACGGATTCTGTGCCGGGTTTTATTTTAGGCCCTAATAAGGTGTGTGCGGGATCTTCAATAACACTGATCGATACATCGAGGGATGGCTACTGGAGCGGCAGCAACGCAAATGCCGCGGTAGATGGATCAGGCAATATAACCGGCATCGCAGCCGGAACAGCCGCCATTTCGTTTACCCTGAGCACCACAGGGTG
>CAIVEW010000074.1 GCA_903905065.1 uncultured Bacteroidota bacterium | reverse complement strand
GGATATCTGGAACTGAATGCGTTCGGCAACTAAAGATTATTTGCACAAACGTTCAGTTTATTATGTGTACCTCCCTGGAGGATCCGGAAAATATATTTTCTGCATTACAGGCAGGCGCTACAGGCTATCTCACCAAGTCTACCCCGCCAGCCAAAATACTGGACGCTATAACCGACGCTTACAACGGTGGCGCACCCATGAGCAGCCAGATTGCCAGGAAGGTAATAAGCTATTTTTTTAAAGCACAAACAAAGAACACAGAGCTCGAAAAATTATCCGTACGGGAACAGGAAATACTCAACTACCTGTCAAAAGGATATCGCTATAAGGAAATCGCCGCGTTGTTATTCATCAACATAGAGACCGTACGCAAGCACATCCACAACATATACGAAAAGCTACAGGTGAATTCCCGCACGGACGCTTTAAATAAAGTCTATCCAAAGAATTGATGCTTAAACATACCCTCCACGCTCCCCCGTAAACACTACTAAAGTGGTATATAAGCGGAGCCCGAGAAAAATAGTTTTGTAAAAAACTATTTATGGTAAAACACTTCCTATTTTTTCCATTGCTTTTGCTGCTCGCCGTTACACTGAAGGCACAGGATGGTAGCAGCGTTCTTGATAATCATGTAAAAGGCAAACACAAGAAACAAAAAGCCCTGAACATTGATAATGCAGCGTTTGGTCTGCTGTCTTACGATGCTACAATAGGTATTGGCACTGCCTATTTGCAGGATGGCAGTGGCGGAATTCCAGTAGACAAGCGAACGACCTTCGTGCCATTAAAAGTTTCGTTTCACTTCCCGATAAACATTATTGGTGCTCGACTGTATCGAAAAATGGCCGACAAAGGTTTAGTGGCGGGAATCGATATCCCGTTCAGCATCGGCACCGGTTACATTCATTATAATCCGGCTAACGCGTCCGGCTTCAAAATGGATGTGAGCTACGAACTGAAACCCGGAATATTTGGTGTATACCGGCTAAATAAGGATCTGGACGTGGGCGCTAAAATAACACTAGGCATAGAAGGAAACAATGCATACCTGCACGACCCCGGCGACCGCGGATGGTTCGCAACCTTGCACGTAAGAACAAAGCGATGGTATATCGACTATGAAAGGTTTTTACACAGGAGTACCCAACTCAGTTTTATTGCCGTTGATGAACCACAGGTATTTTATACTTATCCAGGTATAAACGAAGTGACGGTTAAGTACGCACTGAGTAAAAAGAGCTATCTGAAAGCGAGCATAATATTCGCATCAGGTACCCACAAGGACATCTACAACACCTATGCACAAACAATCTCGGGAAAACTACCGTACCATCTTTTCTCCATGAGCTTTGGATACGGACAGTTTCATTGATAAAGCAACCACGAAATACCACTAAAGTGTAATTGACAGCGCTTTTTCGGCGAGGTAGTTTTGCTGAGAAATATTGGCCAACCAAAAACTAATTTTTATGAAAAAAATCACACTCTTTGTTTTAATATCTCTGTACCTGATAACTTTAAGCGCCGCATTATTTGCTCAGCCTGTACTTGTCAGTACAATGACTCCATTTCCGGTAGGTACGACTGATAGTATTTATGGAGCAACGGCATCTGTGGCACCTGGCAGCGGAGGTGCGGGCGTTACCTGGAATCTGAGTGGTTTAACACCTGTTGCCGAAGGTACTATAACTGTCGTAAACCCAGCATCTACTCCATATTTCAGCACTTTTCCCACAGCTACTTTTTGCGCAGAAGTTAATCCATCCAGTGGCGGATCAGCTTATATTTATGAGCGGCTGTCATCATCCAAATGGGAACAACTGGCGAACAATTATTCAGGAGTAGGTACCGGCACAGACTATACACCAGATCCTGAAACCGCAGTTGAATTTCCGATGAGCTACCTGAATTCAGTAATTGATACTTTCCAGAAAGTAGGCGGCAGCGCAAACACCGTAACTATTACCTACGACGGATATGGCACACTAATCACTCCTTTTGGCACATATACCAATGTCGTTCGCATCTATAAATACTGGGGGCCTGGCGACTATGATTACAATTGGTATGTTACTTCACCTAATCTTGACATAGTATTAAGCTTCGACATGCAGAGCAATGCGTACACATTTATACGTACCGCCAGCACAACAGCAATAAAGGAAGTGAGCGCTAAGGAAACTGCACAGATATATCCAAACCCGCTTACAAACAGTGGTACGCTGAAAATCTCGGCACCAAATGGCTTGTACAATGCCTTTTTGACCGTCGCAGACGCAACCGGCAGGATAGTAAAGTATGTGCCGGCGTATGAGGCTGAAACAACTATTTCAAGAGATCAGTTATGTCCCGGTTTATATTTCTACAGCGTTGAGAACAGTGGTTTAAAGATAGCATCCGGAAAATTAGTCATTCAATAAGTTATTCTACACCGCAAAAAAAATGTTATGAAAAAGATAGAATCAATAGTCTTTGCTGCAGCAATATTTATCTATTCGTCGACACAGGCGCAGCAAGTGAAAGAAACAAAACAGGACCTTCCAAAAGAGGCCGCCAAAGGAAAGTTCCATAGTGCAAAAGTCAACAAGGAGACTGGAAACATTGAGTTGATGTATCACCTGAAGGGCGACAAGAATGAGGATGTGCGCGAATACCAGAAATACATTTTTGACCGCGACATAAATTTTGTGAAGGAAGAAGATGTGCAAATAGAAAAGGAAGATTCAAAACCAGACAAGGTAAAAGAAGTGATCATAGCGCAACTGGGCAATGGGAGAGCGCTCTCCATGGAAAGCCTTAAACTACACTTAACAATAGGTAAGTATGTTTATAAATGGGATGCCGATAAGGGAAGCTATAGAAGAACCGTAGAAGAGGGGGATGAGATAACGCTGCAGAATGAAGATGAGAAATACTACACGGGGTACGCCGCATATTCCAATCATACTACCGGAGATCTTTTTATGCTGGGCATGTCTGAAAAGAATGGCGAGCGCCGAAAAGTATCTTTACTGCACGTAAAAAAATCAGATAAATCGATGGAAGAATTTCCTATTGATTTCGCGTCACCCCAGGGTCTCGTATACTCAGGCCTTATAGGCAATGGTGGCGAGGAGGATGCTGAAAATGACCTCGCAAATGCTGATATGATGTTTGTTTTTGCTCCCAAAAAAGCCGACCCGATGCCCGATCAAAAAAAGTATACCTATATCCGTATAGACAATACAGGAAAGGTAAAGGAGCGTTTCGAGATCGATGCACCGTCGCCAAACATGACCATATCCAGCCACTATCGCGGGAAGGACGGAGCAGTATATTTTACTGCGGGCTACAATAGCGATATGGATGTAAGTTTTGAGAAAAGATACGGCGAGGTTATCTACCTCGTTAATCCCGCCTATCCTGACCACTATGGCGAACCAAACGAGCGCATGGAGACCTACCATAAAGACCTGGAGAAAAGAAAAATGGATGTATTTTCTATAATAAAGATCAACAATGGCAAAGTAGAATGGATCAGTAAGAACCCGATTGAAAGCTTTGAAGATAAGCTTCAGGTGCCGCCGGGACAGAAAAGGGGTTATGCCTACGACGGCAGGTTTCTGAACATTGCAGTATTTGAAGAATTGCCTAACGGGGACTTCATCATCACCGGGCAAATAAACTCGAGGACAAAGGTGAGCGGCAAGGAATGGAAAACCTACGAGGACCTGATGTGTTTTCAGCTTGATAAACAAGGTATATTGAAGGCTCAGTACAGCATTGTTCCCGCTACACTAAAAACAGACATCAACACGTTCTTCCCCATAAAGGAGCGTCTTATTTTAGCGCAGGATGGGAAAAGCGCTTACCTGCAGTTATTGGAAAACGAATCTACCGAGCATGAAAATTATGCAGCCAAAACCGGGCAGGCCGGGGGTGTTGTTACCTATCATTCCACCTATTATCCATCGGTGCTTAAGTTTGACATAAATGAAGGGAAGATCACCGACTATACTACAGTTGGTGACCACAACTACAAACTGAGAAGTCATACTCCGTATATCTGGCTGGATAAAGAAAAGGCGATGGTATACATTGGCAGCGATGGTCGATCTACAATTTGGCTGGGCCGCTACCAGATGAATTGACAAACATGCCCTTAAACACTGATCACTTATTGAATACCTGGCGCTCCTAAAGGGGCGCCTTTTTTTGTGGTGCCAGGTAAATATAAAAATACTACTAACGTGTAATTGACAGCATTCGTGCCTCAAAATATTTTTGTACGATCAAAATTATGTACTATGAAAAAGATGCTATTTGTTCTGTTTCTGTTATACGCCCATGCAGGTATCTGCCAGGAAAAGAAAGAAAAAAAGAGAACCTATGACGACCCCAAATTGTCGCGGAATCTTTCTCTTTTTGTCGATTTTGGGTACAATATGTCCGTAAATGCTTTGCCCGTCAGTACAGCACTATTCTTCACCGGCAAATATATTGACTTCCAGGCAGAGCAATCATTGACCACCATTGGCAGCCTCAATAGCGATACAATACGGAAGTATGGTATAAAGCCGTTTAACAGCACAGAATTAGGCCTGCACTTTCATTTTAGCAGGAAACAGAAAACAGTATCCAAGAAGCTGGTATTGAGCTCATGGGTATCGGGAGGAATGAGATATGAGCGAAGCACACGCATACACCTGGAAACCTTGCGATTATACAGTGTACGCGGGGGTGTGGATATGTTTAACAGCAACATCGCCATGGCAACAATTCAAAACCAATCGCAGTATGTGAATTATGGTTCGGCGATACTATATGCCGGTCTGTCCTCGAAAAGAATATTTAATGCAAAGCTGGACCATCCGCGCAAAGTTGGCATTAAATACAACCGGGAGCTTTATCTGGATATGCTGATACCTTCAAGCACCAGCATAGGGCAAACAAGACTGCCGCTTTCCACCGCGAATGACGTGACACACGCCGTGAAGCGTCCACTGGGCTGGCGCTTTGGCTGGGCCATCCACAGCACCAAGATATTTGGTTTGTTTTTGAGATGGGATGCCGGGGTAATGCCTGGCTACCAGGAAGTTGCTTCCGGCAACTCATCGAAGAGCATTTTCACTTCAATGTACACGTCCTTTAATCTTGGTTTAGGCTTCTCATCAGGCGTGCTGAAGCATACCCCCATTTAATGCCGCATAAAAATCAATGATACCCATATTCTGCTGCATTTTTTCAATTTCGTAAATTTGCGTCATGAATTGGATAGCGCTGACAGACGAACCTCAATTGGAGCAGATAAAAGAACAAAGCAAACATAGCCCCATTGTCATTTTTAAGCACAGTACACGCTGCTCTATAAGCAGCATGGCTAAAAGCAGGCTGGAGCGGGAGACTCCGGCACACAACGTGCATTTCTATTACCTGGACCTCTTAAAGTATCGGCCGCTATCAAATAAAATAGCCGAAGACTTCCACGTACATCATCAGTCGCCCCAGATATTGCTTATCAAAAACGGAGAGTGTACCTACGAAGAAAGTCACAATGGGATAAGTATGGAAGAAATTGCAGAACAAGTTAACAACCAATAGTGCCGGGCATTTTCAAATTTTCAAATTTGCACATTGTCAAATTTCCTTCCCCTTCCATCTTCCGCTTCTCAGGTACAGCCCTGCTGCTATCAGCAAAGCGATCCAATAAACGAATTCCGAGCCCCAGCACAGATATAGCGGGCTATGCCTTACCCGGATGATAAAGTAGCAATATATCAGGTAGCTGCCTACACAACTGACCTCAATCGTGAGATTAACGAGCGTATTACCTGTGCCTACAACACCATTGAACACAACTGTGGCGAGAGACATCACCAGTGTAGCCACCACAATTACCCGCAGACTAGGTATGGCAAACAATATCAACGACATGTCGCTGGAGTATATAGACAGGAATTCGTGGGAAAACACAAGCAGCAGCGTGCACACCACAACCGCATATAACAGGCTCAACTTGCAGATCTTCCATATTATCTTCATCACTTCCCGTCGCTTGCCTTGTCCTATCAGATTGCTCACCATGGTATTACAGGTTGTAGCAAGTGCCCATGTGCCTATTCCCACGATACCGAAGATGTTGCGCAGTACCTGGGAGGCTGCCAGCGATTGCTGGCCAAGATGCTCAATGAAAATGAAAAACACCAGCCAGCCGCCTATGCTGAACATAAACTGCACAATAAGCGGCGTAGAGACGGCCAGCGTGCGCTCCGAAAGCTCAAAATCGAAACTGCGGAAATTAAATACCGGGAAATCGCCGTATAGCTTCTCTTTAAAGAATATGGCAACCATAGTAACACAATAAAATATCTCTGCTAAGACCGATGCTGCTGCCGCGCCCTTAAATCCCAATGCGGGCATCCCAAATTTTCCGAAGATCAGCAGGTAGTCAAACAGTACATTCACAAGTGTTGCCACCAAAGACCCCCAAATAAGCAGCCGTGAGCGGCCTATGGAAATGAAGAATGAACACAACAACTGGGTAAGCATCAGGAAGGGCAAGCCCCACACCCGTATATAGACAAAGCTTACGCTGAGCTCAAAATTGTTGCTATCATGCAGCGTATATCCAAACAAGATAGGTACAAACCACAAGGTTAACAGCATAAGCCCGAGCGAGAACAGAACGGACAGCATAGCACCATTCGTAAGTATCCGTGCCAGGCCTTTTTTGTCGCCCGAACCGGCACGCCTGGCCATTTGTATCTGCATACCGCTGCTCAGGCCGTAGCCTATCATGGATAAGATAAGGTAAAAAACACCGGTTATTCCGTTTACGCCAAGTTCCCTTTCCCCCAACCTGCCGAGGAAAACCGTATTGGTAAAAAAGCTCAATTGCGGTATCAGCAGCGCGAGAGATATAGGCGCTGCCAATTTTAATATCTGGCGGTTCGTTGCCGAAACGCCAAGTTGGTTTTCATTTTCTTTGATCAAAATGCGTGTTGTAAATCACAAATTTATTCTATTATAGCTACGCTTGCTATCTTTCATTCAATTAGGCGAATCAAAGGCCTAAATAAATCCTCACTTTTTAGTATTTTTGTATAAGACGAAGGTCTTACTACCGTTTTTTTAATCTCCTTTTTATGGTCCGTACTGTAATTATCCCTTCTGATACTGATATTCACCTATCTATAGGAAAAGAATATGTTGGAAAGCCAATAGAGATCACCTATCTGGCCGTCGATGAATTGGAATCAAAGGCAGCGCCAAAAAAATCAATGGCTGATTTCTGGAATACCATATCTGATGAAACCGCCGCAAAGCTGCATGACAATGTAAAGAAAATGCGCAATTGATATCAGGCAGCTTTACCAACTCAAACTCCCGGACACTATTATCACAGCCACTGCTTTGGTATTAATTGTGAGCTGCTATGTGTAATACCTCCGACCTTGGAAATATCAATTCTAATACCCTGAGATATGAAAAGAAAACTGTTATTGCTGTGTTTTACGCTCCTATCCGTTTTAGTAAAGGCGCAAAATAACTCGATCGAAAACAGAATAATAGATACTATATTAAAATTAAAGGAAGTAAAAGAAAGGGCTGAATATGTTGAAAAAGTGACCAATGGTAAACGCCACTTAGGCATTTGCATTTATAAGAATCCGTCAAAGGATCAACCATATTATTGGGTAAAGGCTTGGGAAGATAACGGCAGCAATTATGTAACCCACTTTAATTTTTATGTTTATCGCAGGCCATTTCAAATAAAGTTTTTAGATACCGTAGAGGATACAGTTATTAGTTTGAAAGAATGGAGAAGGCGAATGAAAAATAAAATTTCACACTGAGACACTTCCCATAGCCGCCGCCAATGGCATTCTGAAAATATTTTTATTACATTTACTCTCTTTCATGGTCAATTATAACACTAACGAGCAGGTTTACAACGCGAAGGGGGACAAGTCAGTCGCATCACGGGTGGCGGTGGTTATTTGCGTTCTGGTGCAGCGTGGCTTGTATATCGCAGGCTTCAGCGCGTCCAACGAGCTGCTTACCATACAATACACGGGATATAATAAAAATAAACCGGTGTGGGAGATCGATTTTTTTGAGCATATTTTTAATACAGACCCCATTTTAGCCAAAAAAGAACAGGTTGCGGGAGTGTTTATCAGCAGCGACAAAAACCTTGTTGTTCCGAACGACCTGTATTCAGAAGATAACGCCGTAACCTGGCTTAGCCGTATTCATTTTATTGAAACAAATGACATTATCTACACCTATCCGCTTGCAAACGAACAAGCCACTTATTTGCTCGCGGCCCCGGTAAGTATTACGGAGCTGGTTAAGATAAATTTTCAACATGCAGAGATACTGCCCCTGTCTATCTACCAGTTTCGCAGCCGGCATACCAGTGGGTATCATATGCAATTGTGCATAAGCAGCGAGCAGGTCTGCATCACCTTGCATAACGATAGCCAGTTGTTATGGCATCGGGTATCGGGTTACACTTCCGCGGAAGAGATCGCCTATATCATCAATAATTATTGCCTGGAAAATAATATCGATCCCGCTCAATTGAACATGGCATGTAATGGTATGAGCGCTTCCGATTTTGACCGCATAAATGAACTAAGCCAATATTTCCCTGGACTAAAAGCAGGAGATGGCAGCGACATCTCTATGATCTGGGATGGAGCAATTTCACTGGCCCAACAACTTCTGACATGCGTATCGTAGGAGGCACATTTGGCGGACGCAGGTTCAGCCCGCCGGCGCGCATACCAGCGCGGCCTACCACGGAAGTGGCCAAAGAAGGGCTTTTCAATATGCTCAACAATATCATGGATTTTGAAGGGCTCAAAACACTGGATATTTTCGGGGGAACAGGCAGTATCAGCTACGAGCTGGCTTCCCGCGGTGCAACGGATCTTACACTTATAGAACGCGACCCCGTAACCATCGACTTTATAAAAAAAACAGCAAAAGAGCTGGGGATAGATGATATATTGAACATCATACGCGGAGATGTATTCAAGTTTATGAAGCAAAGCACGGAACAGTACAACTTTATCTTTGCGGGCCCACCCTATGCGCTTCAGAATATTGATGAGATCCCCTTGTTGGTATTTGAGAAAAACATGCTCGCACCGGGCGGTATATTTGTGCTGGAGCATACGCCAAGGAATGATTATCAAAAGCACCCCCGCTTTCAGAGAATGAAAAATTACGGTACCACTGTATTTACCTTTTTTACTCAACCATCCGAATGATATGGAACGTATCTGCTTATTTCCCGGCACCTTCGACCCCATTACCCTGGGCCATGTAGATATTATCGAACGTGCTGTGTCACTGTTTGATAAGCTGGTGATCGGTGTGGGTATCAATTCATCCAAGCAGCCTATGTTCACTCTCGAGCAGCGCACAGACTGGATACAAGACTTATTTAAGAATGATCCCCGGATCGAGGTAGCCGGCTACGAAGGCCTCACCGTGGACTACTGCCGCAAAATAAATGCGAAGTACATACTGCGCGGTATTCGCTACGTTAGCGATTTTGAGTACGAGAAGGCTATTGCCGATATGAACCGCATGCTGGTGCCGGATATTGAAACTATCTTCCTCACCTGCGCACCACTATACTCTACGATATCTTCTACTTTGGTACGTGATGTGATCAGGAATGGCGGTAATGCGAGTATGTTTATTCCCGATGTGGTAAAATATTAGCAACACAAGGCATTTTCAAATTTGCACATTTTCAAATTTCCAAATTGGAAAGTCACTCCTTGATGAAATCATAATGTGCATTATGGTAAGCGCTTAGCCCCACATTTTCTTTTAGCTTTTGAAAAGTAAAGAAAGGTCCCTTGGTCACAAACAGATTAGTAAGCCACGCAGGCACCGAACCGGCCGGGTCAAAGCTCACTGTATAGACGATCTTCAGCAGGTCTTTGCTTAAAGGGGTTACGTCCCAATGCGCTGCCGATTTCTTTACCCGCACTATACCGTCTTTTATGGGCAGCATATCCGGTTCAGAATGGCTATCTATGGTAAGCAATTGTGGTGATGGCTGATTAATAGTGATGTGGGCGATGTAGTCCCGGTCCGCGCACGGCCAGGGCACATCTACCTCGGAATGAAAAATGAATTCATTTGACTTTATCGCCTTGACAACTTCGGCAGACTTGCTTCCGTAGACCCAATCCGGTTGCCGTGCAATGTCGGTTAGTAATGCTACAAGCTGTGATTGCGTGGCCTTGACGGTACACTCCACCTTTATACATTTGAAATCAGAATTGTCGGCATCAGCGGTAAACACCTTTATCCCATCCTCGTCCTTCTTCAGGTGCCAGTCAGTTTGGGCGTTTAACTGCCAACTGCCCGCACACAACAGCATGGTTAGCGCTACCCGCCAGGGAGTTTTATGTTTACTACTGTATTTCATATTGATCCAACCACACTTAAATTTACAAACATCACCAACGTGAACACTACCTATCTTTTACACTTATTGTTAATATTAGACCACATTAGCCATCAATAGTTTACTGAAGAGGGTTCGTTTGTTTCCGTTCCATCGCCTTAAATCGGTTATATCGCTGCGTTTCTTTGGCCAGCCGCCTGAGCAATAGGTAGAAGACAAGTCCATCGTCTATCCACCCAACTACGGGGATATAATCCGGGATAAGGTCGAACGGAAAAATGATATATGCAATGGCGAGCATTGCGATCAGGATGGTAAGAAATGACATTTTATAATGACCGCTGAATGTTTCGCGCATCATTTGCCAGAAAGCCTTCCTGTTGCGAAATAATTGCCATCCATGACGAACATTGTTTACCGGCCGCGCTATAGTAGATCTTGCCATCACCTTTTCTTTTCACAAAGGTACCTGGCATTGTGTTGCAGCCCTGTTAAGGGAATGAAGAAGGAACGTTAAAAAAACACATATCTACCTGCTTACTCACCATTGCAAGCCGGCATCGTGCAATACGTGCCGTATGGCTTCGTAAGTTTTGGCCACAAACGGGCCAAGTTCTTTCTCGCTGATCCACTTGGCTTCCAGTATGTTCTCTTCTTTTTGTGGCATCAGTTTATCGGCAACGGTCCCCTTCATTTTGTACCATGCCGTGCGCTTTAAGAACTGCTGGCCTTTTTGCTCATAAATATGGTAGGTATCGCATATTTTTTGCCCCAGTGTGAGATGAACTAAACCCGTTTCCTCGCTCACCTCGCGCAGGGCACATTCATCTATGCTTTCACCCGCATCCAGCTTGCCCTTCGGTAGGTCCCATTTCCCCCTGCGGAAGATCATTAGTATGTCTCCTTGCTCATTATAAGCTACCCCACCCGCAGCGTCTAGCGGCATATACATGGCATATAGCTGTTCCAACAACGCAGGCTCAGAAATATCCTCTATGATAGCTCCTTTCATTCCCGGCCTTTCCAGGTGCCGTAGCGCCATGGTGTAGCTGCGCAATGATGCACCCGCGAAAAACTCATATTCTTCAGCAACAGGGTCACTGATCAGGTAGGCCTCTTTATCTGTGGTAATTATGAGCGGTTTATCGTTGTAGTATATTTTCCGGGAGAAATCCATGGTCTTGTTTTTTTTGACGGTTTGCTTATTTAATGTAGGTTTGGGCGTTATGAGCACTCCAAAACACTTTGCCGAAAAACTGTTGCAAATTAAGGCTTTGCAAATCAACTTACAAAAACCATACACCTGGGCTTCCGGCTGGCACTCGCCGGTTTATTGCGACAACCGTAAAGTATTGTCGTTCCCATACGTCCGCGACTTTGTAAAGAGTGAGCTGGCGAACATGATACTCGATAAATTCCCTGACGCCGATGTGATAGCCGGGGTAGCAACTGCCGGTATAGCACATGGCGTTATGGCCGCAGACCTCTTAAAGTTGCCCTTTATATATCTACGTGCCAAGCCAAAGGAACACGGCATGGGCAACCAGATAGAAGGGGTACTGAAGCCCGGACAAAAGGTTGTGGTGGTGGAAGACCTCGTATCCACCGGAAAGAGCAGCCTGCAGGTGGTGGATGTATTGCGTGAACAAGGAGCGGAAGTGCTGGGCATGTGCGCTTTGTTTACTTATGGCTTTCCCGTTGCCGATGAGGCTTTTGAAAAAGCAGGCTTACCACTGTACACGATCAGTAACTACAAAGCGCTAATGGAAGTAGGTGAAGAACAAAAACTGTTTGCCGCTGAAGAAAAAGCGACGCTGGAGCAATGGCGAGTGGACCCAGGGAACTGGATGAAGTGAAAATAAATAAATTAGATTATCTTTCGAAAAAAATAAATCATGAGAAAACAATTATTAACTCTGTTATTTCTATTCCCATCGGCTCTTTTTGCACAGAAGATGGAGAAGTATTGCGAAATGGTCGCTATCGGGAAGCTGTTTAGCCACAAAGTGAATATCACAGTCGATTTCGGAGAAGAAAAAGGCTTCTTTAAGGATACGAGACTTAGGGATGATGAGGGCAGTGTTGTAAAATTCAACACGGTTGTGGATGCGCTAAATTACATGGGTACGCAGGGATGGAAAATGATCAACGCATTCCCTATGAGTACCAATGGCGAAAACGTTTATCACTATTATTTCAAGAAGGAATATGATGCGTCCGAATTGCTGCCGCAGCCACAACAAGATAAAAAATAGGTAATTATTATTGCCGCTCATTGGCTAATAAAAAACAGGATGGAAAAACCATCCTGTTTTTTTTTATTTTAGTCAAATGACTAAGCTTATACTTTGTAATGCAGTTGACTGCATATTGCCAAGCAAAGCCCCTTCAGGGGTTTGGGGTTATGCATCCACCAGCACCACCGGCGCTGCTGAGCGTATCTCTTCATTAGCCTGGTCGGCATATTTCGCAAAGTTCTTTACGAATAACTGCGCCAGCTCGTTTGCCTTTTTATCATAGGCTTCCTTATCTGCCCATGTGTTGCGCGGACGCAGTATTTCAGTGGGCACATTCGGCACTTCTGTGGGCATTAATATTCCGAACACTGAATGCGGCTCGTAAGTCGCATTAGTCAGCTCTCCGTTCATTGCAGCGGTGATCATAGCACGGGTATAGCTCAGCTTCATGCGGCTACCCACACCATAAGATCCTCCGCTCCAGCCGGTGTTTATCAGCCATACGTTTACATCTTTGTGCTCATCTAGTTTTTTGCCCAGCAACTCCGCATACTTAGTAGGGTGCAGCGGCAGAAACACACGGCCAAAACATGCCGAGAATGTAGTTTGCGGCTCGGTAACGCCTACTTCTGTACCCGCTACCTTCGCAGTATAACCGCTGATGAAGTGGTACATAGCCTGCGCCTTTGTCAGTTTGGATATTGGAGGCAGTATTCCAAATGCATCGCAGGTAAGGAAAAATATATTCTTAGGCTGGCCACCATAAGATGGCTCTTTTGAATTGGCAATAAAATTGATCGGATAAGCTGCACGTGTATTTTCCGTGATGCTGGCGTCTGCATAATCTACCGTATTTGTACCCGCGTGAAATTTGATATTCTCCAGCAAAGCGCCCGGCTTAATAGCCGCATATATTTCCGGCTCTTTTTCAGCGCTGAGGTCTATACACTTTGCGTAGCAGCCGCCTTCAAAATTAAATACCGTTTTATCGGCCCAGCCGTGCTCGTCATCGCCTATCAGCGCGCGGTTAGGGTCTGCACTAAGGGTGGTTTTACCCGTGCCGCTAAGACCGAAGAACAATGCAACGTCGCCATTCTTACCCTCGTTGGCAGAACAGTGCATGCTCAATACTTTATGGTCGTGTGGTAATACAAAATTGAGTACCCCGAAAATACCCTTCTTCATTTCGCCGGTATAGGCCGATCCACCTATGAGTATGATCTTGCGGGTAAAGTTTACTATGGTAAAGTTCCCCTGGCGTGTACCATCCACTGCAGGATCGGCCTGGAAACCGGGCGCCTGGAGTATCAGCCAGTCGTGTTTTTGTGATTCTATCTCAGTAGCCGTTGGGCGAAGAAAAAGGTCGTTACAAAATAAATTGGCCCATGGCGTCTCGTTCACCACCAGCACATTCAGACGATAGGCAGGGTCTGCACAGGCATACGAATCACGCACCCATACTTCTTTGCCGGCCATATAGGCGCAGACCTTAGTGTATAACTTGTCAAAAGCCTCCGGAGCCATCGGAATGTTCACATCACCCCAGTCTACACTATGTTCCGTTTTAGCGTCCTTTACGGTAAACTTGTCTTTTGGAGACCTTCCGGTAAATTTCCCGGTATTCACACACAATGCCCCGGTATCATTAAGCACTCCCTGCCCAAGGTCCAGCGTCTTTTTCACGAGGTCTTCGGGGGTAAGGTTCCAATGCGCAATACCTACATTAATACCCAGTTCAGACAAATTTACTGACGGATTCTTTTTGCCAAATTCTTGCATACGTTATCTTTTTATGAAATAAAATATTAGTCGGCAAAAATAATACTAAAAGCTGTAATTAGGACGTTATTTTTCTATACATGAGGAACGTTTCCAATGTTTTGCGCGCAAAACTTCAGCTTTAGAGCGGAGAAGCGAAAAGACGATAAAGGGGGTGATCATTTTTTACACCGCGCTTACAAAATACTCAGCGTTGGTTCGCAGAAGACTTAATGATGAACTCAGTAGAAAATACTACCAGTCGCTATGGCGGTGGCGATGGTGCCAGTTGTAGTGTTTCCGGTGCACGTAGTAGGTCTTGCGGTTTCCATAGCGGCTCCATCTTCCCTGGAAGCAACTGCTTAAATTTACCAGCAACAACAAAAGTGCAATTAGTCGGAGTATCTTATATTTCATAACAGTCAGTCTCAAAAGTATTGAATCTTGTGATACTTCGGCTAATATCGGGCATTTTTTTTTCTTTTTATAATTCTGTGCACCATTTAATTGAGCAAACGGTAACTCACTTGACCTCGGCCTCTCCCTTGGAGCGTGCCGGGGAGAGGTACCCTGCTTTCAGCATCATTAATTCTGTGAATACCACGCACCATGCCAATATGCAGGGCACAGCTTTGATCTTATAGGGATAAATGAACTGCTTTTTAACGAACATGGGGAATATATCGGTCGTGGCCAGGCAGGTAAAGATGAACACCAGCCAGAACAGAGCAGTGCGCCATTTTGCTTGTGGCATCGCAAAATACCATATCGCCACACCGGCTACGGCAATAATAAAAGTAGAGGACTCCGCCTTGTGATTAAAAATAATGACCCATATAAGCATAGATGCCAGGATGAGTAATTTATACACTTCGTTGCTGTAAAGCCGGAAGCGCGCAAAAGGAACCAGGAATAAAAGTATCCCAATCCCCGTTACATACATTTTCACATTCTCGATGCCGAACCAGCTATATAACCAACCCGCCACCGATAGGCCACGTGCCGCAGCAGCATCTGCTATCATCAAGCCGGCCCAGTTCTGGTACTGCCATTGCAAAGTATGCAGCGGGGTAACCAGCAACGGAAGAGCGGCAAAAATTATGGTCCACAACATTGCATAAAAGATAAACTTCAGCTTACCCGGGTAAAACAGGAAAAGGCAGAAGCCTATAGCCCCATATACCTTGATATACATGGCCAGCACCAGCCACAGCGTGGCTAACCCTATCTTTTTTTGCTCCATACAGCCGAAAGCTGCGATCATCAGCCCGCACATAAGGCCATTGCTTTGGTTATTTTGCAGGCAGGTAAGTAGCTCAAGCGCTATGAACCATAAGATCAGGCACTGCTTTCTCACACTGAAGGGTAACATGCGAATGGCAAAGAATACGGTGATGGCATTAAGTATGTTCCAGATGGAAAGGCCTATCACGTCAGGCAAGTAAGCAATACCTCCCATCAGTAAAGCAAAGGTGGGGCTGTACTTATAAAAATCCCAGTGCTCTGCCGGATAAAGGCCATACAGATCTGTGCCGTGTATTAAATGAAAGAAAGAACACTTGAAGATCACGTAATTGTTATACTCCGTAAGACTCCGCCCAATGAACTGGTTCATGTATTCCGGCTTATTCATTATGTCTGCCGGGAACACCTTCGGCATATGAAAAGGATGTGTGCCCAATAAAATTGCCTGCAGCGACGCGATCACCGCAGCCGCGATATACACAACCAATAAGGTACGTGGCTTAAAGAGTAAGGCCCGTATATTTTGCAGCATTTGAAATGGGATGACGCGCTAAAAGTACAGTTATACCTTTACTCATGCAACAAGCGGTGCAGAAGTTTGCCCCACTTCAGTAAATGTCTTTTTCATGGTCATTTGCTCTATCCATATTATACACCACACCAATATACAGGGTATTGCCTTTATTGAATACGGGACAAAAAAATTAAGCCTTACGAATGGAGGGACGATATCTGTTGGTGAAAGGCAGGTGAAAACGAATACCGATGCTAATAATATACCACGCCATAATGTATGCCGATGACCTGAGCGTGAGAAATACCAGATTCCCACGCCGGATACTGCAATTATATAGGTGGGTGATTCAGCCATATGGCTGAATATTACTACCCAGATAAGCATTGAGGCCAACGCCAGTGATTTATATAGCGGGTCGCAGTACAGCTTCGTTCTCGTAAACGGTAACAGAAATAAGGCGATACCTATAACATTCACTATGCCCTTTCCTGAACTGATGGCGAACCAAACATGCAAACAACCCATTACCGATAAACCGTAGTTCAACGAATGGTCCTGGAGCAATGTATGCACCCAATTGTTGTATTGCCACAAAAGAGTATGCGGGGGTGTAACAAACAAAGGCATTCCGCATATAATTACTGTCCAAAAAATAGCCGCAAACGTAAATTTCATTTTGCCCGGATAAAAAAGGAAAAGACATAGCGCCACCGCGCCGTATATTTTAATGAACATAGCCCCAATAATACAAAGGGTGGCAATCGTTGCTTTTCCTCTTTCCATGCAGCCAAATGCCGCGATTATCAGGCCTGCAACAAGGCCATTGCTTTGTGCATTTTGCAGACACGTTATTAGTTCGGGCAGGACAAACCAAAGCACCAGCAGGCGTGTATCCTTTCTAAAAGGAAGAAGCCAGATGGCAGCGAATAAAGCCAATGCATTCAGCAGGTTCCAGGCGCAGAGCCCTGTAATATCGGGCAGGTATCTTGCAACGCCCATTGCCATTGCGAACGAGGGACTATACTTAAATCCGTCCCAGTGCTCTGCAGGGTATAAGTCGTAAAGGTTTTTTCCGTCGATGAGGTGGGCAAAAGACTGCCTGAAAATGATATAGTTGTTGTAGTCAGTATACTCATAGTTACCGCAGAAGTGTGGCGGAATAAGGAACGACTGGACGCTTACAGCAACCGCAGCCAACACATAGACGCAGAAAAGTGTTTCCGGACATAACAAAAAAGCACGGGCAGCCTGCCGCGTAACAAACGGGATATTCATGATAGGGTTATAGAGGGTTAACAATAAAAAAGTTGGCAACTTACGATCTGCTAAACAAATGTTTAACCCAGACTGTAAATTGCCAACCGATAATTACTAACTAAAGTCAATTACATCAGTTCTATTACCACCGCGCTGGCGCCGCCGCCGCCATTGCATATACCGGCTGCTCCATACTTACCGCCGTTCTGCTGCAGTACACTGATAAGGGTGGTAATAATGCGCGCTCCGCTGGCCCCCAAGGGGTGCCCTAAAGAAACTGCGCCGCCATTTACGTTCACCTGTTCCGGCTTCAGGTTCATTTTCTGCGTATTCACTATACCTACTGTGCTGAATGCCTCATTGAGCTCAAAATAGTTGATGTCTTCCATTTTCAGACCAGCTTTAGCCACTGCCTTAGGCACGGCTATTGATGGCGAAGTCGTAAACCATTCCGGTGCCTGCTCTGCATCTGCGTAACCTATCAGTTTCGCTATTGGTTTAATGCCCAGTGCATCAGCCTTTTCTTTGCTCATGAGCACCAGCGCTGCAGCACCATCATTCATTGTGCTGCTATTAGCTGCGGTGGCAGTACCATCTTTGCTAAATGCCGGGCGAAGGCCAGCTATCTTATCAAACTTCACATTCCACGGATCTTCGTCCTTGCTGATTTTAATGGCGTCGCCTTTTTTCTGTGGCACTTCCACGGCTACCACTTCTTTATCAAACTTACCGGCATCCCAGGCAGCCTGGCTGCGCTTGTAGCTGGTTATCGCAAACTCGTCCTGTGCCTCGCGGCTTATGTTGCACTCTTTTGCGCAAAGGTCAGAAGCATTGCCCATTGCATAGTTGTGGTACACATCGGTAAGGCCATCCTTTGCCAGTCCATCTATTAACGTCACGTCACCGTACTTATTGCCCCAGCGCAGGTTGGTGTTGTAGAAAGGTACATTGCTCATGCTTTCCATACCACCGGCCACAACTACATCATTATCGCCCAGCATGATGCTCTGTGCACCCTGCATTATAGCTTTCATGCCGCTTGCGCACACTTTGTTCACTGTGGTGCACGGTACATTGTCCGGCACACCGGCAAAACGCGCAGCCTGCCGCGCAGGCGCCTGGCCCAGGTTGGCCTGCATTACGCTACCCATAAGCACTTCATTTACGTTATCGGCACTTACACCGGCACGCTCTAAAGCTGCTTTAATGGCAATTGAACCAAGTTTCGTTGCAGAAAAATCTTTCAACGCTCCACCCCATGCGCCTATTGGTGTACGCACGGCGGAGACTATATATACTTCTTTCATAAAAAAAATTTAGTGGCGCAAAGGTACGGGAAAAGCACGTTAAGGAAATATGCTTTGTCTGAATTGTTCAATCAGTGTTAGTTATGCAATGAGGTATTAGAATAATACGATCACCTGTTCAGAAAATGCTCCCGAAACTCGGCCATTTCCAGCAACTCGCTTTCAGTATATTTATCAAATAACTGGTCGCCAACCTGCGAGCGTAACGCCGAGATACTGACATCAATCAGGCGCAGCCCTTCATTAGTAAGGAGAATATTTTCGTATGTTATATCTCTATGTACAAATCCTGCATTGTGCAATTGTTTCATCCCTTCTTCAAATACTTCCCACCAAAGCTCACACTGCCCCACTTCATACGCCCGGTAGTCAAGCGAATCTATGAACTCCATCACAAGCATTTCAGCCTGCAAAGAATCATCAAAATCCAGCCTTACAAATTTTGTGACAAGCCCGTTCACACTATTAGCGAACTTCATTTTTTCGGCTTGTGAGCCAATATCGGAACGCGTATCTTCAGTGAACAGTTTTGCTACTTCTGTTTCAGAAAGAGCAACTATTTTGTTATTGATACCGGAATGAATGAGTTGTGGATATTTCATAAAACTACGAGGCAGCCTTTAATAACGTTTCCGCCGGGATTTTGAGATTGGCGCTCAGCTCTTTTATCATTTTCAATGTCAGGTTTCTTTTCCTGTTCAGCACCTCTGATACCCTATTGTTACCACCAAAAAACTTAGCGACGTCTTTTTGCGAAAGATGAAGCTGTTGCATTCTTTCTTTTATCGCTTCTATCGGGTCTATTTCCGGTATTGGAAAGTGTTTTTTCTCATATTCACACGCAAGTATGGTCACAGCTTCCAAAATTGCCAAAGCTTTATCTCTATCTTTTCTGTCTTTTATCAAATCAGCGTCAATGAGCTGCTCAATGATATCGTTTGCCGCATCAAATTCCTTAGAATTAGTGATAGGTTTGATGACTATGGTATCAAGATCAATATTATTCATAATAGTGGTATTAAAAAGCTAAATGTTTTTTATGTTATCAATGGCCTCATACTCTTTATGTGTACCAATAAACCTGACAAACACTGACTGAATTGAATACTCAAATTTTGCGATCAGCCGGTATTTATTGTTTGCTATATTGAACACTATACGTCCGTTTCCAACCTGATCAGCACTTCTAAAGTATGACACAACCTGGTGCGGGTGCTCAAAACTATTTGCTTCTATAACAGAGTACCAGAATTCCAAAGGAGTTCTTGCATCAGTGTGCTTTTCCCAAAACTTCCTTAGTGTGCCTTTCGAGTAGATTCTCATGCAATACTGCAAAAATACGTTATTTCCCATTATGGGAAATAACTACTGGATTTGGCTATCAGATAAGGCAATATATTATCTAAAAGCCAATAACTATTTTAGTTCCGCACAATAAAAAAACCACCCCTCATACGAGGGGTGGCCAGTATTAGTAGTTTGTTATCGGAAGATTACTCTCCTGCTACTTCAAACTCGATCTCCACAACATTGTCTTTGCCGAAGTCGATGCTTGCTTTGTGCATGCCTACTTCTTTTACATCACCAATGATGCTGATGCGGCGACGGTCAATTTCGTAGCCTTTCTGCTCACGGATAGCGCGGGCGATCTGGATAGAAGTTACAGAACCGAATATCTTACCACTGGTACCGGTCTTGGCACCCACCTTAACAGGCGATGCTTTCAGTACTTCAGTAACATTAGCTACTTCGGCCATCAGTTTGTCTTCTTTCTTCTGCAATTGTTTGCGGCGCTCTTCCATTATTTTGGTATTGCTGCCACTTGCTTCAATTGCGTACTTCTGGGGTATGAGGTAGTTGCGGGCATATCCTGGCCTTACATCCACCATTTCGTGGGCTGAGCCCAGGTTGTCAACGTCTTTTATAAGAATTACTTGCATGATTTTCTACTTTAAAAGGTCAGTAACGTAAGGTAAAATAGCCATCTGGCGGGCTTTCTTTATCGCCTGTGATACTTTGCGCTGATATTTCAGCGAGTTTCCGCTAATACGGCGTGGCAACATCTTGCCCTGCTCGTTGAGGAACTTCTTCAGGAATTCTCCGTCTTTATAATCTATATAACGGATACCCATTTTCTTAAAACGACAGTATTTCTTCTGGCGTTTTTCCACACGCTGTGTGGTGAGGAACTTTATTTCGTTTTGCTTAGCCATTGTGCGTGTTTTTAAGAAGCGTTTTCTACAGATGCATTTTTATTGCGTTTTCTAAGATTGTACGCAACTGCGTACTTGTCGAGGCGGGTTACCATGTGACGCATGATGCTTTCATCACGGTTCATCTGGATCTCCAGTTTCGCGTTAGTATCTGCCGGGGCTTGATACTCGATAACGTAATAAAGGCCTGTGGTCTTTTTAGCGATGGGGTAAGCCAGTGAGCGAAGGCCCCATGCATCGTGATGTACAATCGTACCGCCATTTTCTTTGAAGAAATCCTGGTACTTCTTTTGAGCCGCCTTGTAGTCCTCGTCAGCGAGTACGGGAGTAAAGACGAGCATGAGCTCGTAGCTCTGCAGCGTGTTTTCTGTTGCCATAATATGTTTTAAAAAAGGTTAACCAATCGTCCGGCAGGAACATTGGATATCTTAAAAGCCAGGTAAAAGTTGCTAGTCTGAAAACTGCCAACTGAAAACTGCCAACTGAGATAGCCGGACAAATTTGGGATTGCAAAAGTATAGGATAATATTATTTAATCCAAAAAAAATCTTTCCGGCAAAACATATCTTAATAAGTTGTGCGTAATTTTAATAGCTGTTTTGTGTTTGGGTATACCATGTATCGTTAGTTTTACAATAATAAAACAAACACCCCGTTATTATATCATTATCAAAACATTACCTTATCAAACACAACCATTATGAAACCTGAAGATAAATTAAAGCAGCCGAAAAAAAATAGCCCTGGCTTTCTAAAAAAACTCGGCACCAAGGTAGCAAGCCTTTTCGAACCCGAGGAAGTCGAAGTCACTTTTAAAGAGGAGGGCAACACAAATAGCTATACCTACATCAAAGTGTCGCACAAACAAGTGGCTTAATGCCCGGTGCTCCGCTCGCTTGCAAAAAATCATTAAAATGATTCTATCCTCGTCGTTTTAACGCCACTTTCGTTAAATCCGGTACAGAGTTGGCATTAGATTTATGATAACAATGTTATAAATCTATCAATTATGACAACGATAGCGATGAAACAAAGGGCGAGGCTGCTGCAAAAAATTGCGGCGGTGATAAGAAATGGAATTAAAGCAATAAACAATCTGTTTTCTCTTGAAGAAGTGGAAGTTACCTTTACCAAAGTTGGCGGTTCTACCCGGTACTCCTATACTAAAATAGATCATAAACGCGCCGCATAATATCTTAGATCCAATTCAGCGACATTCACTACAATAAAAAGGTACTTTTGCCGTTTTGTAGAAATAATGGTACAAATAGGCAGAACACTTTTAATAATTATCATATTCGTAATTGGTACTTTCCGGTTACAAGCGCAGAAATACTACACCGCCATTGAATTGGGCATCTCCGCAGGCGGCTCACAATATTTTGGTGATCTCAATGAGAATTATGGTTTTCAGACCATTCATCCCAGTGCCGGGCTTTATCTGCGCAAAAGGATGAACATGTACATAGCGTTAAAGGGGGAGATGACCATTACCCAGGTAAGCTATGACGATAAATACAACACTGACCTGTTCGACAAGACCCGCAACCTTAATTTCAACAGCCAGATCTTTGAAGGTTGCCTGCAGGCAGAATTTAATTTCTTTGGTTTTGTAACCGGCGACCCTACCCATAGGTTCACCCCTTATCTCACGGGTGGCGTTGGCGCTTTTTATTACAGCCCCTACACTACCTACAATGGCCAAAAATATTCCCTTCAGCAACTTGGTACGGAGGGGCAGAATGTGAGTGGCTACAGCAACCGCAAATATGGCACTGCGGCTGCGTGCTTTCCAATCGGTGTTGGCATTAAGTACTGGGTCATTGGCGGTGTAAACATTACCGTTGAGGTCGCTGACCGCCTGACTACAACCGATCACCTGGATGATGTAAGCGCTACTTATGTGGGTGCCAGCAACTTCAAGAAAAATTCTGTGGCGCTGGCGTTACAGGACCGCTCACCTGAGGTAAACCAAGGCAGCACCAGCACTTTCGGCATAGCCGGCAAGCAGCGCGGCAATACCGCCAGTATGGATCAGTACCTGGTTGCGGAGATCAGTGTTTCATTCAACTTCACCTCATACCGTTGCCCGTCCGCCGACAGAAATGATGACCAGATGAGGATAAGATAATTCGGCAATTTGACAATGTGCACATTTGAAGATGCATTCCAATCCAAAAAACCTGATCAAAAGTCGAGTATCCCGTTCACCCATTCGTCATCGAAACGGGTATTGTATTTGCGGTAAAAGTTGAGCGCAGGTTCGTTCCAGTTAAGTACCTGCCAGGTCATTCCCTGGAAGTTTTTTTCTTTGGCTTCCGCGATCAGCGCATCCATTAATAACGCACCTAGTCCGCGCCCGCGGGCAGCTTCAGTAACAATAATATCCTCCAGGTACATCTTTTGCCCCTTCCAGGTGGAATAACGGATGTAATAAAGTGCAAACCCGTTGATAACACCATCTTCTTCTGCTACAAATGCCCACCACACAGGGCTGGCACCGAAGCCGCTTTCTGCAAAATGATCAAGCGAAACGGTCACTTCCTGCGGAGCCCGCTCATATACAGCAAGCTCATTCACCAGTTCCAGCATACGGGGGCAATCTTCTATTTTGGCTTTTCTTATTACTGGCGGCATGGTATTTAACTTTCTGTATGCAATACTAATAGCTTAGGCACGTTATTCCAAGGCAGCGACAACTAATTTTCCGTTAAACTGCCCCCGCCTATCTCTCACGGAATACAATTTGTAATACTTTTATCTTCATTATAAAACACACGCACTATTATGAGCACACAAGGCGAGATACTATGGGTAGATGACGAAATAGACTCTTTGAAGTCGCAAATACTTTTCCTCAAAAACAAAGGTTATGAAGTCACGCCGCTCAGTAATGGCCATGATGCGCTGGAACTACTGAAAGACAAAATAGTAGATGTGGTGCTGCTGGATGAGAGCATGCCGGGCCTTACGGGGCTTGAAACATTGGCAAAGATAAAAGAGATGCTGCCGCAACTGCCAGTAGTAATGATCACCAAGAACGAAGCTGAAAACATAATGGAAGACGCACTGGGCGCACAGATCACGGACTACCTGATAAAACCGGTAAATCCAAACCAGGTGCTGCTCTCGCTGAAAAAAATAATGGACAGCAAGCGCCTGGTATCTGAAAAGACCACAACGGCCTACCAGCAGGACTTCCGCAACTTGTTTATGGCGCTCAGTTCAAGCCCCAACCATGAAGAATGGAAGGATCTGTATAAGAAACTGGTGTACTGGGAGTTGGAAATGGACAAAAGCAACAGTGATGAAATGATAGAAGTGCTGCAATCGCAAAAAATAGAAGCGAATAATGAGTTCTTCAAATATATTTCTAAAAACTACGCCAACTGGATTAAGGATAATGGCGCGAAAGGACCATTGATGTCGCACAAGGTATTTGAGAAAAAGGTAGCACCATTCCTGAAACAGGGCAAGCCCACATTCCTGATCGTTATAGACAATCTGCGGCTGGACCACTGGAAGGCCATACAGCCTATTCTTTCTGAATCGCTGCGTGTTATAGAGGAAGACCAGTATTACAGCATATTGCCTACGGCCACCCAGTATTGCCGCAACGCGATATTTGCCGGTATGCTGCCGATAGATATTGCAGATCACTTTCCGGTGGAGTGGAAGAACGATGACGAAGATGGCGGCAAGAACCTTTATGAAGAAACCTTCCTCAGAAACCAGCTCAAGCATCTAAAACTGGACAACCTGAAAACCCAGTATATAAAGATCACCAATAATGATGATGCCAAGTCGATGGAAGACAATATTCACAACTGCCTGTCGAATGACCTGACTGTTATCGTGTACAACTTCGTGGATATGCTGTCTCACGCCCGCACGGAAATGGAAGTGCTTAAAGAGCTGGCCGGCGATGAAATATCTTACCGATCACTGGTGGTAAGCTGGTTTGAACACTCACCGCTGAACAGGGCGCTCCGCAAAATAGCCGACAAAAACATACAGGTGTTATTGACAACAGACCATGGCAGCACCCGCGTAAAAACACCAAGTAAATGTGTTGGCGACCGCGCTACAACCGCAAACCTGCGCTACAAGCATGGCCGTAACCTGCAGTACGAAGAGCGTGATGTACTGGCTTTCCGTGACCCTAAATTTGCCGGACTTCCAAGACCTAATGTGAGCTCTACTTTCATATTTGCGAAAGGGGATGTGTTCCTCTGTTATCCTAATAATTACAACCACTTTGTCAACTACTATAAGAACACGTTCCAGCACGGAGGCATATCGCTCGAAGAGATGATAGTGCCGGTGGTGAGGTTGGAAAGTAAGTAACCTCTCCCCGACCCTCTCCGAAGGAGAGGGAGGTGTTACGTAATGTCACTTGATATCGTGGCTTTCAGCATAATGTTTTTCTTCTCCTCTAGGTTAGATAGAAAGGCATTTCGCTGAGCCGAATAAGTTTGCTCATATGAAATAACGATAACGATGCCTATTGGACACAGGACAATTTTATTTCGATCTTAAATATCTAATTGCGTTAACAATTAGCAGAATAAAAAGAGATTGTAGTGCCCATCCACCTAAGACAACAACATATAACATGGCTTTCGGGAGTCGCTGGAAAAGAGTACAAACCAATCCTGCAAATATGTTTGCACCAAAAATTATATAGTCTACCTCATGATAATAAAAGAAAATGCTGATGGCCGCAAATGATAGGTAAAACACAATAAACAAACCCCAATTGAATTTACCCTTCATTTATCAGCTGAATATGGTTATCTGGATGAAATTATATTCGCAAGCAAAGCCCCTTTAGGGGTTTGGGGTTTTAGGTGCCTTGTATATCGGCACTGTAGAGCAAGGCTCGCCGTACATAATCGATTTTGCCACTGGCCTCAGGTGGTGGGTGATCATTACATAAGCTGCATCGGGGATTGGTGTATCGCCGCAACCCTTTATTACTACTCTCTTGTCGGCATATTCCGCGGTATCTATTTCATTGATGCTTTGCATCATAAGCGCCTTTGTCATTTCTTCGGGTGTACCATAGTATACAGAAGCAGCGACTGGTTGGAGATAAGAAGCAGCCAGCATGTATGCCCAAACCGGCACTATCGCGTCCACGCTGCACATAATGGCTACGTGCTTCCCATCATATTGTTGCCAGTCATGGGTTTGCAATGCGGCCCGATAGTCTTTTTCCTTCAGGATCATTTCCCGAAACAAGAACGGCTTCAGGTCGAAAGCAGCAATACCGGATGCTGCAGGTACATACTGGGCAAGGTCCAGCGTCACGATACCACTTTCCGCTACTTTATTTACTATCGTTTCCATAAACTCCCTGCATTGAAATGTTCAGCAAATTTACGCCAATTGCTTGTCTTGCTATTTATAGGTCAATAAGGAGTAGTAATAGCCTACAGAATAGCAAGCGGAATAACTGCCCTAAACGCGTCAGGGCTATGAGCCGTGCTGGCTATCCGCTCCCAAGCGCTAGTTATTAGTCTCGTATTGCAGGTTGTAGGTTATCGTTCGGGTATTAGCCACGCTATCCACGATCTTCACGGTCATTTGCGTGATCTTGCTATAGGCATCAATGTTGTAATTGATGGTAGTGGTATAGCCGGCGTTGGAAATAGATTTTACCAGGTGGTTGTTGCGGTATATGTTGTTGCCCCACTGAGTGAATGAAGTGAGTTGCAGATAGTCGCCTATCCTGTTAGCCATTGTGGTATAAAAGGTGTACGTCTCTTTTGGATAAATGTTATTGCCGGGATAAGAGCAATAAGCAGTATCGTTAGCTGTATCAACTGCAAATAGTGTTATCGGCCACTCAGAATAACCGCTTAGCTGATCGGTATATGATGAAAGCCCGCCGTGTTGCGTATATACATAGTAGCCATCATTCAGGTCGGGATGTGCAATAGCGCCATACAAAGTAGTGCCCGGCAGCGTAGGGAATGTCCAGTAATCCCTCATTGCATAAGGGGAGACAGCCATTGTATTCGGGAAATTGGCCGTTAAGATACCATTAAAGGAATAGTTAAGAAAATCTCCATTGTCTGAGTTGTAAGTACGCTGCTCAGAAATGCTGGTGGTGGTTGTGACCGAACTTGTGCCGATAGGCGCGTTGTGATAATATGTCTCTGATTTCCTGTCCAGAAGCTGGCCATAGTATTCATAATTCGTGATGTGCCCTGGCTCATAAGTATTGGTAATAAGGCCCTGAGCATTCACTAAGAATGTATCCGTCTCGAAAGTAGCATGGTAGAAATTATTCAAAGGCAATGTCATGGTCGTCTTGACGATAGAATCATTCGAATAATTAAAAGTTATGGTCTCGCTTCTCTGGTTGTTGGGCAGGAGCAGATCTGTAGATGTATACAGTATCTGGGTTACCCTGTTACTCAGATCATAAGTGAATGTATAGTTGTCATTTATGGTGTCTGAAACAGGAAAAGGAGTCACCGAATTGATCTGTGTTGTCGCAGTATAGCTATGCAGCCTTACATTGTTTGGCGTAGGTGCATTGGAATGGATTGGCTTCTTGCATGCTGTATACAACAAAACAGAGAGGGCAGTCAGCAGAACCAGCATATACAGCGAGGATATTTTCTTCATTTGAATGTTTTTTTCATTGCTACCGAAACGGCCGGACCACAGGTAAGACTCACGTTTCATACCTGCAGAATTAACAATATTAGCCAAAAATAGTAAATACAACGCAAAATAAAAACCCCAGACCCCTAAAGGGGCTTTCTCTTGTAATAAAACTTCTCATTTTTCAACATTATAAATTATCATATTAACCATTGGTTATTCTTTTTCCACGATTTCAATGAGCGGATAATATTAAGGGTTGGTGTTTCCTCCTATAAAATCTATCAACAATTTTGCTACACCGTCCACATTGGCCAACGTTGTCTCCTCACCTTTGTCAAACACATCGTGATAAAAGCCTTTGCCACCATTGGAGTAAAGGAAGAAAGATGGTACGCCGGCCTCTGAAAAATGGTAGTGGTCGCTATTAGCCGCCTTGCCCCTGCTTTTGATGACCGGTATATAGTGGTTGGCATCATTGATCTTTTTCAGCAGCTCAAATTGTGCTGGGTATTCGGTGGCGTTAACAACTGTGACGCCATCGGTGGCATCACCCATAATGTCTATGTTGGTTAGAAATTTTATCTGCGCAAGCGGCACTACCGGGTGCGCGACATAAAAAGCAGATCCGAGCAGACCCGGCTCTTCGCCGCTGAATGCGATAAACAAGATCGAATATTTCTGGGGATGGCTTGCGAAATAAGAAGCCAAATAGATCATCATCGCGGTACCGCTCGCATTGTCGCTGGCGCCGGGGAACATCGCTGCATCGCCCATCATGCCCAGGTGATCGTAATGGGCGGTGATGGCAATAAAAGTATCTTTCACGGTACCAGGTACACAGGCCAACACATTTTCACTCCGCTCTTTCGGCACAAAAAGTGATTCCACATTCACTGTCACGCTTTTTATCCCTGCAGGCAGTGCGTCTTTCCTTACATAAAATACGGTTGCTTCAATAGTATCTTGCGCCACGTCCCAGGTTAGTTTGCTTTTCTGAGGAAGAATGTAGCAGCCCCTGGGCAAACTTGCTGCGAACTCGGTTGGCCGCAGGCTAAACACCTTACAAAAACTATCTGCGTTCTCCAGGCAGTAAACATTCTGTTCTTTAAAAGACGATAGGGCCTTGCGCCATCCTCCTTTACTCGTAATAGTGGCCAGGTCGAGAGTTTTGACCGGCTTGTCGGTGCAGCTATAAGAGGTGCTGGCCGCATCAATAAGGAAATCAGCACCGGGAGCCAGTTCTTTACCGTCAACACTTAGCGACATTTTGCCGGGGAAGGTGTTTACCGGGAAGGAATACCCTTGTATGAACGACCCATCGGCGGTCACTGCTTTCAGCTTGTATTCCCTGAACCGCCTTTGTATGAATATGGAAGCCTGCTCTGCCCCGTGCATCACATAGCCGCGGCCATGCATGGCCTCAGAGGTGAGTATGTTGATGTTGGTCTGGATGGATTCTTTTTCGGTTTGAGCACTTGCTACCAAGGTGGATGCAAAAAGCAGCAACAATGTCTGAACCTTGATTCGCCTGATCAAAGATGCGTGAACCTTGATTCGCCTGATTAAAGGGTTAAAGGATTTTGGATTGCTATTGGGTAAAATCATAGTGTCGTAAAGTTAAGCGGTTGCACGTCACAAATCAAAAAGGAACTGAACCAGTAATGGTAGGGAATTTCCCATTTTCACGAAATTATTTTTTTCGACCACTGTTTCAGCCGATCTAATTGAGAATCAACCATGTATTTAAAATCCGCTTCTCAAAAACTTCTCAAAAACTTCTCAAAACGTTCTCAAAAACTTCCCGAAAACTTCCCAAAAACTTCCCACTTTTTGCTACAGGAGATTTTTGAAAATGGTTCTTAGAGTGACCTCGACTTGTAACTCAGATGGTAATACACCGCGCCAACGGTTTATTCCGTTTTGATAAGAAAGGTAACCCATCGATTTTGACTTGCGAGGCAATTTGTGGATATCTCACTGAGATTTTTGAGATGCTCGCAGCATTGGTCACCGTGTTGACTTAGTCATCTTGGCTTCGGCTCCAGTTCCCTGATTTCCGATGAGTCCCGCGAAGAGCGGAGACTCATCGGGGACGGGAAATCTCTTGGTTAGTGCAGGGCTGAAAATTTTCAGCCCCTACGTTTAATGTATCCGTAATTTCGCGCTATGCCACTGTACAAAGAATGGAATGTAGGTAACCACGGGCTCGCAGCGATATGGAAGGTGGAGGAGGATGAGGTTTTTTTTGCGGAGCGCACGGGAATGACCTCGGATATGAAGAATGAACGGCGACGGATAGAGCACCTGGCGGGACGTTTTCTGCTGAAACACCTGGAGGCTGATTTTCCACTGCACCAGGTCAGTAAGGATGAGTATGATAAGCCACGGATAGATAACAATGCGTTTTTCTTTTCCATTTCCCACTCGTGGCCGTATATAGCTGCTGTGATCGACCCGTATGAGGAGGCCGGAATAGACATACAGACGTGGCATGCCCGGATAGAGCAGATACAACATAAGTACCTTTCGGCGGAGGAACAAGCCCTGTTTCAGAATGATCCTAAGCTATTGACACTGGCATGGAGCGCGAAGGAAGCTGTTTATAAGTGGAATGGCAAACGAGGCGTTGATTTCATAGAGCACATCTCGATCGAAGTTTTCCATAATCAGCTACCAAATTATAACATGACAATTTATTTTAAAGCAAATAGGATGCCGCAAATGATATTTCTTGAAAATATAATAAATGCTGATTTTACTTGCTCTTACGTGGTTGCTGCTCAGGACTGGGCAATTTATTAATAATATTTCATTATTTATAATGTTATTTATTTACTGAAAAACTAGAAAATATTTTTGAAAAACGAAAGGAAACGCTAGATTTGCATAAAATTTAATATTATGTCGAATATACGTTTTCAGGCATTGCAATCGGTAGCAAATGCCGAGGAGAAAAAGATAAGCGGTTATGGTGAGAAACGCATCACCGCCATCTTTGGCACTAACGTATTCAGCGGGCGCACCATCCGTGAATACCTTAGTGATGAGGCATACAAAAGCCTTATGAATTCAGCAAAAAACGGCTCAAGGGTGGACCGCCGTATGGCTGACCAGGTGGCAGCGGGCATGAAGGCCTGGGCAGAAGAAAGAGGTGTAACGCACTTCACTCACTGGTTCCAGCCACTTACGGGCACTACCGCCGAAAAACATGATTCTTTCTTTACCATAAAAAGCGATGGCACTGCGATAGAGCTTTTTGATGGTGATGCACTGATACAGCAGGAACCTGATGCTTCGAGCTTTCCGAATGGGGGCATACGCGCAACATTTGAGGCGCGCGGCTACACAGCGTGGGACCCTTCTTCCCCAGCCTTCATTATGGAGTCGGGGTCGGGTAAAACGCTTTGCATACCTACGATATTCATTGCTTACAACGGTGAGTCGCTTGATTATAAAGCGCCGCTGCTGAAGTCTATAGCTGCGCTGGATAAGGCGGCAGTTGATGTTTGCCATTTCTTTGACAAGAACGTGAGCAAAGTGACCGCTACCCTGGGCTGGGAACAGGAGTATTTTGTGATAGACGAGGCCCTGGCAAACGCCCGCCCCGACCTAATGATGTGCGGACGTACCTTACTAGGACACGGACCAGCAAAAGGCCAGCAGCTGGAAGATCACTACTTCGGTTCTATACCGGAGCGTGTGTATGCCTTCATGCAAGACTTTGAACAGGAGTCGTACAAGCTGGGCATACCGCTGCGCACACGCCACAATGAGGTTGCACCCTCGCAGTTTGAATGCGCCCCGATTTTTGAAGAGTGCAACATAGCAGTGGACCATAATACCCTGCTGATGGACGTAATGAACAAAGTAGCCAAGCGCCACAAGCTGAAAGCGCTGCTGCACGAAAAACCATTTGCAGGTGTGAACGGCAGCGGTAAACACAACAACTGGAGCCTTGCCACGGATACGGGTGTGAACCTGCTCTCTCCCGGAAAGACACCGCGCACCAACCTTATGTTCCTCACCTTCTTCGTAAATGCGATAAAGGCGGTGCATGACTATGACGACCTGCTGCGCGGCGCCATAGCCTCGGCGAACAACGACCATCGCCTGGGTGCAAACGAGGCACCACCGGCAATCATCTCCGTATATATAGGCAAATACCTGAGCGATGTACTGGACGAAGTGGAATCGAGAGTTAAGGAAAAATTCACCGAGCAGGATGAAGTGATATTGAAGCTGGATATACATAAGCAGATACCAGAACTGCTGATGGACAATACGGACCGTAACCGTACGAGTCCATTCGCTTTCACCGGCAATAAGTTTGAATTCCGCGCTGTGGGCTCTTCGGCCAACTGTGCATCGCCGATGGTGGTGCTGAACACCATAATGGCAGAGACGCTGAAGCAGTTTAAAAAAGACGTGGACGCGCTGGTAGAAAAAGGCGACAAAAAGGAAATAGCCGTGTTGCAGGTGCTGCGCGATTACATTACCAAGTCAAAGAAAATAAGGTTTGAAGGCGATAACTATAGTGCGGAATGGGCAGAAGAAGCGGAGCGTCGCGGACTGAATAATTTTAAGACCACGCCAGAAGCACTTGATGCTTTTGTGACCGAAAAAGGCAAGCAGGTATTTTATGACAATGGCATCTATAGCAAGCGCGAACTGGAAGCCCGCCACGAAATAATGCTGGAAGACTATGTAAAGAAAGTGCAGATAGAAGCGAGGCTGCTGGGATACCTGGCAACAAACCATGTGCTACCGGCAGCTATTAATTACCAGAATACGCTGGTGGAAAATGTGCGCGGCCTGAAAGAAATAGGGCTGGATAAGAAGAGCTACAAAGCACAGCTACACCTGATAGAAGTGATCAGCGGGCATATACAGAATGTAAACGACAATGTAGAAGCTATGCTGGAGACCCGCAAAAGAGCAAATGAAATTGCCGATTATCACAAGCGCGCATTAAAGTATTGCCACGAGGTAAAACCATACTTCGATAAGATACGCTACCATGCCGATAAGCTGGAACTGGTGGTTGACGACAAATTGTGGCCGCTGCCAAAGTACCGCGAGCTGCTGTTCATGAGGTAGATGCCGATATAAAAATAAGTGTAAAAGCCGTTTCTTTGCAGGAGCGGCTTTTATTTTGGCATATGTCTATCAAAATGAAATAGCCGGAACTTTTCTCTGATAAAACAGTGTGGATGCTGGTGAAAAAAATCTTTGCTTATTTCGCTGTCGCCGCCGGCCTAACCGCACTTGCACTTTCCACGTCGAAGAGTTTATCTGAACGCATCCAGGACATAAGATCTTACTCTTTGTTTCACGACCTGTGGTGGGGCGAACAAAGGGGGAAATGGGGCGACCTTACATCTATGTCTTACCTGGACCAGGTAAAAAAATTTTGCGCACCCAGGGACTATTCTTTTGAAAAACAGGCAGACAGCCAGGAAAAAAACACGGACTTGTACCTATATGGCGACAGCTATGTATTGGATATCCCCAAACAAGCATTCGCCGGTGTCGACAGCTTGTTTTTTCATTTCAGGTATGACACGCGCGACTACATATTGAACCGCGAGAAAAAGAACATACTTATCATTGAAGCATCGGAAAGGTTTGTGCGGCAGCGGTTTAGAACAGCCGCTTTGCTGCAAAACCTGCGGGTGAAGGGTGAGCCGAATGCGGCCAAATCTGCAGGTGAACAGCCACATAAAAAACAACAAGAAAATAAGCCATTCGGCATAGCCGACCTATTCAACCCGCACATCAACCAGAACCTGGAATATCATTTGTTCAACTATAATTTTCTGATCTTTCCAAGGCAGTTCAAGGCAGTGTTGAACTATACATTGTTCAACCGTGCATCGGGCGACGTGGTGATATCCGATGATGGCAATTACCTCTTCTATAAGATCACTACGATGCAGAATAATTTATGCAGCAGTTATGACCGGCTGGCCGATAACGAGGTAAACACAATAGTAGCTTCATTAGATACAATATATGACCACTATAGGCAGGCCGGATTTGATGAAGTGTATTTTTCAGTTATTCCTAATCCCGCAACTATCTTGCAGCCCGCGCCGTATAACAACCTGATACCTCTGATACAAAATGACCCGAAAATGAAAATGCCGTTCATTGACCTGTACAGTCCGTTTAAAGAATCGCGGGATCCGGCATCATTTTACCGGGCGGGGGATACACACTGGAATAATAAGGGTTTACAGATGTGGTTGGATAAGGTGAATAATATACTCCGCATGCACAGCGAAAAATACAGATGAATGGCACATCTAAGCTATCAGGTTCTACAGAAAAGCGTACCCTGCTCAACAGCTTTCATTATATTTAACAAATAAAAAGGGTTCGCCCAAGGGTTTGTATATACTAAAGAAAATCTGCGTTTATCTCGTGGCGCTGCTTGGCATAGTTGTGCTATGGGCGTCCACGTCCCGACAGGCGATGCAGTTTCTGTCTGAACATAGAGATAATGATATGTGGTGGGGAGCACATCAACTTGATCATGGTGATCTGTCCAGCATCTCGCACCTCGACTATCTAAATAAATTTCACGAATCGCTAAAAACAGAGGTCCGGCATACCTCCTATACAGGACCTAAGAACACAGTACTATTTCTTCACGGCGACAGCTATACATGGAAATTGCGGGATACGATGTTCGATGGCATTTGTGATTATAAATTTATTGGTTGGTCTAACCCCTGCAAATATCACCTCGACAGCACAAAAAGGAATGTGCTGGTGATAGAAGTAACGGAACGGCTTTTGAGAAACTATTATGGCAATACACAAATAATAGATCAGCTGACGGACACCGGTATTAAAAAGAAAGCGTTGAGCGAATACCATGTTACCGACCCACCACATACCAGGTACAGTTCACTGCTGCCCACTATTGACATCAACCTTTTTTTCAACAAATACATTAACCAAAATCTTGAATACAATCTATTCAACTATAAATTCATAATGCCTGTGTTTGGCTGCAAAGCAGCTATCAACTGTTATCTTTTCAACCGGGCGTCCGGCGATGCCGTTATTTCCGAGGATAAACAATTTTTATTTTTCAAAGAAACGCTGGACCCTACGGGGCCGGGCAGCTCGCTGTCGCCCGTCTCAGACGACGAGGTAGCCCGACTCGTAGACAATTTCAACACTATTTATGACTACTACAAGGCTTCGGGCTTCCGGGAGATCTATCTATCCATAATCCCAAACACGGTTACTATAGTACGGCCCGAGGGATACAACAATCTTATACCGAGAATTCAAAACGACAAACGCCTTAAAATGAAGGTTATAGACATATACACGGTATGCAAAACCACTTCCGAGCTGCTGTTTATGCGGGGAGATACTCACTGGAACAAAAAAGGCAAACAAAAGTGGGTGGATATGGTAAATGAAGTGCTACGGCACCCACGCAACTAAGAACAGGTCTCAAACAATATCTTTGCAGCAATGACCTTTAACTCGCTCCAGTTCCTGGTATTCTTTATGGTGATCACCCTTTGGTTTTTCAGACTGAAAGACCAGAAGGGAAGAATTTGGTTACTGCTCCTGGGAAGCTGCTATTTTTATATGTCGTTTATTCCTGAGTATATACTAATACTGGGCGGCAGCATAATAACAGACTACGTAGCCGGTTTGCTTATAGAAAAAAATGAAGGCAGGGCACGCAAGGCATGGCTTGTGGTGAGCCTTATTGCCAACATTGGCGTGCTGGCTGTATTCAAGTACTACAATTTTTTTGTTGACAATATACATGCCGGGTCGCTGTTCTTTGGTAAGTCTTTAACGTTACCGATGCTAAAAATAGCGTTGCCAATAGGGTTATCATTCCATACGTTCCAGGCGATGAGCTATACCATAGAAGTGTATAGAAAGAACCAAAAGGCAGAGAAGAACTTCGCGACCTATGCTTTATATGTGATGTTCTACCCGCAACTTGTCGCCGGGCCGATAGAGCGTCCGCAAAATGTACTACCGCAACTAAAAGAATTCAGGCCCTATAAATGGGACAATATAAAGGAGGGTATTGCGCGGATGTTGTGGGGTTTTTTTAAAAAGGTGGTGATTGCAGACCGACTGGCGATGGTTGTAGACCGTACGTTTTCCCATTCGCATGACAGCTCATCCATTGCACTATTTGCCGGCATCCTGTTTTACTATTTCCAGATCTACTGCGATTTTTCCGGTTATTCGGATATTGCTCTTGGCGCCGCAAAAGTCATGAATATAAGACTGATGGAGAACTTCAACCAGCCCTTCTTCAGCAAAAACATGGGCGACTTCTGGCGCAGGTGGCATATATCGCTATACTCCTGGTTTTATGATTATGTCTTTAATCCACTTATTACCTCGTTACGAAATCTGGGACAGGCGGCCATAGTTCTGAGTTTGCTGATCACGTTTTTCTTAAGTGGCTTCTGGCACGGCGCCGCATGGCAGCACATTGTTTACGGCCTGATACATGGCGTGGCACTTATTTACGAATATTTTACACGCAAACAGCGTAAAAAATTGTTTGCCAGAATGCCAAAGGCAGTGGGCAATGTTATTGGCGTATCCGTTACCTTTTTATTTGTTGTATTTACACGCATATTTTTCCGTGCAGAGAATATGCGGGCGGCCATGGATTACTTTAAGGGAATATTCTCTTTCTCGCGAGGTTCTAACTACATCGGGATGAACCGGTTAGAAGTATGCTTATCTGTATTCCTTGTGGGTTTAATGTTGTACAGAGAGCGGACATTGCCAGGCTACTTTATCAGGAGCGATAAAAGGTTTTACTTTTATACAATCGCGATGGTTGTGATCTGTTACTACCTTGGCGTTTTTGCCGAAAATCAATTCATATACTTTCAATTTTAGAGTATGCTTAAAAGGATATTCAGAGATATATTGATCGTGTCTGGTTTGATTCTGTTGTGGGCGTCAACATCCCGAACAGCCATGAAATACCTTTCTGATAAAAGAGATAATAACACCTGGTGGGGCACCTACCAGTGCCTGAACGGCGACCTTGTAAGCATGGCTCATCTTGACGCGGTAGCAAGATTTAACCCGCGTAAGTTAAAGCAAAATTTCAAACAGCCGGCATATGAAGGTACCCGGAAAACAGATCTGTACTTAGACGGCGACAGCCACACGTGGCACCTGGACATCACCAACTTTGCAGGGCTATCGGCCTTTCATTATTTTGAGCGGACACACGGCTACAGATACCATCTGGATAAGGACAAAAAAAGCATCCTTCTTATCGAAATTTCGGAGCGGTACCTGCAAAGCTATTTCAGCGCCCCGAATATGTTTGATGAGGTTTATGACACTTCTTCACAACAAAAGAACAGTTTATTGCGATGTGGACCAAGGGCGGAGATCAAGCAGTATGCATCTCTTTTTGAATCCATTGGACTTAGCGAACTTTTCAATAAGAATATCAACCAGAACCTGGAATGCAATCTCTTTAACTACAATTTCATTATGCCGATGTTTGAATACAAGGCAGCATTGAACTATTATGCCTTTAACCGGGCTTCGGGCGATGTGGTCATCTCAAATGACCGAAAATTTCTTTTTTACAAGGAGACCGTTAGCAGAACAGACGTTGGCAGTTCGTACTACGCTGTTACTGCCGACGATAAGGCCCGGATCGTTGATATACTGAACAAAGTATATGATCATTACAAAGCAGCAGGTTTTTCCGAGATATACATTTCTATTGTACCGAACTCGGCCTCCATCATGCAGCCCGATGGTTATAACAACCTCATACCGGATATACAAAACGATCCCCGGTTGAGAATGAAAGTGATAGACATATATACGGTATTCAAAAAATCTAAAGAACTGTATTTTCTGCCCGGGGATACTCATTGGAATTTCAAAGGCAAGCAACTATGGCTGGATGTTGTGAACGAGCGGCTGCTACAGGATACAGCTGCTCATTAATATTGAATTATATTTGTTGCACCTCTGCAGCCTTTCAATAAACCTATTGCAGTTAATGCTACCGCCGCAAAAAATGAATAAAAACAAGTCACTTACCATTAACGACAGGCACATGCCAGGGGTGGTAGTATTTTTGTTGTTGCTGATAGGTTGTATCGTCTTTAAAGATTATCTCCTTTTTAAAAACGTGTATTTTTTTAAAGGTGTCGCCAGCGATTCCTATAATGCCGCTTATCCTTTCCTGTATAATGCCGCCGACTATATTCATCAGTACGGTTTACCCAAGTGGTCTTTTAGTTTTGGCATGGGCCAAAGTATCTTTCCATTCATCCTCCGCGACCCGTTCGACATATTCCTGTATATAGCCGGCAAGGACGATATTTATTATGGCATGGTCTGTAAGGAGTTCCTGAAAATTATTTGCGGTGGCATTGTGTTCTATTATTACCTCCGGACACTTGCTCTTTCCACATACGTCTCGATGGTGGGAAGCCTGTTATTTGCGTTTTGCGGCTTTATGATAGTAGGGAGTTGCTGGAACCTGTTCACTTTCGAGGCATTTAATATGGCGTTGCTCTTACTGGCGTTCGAGCTATTATTTACACGGCGGAAGTGGTATTTGTTCCCCGTCGCCATTTTTCTTATCTGCATTTCCCAACCTTTCAACCTCTATGTGTATGGCCTTTTTTTAATCGGTTATATCTTATTAAGGCTACTGCAAACGAGCAGATTTGATATAAAAACCTTTCTGGCCCTGTTCTCCCAAATGCTTGGGTTATCGGTACTTGGAATATTGCTCAGTGGCCCGTTCCTGGTGGAGAACATCATGCAAATACTGGAGAGCCCCCGCGGCAGCGGCCACAACACGTACACGCATTTATTGGCTTCGTCTGCCGTTTTCGGAACACCAGACAAGTGGCAAATGGGGACAGATGTTTTACGCTTTTTCTCCAGCGACCTTGCTGGCAGTGGTGATTTTTTTAATGGCTGGCATAACTTCCTGGAAGCGCCAATGTTTTATTGCGGGCTACCCTGCCTGTTGTTATTTCCGCAGGTGTTTGCCTTCCTGGAGCGCCGCCTAAAAATCGCTTTCTTTATTTTCATCTCGATCTGGCTGCTGCCCATCGCCTTCCCATGGTTCCGGTATGCATTTTGGCTCTTCTCGGGTGATTATTACCGGGCGTACTCATTTTTTGTTGCATTCTTCGTTTTGTACTATTCCCTTCATGCATTGGCCGCTATCATCAAAAATGGGAAAATAAGCGTGATCACGCTGGTTGTAACCCTGACCCTTCTTTTTGCACTCCTCAATTATCCTTTTTTCCCAGACAAATCAATACTATACTGGCCGGAGAAAGCAATACCCGTGCACTTCCTTTATGTGTTCGTAAGTATTATGCTCATTGTTTACAGTGTGACCCTTTATCTTATGGGCCGACCGGCAAGCATCCCGATCATGAAATACGTGTTCCTGTTCATGGTAGTTTTTGAACTGGCCTTTTTGTCGCGGATCACCGTAAGTAATATCGAACAGACCAGTGCTTCCGAACTAACGCAAAGAAAAGGATACAATGATTATACACTGGAAGCCGTCCGTTACTTAAGGCAAACCGACCACTCATTCTATCGCATTGACAAAAGCTATTCTTCCTCTCCTGCGAGGTTTGGCTCGCCGAACGATGCATTGGCGCAGGGTTACAGGGGCACCGGCTCTTATAACCCCTTCAACCAGTTGCACACAATAATGTACATGCAACTGATGGGTGTTATCAGCAAAGAAAGTGAGAATGAATCCAGATGGTCCTTCGGCCTGGTAAACAGGTCTGTGCTGGAAATGGAGAACCGCGTAAAATATGTGCTGGCTAAAAATGATGTGAAACCTTTTTGGCGATATGCGTTTGATTCGGTGACGCAATTGGGTGACGTAAAGATCTTCCGCAACAAGTATGTTTTGCCATTCGGTTACACCTATGAGACCTACATTAAAGAAAGTGATTTTTCAGGTCTGTCAAATAGCCAGAAGGACCAGGTTTCCATGAAGGCATGCGTTGTCGCGGATAATGCTGGAGGAAACCTTGGGGACATGAAAGAATTTCATTTGACGGATACCATGTGCGCAAGCCCGCTTGATACGATGTTTTACACGCGTGCAGCTCATGAGCTAAGCAAGGATACATTGGTATTGAGCGCATTTGATGAAACACACATCGCGGGCAGTATTGAGCTTAGTAAAGATAAAATGATTTACCTCTCAGTTCCATGGGACGGCGGATGGAACCTGAAAGTGGATGGGGTACGGCGGGACAAAATTGTACTGAATGGCGGGATGACTGGGGTAATGCTTACAAAAGGGAAGCACACGATAGAGATGGTCTACAATATCCGCTATTTTAATACGGGCATATTACTAAGCGTTGCCGGCCTGTTACTATATTTGGTATGGTGGCTTTTCAAAAAGCCGGGTAAACTAATTGCCACCTCAAACGGAAATTTTGGATAATATGGAGCCAGGTATGCGGAGCAATCTTATAAGTGTAAATAAAGAGGGTGCGCATTTTGCCGGGAAAAAGCTTTGGATATTCCTGTTCTTCTGGGCATATGTTTTTGTGCTTTATCTGCCAGCGGCGCATGCCGGCCTGGTGGGTGATTATCCAGGCTGGGTGAATTTTTTGAACTCTGTAAAATTCACAGACTATATTAACCGTGCAGGGTCCACAATACCCAGTATGTATCAGTTTACCCAGGTCGTCACGTATTGTTTTTACAAATTATTTGGCTCCAATGCGTGGTTATGGCATTTACTATTCGTAACCATGCAGGCGGTAAATGCACTCCTGCTTTTCAAATTTGCTGAGTCACTGTTTCAACGATCGGGAATGCGTAATGCGTCGATGACGGCTTTTGCCGGGGTAACACTGTTTTGCTCAAGTCCGTATATATCAGAAGTGGTGGTGTGGGAACCTGCCTTTCATTATTTGCTGGGTCTGATGCTGTTGCTTGTAGTATTGTTGTGCGTGCAGCAATATATATACGGGCAAAACAAAAAGTATCTATGGTTGGGAGCTATAACATTTTGTCTATCCACTTACTCATTGGAGTTCTTTTATCTTACCCCTTTTTTTACTGTCCTGCTCATTGCATTTTATTATTCCACACCCGACACGGATAAGCAAACATTGCGGCGAGCGCTCGTATATTGCCTGCTCCCACAAGTGGTTCTCTTTGCGGCCCACTTTATTGTGCTGCATGGGTTCTTCCCTGACGATATCGCGCATATAAGGACAGTATCATCCCCGATGAGCGTTTCCAACCTTTCAAAAGCGCTAAAGTATTTCTTTCACTTGTTATTGCTAGGCAGGTTCTGGCCAGAACAACTGCGCAGTAAAATATACGCTTATACCGAAACAACCGTAGCGTTGGCATCCGCTTACGCAATCGTTGCACTGTTGCTGATCTCTGTTATCAGCAGGTATAAACGAATAACTGTAGCCAGAAAGGCAATTGTTTTGCTGCTGCTATATACATTACTGGCAGTGGCGCTATTACTTCCGCTATCGTTTCCTGACTTCGGGCTCATTATTTACGATCGTTACACTTATTTGCTTGACGCCTTCTTTTACCTGTTAATTGCAGCCGGAATAAATTCATTCGTAGGCAGAAAAGCGTTCGCAGGCATTATGGCTTTTTATATAATCATAAACCTACGCTACACACACAAAGCAAACGCATACTGGCAGCAATCGGCACAAGTAGTGAACAACCTGGTAAAGACTTTCCCCAATGAGCTGGCAAAAAAATATTGCTGCTGAACCTGCCAGAGTGCCTGGATGGAGTGCAGATGGTAGGCACGAGGGATGATGGTGAATTCCGGATGATGTATAATGCCATTATGCCGCAGAAGTTGACCAACCCGATCTATGATGTAGAAGCATTTTACATGCGCACTCCTAATGATGGTGCTAACGTAACCGTGGAGAATGACAGCACGGCGACTGTTACCTTAAACGACTGGGGCAGGTGGTGGCTCTACTATGGCCTGGGCGCCACCAGCTACGAAAATGCAGACTTCAAAGTGGATATGAAAGACCCGGGACACTCCTACAACATTATATTAAAGCATCCCGCCGATGGGTATAAACTATTGTACATGACAGGCGGAGCATGGAAAGTAGCAGACTGGAGCAAAAAAAATATTGCCCAATATTGACCTATATTTGTTTCACAACCTTACGGATTGGACACCAGCATAATCGAGCCCAGTAAAAAACCTTACGCACAGTTCCTGAACAGGAATATTGTAGTGTTTGCAGTTTTATGGCTGATCGCTTTTATTCTTTATCTGCCGGCGGCAAAAGCAGGATGGGTAGTGGACTCGGAAGGGTGGCTGCACAATATCAGGACCCTTAGTTTCCGGGACTATATTAATAACGCCCAGTCGGGTATCCCCAGCCTTTACCAGTTCACGCAGCTTACCACTTATATATTCTACAAAATCTTCAATGCCAATCCGTATGCATGGCATATACTGATGGTGACCATGCATGCTACGAATGCTTTTCTTTTCTTCCTTATCTGCCGGCGGATTTTCGATGATTCAGGGATAAAAAACGGAAAGGAATTGGCATTCGCGGCAGTGGTTCTCTACACTGTTTGTCCCCATATATCCGAGGTTATCGTGTGGGAAGCGGCTTATCATTACCTGCAGGGGTTCTTGCTTATTTTACTGATATTGTATTGGGTTCAGAAGTTCCAGCAAAAACAGCAGAAAAAATACGTACTGGCGGCGGGCGTCATCTATTTCTGCTCCTCTTACTCCCTCGAAATATTTTACCTGACCCCATGGTTCGTTCTTGCCATGGCTGCGTACTACCGCCTTGCACTGGCGTATGACAAGCAGATCTTCAAGCGGACATTAACCGGCTTTTTTTTACCACAGCTTTTGATCTTTGCACTGCATATCGTAGTGCTACGGACCTGGTATCACGGCCAACTGGCTCATATAGGGGAAAACACATGGCAGCCGTTCACCAACTACATTTGCAAAGCGCCGAGATACATATTCCACATCCTGTTCTTTGGCAGGTTCTTTCCTGACGATGTCCGCATGCAGGTTTACAAGGTAATAGGGTCAACGCAGGCACTGATCATTTTCTATAACATACTGGTATTGATATTCTTTGGCATTATTTCCAAAACAGGAAAAATGAGCGCAAAAGGCCGCGCTAGTGTGCTGATGTTCGTCTGGGTAATGATCAGCGTCATTATTGTAATGCCGCTTGAATTTCCCGTCATACAACTGGTAGCTTATGACCGGTATACCTATTTCCTGGACGCATTCGTATACATGCTGCTGGTGTTGCTGGTAAGTTATATCCCCGGCAAAGCCATTCGTGTAGTCCTATTGACTTTGTTCGGACTTGGGAATATCTATTTTACCGTACAGGAGAACCTGATCTGGAAACACGCTACCTATGTTGACAACAGGTTGCTGACTGAGTTTCCGGACCCCGGTGATAAAACCGTGGTGCTGCTGAATCTGCCACAGAACATGAACGGAGTACCCATGATAGGCGCCGAGTCTGATGGCCAATTTAAAATGATGTACGAATTGTACACGAAAAAAAAAGTTCCGAACAAAATATACGATGCTGCTGCATTTAATATGATCTCTAAAATTGATGGCGCACATGTACGGGTTTTGAATGACAGCACGGTAAGGGTTATGCTCAACCAGTGGGGTACCTGGTGGTGGTACGAATCATTTGGTTGTAAAAGTTATGAGAACGAAGATTACCGACTGGAGATGAAACCCGGCAATCTGTATGAATTGACGCTAAAGCAACCGGCAAGCACGTATATGTTGTTATACTCAATTGCCGGCGAGTGGAGAACAGTGGACTGGAATAAAAAAGACGACCAATATTAATGAAGTATTTTTTGTAACAAACGCAGCGTAAGGCAATAATGATCAATAGTCTGTTAGCAAGGCTTCCCGGTAACAAGAACATGTGGGTGTTTATCCTGCTGTGGCTGCTTACGTTTGTGCTATACATTCCGGCGGGCAAGGCGGGCTGGGTCATTGATGGCGCGGGGTTCTTATACCATTTGAAGCACCAGGGCTTCTGGGATTTTATTAATCGCACCACATCTACCGACCAGAGTTTCTATCAATTGTTTACGCTGCATTATGTTGTGTTCTACAAGTTATGGGGCATAAATCCGTGGCTATGGACCGTATTGTATATCACCTTGCAGGCGATAAACGCGTTACTGTTCTTTATTTTCGCCACTAATATTCTTGATGATTCGGCTGTTAAGAACGGAAGGCTGATAGCATTTTGCGGGGTTATCATCTTCACCGTGTCCCCGCATATTTCCGAGATCATTGTGTGCAAGGCATATTATCATTACCTGCAGTGTTTTTTGTTTATTCTGCTGATCATGCTATGGGTACAGAAATACCAGCATACGCAGCGCAGTAAGTATATATGGTGGTCCATTCTGCTGTTTGTAATGGCGTCGCTTACGCTGGAGATATTTTATCTCGTGCCAGTGTTCGTATTGTCTATAGCGTTGTATTACCGGTTCGCACTCAACTATGACAAAACCATTTTCCGGCGAACAGTTTTGTATTTCTTTATACCGCAGGTAATATTATTGGGCATTTATTTTATTGCGCTCAAAGCAACCTTTAAACATCTTCATCCGCACAAAATTGAAATAAACCAAACGCTGACGGATTATTTATCGAAGCTGCCAAAATACCTTTTTCACATATTGTTTCTTGGCCGCTATTTTTCTTTTGAAACAAAGAAAACTGTCTACGCGCTTTTCGAGTCGATGTGGGCATTGATTACTGTATATGCCTTGCTGGCCTTTATTTTTATCTATGCTATTTTACGACTCAAAAAGATCAGCAATGAGGGCAAGGCCATGTTCTTCTTCTTTGTTTTTTCAATGGTTACGATTTGCTTCGTGATGCCTCTATCTTTTCCGGATGCAGCATTGCTGATCTTTTACGACAGGTACACTTATTTTGCAGATCCATTTTTATACGTACTGCTTTTGCTGATAATAACAAGGCTGGTGCGAAACAAGTATCTGCTCATTGGCTTATTTTGCATATACTTCGATATCAATCTCTATTTCCTGATCGCCGTCAATACCTACTGGATCCAGTCGGATGTGATCAACACCAGGTTGCTGCGCAATTTCCCTAACCAAAATGACAAAACGGTTTTGCTTCTGAATATTCCTGAGAATATGAATGGAGCGCCAATGATAGGTGCCCAGCCAGAAGGGATGTTTAAAATAATGCGCGAGATATATACTGATACCACTGAAAAAAACATGATCTATGATGTTGTTTCGTACAACATGTCAACGGACTACGGTGGCGCACATGTAAAGGTGCTGAACGACAGCATGGTGAGGGTAAGCCTGAATCATGGTGGCAACTGGTGGTGGTATGAAGGCCATGGTGCGCAAAGCTATGAGACCGCAGACTATAAAGTAAACATGATAAACGTAGGCTATTATTATGACCTCACGCTAAAAAATCCCTCTGACCGGTACTTGCTTTTATTCAGTGTAGGGGACAAATGGAAAAAAGTGGATTGGGATAAAAAAAACGTAAACCAGGATTAAATAATTCAGCCCTTCTCCGTACTCATTTTGGTAAGTACGTCCTTGACTTTTTCCCTGATCTGGTTCCTTACCTTTCTGAAATCGTCTTCATTCATATCCCGCGGGTCGGGGATGCTCCAGTCTATATGGTGTTTTGCGCGCACCATGGGGCATGCATCACCGCAGCCCATAGTGATTGCGTATTCAAATTCTACATCCGGCAGTTTATCCAGCGATTTGGACGTGTGTATACGGAGATCGTATCCCAGCTCCTTCATTGCTGCGATTGCCTTAGCGTTAACTTTTCCTGATGGCCGGGAGCCGGCACTATACGCATGCACGTCTCCTGCCCCATACATATTGGCAAATGCCTGCGCCATCTGGCTGCGGTTGCTGTTCTCTATGCAGACGAAAAGTATGTTCTTCATTTATCATTATGTTTTAACATCCTAAAAACAGGCACAGCTGCTATTGCACCAGCAACCGGCGCTGCCAGGTATATCCAAATATGCTCCAGGTGGCCGCTGATAATTGCGGGGCCGAGGGACCGCGCAGGATTCATAGAAGCACCGCAAACGGGGCCGGCAAACATTGCTTCCAAGGCAACGACGGCACCGATGGCGAGGCCGGCGAACATGCCTTGCTCTTTGCTACCCGATGCAACATTGATGATCACCAGCATCAAAAAGAAGGTTAGTATCAGCTCCATAACAAACGACTGCATTTCCGTGCCGGAAGGCATAGTGGCGCCCAGCATTTGACTGCCCGGAAACATAAACCTTAAAGTAAGACTTGCCAAACATGCACCTGCCAGCTGCGTAAGAATATAAGGCACCATTTCTTTCAGAGGAAAGCGGCCCGCAATGGTAAACGCAATACTTACCGCGGGATTAAGATGCGCGCCGGATATATCGCCAAAAGCATAGATCATACTCATGACTATCAGCCCAAATGTAATGGCAATGCCCACGTGAGTGATTGCGCCAGAAAACTGCTGATCGATAACAATCGCTCCTGTGCCCGCAAATACCAACGCGTAGGTACCCAAAAATTCTGCGAGTAATTTTCTCATGGGCATTGTTTAGTTACAACAGTCCGGCCCGCAGCAGGCTTGTGGCTTTTTAGCAAATACAGTGATGCTGTAAATACCGACAGCGCTATTCCTGAGTGAAGAAATCTCCGCCGCGGATAAATAAGAACTGAGAATATCATCAGGTATTACTATTGGTTTCTCCTTCTGAATAACGATATCCTTAAACCCGTTGCTGGTTATGAGGCCAATGTATTCCTCTCTTTGAACCGCGCCGGATACACAGCCTGCATACATTTCGGCAGCGCCTCGCAGCTTATCCGGGAGCGTTCCTACCAGTACAACGTCAGAGATACTAAAATGCCCTCCGGGTTTTAAAACGCGGAAAATTTCTCTAAACACGTTATTCTTGTTTGGAACCAGGTTGAGTACACAATTACTAACTACAACGTCAGCCGCGTTTGCGGTAATGGGCATCTTCTCAATATCCCCGTAACGAAATTCAACATTATTGAAACCGAGCTTCTCGGCATTTGCCCTTGCTTTCTCCAGCATGGCATCTGTAAAATCTATACCGATCACTTTACCGGATTCTCCGGTTATCGACCGCGCTATAAAACAATCATTGCCGGCACCGCTGCCTAAGTCAACTACGGTATCACCAGCCTTTATCTGAGCAAACTCTGTCGGCAGGCCGCAGCCCAAACCTAGATCAGCATCAGCGCTATAGCCGGTAAGTTGGGTGTAGTCATCACTCATAATGTTGTAAACTTCAGTGCTACAACAACCGGATCCGCAACAAGAGCTGGTGTTAGTTTCCTTGTCCTGCAGTGCTATCTCGGTGTATTTCTGTCTCACGAGTTCTTTTAACTCTTTTTCTGTAGTATTTTCCATTGTTATGTTTTTTAAAGCCAGTATTCATAATCTTTCGTTTCAGCAATAAATTCTGCAACTTTTTTCTTTATTAAATCACGCACAGCGCGGGTTTTATCCAATATCTCCGCCCGCGAGCCAGTGAAGGATGATGGGTCAGGAAAAGACCACGCTACCCTTTTTGATTTGCCCGGAAAAATCGGGCATTGCTCGGCACTCGCTTCATCACAGACAGTAATTACGGCATCATATTTTCTCCCTTGCCGGAATAGATCAAAAACGCCTTGTGTACCTTTGTGGCTGATATCAATCCCAGCCTCCTTCATTACTTCTACAACGTTTTGGTTCAGTTTACCTGGCTCAAGGCCAGCGCTTTCGGCATGAAGGAAATCTCCGCCATTTTTATTAAGAAACGCCTCTGCCATCTGGCTGCGGGCGGAGTTGTGAATACATACAAACAAAATTTCGTGTTTTAACATACATGAAGCTTTTTAAAAATTTCCACTATTTATCAACAACAGTCGGGGCCGCAGCCAGATTTGTCAATTGCTTTTATTTCAACAAAAAACTCCCCAAACAGTTTTTTATACTTTTCCCAAACCTTTGGATCAATGCAATAGCACACGCTGGTGCCATCTATGGAGCCTTGTATCAATCCCACTTGCTTTAATTCTTTGAGATGCTGTGATATGGTGGGTTGTGCAAGACCTAATTCAGCAACGAGATCATTACAAATGCAAGCATTTATTTTCACAAGATGCTGCAGTATAGCGATCCGTGCAGGGTGCCCCAATACACGTGCTATGTTGGCCAGCTCATTTTGCTTTTTCGTGAATAGTTCAGTCTTACTAATACCCATGTCAATCGTTTCATTGCAATATTACGATTAAACAGTAAACCGCCAAAATAAATTCCGGCAATGAGGTCATTTATGATTTGATGCGCGCATTCTCTATTTTGTGTACCAATTCATTTGCTTGTCTACCGCTAACGATCATAAACTGGAACGGGGCCTTTCACTGGGCCAGGCCACAGCTATCAATATGATAGACATGGTGGGCATAGGGCCGTTCGTGACTATCCCGATGATCGTAATGATGATGCACGGGCCGGCGAGTATCATTGCCTGGCTCATCGGCGCATTGCTGGCATTTATGGATGGAACGGTTTGGGCGGAGCTGGGGGCGAAATGGCCAGAGGCTGGCGGGAGCTATGTTTTTCTGCAAAAATTATTTGGAGAGAAGAAAGGCGGGAGGCTGATGTCGTTCGTATTCATATGGCAAACAACACTGCAGGCACCTCTTGTTATTGCCAGCGGAGCGATCGGATTTGCGAATTACTTTTCTTATCTCGTCCCTATCAGCGGTATGCAAAAGAAAATGGTAAGCGGCGGCCTGGTGATCTTGCTAGTAGGTTTGCTGTACCGGAATATTAAAAACGTTGGGAAGATATCTGTGGTGCTTTGGGTTGTAACTGCGGGCACTATTATATGGCTGATCGCATCCGGGATTCCACACTTTAATGCGGCGCAGGCATTCAATATTCATTTCGATGGATTTAGTGCCTCTTCGCTGCTTTACGTTGCTCTTGGGCAGGCTTCGTTAAAATCTGTTTACTCTTACCTGGGGTATTATAATGTGTGCCATCTGGGTGCAGAGATAAAAGAACCAGGAAAAAATATACCGCGCAGTATATTCCTGTCGATCACCGGCATCGCTATATTCTACCTGTGTATGCAAACGGTAATACTTGGTGTACTGCCCTGGCAAACGGTGGCCAATTCTGATTTTGTGGCCAGTATTTACTTTAGCCATATTTATAATGATACCGTGGCAAAGGTGGCTACCCTGCTTATCCTGGTCATTGCGCTTTCCTCTTTGTTCTCGGCCATACTTGGTTATTCGCGCATCCCATATGCAGCAGCGCTGGATGGTAATTTCTTTAGTGTTTTTGCGAAGGTGCATCCGCGGTATAAGTTCCCGCATATTTCTTTGCTGGCAGTGGGCGGGGTGGGATTTGTCTTCAGTCTGTTGTTTAAATTGGGCGATGTGATCACGGCTATCCTTACTATGCGGATATTGGTGCAGTTTGTATCGCAGGCAATAGGGCTGATAGCCTGGCACTATAAAAAGCCGGATGATGAGCGGCCTTATAAGATGCCATTGTTCCCTTTGCCTGCGATATTATCTATTGTTATCTGGCTGTTTATTTATTCCACTATCGATTATCATTACATACTTTCTTCGCTGGGAATAATTGCGGCGGGGGTGCTGGCTTATTTTATTTTTATGCGGAAGCCTGTGGCAACTAAATAATTTTCTTGCCCTTCATAGCATCCTTAAGCGCACCTTCCATTACACGCTCCGCATAGGGGCGGGAAACGTCGTTGAGTATTTCTGTTTCGTGCTGAATACGGTCTTTGTCTTTTGCGTTGATCGCGTCGCGGAGTATCTGCATGCGCTCGTTTGTTATCGTAATTTCCTCCTCCGTCAAAGCATCACGGTACTTGGTGAGGAATTTGGCAGTCGTGTCGAGCATCTGCTCCGCCTCTGTTGCAGCTTCTACTAATGCTCTTGTTTTGATATCATCTTTGGCATGCGTCAGTGAATCAAGCAGCATCTTTTCCACTTCGTCATCCGTGAGGCCGTATTGTGGTTTTACGTCTATGCTTTGCGCGATGCCACTGCGCAGTTCTGTGGCGCTCACTTTCAGTATGCCATCCGCATCTATCAGGAAGGATACTTCCACTTTGGGCATACCTGCGGGCATACCTGGGATACCTGTCAGGTTGAACTCAGCGAGTTTACGGTTGTCCTGCACAAGGTCGCGCTCACCCTGGAACACGGAGATGCGCATACCACCCTGCCCGTCCTTCTGCGTGGTGTATTGACGGCCTGCTTTCATGGGTATTTTAGAATTGCGCGGTATCAACACATCCATCAGGCCACCCATTGTTTCTATTCCCAGCGATAGCGGTGTAACATCCAGCAGCAGCATTTCGGTATTGTTACCGGCCAATATATCGGCCTGGACGGCTGCGCCGAGGGCTACCACTTCGTCGGGGTTCAGCTGGTCGTAAACTGCTTTGCCAAAAAACTTGCTTACGCTTTCTTTCACCAACGGCACACGGGTAGAACCTCCTACCATTACGACCGCATCTATCTGTTGAATGGTAAGGCCCGCATCTTTGAGTGCACTCTTGCACGAGTTGATCGTACGGTCTACGAGCGGCTGTATGAGATCGTTGAATTCTTGTTTTGTTATACGAACCTGCTTGCCATTTATTTCTCCTTCAAAAACGTTATTGTCTGTAAGGTGTATCTTGGCTTTTTCCGCAGTCACGCGTAGTTGTTGCATGAGCGTCTTATCCAAGGAACTGCCGAAGCCGAGGTCAGAGCTGCCCTCTCCCCCATCTTCCTGCCAATACCTTACCAGCAGGTTATCCATATCATCACCACCAAGGTAGGTATCACCGTGAGTAGAGAGCACTTCAAATATGCCATTATTAATAGTGAGGATAGATATGTCGAAGGTGCCGCCGCCAAGGTCGTAGACTGCGATGGTTTTTTCCTGTGTGCTTTTTGTGCCTAGTCCGTATGCCAGGCTGGCCGCTGTAGGCTCATTGATGATGCGCAATACGTCCAGGCCTGCAAGCCTGCCGGCGTCGCGAGTGGCCTGGCGCTGGGCATCATTGAAGTAAGCAGGAACTGTGATCACTGCCTTGCTGATGCTCGCCTTTAAAATGTGCTCAGCCCTTTTCTTCAGTTCTTTTAGAATATAGGACGACAGTTCTATAGGCGAATAAAACTTTTCTCCCACCTGTATTTTCACCAGCGCATCGGTGTTATCGTCGATGACATGATAAGCAAAGAAGCCTGCGTCGCGCCCTACGTCGTTATAAGATTTCCCCATGAGCCGCTTTACTGAGTATATAGTGCGCTCCGGCTCTGCGATCAGCAGCTCCTTTGCCGGGTTACCGACCGTCGTATTTCCAAATTCGTCAAAGTGAACGATGGAGGGAACAAGCGCCAGCCCATCGATTTCCTTGAGCGCTATGGGCTCATGTGTATCTCCTCTTACAATGGCTATAAGACTATTGGTGGTACCGAGGTCTATACCAACAATGATCTCTTCTTTTTGTATGCTGCCGGTGGCTATATTAATGGCTATTTTGCCCATAATTTTATTTTGGAGCACAAAGGTAGGGGTAATTAGCGAAGACCTCTCCCCAGCCCTCTCCCCTTCGGCTACGCTCAGGGCAGGCTTGAAGAGGGTGAAGTAGAATGAGTTACGTTTCAAGTTGCTTTAACACTATTAAGGATTGTATATTTGAGCAAATGTTTAGAAACGTGAGACCAATAAAGATAATAGCTGGAATACTTGTGCTAGGGTGCCTTTCGTGCGGCTCCCCGACCCGTAAAGAAGCGCAGAAACTCAACAATTCCCTGGTTACCATCAATGATAGTGTCGCGAGCAAGGACAAAGCACTCGAAGACTGCATCGCGCAGGCGGTGAAGGATAAGGATTATGCGAGAGTAGCGCCGGTGCGGCAGAAATTTGAAGATTATATTGACTCCTGCGGGCGCGAAGTAAAACATATGACGGATACCGGCGGATCAGAACAGATGAGGCGTGCAGAACTGGCCGTGCTGGGGTGGGAAAAAAGCATGCTGCACAATGACCTGGTCTTGTATGAAAAAATGAAGCCGGAAGCTGAAGCCAGCTATATTTCTGTGCTTTTCCAAATTGTCGAGAAAGACAGAAAGAAGGAAGCAGATCTCGTAGCAAAATTTGAAGAGATAAGGCAGGAGTATGCGAAGAAAAATGGGTTTTAATGTAGTCGTGAGTCGTAAGTCGCCTGCCTTCGCTGAAGCTACGGCAGGTAAATAAGTCGTAAGTCTGCGACCGATCTTTGGGAGTCTTAGTTATTTCTTTCTTTTACTTTTCCCTTCCACATAGGTTGTGAATGTTGTGCCATCCTGCGACATTTCGAATTTTGTGTTTATCGTTTCGTCATGAAGTAAGGAATAGGTAAGGCGAAATGTTGGCACGTGCGGGATCAGATCGCTGGTCAGCACAATCCCATCGACGATATAGGCTATTGTATAATTGATAGTATGGCCCTCGTTATCAAAGTAAATTGCCTTTGAAGGAGCTCCCGAATAGTCAGGATAAACGATCATGAGGTCATCATGGCTAATAGCTGGTTTTCCAGGCGCTGCCGGATATTCAGAATGGCTTTTACGTACCAATATTTTTTCATTAAGGTCTGGCTTAAAGGAAAACGTACCCGTGCCTGCTCCGGGTTTGCCAGTGCCCTCACCCTGCCAATCGCCTATGAGCCATTGCCATTTGGCCCATGTGGTGCTTTGCTGGGCGAAACTGCTTATCGAAAGCAGTAGGATAGAGACTGTAATTACGAGTGATCTCATTTATTGTTGGTTGTGGGGCTAAAATTAGCACTATTGTTGAGAATGCTTTGTTTCCATAGTCGGTTTTCAAGCATTACCCTTATGTTAATATGAATTGCCGATTTCTTAAAAAGGTTTAAATTTGTATAAATGTGAGCATATGAGCGCTACTGAATTAAAAGAGCTGAGAAAAGCAGTACAAAAGCATATAGGACATGCCGACGAACGGGTGGTTAAAATGGTCTACGCCATGCTGGAAGCAGATGCAGAAAATGAAAAGAATTCCTTCTATCTCACCACTGAGCAAGACGCAGAATTAGATGAAATTATAGAATTGGATAAAAAAGGGCTGATGGAATATTCACCATGGGAGGAAGTAAAAGCGCGCATTCTTTCAAAAAAGAGATAATGACCTACGCTTTTACCGTATCTCAAAGAGCAGAAAAGCACATTGACTCCGCCTATTTATGGTATGAGGAGCAAAAACCAGAATTAGGTATTAGATTTTTAGAAGCACTTGAATTAGCTTTTTCATCAATAAAGTCCAATCCTTTACTTTACAGTTTTCGCAAAAACAATATACGAGGATGCATCGTAAAGAGGTTTCCTTACACAGTATTGCTTCATGTGAAGAAAAATAACATTCGGGTAATAGCAGTTTTTCATTTCAGCAGAAAGCCCAACACATAACTTTTTTTACATTCCAATCTTTTATTTTTTAGGTTATCTTTGTTTCCCTCCTAAATTTTTTGTGCTTTGAGATTAAAGTCGTTGGAAATAAAAGGGTTCAAGTCTTTCGCAGACAAAACCCATATCATACTGGATAACCCGATAACGGGTATCGTGGGCCCGAATGGTTGTGGCAAATCGAATATTGTTGATGCTATACGCTGGGTAATAGGTGAGCATAAGATCAAGGCGCTGCGCTCTGATAACCTGGAAGACCTGATATTTAACGGGTCACGCACACGTACCGCTTCCGGCATGGCGGAGGTATCCCTTACGTTTGAGAATACACGCAACCTGCTGCCTACTGAATTTACTACCGTTACCATTACCCGTAAGTTTTATAAGAACGGTGAAAGCGAATACCGCCTTAACGATGTAAGCTGCCGCCTGAAGGATATTCACAACCTGTTCCTGGATACGGGTGTGAGCAATGACTCCTATGCCATCATTGAGCTGGGCATGGTGGATGATATTATTAAAGACAAGGATGGCAGCCGTCGCAGGATGCTGGAGCAAGCCGCAGGTATATCCATATACAAGACACGCAAAAAAGAAGCGAAGCAAAAGCTGGAAGCTACCGAGCAGGATATAGCCCGCATTGAAGACCTTCTTTTTGAAATAGGCAATAACCTGCGTACGCTGGAAAGCCAGGCAAAAAAAGCGGAACGCTATTTCGCCATAAAGGCAGAATATAAAGAAGTGAGTGTGGAGCTGGCGAAGGCATCACTGGAGCATTTTAACGAGCAATACAAGACACTGAACGAGCAGCATGATGCCGAAACCGATCGCAGAACACAACTGGAGGCGATAGTGGCTACCGAAGAAGCATCGGTGGAGCAGCAGAAGGTACAACTAATAGAAAAAGAACAGGAGCTGAGCGGGCTGCAAAAACAATTCAATGATCTTGTAAACAGGCTGCGCCAACTGGAGAGCGATAAGAAACTTGCAGCCCAGCGTTTAGAGCATTTGAAAGAGCGAGAGAAAACACTGACAGATTTCCTCTCGGGTGCAGGTGGACAATCGCAAAAACTGGAAGAATCGATCGCTTTTTCTGAAAAGCAGATAGCAGAAGAAACAGCGATACTAGAAAAAATAAAAGCCGAAGTGGAAACGCTGCGCACAACAGTAGATGAAAAGCGCAAGGCATTTGATGAAAAAAAACTGGTACTGGAGCAGATGCGCGGCGAATACCAGCAACGCCAGCGCAGCCAGTTTGACGCGGAAAAGAAAGTAGCCATTGCCGATACATCTGTAATGAACCTGCAGCGCAGCATGCAGCAGGTACAGGACGAAAAGACTCAGCGGGCAGCACAGATCACGCAACTAAGCACCGAAAAGAAAACTACTGAAGAGCAACTTGCCGGCAAGCAAACGGACCTAAAAAACCTGATTGCGAAACACGAGGAAGTAAAGTCTAAAATATTGCAGAGCCAGGAGCAAATGGAAAGCCTGCGTGCAAAGCTGGTAGAGGAAAACCGCAAACTGGACAGCCGCAGGAATGAGCACGACCTGCTGAAATCGCTGGTGGACAGCCTGGAGGGATACCCTGACAGTATTAAGTTCCTGAAGAAGAATAAGGAGTGGGATAATAATGCACCTCTGCTGTCTGACGTATTTGTAGTGCAAAACGAATACCGCACGGCGCTTGAAAATGTGCTGGATAATTACCTTAACTATTATATAGTAGCCAATACAGAAGAAGCTGCGAAAGCAGTGTCCCTGCTGGACAAAAACAAAAAAGGAAAGGCCAACTTCTTCCTGGTTGACCATCTTGGTGCATACAAGGCCAGTGAGTCGGAAGCACCAGCGGGAGCTGTGCCTGCGCTGAGCGTGGTTACGGTAGACGACCAGTATGCCGAACTGGCAAAACACCTGCTAGGGCATGTGTACATTACCGATGATGATGCCGATATAAGCCAGGTTGCCTTGAAGAATGGCAATGTGCTGGTAGGCAGAAACGGCAAGATGATACGCGGCAAGTATACGCTTGGGGGTGGATCCATAGGATTGTTTGAAGGCAACAAGATAGGCCGCGCCAAAAACCTGGAGCGGCTGGCCAAGGAGATACAGGACCTTACCGCAACAACTGCGGAACTGAAACAATACATAGCCGATACGCAGACGCTGATAACCGGCTTTAACAGCGAGCTGAATGACAAGGCCATAGAGCAGACGCGACAGGAGATCAACCGCCTGCAAAACCATGCTGTGAACCTGGGCAACAAAGTGGAAAACTTTGACCAGCTAAACCAGAATGGCGACAAGCGCCTCCAGGAAATACAAGCGCAACTGGATGCGAACCAGGAGAACATAAAGGGCACCCGTACAGAACTGGAAAAAATAACTGCAGAATTGCAGGCCCTGCAGCAAAATATACAGACTGCGGAAGCGGATTTCCGGACTGTGGAGCAGGCTTTTAACGAAGCAAGCGCACAGTACAACCAACAGAACATTGCATATACGCGCCAGCACAGCAAGCTGGAAAACCTGAAACAGGAATTACAGTTCAGGAACAACCAACTTAATGACCTGAAACGCCAGATAGCCGCCAACAGCGAGCAGTTGCAACAAATATCGGGGCAACTTGCTGAGACCGAAAAACTACTTCATGCCGGCGACAATGAGCTGTATGAGCTGATGAGCCGCAAGGAAAATGAAGAAAAGGCCCTTAATGAAAAAGACCGCGCATACTATGCTATGCGTAATAATGTGACCGCGCAGGAGGGACAGCTAAACCAGAAGCGCCGCGAAAAGGAACATGCAGAAGCATTGCTGAATGGCATTAAGGAAAAGCTGAGTACAATGAAAGTGCAGGTAGCGGGAATGAACGAGCGCCTGCAGATAGAATTTAAAGTGGTGCTTGACGAGATACTGGACCAACCACGAACCGGGGAACAGAGTATAGAGGAACTTACGGCTGACTCTGAAAAAATGAAGAAGCGCCTGGAAAACATGGGCGAGGTAAACCCCACAGCAATAGAGGCATATACGGAAATGAAGGTGCGCAACGATTTTATCGTAGAGCAGCGGGATGACCTGGTGAATGCTAAGGAATCGCTCCTTTCGACCATAGAAGAAGTGGAGAATACTGCAAATACAAAATTCCGGGAGACCTTTGACATGGTGCGCACCAATTTTGTGCAGGTGTTTAAGGCGCTGTTTACCGAAGATGATAATTGCGACCTGCGCCTCACCGATCCAGAAAATATGGCCGACAGCAACATAGAAATATATGCGCAGCCTAAGGGTAAAAAACCAAGTACGCTTACTCAGTTATCGGGTGGAGAGAAGACGCTGACGTCTACTGCGTTCCTGTTTGCGATATACCTCATTAAGCCGGCACCCTTCTGTATACTGGATGAGGTGGACGCGCCGCTGGATGATGCCAATGTAGGCAAGTTCACGCAGATGATCCGTAAGTTCTCTGACAACTCGCAGTTCATCATCGTAACCCACAACAAGCAGACCATGGCTGCTGTGGATGTGATCTACGGTGTGACGATGCAGGAGGCCGGTGTGAGCAAGCTGGTGCCGGTGGATTTCAGGAGCCTTAATTAGGGTGGAACCCGTCTGCCGATAGGCCGGTTGGGGATTAGGTATTTGGAATTGGGATTGTTATGCCTCTGCTGTATCCACCTGGCTAAACGCGGATAGGTACTTGTCAATATAAAATTGCTTTGTTTTCGCTTTGTACTGCATGATAAACCGAGGATGCTCCAGCGCGATGATCTTTTTGAAAAACTTATGCTCCGCATTTGTTTCACGCAAGAACTTTTCGTTTTTCCCTGTGCCGAAGCAAAAGCAGATGTCTGTTTCCACGCCCATTGCTATTTGTTTGTGAATGTTGTCTATGATAAAGTCATAGACTGCTGCAGTTAATTCTTTGCTGTCGTAATAATTGTAGTTTACCTCTTTTCCTTTATCATTAGTAGCAGTGAAGCCCAAGGGGCAGATGGAGTGTATATAGAAATGCTTGTAGAACTCGTCTGCGCCCCCAAAGGCATCTATCATTTCATAGACAAATACCGATGATGGCTCGTGTGTTTCCTTTCCTTGATAAGGGATGTGACACTTGGCTATTAGCCGTTTGGGGTCTGTAAATGGCACGCCGGTTAAGCCGGCTCCAAATCTGCCGGGGTTTATTCCAAGAATCAAATGCCTCTTTCGGTTGTCGCTGTAGAATTTCTTATAAAAAGCAGAAGATATCGAAATGACATCCTTGTTTTCCCTAAAAGGATTCATGATACTAACACCATTAGGTAGCGTACCGTGAAATTCAAGTTTCTTGTTGAAGTCGATAACTTTATCAGCAAAGGTTTTCATTGTAAATTATTTGTGGGTCACTTCCACCCGGCATATAAGTACATAAACAAACAAAGTGCTAACGTGATAAGCCCTACTATGTAGGGAAGCAGTTTATCCCGCCGCGCTTCTCTAACTCGCTCTTCTACATGGTCATCAATAGCCTTGAGCAATGCACGGTCTCCGTCTGCAATAATAATCAGCCGTTGTTCTATTTCACCGAGATATCTTACCTGCAGCTTTTCGGTTGCTTTGATCAGTTCTGAAATAATGGCATTATTTGAATCGGCATCTTGTGCCTGCTGCAAAACCCCAAGGTGCGAATCAGAAAGTATGAGCAAGATATACGTTTCCAAAGCCTTCTGGCTCATGCGGTGGGTATCCATTGTGGACAGGCTGGCCGTGAGCTGCTTGCAGATGGTCACCAGCCATATAGGTGTTACGGCCTCCTGGTACCTGGTTTTGCTGCCCATGCCGCTTAGCCAGCGCTCATCGTCATAAACTCTTCTTTTACCCGCATGTGAGAGCGTGGCATAAGCCTCCTGTATTTCCTTAAAGTGCGCTTCTGATAAGGAATTCTCCGGGTTTTTATCGGGATGGTATTTGAACGCGAGCGCACGGTAGGCTGTTTTAATTTCGGCAGCGGTAGCAGAAGGTTTTACACCCAGTATTTTATAGTAGTCCTTCATGCCTGCTATTTTGCATCCTTATATTTCCACAGGTAAAAGCAGGCATAGGTGCGGTATGGCGCCCATTTGGCAGAGATCTTCAGCATTTTTTCTTTCATACCCTTTTTGTCGGCAGCATCGAGTTTGTAGACTTTGGTCATGGCCTGTTGTATGCCCAGGTCATCCACTGCGAACACATCTTCCCGCCCCAGCGTGAACATGAGCAGCATCTCCACCGTCCAGCGGCCTACACCTTTTATCTGGGTAAGAAAAGTGATCACTTCTTCATTGGTCATTTTGTTTATTGCCTTGTCATCTGTGCCGTTCTCCAGCAGGTATTTGGCCACATTCTGCACATAATTCACTTTGGCGTTGGACAAGCCGATGGCGCGTAGTTTATCGAAAGGTGTGTCGATGATCTGTTGCGGAGTAGGTTCGTTGCAATCATACAGCTCGAGGAAGCGCTTGAAAATTACTTCCGCAACCCTTGTAGATAGCTGCTGGCTCATAATAGAGGCACACAGGCGCAGGCATATGTTCTTCCGCTTTTTCAGTTCGTAAGGCGTCACCGTGCGGAGGATAGGAACCAACTTTTTGTCTTTAGATAAATGCTCCAGATGCGCGGTATTTGTCTTTGCAGCCATGGATTAAATTTAGGGATTTAAACCGATTGAACGCCAGAATATTACTCGGAAAGTACTTTGTAATGAGTCTCTCGCAAAGGCGCAAAGCTCGCAATTCTGCATTTTGTTTTTAAGACCGCCAAGCGGGAGTATGTGTTTTTTATGCTGATCTTTAATGTCCAGTATTGAACCGCCAAAGAGTAACTATTTATGGTTTTTTTCGCAGTACTTTATTACTAGGCTTTATAGCCATATAATACCACGGCTTACCAAATGAATGTATATACACGTAACTTTGCAATTGAAAGTAGTTTTTGCTTTTTGAATTTTTACTTTTGATTTTGCAAAATGCACAGGCGAACATTATTAAAAGCTGGTGGCCTCGCGGCCATCGCACAATTAACAGGTATGAGTACATTATCCACTTTAGAGGCGCTGGGCAATAGCCTGGCCCCTACACCACGTATGCCGGTAATGTTCATCGGGCACGGCAGCCCCATGAATGCTATTGAAGACAACACTTACAGCCAAAGCTGGAAGGCGCTGGGCAAGAAGCTGCAGCATCCACATGCTATACTCTCTATATCGGCACACTGGCTCACCAAGGGTACCAAGGAATCAGTATTAATGTTGTAAGTCAATACCAGCTTGATTATTAATTGAAAAATCAGCTCTTTAATATAATCTTGATTAACACCTGATATGAATAAATGAAAGTGAAAACCACAATAAAAATCTTCATTAACCAGTATATTAGTATGCTGTGATAAAAAGAACTCCTTTGTAGTTTCAAAGAAACAATAGTATTTAATTAGTTCGTTCTCTTTGCCCTCCCAGTATGTCTGTAAGTCGCTCCTTTTTACATACTCCTTTACACTCCGCTTAATATACTTCTTTAGCTCTTTAAGTGTCAAATTTGCGTTTGTATCTGATTGTTGAACTACTATATAAAACAAATCAGTTAGCGGTAATTGATTAACCTCCTTTAATATGTTTTTTTGATGCTCATTTAATTCATAAGTTCTCATTAATTGGTCTGGTATATTGGTATAGGACAAACAATACGACTAATTTAATAGTTGTTAAATGCCTTGATTTTTCTCACATTTTTTCAGAAGTGATTAACTGCCATACCCTCGTTATGGATTAAATTCAATTGCCGTTATTTCGTTTTCTCTACCATGATACGCATATCAAGTATGCGTATCTCAAGGTT
>CAIVEW010000073.1 GCA_903905065.1 uncultured Bacteroidota bacterium | reverse complement strand
GCGGATTGAGCAATTATTGTCGATCTATCGCTATTTTTATCCCCTCTTAAATTCTATACAACGGATATGCTCCAGGGATTAAAGCGCAGGTTCATAAAAATATTCTCCAGGGTTTATGACCCGCTCGTATCGTTAAAGATCGGTAATCAAACGATAAAGATTCCGCTCTCACACGATTTGCGTGAGATTATTAAGTTGTATCCTGAATACAATTTTAATCTAGCAAGAATAGTTAAGTATGTGAGTGCGCAGATTCCTGGAGTAACGGTGATAGATATTGGGGCTAATATCGGCGATAGTGTAGCATTCATAAAAAACTATAGTGACGTACCCATACTTTGCATAGATGGCGATGAAAAATACATGAAAGTATTAAGCGGGAATACAGCACAATTTAAAAATGTATATTCCTGCAAGACCCTGGTAGGGGCCGAGACAAAAGAAGTAAACTTAAAACTGAGATCAGAAAAGGGCACCGCTTATATAGAGGAAGGAGGAAAGGCCGTCTCAATGAGGTCTTTAGAGAATATTCTGCTCGATTTTCCGGATTTCAAAAACAGCAAAATAATAAAATCTGATACAGATGGCTTTGATACCATTATTTTGAGATCGTGCGTTAATTATCTTAAAAATGTTAAGCCGGTACTCTTTTTTGAGTTTGATCCGCACCTGATCAAAAAAAATAATGATGACGCTTTTGAATTCATTAAGTTCCTTGAAGAATGTGGCTATCATTATTTCATATTTTATGTAAACATTGGTGATTATCTCGTTTCCTGCACATATGAGCAAAAAGATTTGCTTTCCCAATTGATCCACTATTTTTCGGGCAGAGAACTGGACCTCTTTGCCGATGTCTGTGCGTTTACAAAAGATGACAAACAGATTTTTGAGGATATTGTAGAAAAAGAATTAAATCATTTTCGCGAGGTACGAAATTATTGATCAGGCATGAGAGTTTTCTATGATCATCAGGCTTTTTCTTTACAGGATTACGGAGGAGTCTCCCGTATTTTTTCTGAATTGGTAACGGGCATTAATAAACGTGGCCATGACGCGCACCTATCTCTTTTGTACTCGAATAATACCCATCTGAAAGAAAAGAACATTGCCCCAGCAAAGCCATTTAAAAATTCTCCATTTCTAAAAAAACGCAAAATATTATATGCCGTTAACCACGCTTACAATGTCCTGGATATAAGGAAAAATGCTTTCGATGTTTACCATCCAACTTACTACAGTCCTAATCTGATAAAGTACGTAAACAATAAGCCGATCGTAGTCACTTTTCACGATATGATCCATGAAAAGCTATCCGGCAAATTCCAGGAACTAAAAGCGGGCAGTAAACTAATAGCACAAAAAAAAAGTATAGTCAGCAAAGCCACACATATCATCGCTGTGTCTGAAAACACTAAGAAAGATGTGATTGAAATTTATGGTGTTGAACCTGAGAAAATTAAAGTTGTCCACCTGGCCAGTTCGTTCGAATCTCTTGTTAGTGATAACAATATAACCGGTCATCCGCCATACCTGTTATATGTTGGCAACAGAGGACTTTACAAAAATTTCATTCCATTTTTGAAAGCAATTGCACCTCTGCTCCTGAAGAGAAAAATATCTTTTATTTGCGCTGGAGGAAAAGAATTCAATAAAGAAGAGAAGGATGTGATAGTAGCGCTTAGAGTCGAAGATTTGATTCACCAGGAAGCGGTTAACGACACGAAACTGGCTCAATTGTATGGTAATGCACTTGCGTTTGTTTTTCCTTCACTATATGAAGGATTTGGGATACCTGTTTTAGAAGCATTTGCCTGCAATTGCCCCTGTGTACTCAGCAATACGTCATCTTTACCAGAAGTTGCACAAAATACGGCGGTCTATATGGATCCCTATGATGCTGAGTCAATGTACTATGCTGTGGAGACAGTATTAAATGACAGTTCGGTCAGAAACGATCTGGCCATTAGGGGCAAAGTAAGAGCAAATGATTTTTCCTGGGATAAACATGTGGATGAAACTCTTGATCTTTATACGCAATTATTAAAATAACCAATGTCCAAAACCCGCATATCCATCATAACCATTTGCTTCAACAACCTTGAAGACCTGGAGGCGACCTGCGCCTCAGTGGATATGCAATCTTTGAAACCATTTGAGCATGTCGTTATCGACGGCTCTACCAAACCGGATATAAAAGATTACCTGGAAAGTACCCCACAGCCAGTCTACCGGAAATGGGTGTGCGAGCGGGATAATGGCATATCGGATGCGTTCAACAAAGGTGTTTTGAAGGCTACCGGCGATATCACCACTTTGCTGAACTCCGGTGATAAGCTCTATGATGAAACTATACTGGAAAAAATAACCGCTGTTTTTGAACAAGACCCATCAGTTAAGTGGACTCATGGAAAATTGCACCTTTTGCGCGGTGGGATCTGGGTAACTATAGGTAAGCCATTCGACAGGGCCAAACTATATCGAGGCATGAGAGGTACACTGCACCCCACCATGTATGTCCGGAGGGAGTTGTACGATAAACACGGGTTATTCGATACCAACCTGAAACTGGCTATGGATTACGACTTCCTTTGCCGAATAGCGGATGAAAAGTTTGCCTTCATTGATTATCCCCTTGCCACCTTCGACCCCACGGGAGTAAGTTCCAATCGCTATGTGGACGCAATGAAAGAATCGTATGCGCAGTACCGCAAATATTACGGCCCATCCCTAAAACAAACGCTCTGGGGCTGGCGGTTAACCATACTGCACAATCTGCTTGAAAGCGGTTTCGGAAAGTTTCTTTATCGTGTGAAAGTGAAAATGGGTAAAGAGAACTCGTGATGCTCAAAGTCTATCCATGGTAAACCCTTGATGCCACTATCAGCCCGTCCTTGATTTCCAATACCTCTGCCACCAGCATATCGGGCTCGCCGGCTACTTTGCGGGCATATTCCATAAACACACGGTCGTTATTTGCGGTAAATGATGTGGGTAGATAGCTAAGCGTAGGCAATCTGTCAAAAGCATCCTGCCACCACGCTCTCAGCGCAGGTTTGCCGCTTACCATGCCATTCGTTTCGGGTTGGCGTATTTTTAGTTTGGGGCTGTAATGCTGAGCCTCATCATGGTAGAGCGACAGCAGTTTTTCCAGGTCATGCTCATTAAAAGCTTCAAACCATTTTGCAGCAATGACGGTATTGGGATGTTGCATACTCCTTAGGGCCGGCGCTAGCTCTTTTGAAAACTATTGTGCGAAACGAAAAAATCAGTTCATCTTGGCAGGTACCATCAAATGAAACTGCGGAATACCAACGGTGAGCTTCTTTTTGTTGAAAAGATTTTCCATAAGGTAGGTGCCATACATTTTGCCTATTTCGCTATGCAGGTTTACACCAGATGTGTACTGGTAATGTTCACCCGGCGCTATTACGGGCTGCTCGCCTACTACTCCTTCCCCTTCCACCTCGCGGTGTGTACCGTTGCTGTCCAGAATGTGCCAGTGGCGGCTTATGAGCCTTACGGGATATACGGTAAGGTTTGCGATGGTGATGCGGTAAGCGAACAAATGCTCTGAGGATAAAGGATTCGATTGTGCGGGCTGGTAAGATGTTTCTACCATTATGCTTACGCCCTCTGTCACCTGTTGCACCATATGTTACTAACGGTTAGTCAACCAAAGTTAAGTATAAACTTTTATTAATTAGTCGGTTTCCAAACAAATTTTTATTACATCCATTACCATATCCCGCTCGTACCCTTTCTGTACCAGGTACCTGTATAGTTTAGATTTTTTTGATAAAAGACTCCTGTCTTTTTTTATTTCCTCCGTCTTTTTAAACGCGAGTTTGTTCAATGTCTTTTCATAGGCATCGGGAGGTATCTCCGTCATTGCCTTTTTGATGCAATAATCTGATATTTTCCGCAGCTTCAATTGCTGTTTTATCTTTTCACGTCCCCATTGCTTCATCCGGAACTTGCCACCTGCAAAGGCCCTCGCAAATCGCTCTTCGTTCAAGACACCGGTTTCGATAAGACTTGCGAGCTGCCGCTCTACTTCCGGAGTAGCAAAACCAAGTTCATACAGCTTGTTCCGCACCTCTGAATGGCAGCGCTCCTGGTATTTGCAGTAATGAAGGATTTCTGACCCTAGGCTACTCATGTTAGTAATCGGTTGCCACCACTGGTATTTGCTTATCCATATATCTCAATATGCACGTCCTTTTTGTCGTACCCCAAATTCGCTATCCGCTCCTTGGCTTCATCAATCATAGCGCGCCAGCCGCATAGCATAAACATCGAGGGCTGTTTATCAATAGCCAGTTTCTCGTAGATAGTATGCACATAACCTGTATCTCTATCCCACTCCTCCCGGGAGAGCGTGGGATGATAAGTAAAACCCGGCATCATCCGTTCAAGCTCGGTCATTTCATCGTGGTATAAAAGATCTTCGCGGGTGCGGGTGCCGAATAGCAGATGTAGTTGGCGGTGAGGTACCTGGTGGTAATTGATATAGCGCAGCATACTGCGGAACGGCGCTATGCCGGTGCCGGTGCATATCATGTAAATGTCTTTCTCAATACGCTCAGGAAGCACAAAAATGCCCTGCGGCCCACGTAGTGTAAAAGTGCTGCCAACTTTTATGTCATTGAAAATGTACTTTGATGCCAGCCCGCCTTCCACATACACTATTAGTAATTCTATCACATTGCTGCCATCAGGCATAGACGCTATACTGTAGCTGCGCCAGCGCTTGTTGCGTTGCTCGTGTATGGGCAGGTCCAGGGTTACAAACTGGCCAGCTTTGAAAGGGAACGACTCGGTTTCCGGCAGTTCTATCCAATAGCGGCGCGTATTGGGCGTAGCCTGCTCCATTTGTTTTACTATACCTGTTTGCCACTGGGGTACCATGCTGCTTTTTGTCTAAAGATAAGTTCAATAAATCGTATATTTGTGTTGTGAACGATAAAGATCAAATATTACAGCTTATCAAGAGTTCGGTAACAACTACCGCACCTGATGCTACGTTGATTTTATTCGGCTCTTATGCGCGTGGCGATTACCGCGAGGATTCAGATATAGATTTATTGATTCTTATAAACGACGATAAGGTAACACATGACGAGGAAAACAGAATAACTTTCCCTTTGTATGACATAGGATTCAAAACAGGAATGATAATCAGCCCTATGGTTTATACATTAAAAGACTGGGCTAACCACCGCGTAACGCCTTTTTATGAAAATGTAAATAGCGAAGGTGTTGCTTTATGACCAACGAAGAAAAACTTGATTTTGTCCGGTATCGTTTTGCGAACGCTAAAAAGACTTTCGCTGAGGTAGATGTGCTTATCCAAAACGAATTATACAATACTGCTGTTAACCGATTATAATATGCTTGTTATTATGCGGTCAATGCACTGCTGCTAAATAATGGTCATAGCACAAAAACACATTCTGGCGCAATACAATTGTTAGGCCAACATTTTGTGGATACCAGTATTATCAGCAAAGAATCAGGCCGTTATTATTCCAAAATTTTCAGCATGAGGCGCAAAGGTGATTACGAAGATTATGTTGATTATACCCTTGAGGATGTTTTAGAATTAATAAAACCTGCTGAAGAACTGATTAATCAAATTGATAGAACTCTATTCCCAAAATAGATTACTATATCTCGTAAGCATTCCCCTCGATACTCACAAATACATTCGGGAAAATAGCGCTGGCCTCATCAAAGAAGGGCTCCAGCTCTTTATATTTTGATGAAAAATGACCGAGTATCAGTTGCTTGGCATTTGCGAGTTTGGCTATTTGCGCCGCCTGTGCCGCAGTGCTGTGATGGCGGGCCAGTGCTTTGGCCGCGTCCTTCTCCAGGTAGGTACATTCATGGTATATCGTATCGGCACCTTGTATTACCGGTAGGAAGCTCTCCGTAAACAAAGTATCGGCACAATAAGCATAGCGCTTTTTAGCAGGGCCTTCTTCCGTCACCCATTCGTTCTTTACAAGGAGGCCATCTTTTCGTTCATAATCCTGTCCCTTTTTTAAGAACTCATAATATGCGGCGGGTATGCCATACTCATTACATTTCTCGGGCAGCAGTTTACGGCCCCTGGTTTTCCGCTCTACCAAAAAACCATGGCACTGGATGCGATGTTCTACCGGGAAGCAGGTAACACTGAAAGAAGGGTCATCGGCTAATAGCGCGATCCCTTCAGGCAGTGCATGGAAATATAATGGGTAAGACAAAACAGTATCTGCTACCGAAAGAATAGAATCGATAATAGGTTTTAGATCAGCGGGGGCATAAAGATGCAGCGGTGCGGTCCTGCCGAGCAAGCTCATGCTGTTAAGCAGTCCGGGTAAGCCAAAATAATGATCGCCATGCAAATGGCTGATAAAAATATGGTGCATACTTCGCCAGCGAAGGCCATAGCGTTGCATCTGTATTTGTGTGCCCTCGCCGCAATCTATCAGCAATAGCTCACCATACACAGACACTGCCTGTGCGCTGGGGTGCCTGCCAAAGGCCGGTAATGCTGAGTTGTTTCCCAAAATGGTTACGCGCATTGATCAGGATTTTTGGATGATAGGATTTTCAGGATTGCCCGAGCGCTCAGCAATGGTATATTTTGCATTGAATACGCGTTTGTATTGCAAACTGGCTGCGCCAAAATTAATGAGTAGCCCATAAGGGAAATCGAAAGCAACAACATAATTCTTAGCCTGGGCAAGGTGCGCATCTTCGAGGTTGATGAAAGCCTTTAACTCAACGATCAATTGATTTTCTACAACAAAATCAACTCTTCTCTTACCAACTTCCATTCCATCATAATATATTGCTTGCTCGATTTCCCGGCCAAAATTCAATCCAGCCTTCTCTAATTCGATAGCAAGGCATCTTTGATAAATAACCTCCTGGAAACCATTGCCGAGAACACTATGCACCTTCATTGCACAGCCGATGATTTTATATGTGAGCTCATCATTTATCATCTTTCAAAATTTCGCAAATCCTGCGAATCCTCTAATCTTAAAATCCTGATCATTCTTCGTTAAACAGGTCCCGCTCCAGTATTTCCATGCTTATTATATCAATCGCCTCGTTCATGCGCGGTGCAATATTGATGAGCAGGTCAGTCTCATCTTCTTTCAGCGCGGCCATCACTTTTTCATTAACCTGTGTGAAAACCAGCGACTCTTCCTGGCTATAGCTTTCCTCATGCAGCCTCACGAGTTCGGCGATCACGCTTTTATCTATCTCCTCGCAGTGTTGCAGGTCCACAATAATGTTTTTACTGCCGCTTTGCCGTATTTGGGTACACTTTTCCCCTAGTTCATCTGCCAAATTAGCATCTATTTTGCCAGCAATGGGTGTAATTACGCTAAATGTGTCTTTGGTATCAATTTTGAATTCCATTGTGCAACAGTATTTTAATAGCTCCGGAGAGAAATTGTGATTTAGTATAAAAACAAGACTTCTAAACAATACTTTCCTTCGTATATTACGCAGATGAAGCCGGAAAATATGCCACCAAAGCCACAGGCTAAAAATAGCAATACTTCCATAATTAATGCCGATACTGGAAATACTTTTGAAATCGTTAACTTTATCTTTAAAACAAGTGCTACATGGATTCAAATTTCTCGCCAAAAGTAAAAGAGATCATTTCTTACAGCCGGGAAGAAGCATTACGGCTGGGCAATGACTTTATCGGCACAGAGCATTTATTATTGGGCCTCATTCGCGAAGGCGATGGAATGGCACTCAAAGTACTGCAGAGTATGCAGGTGGACCTTTTTGAGCTGCGCAAAGAGCTTGAGCTGGCCATCAAAGACAAAAACAATAAACCCCTGGCCAATATCAACAGCCTGCCGCTGACCAAGCAGGCGGAAAAAGTGATCCGCATTACGGTGCTGGAAGCTAAGTCGTTGAAAAGCACAACGGTGGAAACAGAGCATCTCATGCTCTCCATCCTCAAAAACAAGGAAAACGTTGCTACCCAGATACTCAATCATTACGAAATTGATTATGAGCGTTTTAAGGGCGAGTTGAGCATACTGCAAGGCGGGAGCCCTACCAGCGACTATAACGATCCGGGGTCGGAAGAATTTGAGGAAGATGATGAGCGTCGCCAGTTTCAGCAGCAGCGCAAGCCAGCCAGCGGCAACACAAAATCGAAAACACCGGTACTGGACAACTTCGGCCGCGACATCACCAAGTTCGCTGAACTGGGAAATCTTGACCCGATCGTAGGCCGGGAAGAAGAAATAGAGCGCGTATCACAAATTCTGTCCCGCCGTAAGAAGAACAACCCGATACTTATTGGTGAACCTGGCGTGGGTAAAACTGCTATCGTTGAAGGCCTGGCATTGCGCATTGTGCAGCGCAAGGTATCGCGTGTGCTGTTTGACAAACGTGTTATCAGCCTGGACCTTGCAGCCCTGGTTGCAGGCACTAAATACCGTGGTCAGTTTGAAGAGCGCATGAAGGCGATCATGAACGAGCTGGAAAAGAACCGCGACGTGATCCTGTTCATTGATGAGATACATACTATTGTTGGCGCAGGCGGTGCTTCCGGCTCGCTCGATGCTTCAAACATATTTAAACCGGCTCTTGCCCGTGGTGATCTGCAATGCATAGGCGCATCTACACTGGATGAATACCGCATGTACATTGAAAAGGATGGCGCGCTTGACCGCCGTTTCCAGAAAGTACTGGTGGAACCACCTAGTGTTGAAGAGACTATTATTATCCTCAACAATATCAAATCGAAATACGAAGACTTCCATAACGTGCTATATGATGCGGAAGCGATTGAAGCCTGTGTGAAGCTGAGCGACAGGTATATGACAGACCGCCTGCTGCCGGATAAGGCGATAGATGTAATGGACGAAGCAGGAGCTCGTGTACACCTGAAGAATATAAACGTGCCGGAGAACATACTGGAACTCGAGAAGAAAATAGAAGACATAAAGCAAGAGAAGAATAAGGTGGTAAAGAGCCAGCGTTTTGAAGAAGCGGCTGCACTGCGCGACCGTGAAAAAAGACTGGGTGAAGAACTGGACCGTGCAAAAGCGGAATGGGAAGAAGAAGCCAAGCACAAACGCTACCCGATAAATGAGGAGTCTATTGCCGAGGTGATCAGCATGATGACAGGCATACCGGTAATGCGGATGGTAGAAGCCGAAAGCGCCAAGCTGCGTCGTATGGACGAAGACTTGAAAGCCAATGTGGTAGGCCAGGACGAAGCGATAATAAAGATAGTAAAAGCGATACAGCGTAATCGCGTGGGACTGAAAGACCCCCGCAAACCGATTGGCTCATTCATATTCCTGGGCCCTACCGGCGTAGGTAAAACCGAACTTGCGCGTGCGCTCGCCCGCTACATGTTCGACAGTGATGATGCACTGATACGTGTGGACATGAGTGAGTACATGGAAAAATTCTCATTGAGCCGCCTGATAGGCGCGCCTCCCGGATATGTGGGCTATGAAGAAGGTGGACAGCTTACAGAAAAAGTTCGCCGTAAACCATACTCCGTAGTATTGCTTGATGAAATAGAAAAAGCCCACCCGGATATTTTCAACATTTTGCTGCAGGTGCTGGATGATGGACAACTTACCGATGGCCTTGGCCGCAAGGTAGACTTTAAGAATACGCTCATCATTATGACGTCTAACATTGGCGCACGCCAGTTGAAAGACTTCGGCGCAGGCGTAGGCTTCACAACCGCCACTAAGGCCGTCAACCAGGAAGAGACCAACCGCGGTGTAATAGAAAAGGCGTTGAAACGCACCTTCTCTCCGGAGTTCCTGAACCGCATAGATGATGTTATTATCTTCAACTCACTTGAAGAGAAGCATATCGCGATGATCATAGACATCATCATGAAGGATGTGATGAAGCGCCTGAATACCCTTGGCTTTAACCTCATCCTTACGGATGCAGCGAAAAAATTCATCGCTGAGAAGGGATATGACCAGCAATTTGGCGCCCGCCCGCTGCATCGTGCCATCCAGAAATACCTGGAAGACCCGCTGGCAGAAGAAATACTGAACCACCGTATTAAAGCCGGTGACGACGTAACTGCGGATTACAACGAAACCGATGCCAAGATCGTATTCAAAATAGATCATACGGCAAAGAAGGAAGAAGAACCAGCTAAGTAAGTTAATAGGTTAAATAGTTGAAGCGGTCTCCTGGTGAGACCGCTTCTTTTATAGGAAAGGGGGTTGTTTGGGATAATGGCTAAATTGCTGTTGGACTAGTAACGTCAAACGACTTTGAAAAATAAAAGCGGTCTTTCAATTCAAACTAGATGCTTGATTTTTTATTATTAACTTGCTTTCAACTATGAACAGATATTGGGTGTTGCTGATAACATTATTGCCTAAACTTGTCTTCTCACAAGATAGAAATCAATATGCTCCGTTCACGATTGGTAATAAAAATGAGATAACTGCATTTATAGAAAACAAACCATTATATCCCCATTACAAAAATTTATTCGAAAAATATGGATTCTCTGGAAATGGCTACTCATGGGAAGGAATAATTGTCCAAATTTTAGAGAAGCAAGATCCTGAGCTACTGAAACATGTTCAGATGGACCCGGAAGCCGGTGCTTTTTTTGCTTACGCAGATAGTAAATTATCCCAAATAGCTTTTGTCAAAATACTTAGTCCCATATTTTCGGATAAAAAAAAATTGGATGCCTGGCTTAAAAAAGCAGATCATAAAAGAATAAGTGATTGAACAGAAATTCATAAAATCTGCGTAAACTTTTCTTCAACGTAAGATACATCTTATCACAAGTCCGCTCTCACCACAATGAGACCGCTTCTTTTTTTGACTTACCTTAGCGGCTCAATTATTACGCAATGAGAATTCACCGCGAAGGGTATAAGTATATTATAATCGCGACCATTTTGTGGCTGGCACTGGGCTGGGCAGCATGGCATTTTTTGCATGTGCATCTTGCTTGGCTCGCTTACCTCCTTACTTTCCTGCTTTTCCTGGTATGGTTCTGGGTGGTGGCGTTTTTCCGCCTGCCGACACGAAATATGGTGCATGGCGAAGAAAAAGTAATCTGCCCTGCTGACGGCAAGGTAGTGGTAATAGAAGAAACCTATGAACCCGAGTATTTTAAAGACAAGCGCTTGCAGGTATCCATATTTATGTCACCCGTGAATGTGCATGTAAACCGCAACCCCGTGAGCGGCGAGATAAAGTACATGAAATACCACCCAGGTAAATATCTTGTTGCCTGGCACCCTAAATCATCCACAGAAAACGAACGTACGACTATTGTTATCGGCAACGATAATGGCGACATCCTCATGCGGCAGATAGCTGGCGCCATGGCGCGTCGGATTTGTTTTTATGTAAAAGAGGGAGATATCGTAAAACAGAATGAAGAGTTTGGGTTCATAAGGTTCGGATCCCGGGTAGACGTTTACCTACCACTCGGTACAAAGGTCGATGTCAAGATAGGCGATGTCGTGAAGGGGGGTGTGACGGTATTGGCACATTATTAGTAGCTTTATATTTTAGATTTAATCACTGGTAAAAAACGATCGACTACTATGAGAGCAAAAACGAAACCTTCGCAAGATGGTAAGGAGATGCTTGAGTTTGACCTACCACTTATAATTTTCAAAGAAGACGGCACAACAATCTGTTATTGTCCTTCGTTGGACCTTTCCGGTTATGGATACAGTGAAAAGGAAGCTGTGGCAAGCTATAAATATGCGCTGGGCCAATATTTTGAATACACCACTGAACATCATACTTTATTGCAAGATTTGAAAAGGTTGGGATGGCTGACAAATTCGCGCACCGCAAGATCTTTGCTGCCGCCTCCAGTAACCAAATTGCTGCAGCACAACGACAATTTCAAACGAGTATTTGAACACCTGAACTACAAGAAGTTGAGCACCAGTGTTCGGTTTTCTTTATCCTGATTTTATGCCGATAAAGAACATTTCGTTAAGGGTCTTTAAGAAATACCTTGAGTTCAAAGGATTAAAACATGTGAAAACGGAAGGCGGGCACGAGAAATGGATAAAGCAGGGAATGCTGAAGCCGGTTATTGTTGAAACACACATTGGCTTAGCCCGAAGAAGAAATAGCGGAATGTTAAATAGCGAAGGTTAGCCACCCGTCATAAAAATATTCTTTACCTTCGTGTGCTAAAATCACAAACAATGAAAAAACTCACTTTATTATTAGCTGCTGCGTTGATGATCACAGGCGGTGCATTTGCCCAGGATAAGGCTTGCTGCAAAAAGGGTGCAAAATGCACTAAGTCGTGCTGCAAGAAGGACGGTTCGAAAGAAGAAGCTTCAAAAGAAGGCACTGCGAAGGACGCAAAAACGACTGCAAGCCAGACTAAAACACAGCAGAACAAACCAAAAGCATAAGCCAGACTTATTCGTTGAAAAGTGTCCCGGTTTCGGGACATTTTTGTTTATAAAAAGGCCCCCGGAACTGATCACACAAATTTGTCCGGGGGCGTGCTGCAACAGATGCAGCTCATTTGCTAATATATAGGCGGGAATCTTTTTCTATGCTCCACCTTGCTCTCCGGCTCTCTTCTTCTCATCCTCTGCACCGCCGCTGTGCTTATGTACAGGCGCCACCGATTTCTTACCGAAATGATAGGTTAGTGATATGGCGGCCTGCCGTGTATCATGACGGGCGGTAAATACTTCGGTATAACCCGTGAAATAGGATGAGCCGCTCTCATTTCCGTGCCAGAAAATATCGTTTGCATTAAAACGCACAGTCAGCCGTTTGTCGAACATATTTTTCTGGATCCCTACGTTGAACATGGATATTGGCGTGAGGTTCAGAAATCCGTAAACCTGTGCGGCCTGGTAAAAAACAGTAAGCTCTGCCGACCAATCTTTGGGCATTGTAAATTTGTTGCTGGTATTTATATCAAACGTAGGTTTGCCTGCATTCAGGTTTGTACTGGCCAGGTTGCCCTGGTATTGAGCATAGTAGGCATCAGCGTTGGTAATGTTGGTCCACCACTTGAAAATAGGAATGGTGTAAGAACCACTGGCTCCGAAATACCGCATCGTAGCGAGATTATCTTTCGTCTGGATCGTCACATGTTCCTGCGTGGTGCTGGGCTTTATTACTTCTGTGATCACATTGTCTGTGACACTGTAGCTGAGCGTCGTAATAAGCCGCTGTTTGTACGTATGCGACAACTCTCCCGAATAAGTGAGCGCCGGATTAAGATAAGGATTGCCCACTTTGTAGGTACTTGGGTCCACAAAGAACTTATAAGGGTTCAGATCATCATATCCGGGTCGTTCAATGCGCCTGCTTAGGGTGACACCCAGGTCATTATTCGCGTTTATATGGTCCTGCACAGCCAGGCTTGGAAACAGGCGGATGTAGTTTTTTTCAAAAGACTGGTCTGTAACAAGCTCTTTGCCGTCAACAATTGTTTGCTCACCCCGCAACCCGAATTGTGCGCTATACTTTTTCCATTCCTTGCTGGCATTCACATAGGCAGCATTGATATTCTCATTGTAAATAAAATGATCACTTTTTGTAGGATCATAGAAACGGTTACCGTTGCTTATGCTGTCGAACGTCGGCGTGTTATCGGCTGTTACAAAACTACTCTTTACGCCTGACTCTAATCGTACGCCATTTTTAAAAGGATTTACGTAATCCGCTTTGATCGAGCGTATTTGCGTAACACCTGTGATATCTCCATGCAATATATAGGGTGGTTGCATTTGTGCGCCATCAGGTAAATTGTAGTTGGTCGTAAAATCCTGGCTGTTCCGGTTCCAGTATCTTGCATAGTCGGCATCTATCGTCAGTTCTTTTCCCGTACTGTCGAATGTATGTTTCATATGCAGGTTGGGTGCATAGTTGTTCCAGTTGCCCCCGGAAGTATTGTTTGTTGCGAAGGTTGATTGCAGCTGGTTGTTAGGGTCCATAACATTAGCGAAATAATATCCCTTGGTACCCATATAAAAATTCTCACCCGTTATAGCTGCGCCTATTGTGGTTTTGGAAGTAAGATTGTAATCCACCCCTGCACCGGCGAGATTGGTACGGAAGCGAAACGTAGTGTTGTTATCCTGCACGTAAGAACCCGTGTACACGTTACTAGTGTAGTATTTTCTGTCCCAGTCCACATGACTAAATCCTTCGCGGTCGCCAAGGTTATAATTCAGGTATACATTCAGTTTATTTTTGCGGTAGTTGAGATTGAAACCTGCATTATCTTTTGGATATACGCCTTGCCCATAGCTGCCATTTACACTGCCGTTAAGCCCTTTCTTGCTGTCCTTCTTTGTCTTTATATTGATGATACCGGCAGTACCGGCTGCATCATACTTTGCCGAAGGATTGGAAATGATCTCGATCTTATCAATGGAATTGGAAGGCATGCTCTTCAGCATATTAGCGAGGTCGGCGGCAGACAACGGTACTATACGCCCGTCTATCATCACATTTACTCCCTGCTTGCCCTTCAGGCTTATATTATCATTTTGGTCAACGGTGACACCGGGAGATTTTGCGAGAATATCCAGCGCGGAATTTCCGGCGCTAACAATGCTGTTATCCACATTCACCACCAACATATCCGGGTGCACTTCAATAAATGGCTTTTGTGCACTTACTGTTACTTCCTTAAGTTTCGCAGCCGCTTCATGGATCCGTATTTCCCGCAATGGTATCACATTATCAGTAACGGTCAGTTTTTCTGAATTGTAAGTGTCATAGCCCATCAGCATCACTTTAACGAAGTAGGTGCCATTTGCAACCGGCGCGAGGTCATATGTTCCGTTGTCGTTGGTAAGCGTGGTCTTCACCAGGCTGGAATCAGCAGCATGTAATAAGATAATACTGGCGAAACTCACAGGCTTTCCTGCATCATCTGTCACTTTGCCCGATATACCACCAGTGCGGGCCACAGTGCTTGTTGCTGGCAATAAAAAGAAGATAAACGCCGTGCTTAAAAGTAGGTTCTTCATATGGTGTGGTTGACAGTTCAAAAGTATCGGCGAATACTGACGATATATTCCCCCTTCGCGGGTGATTTGCATTCCTGTAACATAAAAACAGGCAGTATTGAGTATTTTGTGATGGCGATAAGGGTTAATTTCACAGCACGATATGTGGTACAAAATCGATCAGCAGGCAATACCGTCCGGCATAAGATGCGTAATCATCAGTGCGGTGGCGATGCTATTTTCTGTTGTGTCATTTGGTCAGCGCTATCCATTTCATAACCTGAACGTAGATGATGGCCTCGTGCAGTCGCAGGCTACATGCCTTGCGCAGGATAAGATGGGCAACTTGTGGATCGGTACACTGGGTGGACTTTCCCGGTATGACGGCAGGAATTTTACAAACTATACGGTAAGAAATGGAATGCTCAATAACACGGTGTGGAGCGTAGCTGTCGACTCACAGGGCTATATATGGACGGGCGGCACCGCAGGTATTTCGCGCTTTGATGGCAGAAAGTTCATTCATTACTCAAAACCGCAGCAGTCAACACGCACCATCAGCGCCCAGCAAATACAGACAGTCAGTGACACGGCCTGGTGGCGTGTGCAGGGAGAAGTATATTTCATTACTAAGGGGAAGATAAAATACTTTGCCGTTCCCGGCCCTGCAGAAACTGTGTCGTCGATATTGGCCGAAAAAGGCGGCATTTGGGTGGCAAACGACAGGGCCGTCTATCATTATGCCAAAGGCAAGTGGGACACATGTCGCTATCAAATAGACAGCCAGCAAAAAGCGCCCTACGTGTACAGGATATTCCGCGACCTGGATAAAACGATCTGGCTGACGACCAGCGGTGGGCTGTATAAAATGGAAGATGGTAATAAGTTCATGCCATATCTCATCAACGGACAGCCGCTTACTTATCCGTCACTCAGGTCTTCAATTACACAGGATAATTCCGGAGCGCTATGGCTAGGCACCAGTAATGGTGTTTTGAAGATCGCCGACGACAAAGTTCAATCGTACAACAAACGGAACGGCCTTAGTGATAATACTTTTTTTGATCTGCTGACGGATGCCGAAGGCAATGTGTGGATGGCATCGGACGGACAGGGAATATTCCGGTTCTCCGGTTCGCAGTTCACAGTGCTCGACGAGACAATGGGATTACCCAGCGCGCAGATCATGGCGCTGGCCTCTAACAGGCGTGATTCTCTTTTCCTGGGCACGTATGACGCCGGCCTTTATACATTCGTTGATGGAAAAGTAAATGCACTGCCCTTCCCTTCCAACCCCGTCCCCGGTATTACTTCTTTGTGCCATACACACAGTGGAAAGTTATGGATAGGAACCCGCGGAAGAGGCCTGTGGTCTTATGATAACGAGATATTCCGGCAATACGAAGCGCCCGACCGCAACTTCCCTTCAAACCTGATACAGAGCCTTTATGAAGACCCGGAACACCGTTTGTGGATCGGGTTTTCCAACGGCGCCATGTTGTATGAACATGACAGTTTTAAGACCGTATTCAATAAAAATATGCCGGTAACGGCTTTCCTGGACGTAGGGGGAGACAAGGTGCTCATGGCAACCGAGGCCGGCATCCAGCAATACCAGGCAGGCGAGGTAACCGACTTCAAGACAAACACCATTGCAGACAGTTCATCGGTAAATTGCTTTGCGTTAAAGGGTGAAGACCTCTGGATCGGGAGTTCAGAAAATGGCCTCATCAGGTATAATGTTGTCACCGGTAAATCACTTGTTATCAACAAAAGTAAGGGGCTACGCTCCGATTTTATCTATAACGTCATTGCCGATAATGACGGGAACATATGGACAGGCACGGGTTTCGGCATCCATAAGATAACGATGAATGAAGGCGGCGAACCAATGGTTACCTTTTACGGAAAGGGCCAGGGAATAACTGGCATGGAAAGCAATATCAATGCCGTATTAAAACAACCTGATGGCGGCTTGTGGTTTGGTACAACCAATGGTGCCATTCATTATCAGCCGCATACGGATATAGTGTCATCAGCCCCTACAAGCATTGTACTACAATCCGTGAAACTGGGAGGTGAAAACACCATCGACCGCAGTTATTATGATAGTACCGACAGTTGGTACGGCATACCCTACGACCTTAGGCTCCCCTATAAAAAGAACAACATCACTTTTACATTCCAGGCAATAACGCTAACCGGATCGCAGGAGGTGCTTTACCGCTACCGTATGGATGGCCTCGAAACACCCTGGTCCGACTGGTCTGCCACCAATTCCGTTACCTATTCCGCGCTGCCACCCGGCAAGTATGTATTTCACGTGCAGTGCAGCGGGCGGGACGAAGAGCATTTGCCGGAGCTGACTTATTCATTCGAGATCATTACCCCGTTCCAAAAAACAACCTGGTTCCGGTTTTCGGTGCTTATTGCTTGTATCCTTATCGGTATTTTGCTGCAGTACATTGTAAACAGCAGGAAACAAAGAAGAGAACGGCTGCTGCAAAAGCTGCGCATAGAAGAACAGGGTAAGATACGTATGCGTACAGCCGAAGATTTCCATGATGAGATAGGCAATAAGCTCACCCGTATCAATGTGCTTACCAGTGTCTTGAAAAGCAAGGCTGCGCTCACACCCGAAACAACCAGGATTTTGGGCCAGATAGAAGATAATACAGCCCAATTATACAGCGGAACCCGCGATATACTTTGGTCACTGAAACCATCAAATGATAACCTGTACGAGATCCTGCACCGCATCCGCGACTTTGGCGGCGAGTTGGTACAGGATACTGAAGTAAATTTCACTTTTACCGGTACCGATGAAAAATGGCGCAACTTCCGGTTGCCAATGGACATGAGCCGCAACCTCATCATGATCTTCAAAGAGGCGCTGAATAACAGCCTTAAGTATTCCCAGGCCAAGAACATATCGCTGGATGTGACGCTGAAGAACAGGAATGTGCTGCATATGGTGCTGAAAGACGACGGCATTGGCTTTGATATGCATACCTTGAAAAAAGGCAACGGCATCAATAATATGAATACCCGTGCGGAACGGCTTAATGGCAAGTTGTATATAGATTCGAGGGCCAATAAAGGCACGATCATCAGCCTGACGTTTAAAATACCGCCAAACAGGTGATACACCGTAACACAAGAACCCGGAACTTTGATAAAATTATTGTTTTATGAAGCGTGACCTGGATATACATGTAGCGATAATAGAAGACGATGAAACCATACGGGAGGGCTATGCTTTTCTCATTGGCAATACCGACGGATATAAAGTGGTAGGCACGTACCCCTCATACGAAGATGCAGCAAAGAGAATTGTGAAGGATAACCCGGACGTGATATTGCTGGACGTGGAGCTGCCGGGCATATCGGGCATAGACGCGCTGCCCAAGCTCAAAAAAATACTGCCTGATACCCATATCCTGATACTCACCGTATACGAACAGGAAATGCTCATTTTCCGCGCACTGGGCAGCGGTGCTGCCGGCTACCTTACCAAGAACACTCCGGCCGATAAAATCGTGGCTGCAATACATGAAGTGATGGAAGGCGGCGGCCCCATGAGCGCGCATATTGCCCGCATGGTGATCTCGTCCTTTAAAAGAAATGAATCAACCCCGCTCACGCGCCGCGAGACGGAAATACTGGAGCAGATAGCTACCGGCAAAAGCCGTAAGCGCATAGCCGAGGAGTTATTCATCGACCTCGAAACCGTGAAATCGCACATCAAGAATATCTACCACAAGCTGAACGTACATTCAAAAGCAGATGCCATAAAAGCAGCAAAGGATAATAAGTTTATATAGGCTGCCCTTTTGTTTGTATTTCGTAAAGACGCATACGCATTGGTCTCTACATGTGGCCAGCTTTGTTCGTACGTAGAGACGCTGCACTGCAACGTCTCTGCAATAGTAATGGGACAATCATTGCAGCGCCTTAAAAATATCCAGCCCCACGGCATCTGTACTCTCAGCAGAATTAGATAACACAACTACTGCTATTTTTTTTTCCGGGGAGAACGCCATGTAGCTGCTGCTACCTCCTGTGCCGCCGTTGTGCCATATATAGTTATCATCCTTTGTTTTGCCCATGTGCCAGCCCAGGCCTATGGTCATTTCTTTATCATACGTGATGTGGTGGGTAAGCGTCATCGCCTTTGATAAACTGCCTTTTTTCTCTTTCATATTGGCCTGCGCATACTGCAGCATATCATGCAGAGATGAACGAAGAGCGCCTGCGCCGGCAAGTGCATCCATATTCCACATCTGCACGGGCTCGCCCTTATCGTTATATACTTTCACCTCCTGTTCTTTTTGCTTTGCATCAGGATGCTGTACGGTATTGTTCATATGCAGCGGCTTGCAAATAATATCTGTTGCCATTTCCTCATAAGTCTTTCCGGAGACACCTTCCAATATGGTGCCCAGCAAACCGGCAGCCAGGTTCGAGTAGGCATATTTTTCACCTGGCACTGACGCCAACTCGCATTTTTTAAGGTAGGCAAACAATTTTTCTTTGTTGTAACCCTTATAAGGATCGGCCATGGTCGCGGCAGTCAGTAATAAATTAGCGGGCAGCCTGGGCAACCCTGATGTATGATTGGCAAGATTCTGTAACGTTATCTTTTGCAGGTCCTTATTGGCAGCGACTGAATCGGGCAGATATTTTGTTATCGGGTCTGAAAGAGCAACTTTTCCTTCCTCTACATAATAAGCTAATAGCGTAGCCGTAAATGTTTTGGTGATAGATCCGATCTCGAATATGGCGTCCGGGCTGGGTATATGTCCGTTGTCCTTTGCAGTAGCGCCATAGCCATAGGTGTAGGTATCGCCATCTTTCACAACACCAATGCTCAGACCCACTGTGTTTACCTTGTTGATATATCGCCGGGCAACATCGTCCACCTCGCTGTCCAGTGCTGTTCTCATCGGATTGTCCGAAGCTACTGTATAACTCTTGTTGGCAACGGGTTCCTTGTAGGGCAGGAACTGTAGATGGGCGATCTTACCATCTTTATCAGCACCTATCTTGAATTGCAGCATGGCGTTAGTGCATTCCGTTTTATAACTGCTCACGCCATCCTTTATCTCCATGAAGGACGATTGTATTATTGCACCGAGGGGATAAAGGCCGCTCTTAAGTACCAGTAAAAATGTCTCTTTCGGGAATTTAGCTTTAAAATCATCATCGAGCATTGCGTACAGTGCATCGCCGTTCTGTAAGTTGACATAGTTCTTGACGATGGTGAACAATGAGTCATTGAGTTTTTCTTTACTTTGTGCAGAGGCTGACATATTAAAGGATAAGACGACGATAAGAAAGCAATGAGTTAACTTCATGAGGCTATCAGGCTGTACTATAAAAATACGCAGAATGATGGGAAAACATAACCAGGTGGCCAAAGAATAGCAGAATATCAGTGGCTTGGAGTTTCTTCCTTCTTCGGCACCGTCCCAAATACCACGTCCCACAATACCGAGCTCACCCCGAAACCCTTCTCCGGGGCTTTGTAGTGGTGCAGATGGTGGTTGCGCCAGAGGGCCTTCATGAATTTTGGCGGGGCAAAGGCATGAATAGCGTAGTGCATAGAGCCGTAACAAATGTAGCCAAACAGGAAGCCGGGGAAAAAGGATAATGCCCGCCATCCCATAAGGTAATACATGGTGCTGAATATGATAACGGCCAAAATGAGGCTGGGCACGGGCGGCATAAAAAGACGTTCCTTGTCGCGTGGATACTCATGATGTACGCCGTGCATGGTATAAACGATCTTCTTAGCACGCGGACTTTCCACGACCATATGAAACAGGAAGCGGTGCATCAGGTATTCGAAAAACGTCCAGAACAGGGTACCGCCTAGAAAAAGTAAAAGTTCCAGCCCCACCGATAATCCTTTATGGGTGGCACCATAATAAAGCATAAAAGCAATAACAGGAAAATACATACAGTAGACTACTATCGGATGGGTCTTTGTCATCATCTCCATGTAGTCACTCCTGAATAGCCTTGCCTGTCCTTTATTCTTTATTTTCTCTATTTCCATAGCCGCGGTAAAAATAACAAATTACTCAATTAGCGAATCATCAGTTAGTTTTATAGGGTCAGTGTCTTCCTCGTCCATAAGGAACGCAATCGCATTGTTCTTCTTCTCTATCACCTTGTCCATCCACAGCAGCAACGCAGGCAGCAGGATGAGGTTGGTAACCATGGCCAGCAGCAATGTGATGGAAGTAAGGTACCCAAGCGCCTTTGTACCATCGAACTGCGAGAGTGCAAAAACCCCGAAGCCGGCAGTAAGTATCAGCGAGGTATATATTATACTTAACCCCGTATCATGAATTGTTCTGTGCACTGTATCTGCTATACTATCATCGTGCCGCGCAAGCTCTTGCTTAAAATTGACCAGGAACCTGATCGTGACATCGATAGTAATGCCCAGCGCCACGCTGAATACAAGCACTGTTGATGGCTTTATACGAATACCTATCCAGCCCATAAGCCCGGCGGTTATGAGCAGCGGGACAATATTTACCACTATGGAAATGAGTAATATTCTCCACGAACGGAATAATAATATCATACAACCAAATATGATAAGAAATGCCAGTATGAGGCTGTCGCGGAGGCTATTTACAATAAACTTACTGCCCTCCAGGAAGGTAATGCTGGTACCGGTGAAAGTGACATTGTACTTGGTACTGTCGAAGATCCGGTACACTTCAGGGCGCACTTTAGCCAGCAGCGCAGGAAGGCGATACGTGCCTACATCGGCCATATTCACCGTGATACGCGCCTTTTGCTTATTGCTGTCTATGAAAGAATTCAGCAGTTTACTGAAGGTGCTGTCTTTGCCGCTGCCGCCTTTTGCAGAGAGATAAGGCTGCAGGAATGCCGCACCAAAATCGCTGGGAACACTGTAATAAGAAGTATCTCCGCCAAAAAATTGCTGACTGGCAAACTTTATCCCGTTTGCTATGGATATCGGGTGTCCTATTTCCGGGTTACTTTCCAGTATGGCGCCTAGTTCATCCATTTTCCGTACCACATTAAGCGTGGACACAACACCGCGTTTCCTTTTAGTATCAATGATTATCTCCAGCGGCATCACGCCCTTGAAGTTCTTCTCAAAGAATTTCAGGTCCACATATACCTTATCTGATTTGGGAAGGTCATCTACTATATGCGCCTCGTTCTTCAGCCGGGAAAGCCCTATAGCAGAAAAAACACAAATGGCAATAGTGAAACTGTATATCCATACCCGGTGGCCGAAAACCCAGTTGGTAATGCGGGTCAGTAACTTGGTGATCCATCCCTTCTCCAAATAGCTGGTATGTTTTGTTTTGGGCGGCGGCAGAAAACTGAAAAACGCCGGGATAAAAACCAGGGAGATAAAAAACAAGGCGAGAATATTTATGCCCGCAACAAGACCGAATTCTTTGAGTAACGTACTTTTTGTAAAAAAGAACACCCCGAAACCTATTGCCGCAGTAAGATTGGTGAAGAAAGTGACAATACCCATCCTGTCTACCATGCGCAGCAGCGACTTCATTTTGTTGGGATTCTTATGGTACTCATAATGGTAGCGGTTCAGCAGGTACACACAATTTGGAATGCCTATCACCACCACAAGAGGCGGTATGAGCGCTGTTAGTATGGTGATCTTGTAACCCAGCAATACAATGGTGCCCATAGACCAGACAACCCCAATAGCCACCACCAGCATAGACGATAACACTGCCGTGAACGCCCGGAAAAACAATACAAGTATTACTGCCGTGAGCACAAAAGATAGTATGAGGAACAACCTCATTTCAGACTGCACCTTCATGGCCATCGCCGTACGTATCAGCGGCAGCCCGGAATAATGCATTTCGGTATTGTGCTTTTTACCAAACGCATCGCCAAGAGCCAGGATCTCATTAATTACGCCCGCCCGGTCTTTTGAATTAAGCACGATCTTATCAATGCGCACCGCCATCATGTAGGCATCTGTTTCGGGATTATATAGAAAGCCCTTATAAAATGGGAGGTTAAGGAATGTTTGCTTTATGCTGTCCGTGTTGGCAAACGGTGGGTTCCCTGCGATCTGGACAACTCTCAACTTTTCCGTTGCCGTGTCCTTGATCAGCGTAATAGCGCCTGGTATACTGAGCACATTCTCCACAGCATGTACGGCCGCTATTTGCTTTGCCAATACAGCATAGTCATTAAAGAAAGCGGGAGAGAAAAACTCTTTTGACCGTACCCCTATCACCATCAGGTTTCCATCTTCGCCAAATTGCTTCCGGAAATTCTGATATTCTATATATTTGGGATTATCGGTGGGTACCGCTGCGGTAAATTCATAGCTGATCTTTACCTGCGCGGCAAAATAACCCATTATGGCTGTGCTGGCCAATAGAGTTATCAGCAGCGCAATGCGGTATTTAATGATAAAAGCGGCTATTTTATGCCACATGAAGCATGCGTGTAGTTAAGGCGGTAAAAGTAAGAAAAAGCGAGGGAAACATGGTCGCCAACGGGTGCTAAATGATGAGATTAGCCCAAATTCCACCTAAGTGTGCTTAGTTATTCAACTAAGTATCATGTATTATAGCGGTCAAAGAGTTTTAGCCCCGGCTTATTGCCCGCTATTTGCCGGTACGGCTGTTTGTTTTTTCGGCTTCAGGTAATCCTTATAATTTTGCCTTATCCACATCTTCAGCTCCAGGTCGGTAGCTGTACGTGCAAATTTGTACTCCATCGGATAAGTGTTCATAAAGATAGCCAGGCTGTCACCTGCGAAGCCGGTAAGTGCCGAGGTGAGCTCTGGCGTATAGCGGGTATCAATAAATTTCTGCTCCTGGTCCTTCTTATAATTCTCTTTGAATTTTTTGTTTTGTTTGTAGCTTTTAGACAGTTTCTGCACCGGTGCGCCGATCAGGCCGGAAAACCCGCCGCCATTTGCGCTGTTAAACCCGACTTTTATCGGCTTTTTATTCAGTTCGGTGCTGTAGCGGGTAGCCATTTCAGCAGAGTCTTTCTGATAGGGCGTGTAATCAGGATGCAATATATACTCCTGCAGGCTCACGCTTAGCGGGAACATAGCAACCGTCAGCACACTATCCGTTGTAGCCAGCCGCTGTATGGTGTGATACCCTATATAGGAGAATGATATTACTTCGCCATTTTTTACCGGCAGAACAAACATCCCCCGCTCGTCCGTCGCGGTTGATTGTGAACTGGCATTGTCCACTGCATTAACAAGGTACAGCGGCTGTTTTGTCTCTCCATCAATAACAATGCCTCTTAGTGTTTGGCTACGCACACCAACAGACACAAATAAAGTGAAACAGATAAGTAATACTATGCGCAAATCGGATATTATATTATGTAAAACTAATCAATGGCAGGTAGCAATTGGGAATCAAGCTGGCGTTTTGGGAATACTTTAAGAACTTGCTCCAAAAAACAAAGCAAGTAGAGACGTTGCAATGCAACGTCTCTACTCCACGGATAACCGAATTATAATAATTCTTCTATTCCAGCACAAACGCCCCGCTATCCGCCACCGCATAGATCCTGATACCTGCATCCGCACCATCCTTTACAAATTTCTCCCGCTGCATCTCGTTAAGATTATTACCCGCTATGATTAACGATGGCGAAAAAACAGCCTTCAATTGCGCCACACCAGGTTGCCCGGAATAGTTGATCACGAGGTAATCAACCGGAAAATGTGCTCCTGTATCAATTTCCCTATTCAAAATGAGAAAGGACCTTCCATTGACGTAGGTGATCTCATTTGTCTCATCGCTGTTCTGCCGCCATGCCCGCCAGCCGATATGTGCCGGCTTCACAGCATAGGCCGTCTTTTTTGTGGCGGTGTCGGTACTCAACACAGCATACTCGCCTCCCGTTATTAGCTCTATGTGGTTTGTTTTTGGCGTATTGTACACAATCAGCTTTTGTTGGTGCAGCCTTACCCATTCTTCGTTCGACAAAAGAATAAGTAAAATGCACGCCGCAGCCATACCGGTAAACAATCCCGCTTTTTGTTGCTTCATAGAGAACAAAGAGAAGCCCATGATCACGAGATACACCAATATCAGTTCAGTCCCGGTCAGCACCAGGAAATGAAATGATACCGGGTTAAGGCTTTGCAGCCAAACCACTATTTTGTCAAAAACGGTTACCGTCCAGACAACACAAACACCAATAAGCTTTGCCAATGCGGGGAACCAACTAAATAAGATCACCGCCATGCCGGCAAAAAGTACAAAACCCATAAACAGGTATGCCAGCGCATTAGCAACAATGAACAGCAGCGGGAACATGTGGAAATAATAAACGACCAGCGGCGCAGCCAGTATTTCTGCCGAAATGCTGGCAGCAACAGTACCCCACAGCAATTTCGCAAGTTTATTTGTTGGAGACAACCATTTGTACACCGGTTTATAAAACAGTATCAACGATAACACGGCCACAAACGACAACTGGAAGCCAACCGAGAATAGCCACATCGGCTGCGCACACAAGAGCAGGAAGGCAGTAGCTAATAATTGATTGGGGCCATTGTACCCCTTCTGCAATATCACGGAAAACGCGAGTAAGGAGAACATAATAGCAGCCCTCACTGCCGAAGGTGGCGCACCGGCCATCACTACATAAAACCAAACCAGTGGCAGCGCTATCGCATACTTCACCCATAAATGCTTTTTATGTCGCAGCCACCATAACGCGCCCGATATGGCCAGGAAGAAGATCGTGACATTACCGCCTGAAATGGCAATGATGTGGATGATGCCTGTTTCTGAATACGATTGGCGAAGGTCTTCATCAAGGTTTACCTCATCACCAAGGAGCATGGCTTGTATCAGGCCCTTCGTTTTTGGCTCGGTGATGTACTTGGCTAGTTGTGCCATGCACCAGTCATGCGCGCGCGATGCCATGCTTGCATCTCCCGGTTCCCCGGTTGCATAAAGACGTATATCATTCGGTGAGCAGCTTTGCTGGTAGTAGATCCCGTTGCGCCGGCAATAGGCTGCATAGTCGAACTCAAAAGGGTTGCCGGCATTTCTTATCGGCTGCCATTTACCGGGCACCAGTATGGTATCGCCCTTGCGCAGCCGCAGGGGGAAACGATCTTTATAGAGATATATAAATGCATCCCCGGACGCTGTTGACACCTTGCCGTCGTTGACAACGCTAATCACGCGCGCAGGCACCTTCCATGAATTTTCTTTTTCCGCGGGCGCATCAGTTATCCGTACCAGGTAATCGGTGTTCTCCTTTATCCCGTTGCCAAACCAAACCTTATCATTTCGGATATCCGTAAAATACGAGGCTGCCATACCAAAGAAAAACACGATCACGACCTGCAGCAAAAAAATAAGCTGAGGATAATTTCTCCGGCCGTATACTACGCCAGCCAATAACACAAACAGGAAACAAATAATGAAAAGCAAGGCGCTCCCCTGACGCGAAAAGCTGCTGGCGTCATAACATAAAATACCAGCAGCAAAAGGCAGCAGCAGCCGAAAAAAAGGTGCAGTCTCCCAGAAATATGCTTCGCGCAATGGCCAGCGTTTCATAAGTGCCAGGGATTAGATTTTAAAAATAAAATAAAGAAGCGATTTTAAAGGCACGAAGTGAAAACACCATCCACCGACGCGTAGTTATTAAGGTGTTAACCATTAGTTGCCCTCATCCCTTTTTACGATTACTTGTTATCTTGGGAAGATGAGAATGGAGTTGAGGCTATTTGTCATATTTGTATTGAGCCTGTGCGCAAGTGCGGGGGCGAGAGCAGGAAAGTTGTTCATACCCATGGATGCCCACCGACAAACCAACCACTTGAAAGCGTATGGCATTGCCTTTGCTTCTCTTAGGAATAATAAACCCGTTTATTGGCTGCTCAACTACAAAGGCGGCAGTTTCGTGATGGACGATACCCCGGACCTGGAGGCTTTGTGCATACAAAGAGGGGTAGCCTATAAAAAGATAACCAATGCAGACTATGCGGCTATCACAAAAAAGATCAAAGACCCACATTTCAATGGGGAGATCATAAAGCTGGAGAAGGCGCCCAAAATAGCGGTGTATACACCACTGAACAAAGAGCCCTGGGATGATGCCGTGACGCTGGCGCTCACGTACGCCGAAATACCGTTTGATAAGCTATATGCCGATGAAGTACTTGCGGGCGGCCTGGACAAGTATGATTGGCTGCACCTGCACCACGAAGACTTTACCGGTCAGTATGGAAAGTTCTGGGGCCTGTATCGCAATGCTTCCTGGTATATAAATGACAAGAGCGCTGCAGAAGCCACAGCGGCACGGCGTGGGTTCAAAAAAGTATCGCAGATGCAACTGGCGGTGGTAAAGAAGATCCGCGACTTCGTAGCTACCGGTGGCAACCTGTTTGCCATGTGCTCTGCTACGGACACTTATGATATTGCACTTGCCGCAGAAGGAACCGATATATGCGATACCCCTTTTGACGGAGACAAAATGGACCCTAAAGCACAGAGTAAACTTGACTTTACAAAGTGTTTCGCATTCCGGGATTTTATTATTTCCACAAATCCCATGGAATATGAATATTCTACGATCGACAACACCAATTTCAGGCACGTTATGAAGGACAGTGATTACTTCAGGCTGATATCCTTCCCGGCAAAGTTCGATCCCGGAGCTGCTATGCTCTGCCAAAACCATACCGACACGGTTAAAGGCTTTATGGGGCAGACAACCGCTTTCCGCAAAGAAGTAATAAAACCGGGTGTATTGATATTGGGCGATTTTGCGAAGGTGAATGAAGCACGATACATTCATGGCGAATACGGAGATGGCACCTGGACATTTTATGGCGGCCACGATCCTGAGGACTACCAGCACAGCATTAATAACCCACCCACAGATCTTAGGCTGCATCCCAACTCACCCGGCTACAGGCTTATACTGAATAATGTGCTCTCTCCTGCCGCCAAAAAGAAGTTTATCCAAACCGTGGTTTTGGGAGACACTGCGCGGGCAAAACCCGTGAAAAAAAATGACGAAGAACTCGCTCATGTGCAGACGTTTGCGGAACGGGTGAAAATAACACCCAATCCTTCAAAAGATGAACTGTTGATCTCCGTGGTGCCCCTGCCGGGAGGTATTAACGATATAAAGACCGTCGTCATTCTTACCGGAGCCGGCGCTGAGGTATATAATCGGAAATTCAACGCAGAGCAAGTAACCGTCAACCTGAACGACCTGCCCTCCGGAATGTTCCTCATAAAAGTGAACGGTGAGTTTGCCGGGAAGGTGGTGAAAGAGTGATTCATCAAAGGCGTAGCTGGATAAGGCTGCCCGATAAACTAAAACGATTTTAATGCTTTTTTAAGGCTATTTTAGAGCTATGAAACAATTCGTGATCCTCTCGTTTGCTATCCTTTTACTAACAGTAAATGTTTCTGCACAATTGCCTTATTCGTTTTCGGTATACAATCAGGCATATGTACCGCTGACCGGTGCAACGCTTTTCCATCCGGGGCTCGTTTGGAATGTGAATAGCATTTTCGCGGCTCCTATTGGTTTCCCGTTTACGATAGATACATTCCATTGCTCCAACTTTTATTCAGAGGGCGCTAACACTTGCAGCACCGATACCACAAGCGCCACCTTCTCCGGCTTTATACTCACTGACGCCGGCCTTGATGACCGTGGAAGCGTGGGCGGTGGTACTGTTTCACGCTCTCCAGTTAGGTATGAAGTAACGGGTAGTGTCGGGCACCAGGTATTTAAGTTCGAGGTTTTTAATGCGGGCTTCGATCAGCAGCTGATAGACTCTGGTTTCATGTCCGATTCCGTTGACATGCAGATATGGTACTATGAAGATTCCGGCATTGTGGAATTAAGGTATGGCCCGTCTTTAATAACGGGGACCGATTATTTCAACTACGCGGGTACGATGTCGGGCTTTGTACAGAACCTGGATGCTGACGGAAACGGCACGACCTATCTTTTGGGAGGGAATCCTGCCAGCCCCACGGTTCAGACCGTCCCGCTGGTAAGCGGCACCGCTACCACTACGTTTAACGTTTTGTCGCCTTTCCCCCCAAGCGGCACCGTATACCGCTTCGGGCCACTTCATAATTCCACTGAAGTAGGTACATTTTTTACTTCGGCTAACGCGGAAGTGTATCCTACTGCCGTCGGGGATGATGTAATGATAACATACAAAGGCAATGAAACACTGACCTACAATGTATTGTCTGTGAACGGCGCAAGAATGGCCAACGGCGAGGCAAATAACGGAATCACACATATAGACGTCAGCAATTTCCCGGCGGGTATGTACCTGTTGCATTTACAAGGCAGTACCGATAGCAAAGTGTATAGATTCGTAAAGATTTAGAGTCGACAACTTTTTATCCCCATTCCAAATTCCGAACCACAAATTCCAAACTGCAAGCCGTAAATTTGCTTTATGCAGAATTATTTAGAGGGCTTGAATGAGCAGCAGCAGATAGCGGTGGAGCATGTGGACGGCCCCATTATGATCATAGCGGGCGCAGGCAGCGGAAAGACCAAAGTACTCACTACACGTATAGCTCACCTCATGCACAACGGTGTGGATGCGTTCAATATACTTGCACTCACGTTTACCAACAAGGCGGCTGCCGAGATGAAGGAAAGAGTGGAGCGCGCATTGGGAAACTCTGAGGCGCGTAATCTCTACATCGGCACCTTTCACTCGGTTTTCGCGCGCATACTGCGGGCAGAGGCAAATAAACTGGGTTACCCGAATAACTTCACGATCTATGATACCGACGATGCAAAAAGCATCATCAAGGATATCGTGAAAGAAATGAACCTTGACGACAAACACTACAAAGCCGCTTATGTGTACAACCGCATCAGCGCCGCAAAAAACAGCCTTATAGACCCGGTCATTTACAAGCAGGATACACAAATACAACAAGAAGACGCACGAACCACGCGGCCGCTGATAGGGGATATTTATGAGGCTTATGCCAAGCGCTGTTTCAAAAACGGAGCGATGGATTTTGATGACCTGCTGTTTAAGATGTATGTGCTGCTCACCCACTTCCCGGATGCGCTGGCAAAATACCAGGGCCGGTTCAGGTACATACTCATTGATGAGTACCAGGATACTAACCTGGCGCAGTATGCCATTGTAAAAATGCTGGCGGCGAGAAACGAAAATATCTGTGTGGTGGGCGATGATGCACAGAGCATCTACTCATTTCGCGGGGCTACGGTTCAAAATATTCTGCAGTTCCAGGACGACTATGAAGACGTCAAGATCGTGAAGCTGGAGCAGAACTATCGCAGCACGCAGACCATACTCAACGTAGCCAACAACGTAATAGGCAACAACAAGAACCAGATTCAAAAGGAACTATGGACCAGTAACGTAGAAGGCGAAAAGCTGGTACTGGCCCGCACTATGACCGATAATGACGAAGGCCGGTTTGTAGCAGACGCTATAAAGGAGCAGCAGATGCGCAACCACTATGGCAACAAAGACTTTGCCGTTCTGTATCGCACAAATGCACAGAGCCGCTCGTTCGAGGAAAGCCTGCGGCGCATGAACATTCCCTACAAGCTGGTAGGCGGCACTTCGTTTTACCAGCGCAAAGAAGTGAAGGACTATCTCGCCTACCTGCGTGTTATCGTGAATTCGCAGGACGAAGAAAACATAAAGCGCATTATCAATTACCCTACCCGTGGCATTGGCAAAACAAGCGTGGAGCGCATCCTCGTTCGGGCAAACGAACTGGACAAAACATTCTGGGAAGTGATCTCGCAACCGGAGATGAGCGGCATACACTCATCACAGTTGGAAGGGTTCGTAATGATGATAAAAAGCTTCCGCGCAATGCTGGAAAAGCACAATGCCTATGACGTAGCGTTTGCGGTAGGCAAGCATACCGGCCTGGTGCAGGAGCTGTATAATGACAAAAGTGTGGAAGGGCTGGCCCGTTACGAGAACGTGCAGGAGCTGCTCAACTCAATAAAGGAATTTACCGAAACGCCGGATGAAGAAGGCGAGCTGCTGGACAAAAGCCTGGGCAGCTACCTGCAGCAGATAACACTGCTCACTGATGCCGACCAGAACAATGACGCGGATGCAGATGTAGTGAAACTAATGACCATTCACGCAGCCAAGGGCCTGGAGTACCCCTGCGTATTTGTGGTGGGGCTGGAAGAAAACCTGTTCCCAAGTTCCATGAGCCTGTACGACCGTGCCGACCTCGAAGAAGAGCGGCGGTTGTTTTATGTGGCCATAACCCGCGCCAAAGACCGCTTGTGGGTAACCTATGCCAACAGCCGTTATCGTTTCGGCAGTCTCGTGCAGAACGAGCCCAGCCGGTTTATCCAGGAGATACCGGAGAACCATCTCGACAGGACATTTACCGGCGCCAGCAACCGGCCCGGCCCGGGTCAGGCCGCAGGAGGCTTTGGCAGTATGCTCAACAATACTTTTGACAAAATGCCCTCGTTGAAAAAGCTGGCTGATAAACTGGCCGCGGGTGCACCGGCACCGCACACGCCCACCGCTAATTTCGTAGCAGATGAAGTAGTGGGAATGACTGTGGGAATGCAAGTGGAACACCAGAAATTCGGATTCGGCACTATACTCACCATAGAAGGAGGCGCCAACAACCGCATAGCCGGCATCGACTTCGGCGCAGGCCATGGCGTGAAAAAGATAATGCTTAATTATGCCAAACTGCGAATAGTGAAATAAGGTTACTACGTCGGCTTTGTTCTTGCAATGGCAGCGGCACCAGAGAATATTACGATGCCGAGTAACCCACCAATACTATCCGCAACTGCATCCATAAACTCCATGCTGCGGCCAAGAAAAGTGAGCCAGCCTTGCATTAGCTCGATAAAACTGCCCAGCGCCACCGCTATAAAAAATAATAGAACGAGCCTGGAAATTTTGATAATGGGACGGGCGCAAAGCCACAAAAATGTGAAGCCGCCGAAAAGGACAAGGTGCACCCATTTATCTATTAGGGGCACATCTACTTTGGGAATATCTTTTCCTGGTGTGAAACAGCCAATAAAAATAAGCAAGGTCCATAGCATAGCTAAGAACCTTGCTTGTCGTGTATAAGGTGAGTCCGGACTGAATATCCGTTTCATTTATTCTCCTACCAGTTCCTTATAGGCTGCTGCATCGAGAAGGCCATCTATGTCCGATGGATTATCGACTGTCATTTTCGCCATCCAGCCCTTGCCATAAGGATCGTTGTTCACATGCTCCGGGTTTGCCTCCAGGTCGCTGTTCACCTCTGTTATGGTGCCGCTAACCGGCAGGTAAAGATCCGATACGGTCTTCACCGCTTCTACTGTACCGAATATTTCATTTGCCTGGAGTGGTTTTCCCACTGTGTTGATATCAACGAATACAATATCGCCCAGTTCGTGCTGTGCAAAATCAGTAACACCTACTGTAGCGGTGTCTCCTTCAATTTTGATCCATTCGTGATCCTTAGTGTAACGTAATGACGCTGGAAATTCCATTTTATTAAAAGTTTGAGCGGTAAAAATAAAAGAAAAAAAGAGATTTCGTAATGATTAGTGTCATATTACTTAAACCACGAACTATACATTAAATAATTGTTGGCTATACGTTCCACTTCACCCTTCAGCAACTCCTGGCTGATGTCTTTTACTTTTTTTGCCGGCACGCCCGCAAAAATGCTGCCGGGTGGCACTTCAGTACCTTCCAGCACCACCGCACCAGCGGCTATGATGCTGTTGGCGCCAATAATAACATTGTCCATCACTATGGCGCCCATACCTATCAGCACATTGTCGGCCACTGTGCAGCCGTGTACCAGTGCATTATGGCCTATAGACACATTGTTACCAATTACGGTTTGGGTTTTCTGGTACGTACAATGGATGCAGGCACCATCCTGTATGTTTACTTTATCACCTATCCTTATACTGTTCACGTCACCGCGCACCACAGCGTTAAACCATATGCTGCAATCCGCTCCCATGATCACATCGCCTACTATAGTAGCATTCGGCGCTACAAAGCAGCTTTCTGGTATTTGTGGCGAGATTCCTTTTACAGGTAGAATAACTGGAGGCATTTTGCAAATTCAAAGGTAAAAACTTGTTGGCGCGGCGACTTTCGACGCTCAACTTACGACTTATGACTTACGACTTACGACTATTTCTTAAACACATTATACTTGATGATGCAATACAAAGCTCTGAAAGCATCCTTCATACCGATCTTTTTACCTTCTTCATAAGTACGACCATAATAAGAAATGCCCACTTCGTAAATGCGTACTTTAGGTATCCTCGAGATCTTTGCAGTCACTTCAGGCTCAAAACCAAAACGCTTTTCCTCCAGTTTTATCCCCTGTATTATTTCCCGCTTAAAAACCTTGTAGCAGGTTTCCATATCGGTGAGGTTCAGGTTGGTGAACATGTTGGATGCTGTGGTAAGCCACCGGTTGCCGATAGAATGCCAGAAAAACAGGATGCGGTGCGGCTCGCCGCCTACGAAACGGGAACCATAAACAACATCAGCAAAATCGTTGAGTAGTGGCTTTAAAAGAATATTGTATTCCTCAGGGTCGTATTCCAGGTCAGCGTCCTGTATGATCACAAAGTCACCGGTTGCTTTCTTTATTCCGGTATGCAATGCAGCACCCTTCCCCTGGTTCACTTCATGCTTGTAGTAGGTTATCGGCAGGTCAGGATTTGCCGCCTGGTAGGCAAGAATGGCCTCCTCGGTATTATCTTTCGAACAGTCATTGACGATTATGACCTCTTTTTTCATATCGTTCGTCAGCACTACAGCCTTTACCTTATTCAATATTCTATGAATAGTAGGGCCCTCGTTGTAAGCAGGTATGACTATTGATAATGTGCTCATTGAAAGTAATAACTGGTGATCGATTTATTTTAAGCCTGCACGCCGGTAGGCAGGTATGCGAAAGTAAAAATTTTCGGCAGATAAAGTGCAATGTATAAATAAACTGCACCGCATATTTATTTGTAACTGTCGTTACATTTTGTTTATTTTGAATAAAATAACTCTATGGGTCAGAAAACCGTGAATCTTGGAGCGCTTTCAAAACAGTTTTTGTTATGGTGGCTCATCTTTTTCGCATTTATTACCGTCGCATTTATCGTCCCAATGCGGTTTTTCAATGAAGCAGTTACCCCCATTATTCACGATATATTGTTAACGTTTGAGTGCGCCGCCCTGGCTTCCTTAATGGCTATCGTTCACTATTACTTCCTGTTCGACAGGTATATTGCTCAAAAAAAATACCTTATTTACGTTGCCACAACTGCCGGGCTGCTAATCACATTTATCCTTATCGATTTCCTTTTGTTTCGTTTCCAGATTGGCGCTTATTTCTTTTTAAAACACACACCGTCACACCTGATCTACGTTAACTGCCAGCGTGTTTTGTTAGCTTATGTTCCTCTCGCGCTTATTTATACTTTAGTACGCCGCGCGAGGGAGAGAAAACTTGGAAACAATAACGGCTAGTGACTGCTCATTTCTTTTATGAAAACCGCTAATCAGCCCGATAGGAGAATGTGAGCATAGCAGATGACCGTACCACCGTCCCTTTGTCCCTCGCGGGTACCCAATTGGGCATTGCTTTCACTATAGCTACCGCTTCCCCATCAAAATCTTTATCCCCGCTGGTGCGCAATATCTCTGCCGCGCCAATATGGCCGTCCTTCTCCACCAGGAAAACAACAACCGCATTATCTTTTCGGTCGCTGCCGGCATGCTTCATGTGAATATGGTGCTTAATAAACCGGTCGAGGCTGTCCTTGCCCGGGGCAAATTGCGCTGCTACTTCGGGCTTTTCATATACTCCGGCCGCATTAGGCCCTGCATTTTGCGCAAAACAGCTAAGGCTTAGCAGTACAATAACAATGGTAAAAAAATATTTCATCAAGAAAGTAATGTTTCCATTCTAGAAGACAAGCGATTCATTGAAAACGTTGGTAAAAGCTATTTATGCTTCAAACTCATGTGATGCAAAACACACTATTAACTTTTAAATTTTGCCTTTTGAATTTGTAATCACATATTCCGCCTATACTGCCCCCCTACCTCAAATAATGCCTTGGTGATCTGTCCCAGCGAACAATACTTGGCAGTTTCCATCAGCGCCTCAAATATGTTCTCGTTATGTATTGCTTTTTGCTGCAGTTGGTGTAGCATGTCTCCGCTCTTGTCCTCATTTCGCTTCCACAGGTTCTCTACCGTCTGTATCTGGAATTCTTTTTCTTCGGTAGTAGACCGTATCACTTCAGATGGTATCACCGTAGGCGAACCCTTTGAGCTCAGGAACGTATTCACCCCTACTATGGGGAACTCGCCCGTATGTTTCAAGGTCTCGTAGTAAAGGCTCTCTTCCTGTATCTTTCCGCGCTGGTACATGGTCTCCATTGCACCCAGCACCCCCCCCCGCTCTGTGATCCGGTCAAACTCTGCCAGCACAGCTTCCTCCACCAGGTCCGTCAATTCTTCAATAATGAACGAGCCTTGCAACGGGTTCTCATTCTTCGCCAACCCCAGCTCCTTATTTATGATAAGCTGAATGGCCATTGCCCTCCGCACGCTCTCTTCGGTAGGTGTAGTTATTGCCTCATCATAAGCGTTGGTATGCAGCGAGTTGCAGTTGTCATATATCGCATACAGTGCCTGCAGGGTCGTGCGTATATCGTTAAAATCTATCTCCTGCGCGTGCAACGAACGGCCCGATGTCTGGATGTGGTATTTCAGCATCTGTGAGCGCTCGTTGCCGCCATACTTCAGCTTCATTGCCTTCGACCATATGCGCCGGGCCACGCGGCCTATCACACTATACTCCGGGTCTATCCCATTACTGAAGAAGAACGAAAGATTCGGTGCAAAATCATCAATGTGCATGCCGCGGCTCAGATAGTACTCTACAAACGTAAAGCCGTTCGATATAGTAAACGCAAGCTGCGAAATAGGGTTAGCTCCCGCCTCAGCTATGTGGTACCCGCTTATAGATACCGAATAGAAATTGCGCACTTTCTGGTTGATGAAATACTGCTGCACATCACCCATTACGCGCAACGAAAACTCAGTGGAGAAGATACAGGTATTCTGCGCCTGGTCTTCCTTCAGAATGTCCGCCTGCACGGTGCCGCGCACAGCCTGTAGGGTATCCTTCTTTATTTTCTCATACACATCTGCAGGCAACACTTGGTCTCCCGTTACACCTAACAGCATGAGGCCAAGCCCGTCATTCCCTTCCGGTAATTCTTTACTCGCTGGTGCTCCTGTAGCAGCGCCTGAATTATAGGATGGCCTTTGCAATCCCTTTTCCTTGTAGATGGCATCTATCTTTTTGTTCACCTCATCCTCCAGCCCGTTCGCTTTTATATACAGCTCGCACTGCTGGTCTATTGCCGCATTCATAAAGAACGCAGTAATAGTAGGCGCCGGCCCGTTTATGGTCATTGACACCGATGTCTTCGGATCAGCAAGGTTAAAACCGCTATACAGTTTCTTCGCATCATCCAGGCAGCACACACTCACGCCTGAGTTGCCCACCTTGCCGTAAATATCCGGTCTGTGGTCAGGGTCTTGCCCATAAAGCGTCACACTATCAAATGCCGTACTCAACCTTTTCGCCGGCAGTCCGCGCGATACATAGTGAAACCGTTTGTTCGTACGCTCTGGACCGCCCTCGCCGGCAAACATACGCGCAGGGTCTTCACCTTCTCTTTTGAACGGATATATACCCGCAGCATAAGGAAACTCTCCCGGGAAATTCTCCAGCAGCGCCCATTGCAGTATCTCGCCCCATGCCTTGAAGCCCGGCACAGCCACCTTGGGTATCTGTAAATGAGAAAGCGATTCGGTATGCGTCTTTATCTTCAGCTCCTTATCACGCACCTTGTAGGTGTAGTAGTCGCCGGTATATTGTTTCTTCTTGGCGTCCCAGTTCTCCAGCAGATACTTGTTCTTTGGGTCCAGGTCCAGCTCTGTTTTTGCATATACTTCCTGCAGTGTCTTTATCAGGCGGTCTTTGTCTTCCACCTTCATTGCATTCAGTATCTCTATGGTCATCTTAATGCCATAGAGTTTCTGCGCTACACCCGCCTGGTCTTTCGCCCAGTTGTCATACTTGCGGTTGTTCTCAGATATTTCGCTCAGGTAGCGGGTGCGGTTCGGCGGAATGATGTATACCTTCTCGCTCATTTCGTCCGTTATCTTGTAGCTGCTGTGCAGTGGCGCGCCGGTCTTCACTTCCAGCAGATCCATCAGCGCCTTATACATGGTATTCGTGCCGGGGTCGTTAAACTGCGACGCGATCGTTCCAAACACCGGCATGTCTTCCGCTTTCTTGTCAAACAGTTTATGATTGCGCTGGTATTGTTTCTTCACATCCCGCAGCGCGTCGGCCGCACCACGTTTGTCAAACTTATTGATCACCACAATATCAGCGAAGTCCAGCATGTCTATTTTCTCCAGCTGTGTAGGGGCGCCGAATTCCGGCGTCATCACATACATGCTCATGTCACTATGCTCGGTGATCTGTGTATCGCTCTGCCCTATGCCCGATGTTTCCAGTATGATGAGGTCATACTTCGCAGCCTTTAAGATATTCACCGCATCATGTATGTACTTCGATACAGCAAGGTTGCTCTGCCGGGTAGCCATGGAACGCATATACACCCGGCCATTCCTTATCGCGTTCATGCGTATGCGGTCGCCCAGCAGCGCACCACCCGTCTTACGCTTCGTAGGGTCTACCGATATAATACCTATGTATTTATCCTTAAAATCCAGCAAAAACCGCCGCACCAGCTCATCTACCAGTGAGCTCTTACCGGCACCACCGGTCCCGGTGATCCCCAAAACGGGAACCTTGGAGTTTGCTATTTGGTTTTTTACATTTTTAAGGGCTGCCTGCGTCTCGGGGAGATCATAATAATTCTCTGCCGCAGATATCAGCCGCGCTATCGATTTCACATCCCGCTCACCCAGGTGACCAGCCTCGCCGTTCAACCGGTTGCCTGTGGGGAAATCGCTTTTCTCCAGCAGATCATCTATCATTCCCTGCAACCCCAGCGACCGACCGTCATCAGGCGAGTAGATACGCGTAATACCATAATCCTCCAGTTCCTTGATCTCCGTAGGCAGTATTACCCCTCCGCCACCGCCAAATATTTTTATATGTCCGCAACCCGCTTTCTTCAGCAGGTCATACATGTATTTGAAGTATTCCACATGCCCGCCCTGGTAGCTGGTTATGGCTATGGCGTTTGCGTCTTCCTGTATGGCGCAGTCCACCACATCCTGCACACTGCGATCGTGGCCCAGGTGTATCACCTCTGCCCCGCTAGCCTGCATGATGCGCCGCATGATATTGATAGATGCATCGTGGCCGTCAAACAACGAAGCCGCCGTAACCAGCCGTACTTTATTCTTTAGAGAATAAGACATATAAGAAATATATTGAAATCCGGCTGCAAAGTTACGAAGATCGCCGTAACCCCGCACCATAAATAGGATGCCGGTTTTCAGGCACAAAACGTAGGGGCTTAAAATCTCCAGTCCTATATAACCATGGGAAAAGAAAGGTTTGGGGGGCCGGCTTATTTGCTGCTGCCAGCGTCTTTGGGACAGCACACTTGTTCACACTCTGGCGCGAGTCTGTAGCCAAGCCCCGTGCAAAGCCGACTCGTGCCCGAATAATTTAGGCACTCACACTCTGGCGCGAGTCTGTAGCCAAGCCCCGTGCAAAGCCGACTCGTGCCCGAATAATTTATACAGTTTGTAACTGTCAATCTGCAGCCCCACTCCCTCAAAAGTTTCGGGGATGCACCGGTGTGGCGTTTGCAACGCCATTTACGCCATCAGCGCTGGAGACAGAGGACGTGCGCGAAGGGTAATGAGTGGTCTTCACTCTCGAGGCATCATCATAATAGGCCACCAGGATGCGGAAACCCATGCACCTTTCGCCCAGCACATCTGCCTCGCAGCCGGCATAGCCTACAAACTTGCGGTCGCGGGGGCCTATCTTTTCTATGGCCCGCACTCTCTTTTCTAAATGATCATTGATCATCACCGATTCTTCTATACGCACGGTAATAATGCGGTCCACCGAGCGGTTAAGTACAGCACAAGCCCTTTTGCCCGGCTGCTCCGCCACGCCGGTTGCGGCTACCAGGCTGGCTTCCCGCCAGGCATTTTCCACTACCATTTTCTGTGCAAACGTTGACCGCATACTAATAAACATTACGACAAATAACAGATATATCCTCTTTTTCATTTTCACTGCTTTTTCTAAGCGATCCCCATTCCCAGGGTCGCAGGCGCTAAAACACTATCACTGATTAGCATGAATCGTGCCAACAAATGAAACTATCCAGTGTGTTCAAGAAAATTCAGCACGCAACTCGTCCTCGAATTTTTCGAGGATGCCCGGTGCGGCGTTTGCAACGCCATTTACAATTCCCCCACCCACTCGTCCTCGAATTTTTCGAGGATGCCCCGGTGCAGCGTTTGCAATGCAATTGACAAAACTCTCCATCGTCGCTTGCGGTCTTCACAAAAATTTTTCAGTGTAAGTATTCAATGCGCAGTCGCCAGATCAAAAAAATACGGCTGCCTCATCACTGGGGCAGCCGTATTCGTTTTTCAATTTTCTACCTCTCGATTGAAACCCTGATCACCTTACTTGAATTGTCATTTGTTACCTTGATCAGGTAAACGCCACTGGGAATATTGTCACCAAGGTTTATCGTCTTATTAACGCCGCCATTTTCTATAGCAGCAACGTCCCGGTAAACAATTTTTCCTAATACATCTTCCACTTCAATTTTTGCTTCTTTCGAAGTGGAAGTTGAAAGCAGACCACTGAGTGTGAATGAGCCAATGTTTGGATTAGGAGTGACTGATAATGCAGCCTTTATTTGCTGATTTTGGTCAATTCCTGTCGCTCCACCTGAAGACAAGCGATCTGCTCCACATGCATTCGGCCAGGAACAACCGTCATAATTGACCGTCACCCCATATATCTTTTTTATTGTCCATGTTGCGGGATAGGGCACATCTATATTTGATATATTGGTTAAAGTTAGAGCCGTGCCGCTCGTGAGTAGTAACGGAGTTAGACCAGGGGCGTTATACGTATATGTCCCGTCATTAATGTCTACCGTATAATCCTCGGTTACGCCGCTTTCTGACTCGATGAGCAGAAAACCGAAATTAGGTGGTGTGGCCGAGCAATATACTGTGGGCTGAGAAACATCGTTAATAGTAATTACAAATGTTGCAGCGCATCCATCCCCTAGAGTATAGGCAATTGTTGATGTGCCGGCAGTTACACCTGTCACAGTACCGTCGCTTGTAATTGTAGCGTTGCCATTACTGCTACTCCAGGTTCCGCCTCCTGTTCCGTCATTTAATGCTGTCGTTGAGCCGAGGCACACACTACTGGCACCGCCAATGGGATCAGGTAACGAATTAATAATTACAGTTATACTACCTTGTGTTCCCCAACAACCAGCCGATGATAGCGAATTGAAATAATAAGTGCCTGAAGCGCTTACTGTCTGCGGCGTTGAACCCATCGTTGTTAACATACCCCCGGATGTTGTGCCTTCGAAATAGATAGTCCCGCCACTTCCGCCAACTGCAGATACTACCGTACTTCCGCAAGCTGGAGTAGTACCGCTTACTGTTACAGGGGTAGGAAGGGGGTTAATAACTATTGTTGCACTTCCTTCGTTCCCCCAACAGCCATTTGAGGATAGCGCTCTGAAATAATACGTGCCTGATGTAGTAATTAATTCCGAAGCGGACGGAGTTGCAGTAGATGTGCCGCCCGATGTTGTTCCCTGGAAATACATAGTTCCGTCTCCACTGTTATTTGCTGTTATCGTTGTACTCCCGCAATATGTGCCGCTAGTACTTACCATTGTGGCATTGGGTAATGCTAATACGGTTATCACTACATTATCTGAGCAACCAGAAGTACCGCCGGTATAGTAGATCGTGGCGGTTCCCGTTGTCATACCTGGTCCGCCGGTCGTTATTATACCAGTGGTGAGGCCAATGGTGGCAACACTTGTATTTGAGCTAGTCCAGGTACCCGTGCCACCCGCATCGGCAAGGGTGATTGACGACCCAAAACATACACTTGTTGGTCCTGTAATACGGGGATCGACCGTGACTTGGGTTGTAGCATAACAACCTGCTGAAGTTAAAAGCGTATAAGTTATAGTAGCTGTACCACCATGATTTCCGGTAACAACACCGCTTGCTGCAACTGAGGCGACGTATGTATTGCTGCTCGACCAGCTGGCACTCGGCAATGTTGATGCATCGTAAAGATGTGTCGTATGTCCGATGCATACTTCTGTGGTACCGGTTATGGGCGCCGGATTGGGTTCAACTGTAATTGTTTCGTACGAATAACACGACGGCCCCTCTGGGGTAACCGTATAGTATAAAGTCCCCGATCCGGCCGTTATCCCGGTTATCAATCCAGTCGTTCCGTCCGGGCTCGTTCCCATAACGCTAAAATTACTACTGGGTGTGCTCCATGTGCCGTCAATGCTGGTATTGGAACAGGCCAACGTAAGCCCTGGGCATACCTCTCCTCCATGTATCGTATAAATACCATTCAACTGATCTATCATAACCTGTCGCGTGTTTTTGCATCCCGTTGCAGCGGTATAAGTTATTGTTTGAGGAGTCGATATTCCACTAGGACCTGAACCTTCGGTAAATTCGGCAGATGAGCTGGTGATGGGGATGAACACTGCATATCCGGCTCCTACGAGCGATGAACTCCATGTACCGCCAGCTATGTCCGAAGTGACTGTGACACTGCAAACCTGATGGCCACCCATACTGGCTACATAAAGGATAGGATAACCCGCGGCGTTATCCAACTCCGGCGAAATAGCAATGTTTGGCAATGGGTTCACCGTTACTGAAGCAGTGGCCACACCATTGGAATTTGTATATGTTAGCACAACCCCAACTCCGCTTGAATTGTACGCTCCCGTTACTACGCAAGTCGTTGATGGTCCCGTGGTGCTAAGGTTGATGTCTGCATTGGAGGAGGACCAGGTCCCAGCAGGAGCTGAGCCAGTAAATGTGTGGGTCTGATTTACGCATAACACGATACTTGAAGGACTAACCGTTGGTGGTGCGGTTGCAAGCGCCCGCATACAAAGCAGGCATAAAAAAATCGAAAGCAATAATATGTTTTTCATTGTATGTTTGTTTTTTTGGGGATTAAGAAGCTTTAATACAAATCTTTTCAACGCTTTTAGTTCGGAAGGAAGAGTGCAAATGCATTGTTGCAAATGATGCATAAAAAGTATCCCTACTTTTTATCTGGTATTGTCTGCGTTTTTGTATGTCGCGTACATGATTTAGGGTGAGCTGATTGTATCATGTAAAGCTACCAGTACTTAACATGCTATAAAATACCCATAAATGGGTATTTCCATTCAATAAATACCCATTTATGGGTATTGCTTTTTTAGAGCACTTTCTTAAGATAAGATTGCACCAGTTCCATGCTGTTCGTGTGGCCAGTTTTTTTAAGCATATTCTTTCTATGTTTATCCACTGTCTGCTTACTGATGAACAGCGCCCTGCCTATCAGCTTCGATGTCTTGCCAGCCGCTATGTATTTCAGTATTTCCATTTCACGTTTAGTGAGACCAAAACCGTTGTTTTCAATTAAGTTATTCATGATGTGATAATTGATAGTTTCAAAAAATAGAACAATATCGAATGTGTTGTTTTATATTTGGGATGTAAAAGTTATGGCTAATTTTTAGAACCCGTCATGCCTGAAAAGCTGTAATATTGCAGCTTTTTAGGCGGCCCGATTCCACGCCCTGCGATAACACTATTCCCCTGCACCCGGGTGCGTCCCTTTCGCCTGGTCTTCCAAAACAGACGATCGTTCAGCCCATCTCATCTCAATTTCCTGATTCGCAAAGTGATACTTTTGACGAGGCAAATGGACAGAAATGAACTATAGCACTACAGTTAGCACACCATTTTTTGAGCATTCAGGCAAGCGGGCAAGCGATGCTCATGAAAAAATGCTGGCAATTTTCTCCGGTATATTTGATTATCAATTAATTAGATTATAAATCTGGCAAATAAAAAAATCAGCAAAGAGCGGTAAGGGTTATCTGACGTGAAAATATTCTTTCTGCTCCGGCAGGGATACAATCTCAAACTTATACCTTTGCAACTGCAAAACTCAAGTAAAAATGGCCCAAAAGCAATACAAGCTCAATACAAAAATGATACATGCCGGCGTAGCCCCCGATCCCACCACGGGCGCTATCATGACCCCGATATACCAAACCTCCACTTACGTGCAGGCCGGCCCGGGAGATCATAAAGGTTATGAGTATGCACGTACCCAAAACCCCACGCGCGATGCACTGCAGGCTTCACTTGCTGCTATAGAGAACGCTAAGTATGGCCTTTGCTTCGGCAGCGGCATGGCAGCTACCGATGCCGTGATAAAATTGTTGAAGCCCGGCGATGAAGTAATTGTCTCTAACGATCTGTACGGCGGTACTTACCGCATTATGACAAAGGTATTTGCTACCTACGGCATCAAGTTCCACTTCATAGGTATGCAGGATGCGCAGTCTATCACACAGCACATCAACAGCAATACCAAAATGATATGGATAGAAACACCTACTAACCCACTATTGAACGTTATTGATATTGAAGCATGTGGCGCAATAGCGAAAAAACACAGCCTTATATTAGTGTGCGACAATACATTCGCATCGCCATATCTGCAAAACCCAATGGACCTGGGCGCTAACATCGTTTTGCACTCAGCTACCAAGTACTTAGGCGGTCACAGCGATGTAGTGCATGGTGCTCTTGTGATGAACGACGCCGGTATGGAAGAGCGCCTGCGTTTTATACAGAACAGTTGCGGCGCAGTTCCTGGCCCCCAGGATTGTTGGCTGGTGCTTCGGGGAATAAAGACGCTGCATGTGCGTATGCAGCGCCATTGCGAAAACGGAGAAAAAATTGCCTGCTACTTGCAGTCGCATCCTAAGGTAAAAAAAGTGCTTTGGGTAGGCTTCGAAGATCACCCCAATCATGATATAGCGAAGAAGCAGATGCGCGGCTTTGGCGGTATGATCTCCTTTACACTGAAAAACGATAGCATAGAAGAAGCAGTAAAGGTGCTTAAGTCAACTAAACTTTTCGCACTGGCGGAGTCACTTGGTGGCGTTGAGTCCCTCATCGGTCACCCGGCTACCATGACCCATGCATCTATCCCCAGGGAAGAGCGGCTGAAGAATGGTTTGGTTGATTCACTGATCAGGCTTAGTGTAGGTATAGAAGATGCCGACGACCTGATAGATGACCTTAAGCACGCTATTGGCTAGAATGCTTTCTCTAAACAGTTATTGTAAAGGCACCGAAGAAGAAGGCTTCTTTCCGGAAAGAATGATGGAATGTAAAGACTCCATGATTTGCTCCAGTTTTTTCATGAGGTCCTTATCAACGCCATATCCCGCCGCATGATCGCATAAATAGATCCAGTACCACGTGTTGTGGGCCTTTCTGTCCGCCGCATGCAATTTTTCAAAGTACAGGTCATGGCTGTCTGCACTCTGGGCCTCCATAATATAAGCACCGATGGCTGTACCGTTTTTTAAAACCTGGTTGGCAATAACATGTTTTTGGTTTGCTTCAAGTTGTTCTGCATATTTAATGACCATGAGGGAGAATTCAATCGAAAGCTGAATTATGGGAGTTTTAGAATGGCCATTTTGCATGTATCGCGCTTTTATTTTTCCAAATGTAATGACATTACGCAAGACGATGAAATAAATACCTCAGCCCGAAAAACCGCAATTTTTTACCGCTAAGCATATAAACCATTATAGGCATTCGTTTTATATATTAAATCCCCATTAAACAATACACTGGCGGGCACTTTAATCCATATTAAGTAGTATTTTTACCACTCAATTCCTGATTGTGAAAGCAATAATCCCAGTTGCGGGTGCAGGTACAAAGTTGCGTCCGCTTACATATACCCAGCCAAAGGCATTGATCCCTATCGCAGGGAAAACCATCCTTGGTGTCATCGTTGACCAGTTGCTGGACGCCGGAGTTACCGAATTCGTTTTCGTCATCGGCTACCTCGGCGAAAAGATCCAGCGCTACATCGATAAGACCTATCCGCATTTGAAACATACTTTCGTTACCCAAAACGACCGGAGAGGCACAGGGCACGCCATATGGCTTACCAAAGACTTTGTGAACTCCGATGAAGTGATGATAGTCCTGGGCGATACCGTTTGCGACTACAATGTTAAAGACATACTCAACAGCGATATATCCCAGATAGGTGTGCGCAAGGTGGATGACCCCCGCAGCTTTGGAGTGGCCGAGCTCAACGATAAAGACATCGTGACCCGCATGGTGGAAAAACCATTGATACCCAAATCGAACATGGCGATGGTGGGCATCTACTACATAAAAGAGACCGTTGCCATGTATGCAGCGCTTGAAAAGCACCTCCACAATACCGCAGATGAAAATGGAGAGTACCACCTTACCAATGCCCTTCAGCATATGATAGAGGATGGTATTACTTTTCATGCCTTCCGTGTCAATAACTGGTTCGACTGTGGAAAGAAAGAAACATTGCTTTCTACAAATGCCATCCTCCTGAAACAGATGGAAGATGAGCATCCCGAAAAGGAGCCGCTGTCTTTCGATAAAACCGTGATAATACCACCCGTGAACATAGCTGAAGGCTGTACCATACGCCACTGTATCATAGGCCCTAATGTCACCATAGGAGAATATACCAAAATGGAATCGTCCATTGTTAAAGATTCAATTATTGGTTCCTACGCCGAGTTGCAGCAGGTAGTGCTCAACTCTTCGATCATCGGTAATGATGCATATGTACGCGGTCTCAGCCAAAGCCTGAACATAGGCGACAATACAGAAATAGACCTGGGATAGAAGGTAGATTTTACTTTCATAATTGTTGCAGTAGATCATATTATTACTCGCCGTAACTACCTTTTTTATACTACTTACGGCGGATAATAATTTTATTGTCCGCCGTAAGTAGCATATATTTACTACTTTTGGCGGGTAATAAATACAGTAATGAACACGCAGATCATAGGCAGGGAAGAGGAAATAAACATCCTTGAAAAGCTCTTGAAATCCAGGGAGCCGGAACTGCTTGCTATTTATGGACGTAGAAGGGTGGGCAAGACATTCCTTGTAAAAACCTATTATAAACCGAATCTGATCTTCAGTTGCAGCGGTCAATATAACGGCAAGACGCAGGAACAACTGCTCAATTTTTCAGAACAGCTCAACGTCTTCTTCCCATCTAAAGCAACAGTACTGCCGGCAACAACATGGCAGGAAGCTTTTAGCAGGTTGAGAAATAGTATAGAGGCTGTAAAGCACAGAAGGAAAAAGGTGATTTTTTTTGATGAGCTGCCTTGGCTGGACAGTCATAAATCCGGTTTTCTTTCTTCGTTCAGCTATTTCTGGAACATGTTTGCCGCCCAGCGGCCCGATATATTAGTGGTGATCTGTGGATCGGCTGCATCTTGGATAATAGATAAAGTTGTAAATAATAAAGGCGGGCTGCATAACCGCATCACCCAGCGCATCAGGCTTCAGCCGTTCACGTTAAAAGAAACCAGGAGTTACCTGCAGCACAAAAATATAAACCTTGATCATTACCAGTTATTGCAGTTGTATATGGTGATGGGAGGAGTACCGGCATACCTGAACGCGATAGAGCGGCGAAAAAGCACGGCGCAAAACATTGAAAACATATGTTTTTCAAAAGATGGAGTGCTGGTGAATGAATTTGATAACCTTTATACAGCGCTATTTAATGCTCCGGAAAAACATATACAGGTAATACAGGCGCTTACGCGGAAAAACAAAGGGCTTACACGGGCCGAGCTACTTAAGACGGGCAAATTCTTAACAGGCGGTGGTATAACATCCGTCTTAAAAGAGCTCACGGAGAGTGGTTTTATAGACAGGACGTATCCTTTTGGAAAAAAGGAGAGAGACAGTCTTTATCGCCTCACTGATGAATTTTCACTGTTCTACTTCAAATTCATGCAAAATCTGAAGGGTAATGAAAAAGGACAATGGCTGAGCAGGCTATCAACTCCGGCCTATATAAGCTGGTGTGGCTATGCGTTTGAGAACATCTGCCTGAAACATATTGTACAAATAAAAAAGAGCCTTCAAATAGGAGGAGTACAATCTACATCATCGTCATGGATCGGTAGCAGTGGTACAAATAGTGCACAAATAGATCTTCTGATAGACCGTGCAGATCACTGTATTAATATCTGCGAGATAAAATTCAGTATCAAGCCATTCAGCATAGATAAGAAATATGCGGCTGCGCTTGAAAATAAATTGCTGATTTTCCGGCAGCAAACGGGTACGCGCAAAACGCTGCTACTTACGTTTATCACTGCCTATGGCCTTACAAATAATGCCTACAGAGAACAGCTCACCGATAATGAAATAACTATGGATGCCTTGTTTGCCTGACCATGAAATAAATTATTACTCGCCGTAACTACACTTTTTTAACTACTTATGGCGGATAATAATTTCGCACTGCTATGTTCATAAAGACGTGTTTACACGGCTTTCTTTGAAATCGATATCGCCAATTTCTTTATTAAACGCAGGTGGGATAAAGGGTTTTAGATTATCTTTACCGCCAATAATTTTTCATTTATGTTGCCCATACATTTATTCAGGCAGAACAAGGAACTGGTTCTGGAAGGTTTGAAGAAAAAGAACTTCAAGGAGCTGGAATTGGTAGATAAGATCGTAAACATCGATGAGCGCCGCCGTGCCCTGCAGGTGGAAAATGATGCGTTGGCTTCGTCGCAAAATGCAGCCGCTAAAAGCATAGGCCAGTTGATGGCCAAGGGTGATAAAGATGGTGCTGAATTGCTGAAAGAAAAAGTGGGCCTGCATAAAGAGCAGGCTAAGGACATAGCACAAAAACTGAGCGACCTGGAAACCGAAATGCAGGACATGCTGGTGCGCCTGCCCAACCTGCCACATAGCAGCGTACCAGCCGGTAAAACTCCGGAGGATAACGAAGTAGTGCGTGAAAGCGGAACATTCCCTGATCTGTCGGCACAAAAATTACCACACTGGGACCTGGCCTCCAAATATGGCCTTATTGATTTTGAGCTGGGCAATAAGATCACAGGCAGCGGCTTTCCCGTGTTCATGGGACAGGGTGCCCGGCTGCAGCGTGCGCTGATCAACTACTTTCTTAACTATAATATGGATGCGGGTTACAAGGAATTTTGCCCGCCGTTTATGGTCAACGAAGCATCAGCGTACGGTACAGGTCAGCTCCCGGATAAAGAAGGCCAGATGTATCATGCCGTTGCAGATAATTTCTACCTGATACCTACAGCAGAAGTACCAATAACTAATCTATACCGCGATACGATAATACAGGAAGGCGAACTGCCGGTGAAAATGACCGCATACTCGCCCTGTTTCCGGCGCGAGGCAGGCTCTTATGGCAAGGACGTACGCGGGCTGAACCGGGTACACCAGTTTGATAAAGTGGAAATAGTGCAGTTAGCAAACCCTGCTGCCAGCTATGATGCGCTGGAGGGAATGGTAAAACATGTGGAGATGCTGGTGCAGTCACTTGGCCTGCCCTACCGCATTCTTCGCCTTTGCGGCGGCGATATGAGTTTCGCATCCGCGCTCACTTACGATTTCGAGGTTTACAGCGCTGCGCAGGAGCGGTGGCTGGAAGTCAGTTCGGTATCTAACTTCGAAACTTTCCAGACCAACAGGATGAAGATCCGTTATAAAGATGGTAGTGGCAAAACCCAACTGGTACATTCACTAAATGGGAGTTCACTGGCTCTTCCACGCATTATGGCATGTCTGCTGGAGAATAACCAAACCCCGGATGGAATCAGATTGCCAGAAGTTCTTTGGAAATACTTTGGTGGCCAGGTAATCGGGTGAACCAAATGTACCTTTTGGTTTTAACTTTTAACTTTTGACTTACTATGATACAACGCAAACAGTCTATATGGCTTTTCATCGCAGCACTTATGGGTGCAGGGGTATTTTATTTCGGCTTATACCAGTACCATGTTACCGAAAATGGTGTTGATACCGTTAAGATGCTGCGGGTGAATGATCACTTTCCATCATTCCTCAATGCATTGGTTATTACGTTACTGCCATTAGTTACCATCTTTATGTATGGTAACCGCAAAAGGCAGTCAGCTATGGCGTTCGTGAATGTCCTTGGCCTGTGCTCTTTTATTCCAATGGTGCTGTCGCGCGTCAATACGCTGAATAAAATGGTACCCCCGCCAACCAATGGCAGTTACTGGATCGGCGCGGTATTACCGGTAATAGCCCTGGTGTTTACTATTCTTGCAATATTTAACATACGCAAAGACGAGAAGCTGGTAAAGTCTATGGACAGGCTTAGATAGTACTAACGCCTCCGGAACGGCTTTTTCGTGTCGTCGATGTCTTCGTTATTATGGCGGGACACGTGCTGTCTTTTCTCTCCAAGAGTAAATTTTATGCCTACCTGTATGCCCACGTTGCTGAACGGCTGTGAATAGGTAGGCTGCTGGGCGCCATTGCTATCAACGGTCGCATTCTTGCTGTATTTGACAACCTGGGCGCCACTTACCTGCGATAAAGCAATACTTTGCCCATTGGCAGTTACTGCGGTAAGGTCTGCTTCTTTGATGTATACAGACATAGACAACATGCTTATTTCGCCCCATAAGCTCATCTTGTCGCTAAGTTTATATTGAATGCCCGCTGCAGCCGAAAAACCTAAAGAAAAACTGTTTTTGATATTGAGTGTGAAATCGTCTACCTCAATAGATCCGGTACCCGGAAGATTTGTCAGTATCTGGTCTTGCACAATTTTTGTGCTTAGCGGTAATGCCACGCCAACCCGGGTATATAGGTTTATTTTTTCCCCTCCGGTTTGCAGCACCAATGAGGGTATAACCACAAACGGTCCCTTCGCCCGCTGTACGATATCTACGTTGCTAGCCACGCCACCTACCGATACGTTATCTATTGAGAAAGTATATTTTTTGGTCGATAGGCCGGCATCGCCGTCAAGTTGAACTCCTACATGATCGCTGAACAAGTAACCAACACCAAGGATACCATGCACGCCAGTGCTGAAGGAGGTAGGTTTTACGTTATATACTTGTGTATAAGTAGTATAACTTTGCGAGCCATTGTAACCCTGACCGGTACCATCCATTGTTTGCCCGGCCTGTGGCATTGCATAACCCAAACCAGCGCGAACGTAGAATTGGGCGTTAGCATTAGTCATAGCAGCAGCCAAAAGAACAATAAGACAGCATATCCTTTTCATAAAAATGATTTGATGCTAAGTTAGGACTACTTAAAACTAAAACAGAAATTATTCTTACTTTGGAAATAATAACCCATCATACCATGGATGAGCAAATAAATTCTTCCGTATTTGAAGAGCTGGCGCAGGAACGCAAAATGTTTGAATATGCTACGACCGGCCAGCGGTTTGCGAACTATATAATTGATACACTGGTATTCTATGCATTTAATTATCTCGTTTTCTTCATAACGGGCATTTGCATGGCGTTGTCAGGCATGGATGCAGATGAGATCAGGGCTACATTTGACAATAAACTAATACTGTATGGTATAGTGTTGCTCAATATGCTGGTTATATACACACTGATCGAAGGGGCCGCGAAGGGAGGCTCGTTAGGAAAGTTGATCACCGGTACTAAGGCTGTAAAAGAAGATCTTTCCCGCATAACCTGGAAGGACGCCTTTATACGTACACTCTGCCGCATGATACCCTTTGAGCCACTCAGCGCCCTGGGTGGCTACCCGTGGCACGACCAGTTGAGCCATACCCATGTAATTAAAAAAAACCAGGCCATTTTTGAATGACCCGGCCTATTTAAAAAATGAATACCTAAGCTTACCTATTTTTTCATCGCGGCCTCGATCTCTTCCACGGTTATGGGTATGTTCTTGAAAAGATCAACATTACCGTTCTTAGTGATCCAGATGTTATTCTCTATGCGAATACCCATTTGCTCCTCCTCAATATAGATGCCGGGCTCTATGGTGAATAACATGCCTTCTTTTACCTCGTCTGTATAAGACCCAACATCATGTACCACTATGCCGAGATAGTGTGTAACGCCGTGGTAAAAGTACTTGCGGAAGGCAGGGTTGTCCGGGTCTTGCTTTTTAATGTCCTCTTTGGTGATGAGCCCTATCTTCAGCAGTTGCTTTTCCATTTCCGCGTTTATGCTCTTCACATAATCCTGGAACTGCAGGCCGGGTTTTAATATCTTTTTGCCGTGGTTGTGTACCGCTAGGCAGGCATTGTACACTTCTTTCTGGCGCTTGGTGAACTTTCCATTTACAGGTATAGTACGGGTAAGGTCTGCATTGTAATTGCCGTACTCTGCGCCAAAGTCCATAAGCAGCAGCTCGCCGTCTTTACATTCCTGGTTGTTCTCCTCGTAATGCAGCGTACGTGCTCTGTCGCCCGATGCAATGATGCACCCATAGGCATGGCCAGTCGCGCGGTTACGTAAGAACTCATGGGTTATCTCTGCTTCTATTTCGTACTCCATTACACCCGGTTTCACAAATTTCAGCACCCGGTCCAAGGCTTTACCGGTAATATCTATAGCTATTTTGGTTACTTCTATTTCTTCCTTGGTCTTTATGTTGCGCAGTTCTTTCATGATGCGCGCGGCACGGTCATAAGTGTGCACCGGGTATTTTTTCATCAGCTCACGCACAAATACGAGGTCGGTGCGGTACAGGTCTGTGTCAAGGCGGTTATGCTCATTGGTGTTGAGATATACAGTGTCGGCGCTGTTCATCATCACCTGCAGCATGGTCTTAAACTCGTCCAGCCATTTTACGTTTTTAACGCCCGAGATAGCTGTGGCCTCATCCTTGCGGAGTTTGTGGCCTACCCATTTTTCCATTAGCTCATTCGGGCGCAGTAACACCAGCACTTCGCGCATGCTTTTATCCGGGTTGTCCGGGTACAGCAGCACGATGGTTTTTTCCTGTGTAATGCCGGTGAGCCAAAGCACATCAGCATCTGGCTTGTATCCATAGGTGCCGTCGCCGCTTTTCGGGAATACCGGGCTCGCCGGGAATATAGCCAGTGAATTAGGCTTCATCTTTTTTATAAAGCGCTCCCTGTTCTGCTCGTATAATTTTGATGGAATCGGTAGATATTTCATTGTGTATGTGATAATGCAGGAGCTAAGTTAAAGCAAATAGCTTTTTCACCGCTATATAATTACCATTTACCGACCTGCCGGAATAATTAACCGAAATAAATTTTCATATCTTTTGCCTACCCTATAGCTTTGCACCCACTAACAATATATCTGATGCAGCTAAATGTACACTTACGTTTTTTCAAAGCATTTACTTTTTTATCCTTACTGGTGTTTATGGCTGTCACGACCAATGCACAGTTTAAGATCAGCGGTACCGTAATTGACGATAAGAACCGCCCGGTGAGAGGTGCAAATGTTTATCTGGACAATACCCTGGATGGGGGCACTACAGATAGCCTCGGCATTTTCAGATTTACCACCTCCGAAAAAGGTAACCAAACCATAGTAGCATCGGAAGTGAGCCATGAAAATGCTGGGCAGCCCATTGTTATTGCCGGCGATGTAAGTGGTATTGTTTTGCATATGAAGGCCAACAAAGTGCGAGACCTTGATGTGGTAACCATCACCGCAGGCTCATTTGGCGCATCGAGCGATAATAATAAAACGATATTAAAGCCACTGGACATAGTGACCACAGCCGGTGCTAATGCCGATGTGGTAAAGGCCCTGGAAATGCTGCCGGGAACACAACAGACCGGTACGGAAAACGGTTTGTTTGTGCGAGGTGGTGATGCGAGTGAGCTTTCCATACTCGTTGATGGCCTCGTGGTGCAGAATGCGTTCTTCAGCGGCCCTCCGGGTGTGGCTACCCGCAGCCGTTTCGGGGCGTTCAATTACCAGGGTGTATCTTTCAGCAGCGGGGGCTACAGTGCGCGCTACGGGCAGGCATTGTCCGGCGTGCTGGAATTGAATACCACTGACCTTCCCGATAAAAGCACCGTTAACCTGGGCCTCAACATGGCCGGCATCTATGCCTCCGGCACCAAGAAGTGGAAAAACAGTTCGCTTGATGTAGGCGGTAGCTATAACAACCTCTCTCCCTTTTATGGCCTGGCAACCACCAACTTCAAATTTTACAATGTGCCAGTAGGCGGATCAGGCAATGCCCGCTATGTGTGGAAACCCAATAAAGACGGGATACTGAAAGTGAGTGTGAACGGCTCCTATAACACCAGCGGTATAGCCGTGCCCAATCCGTATTCCGGTGTTTCAGACACCGCAAAGATCGACACCTTTTCAAAGGTCTTCCGGAACCTTGGAGATACTGTTAACTTCAAAACCAAGGATCAATACTACTATTCCAACGCTTCGTATAAACAAATGTTCAAAGACAAATACAGCTTGTATATAGGTGGGTCCTATAGCCTCGATCAAACGAACAACTCTTTCGGGCCAATACCCATCAACGAAACCGATTATCGCACACAGTTTAGGGTAGAAGGGAAAGATTACTTTACCAGCAGGCTGAATCTATTGGCAGGTTCAGATATCCAGAGCTTCGGGATCAACAAAAATTTCAATAGCTATTTCAAACAGGATTTTAATGAACGGCTGATATCCGGATATACCGAACTGGAATGGACGCCGATAAATAACCTGGCTATTCGCCCCGGTGTACGTTATGAGCACAGCACATTGCTGAACAGAGACGACCTGGCTCCGCGCTTATCAATGGCAATAAAGACCGGCCACCACAGCCAGATCTCCATTGCCGGGGGCATGTTTTACCAAGACCCGGATAACATATATATGCTTGCCGGCCTTTATGACAAGTTGAAAATGCAGGTGGCTACCCACTACATTGCCAACTGGCAGTATAGCAAAAATGACCGTACCCTGCGCCTGGAAGGATATTACAAAAGCTACCAGGACCTTGTACGGGAAATGTACAGCACTTATGACCCAAGCGGCTACCGCACAATCACAGACACAACAAGCGTGAACAATACCGGGCATGGATATGCCCAAGGTCTCGAACTGTTCTGGCGTGATAAGAAAAGTGTAAAAAACCTCGATTACTGGATATCCTACAGCTATATAGACACGCGCAGGCTCTACCAGAATTTTCCCTATGAAGCGACGCCTACTTACATTGCCAACCACAACCTGAACCTGGTCGCTAAGTATTTCGTGGACAAGTGGCAAACCAACTTCAGCGCTACCTATAGCTTTGCCAGCGGCAGGCCGTACTATGATGGAGCATTCTCTACGATCACAAGTTCTAATTTTTTAAGTGAAAAAACGCCTGATTTTAATAACCTTGCGCTCACCGTAGCGTACCTGCATAGCTTCGGCAAATGGTTTACAGTTTTTTACCTGAGCATAGACAATATTACCAACCAGCACAATATCTTTGGGTACCGGTATATTTATGATGCAAATGGTGCGCCAACAGGTGGCAGGAACCCAATCGTCCCTGCATTGTACCGGTCTATATTTGTAGGTGTTAATATGTCGCTCACGCAGTTTAAAAAGGATGAGCTGTAAGCCTCTCCCCGGCCATCTCCGAAGGAGAGTGTGAGGTCGAATGAGTTATGACAAAGAACAATAGAAATAAATAAACACGTAAAACATAAACAATGAAAAAGATGATTTTAATGGGCGCAATGGCCCTCACCGCTTTAAGCGCACAGGCGCAGGATTTTAAGGCTCCCCTGGAGAAGACGTTCACAATATTTGATACGTCGCAGGCGTTGGATGCAAAAGTGGAGCAAGCCAATAAGCTGGCGCTGATAGCAAAAAAATGGGATGGCGAATGGGTAACGCACTACTATGTAGCTTTTGCCAAAACCGTTTTGGCATATATGGAAAAAGATGCCAACAAGCGCGACGCCTACCTCGATGATGCCGACAAAGAAAGGGAAGATGCAGTAAGCATTTTGAAAAAGGAAAACGACGAAACTTACGTGCTCGCAGCGATGATAGCCAATTCCCGTATGGCGGTGGACCCAATGAACCGCTGGCAGAAATATGGCCAGTTGTTCACCCAAAACCTGGAAAGCGCGAAAGAACTGAACCCGGATAACCCAAGGATGTATTATCTGCAGGGTACCAGCAAGTTATTTACGCCTAAGGCTTATGGTGGTGGAAAAAAAGTTGCTTTACCCTACTTCGAGAAAGCAGAGGCATTGTTTGAAAAAGAGGCGGCCACTCCTGCCGGCCATGATATAACAAAGCCACACTGGGGGAAAAATCACAACGAAATGTTCATGGCACAATGTAAGCAGGAAGACAAAGAGTAATTGATAATCAAGGGATTCAGTTGCTGGCACGATGATTTTAAGTACATAGGCAGCAAAGTAATTTTTCCCTCCTGATACATCTTCGAAATATTCCTTCCTCAAGGGCCAGCACAAAAAAAGTGCTGGCCCTTGTATATTTTGGGCGATCATGATCCCTTAAAAGCAAAAAAGCCCCGATGAAATATCAGGGCAAATCAAAAGACTGCAACAGCATTACTTTTCTTGTTCCAGCAGGTCTTTCAGGCTTTTGAGTACTTTCCCCCAATTCTCAGCAGAATGGGCTTTTGCTTTCTCAGATTGGATATTGTCCTGGCTGATGGTGATGAGGGTGTGGTCGCCTTTTTCGTTGAGTTCATAAGTCACATCTACATAATTTTCAGGCAGGTCTTCTATACCGGACATGGAGCTCCAGTAGCTGTATTTTAGTCTACGGCCAGGATCATTTTCAAGTATTCTTGCTTTGTCTTCATAAGTCTTGCCATCCCACTCGCCGGTAAATGTAAGCGGGCTGCCCACTTTCCAGTCAGACTTCGCATCCGTGCCGAAGAAGTATTTTTTAATGATTTCCGGCGTCACAAGAGCCTCCCACACTTCCCATAGCGGGGCATTAATAGTCTCGGATACCTGTGCACTATACTCGTATTTCATAAGTGAAGTTTAAAAAGAAAACTTAAACTTCATGCCAATAAGTATTTTCTTCAGTTCTTTACTTCCAGTGGTTGCCCTCGGCATAGATATCGAAATCAATGGCAAGATTTAATGCGTTCATACGGTGAATACTTTCCTTATTAATATGTGGGCCGCCCAGCATCGAATTACCGTTGTGGCAAATTATCGCAGCCTGGATAAAGCCATTTGCGTCATCTGCCAGCTTTTTGACCCCATCACTATCTTGTTCGAGGAAGTCAAGCAATTTTCTTAGCTTATCCTCAAACTCATCTGGTTCAGGGTTCGGCTCAAATCTGACAACACTGTCTTTATTAACTGTCCGGTTCCTTTTACTGCCTTTTGTATGTCCGCCTGAGGGCTTAAGCAACGTCATTGACGATAATTGGTCGAAATCGAAAACTTCAGAATATGCTTTAAAATACACGCAAGTATTACTTGCCACATCCACCCCTACTACTTCAACTTCAGGTGCTGTTTTTAAATACACGGCGAAATAGAATTTTTCGTTTTTAACCGGAAAATAGATCACGGCGGTGCCGTCTTCTTTTTCTGAGTCAATCCGCTCTATCTTGGGTTTGCCATGTTCATAAATGAGCTCGTGGATCTCTAAAAATTGCTCTGTAATTCCCCAGCGTTTATTTTCAATTTCCTCTATTGCGCACTTAGTAATTCGTCTATTCATTATGAAACATATTGATCTTACAATTTACAAAATATCCCTTTGTGCGATAACCGAGTGAAAATATATCCATAAGTAAAGCCGTGCAAGTGCAGTTTTGGGGTTTATATTTACACCATGAATTGGGCATCGCTCTATACTACACAGCGCACTGGCGACCGGTCTGAAAAAACCACTACCGACTTTGTGCGTAATTCGTTTCTGCGGGACTATGATCGCATCATATTTTCATCGGCATTTCGCAGGCTGCAGAACAAAACACAGGTATTCCCGCTGCCGGGAGCAATATTTGTGCACAACCGGCTTACACATAGCCTGGAGGTAGCATCGGTAGGACGCTCGCTCGGTATGGCTGCAGGTGCGCGGATCGCAGAGAAGTATCATACGGAAGGAGAAAGCTTTCGTGAGTTTTATCGCTATGAACTTGCCTCCGTTATTGCTTCTGCATGCCTGGCACACGATATTGGCAATCCGCCGTTTGGCCATTCGGGGGAGGATGCGATAAGGGCTTTTTTCAATAGTCTTGACGGTGACGCCCGCAAGATCATTCATGATTCGATGAGCACTAACCAGCTTAAGGATTTCGAATATTTTGAGGGAAACTCAAATGCGTTGCGGGTCCTTACCAACAGCTTCAACGAACCGGAGCCCGGTGGTTACAAACTTACTTATACTACGCTGGCCTCCCTGGTGAAATATCCCTGCTCATCGTCCGAAGGATTTAATAAAAAGAAGGGCCTCATTGCTACTAAAAAATCCGGTTTTTTTGATTCCGAGCTGGAGACCTATCAGCAGATAGCTGGCCTGTTACAGATACCGGTGAAAGAGGGACACACTAATGTGTATGCCCGGCATCCTTTTGTTTACCTCACCGAAGCGGCAGACGATATTTGCTATCGCGTCATAGACCTTGAAGATGCACACAGGCTGCACATCATCAGCCTCGAAACCTTCAAGGACATGTTCCTGCCTTTCTTTGAAAATGAAAAGGCGGGGTACAATACCCGCGCATACCTCGAAAAGAAGCTCGCGAATATAAATGACGATAACCAGAAGGTGCAGTACATACGTGCACGGTGGATAGGGTTAATGATAGAGAAGATGTCGGATATATTTATGGCACACGAGGAAGAGCTGCTGGCCGGAACCCTGGAAAAAGACCTGCTGAAATGCCTGCCGGCACACGATCACGCACTTATTGACCGCATCAACGAATTCTCGGTGAAGCATGTATATAACTATAAGGCTGTGGTGGAAATAGAGATTGCGGGTTATAATGTCATCGGTGGCTTGCTGAAGGAGTTTGTTCACGCTGTGCTGCATCCCGGTTTGCCAAAATCAGCGAAGCTGATCAAACTAGTGTCGTCACAGTTTCCCCTTTCCAAAAATGAGAAAGATGTGTACCGGAACATACAATCCCTGGTAGACTATATATCCGGCATGACCGACCTTTATGCAATAGATATTTACCGGAAGATAACCGGGATCACTATACCGGAGATCAGGTAGTAAAAATTGCCTTCGAAATCGTTAGGTACGTTGGGCGTTTTGAATTTTTATTTTTGAATTTTGACTTTGAAATGCATCCAAGGGACCTCCACATATCGGACTACACATACGAACTGCCCGATGAACGGATAGCGAAGTACCCGCTTGCGGAAAGGGATGCGTCTAAACTACTGGTGTATAACGACGGGGCTATAACTGAAGATACTTACAGCAACATAGCGGCTCGGATTCCGGCGGGAACCTTCATGGTCTTTAACCAGACCAAAGTAGTAAACGCAAGATTGTTGTTCACAAAACCATCCGGCGGAGTGATAGAGGTGTTTTGCCTGGCACCTGCCGACATCTATGCGGACATACAAACCGCGATGCTGCAGAAGGGAAAGGTGCAGTGGGAATGCCTGGTAGGCGGTGCGGGGAAATGGAAACACGGTACGGTATTGCAACTAAGCCACCATGCACCGGATCTTATTTTGTCTGCGAAGATCGTCAGTAGAACCGCTACTTCATTTGTGCTCGAACTGGAATGGGACGATAAGTCATTGACCTTTGCTGAGGTATTACATTACGTAGGTAAAGTTCCCTTACCACCTTACCTGCACCGCAGTGCGGATGTAAGCGATGAAGAACGCTACCAGACTTTATTTGCGAAGGAAGAGGGCAGTGTAGCCGCGCCCACTGCCGGACTTCATTTTACAAATGAAGTATTACAAAAACTGACCCAAAGGGATATCGACACGGCTTTTGTTACACTTCATGTAGGTGCAGGCACTTTCAAGCCAGTAAAGAGCGCAACGATGGCAGAACATGAGATGCATGCGGAATGGATAGAGGTAGACGTAGATTTTATATTAAAGTTAAAGGCGCATCTGAACGATGGAGTTGTAGCGGTCGGCACTACATCGCTTCGCACGTTGGAAAGCCTTTATTGGATAGGTAGCAAATTGGTAAGGGGAGAAACTATAGATCTTCATGGAATAGCAGTCAGCCAATGGGACCCCTATGAACAACCAACTACATGCACTGCGGCGGATGCGCTGCAGGCTGTGCTGACATACCTCGATACTAACTGGCTTGCTAAGCTGATCACCCGTACACAAATATTAATAGCGCCGGGATATACATTCAGGGTTGTAAAAGGGCTGGTCACAAATTTTCACCAGCCGAAGTCGACACTGTTGCTATTAGTATCCGCTTTTATTGGAGATGACTGGCGGCGGGTTTATGAATACGCAATGGAGCACAACTTCCGGTTCTTGAGCTATGGGGATGGTAGCTTGTTATGGAATACAGGGCTTAACATTTAACATAGACATAATGACCATTTTGTAATTTTGCAAACCATTTAATAACTATATATTGAACACACGCGAATTTATTGAGGCCGCTTTACAGGAAGATGTGGAAAATGGCGACTACTCTACACTGGCCAGCATACCGGCCGACGCAAAGGGTAAAGCCGTATTGAAAATTAAAGAGAATGGTATAATCGCTGGTATAGACCTTGCTGCCGAGATATTCCGTTTCCTGGAAGCAGGCGCAACGTTCACTTTTTTTAAAAAGGATGGAGATAGGGTCAGCAACGGTGAAGCAGCTTTTGAAGTATCTGCCAGTGTTCACACTATTCTTAAAGCTGAGCGGCTGGTGCTCAATTGTATGCAGCGCATGAGCGGTATCGCCACACTCACCGGCAAGTATGTGGATGCTATAAAGGGATACCCAACCAAAATTCTAGACACACGCAAGACGACGCCCTTGTTCAGGGCATATGAGAAAGAAGCCGTGCGTATTGGCGGTGGTCTAAATCACCGCATGGGACTATACGATATGGTGATGCTGAAGGATAACCACATAGATTTTTGCGGCGGAATAAGGCAGGCAATCGAAAATACCTGTGACTATCTGAAAAAGAACGCGCTCAATCTTAAGATAGAAGTGGAGACACGAAATATAGATGATGTGAAACAGGTTTTGGCTGTGGGTAAAATAGACCGGATAATGCTGGACAACTATACGCCCGACCAGATTGAAGAAGCAGTAACTCTTATCGGCGGTAAGTACGAGACAGAAGCATCCGGAGGTATAACGCTGGATAACATCGTAGCCTATGCCCGCACCGGAGTTGATTTTATATCGGTTGGGGCCATAATCCACCACGCAGTAAGCATGGACTTAAGCCTAAAAGCGCAGATACTATGAGTAAAAAACATGTGGTGTTTATCATCAACCCTAAATCAGGAGTGGAGCGCCAAAAGGAAATTAATGCGGCTATTTTAGCCCACCTTGATGAGAAAAGGCATACACATGAAATATGTAATACTGAATATGCCAAACATGGTATAGCGTTGGCAAGAGAGGCGGCTGAAAAAGGCGCTTATGCAGTAGTCGCTGTTGGCGGAGACGGGTCTGTAAATGACATTGTGCAAGGGCTGATGGGTACAAATACTTTGCTGGCCATAATACCCAAGGGCTCCGGCAACGGCATGGCCCGCACCATGCGCATACCGCTTGACGTATCGGAAGCAATAAAAGTGATCAATAGAGGGAATGTTTGTGAAATGGATGTGGCGTTTGCTAATGGCGCCCCGTTTATCAGTAATGCCGGTGTAGCATTTGACGCACTGATCTCCAAAAAATTTGCAAAAAGCGAAAAACGCGGCCTGATGGTTTACAGTTGGCTGGTAACCAAATATATGTGGCTTTACAAAGTGCGCGATTTCAGGATCGTTGTTGATGGCGTGGAGCACAAGTCGAAAGCATTTATGATCAATGTGGCCAATGGCCAGCAGTTTGGTTATAACTTCAAAATAGCCCCTATGGCCAGTTACACCGATGGCATACTTGATGTTATCATCATCCGGAAATTCCCCAAAATACTCGGCGGCCTGCTCGTGGTGCGCGCCATGACCGGCACCATACAAAAGAGTCCGTTTGTGAAACATCTTACGGGTAAAGAGATAACCGTTTCCAACCCGCTGCTGAAGCTGATGCAGACGGACGGAGACGCACATACCTGTGAGAACGAAATTAAATTTACGATCCAAAAAGGGGCACAGAAGGTTATCGTACCCTGATCTTTACGAGCAGCTACAAACAAAAAAGCCACACGACTGTGTGGCTTTTGAAATTTTGTTCAGCTTATTATAATAGGAAAGGCTGTATCAATGACAATATGGTAGCGCTATCCATGCCTTCATCAAATGCGGCAGTAGCAGACAGCAGTGGCACTGTACCTGTTGAACTATAACTATCCTTCAGCGCGGAGATGTCTATACCGCCTATCTGCTGGGTGTTATCCTCACCCAAATAATAGCTTTGCAATGCGATGGTAGGAGGTATATTGTTGTTGATCCACGGCGCGGGATTCTCCGGTGCGCTTATAGGAGGCTGCCTGCGTATGAGGCGCACATGTGCAGCATGACGGCCTTCCGTGCTTTGTATTTGGAATGCCTGGCCGAGGACGCTGGCATTGCTCCATAGGCTGGGTATCTGCCCCTGGTAAGCATGTATCCCGGTGTCTTCAAACACCTGGGCCATAATAAGGAACGTCGGGTAGTCGTTGAATACAGCGGAGTATGTACCACCGGCAGTAAAATCATAAGCGGAAGGGACGTACAAAGGATTAACAGCGGTAGCGCTGTAATTCTTTGGTGTAAAGGGTACTCCACCTAAGGTTGTGATAACAGTATTCAGTAACAGAATATGCGCCTTTTCCTGGGCCTCTATAGTAATAAAACCGGCTTTGTCGTTACCTGAAGGATATGCGCTGCTGGGCGGGATCAAGTCGGGCAAACTATTAGCTGTATGATAAAAGTTGTATTCAAAATACTCCATTTCCAGGGCCAGGTTCAACGCGTTGATCACTCCGTTGGCATCGGCGGTTTTACCATAGGCTTTCTTGAACAATGACCCAATTGCTAATGGAAGGGCAGCCACAGCTACCTTGGAGCCAAAGCTCTTCAATACCTGCCTGCGGCCACTGAGCCGCTCATACACTTCCGGATCAGACTTCTCAATTTCTCTGAGTATATTCTTAAAATTCATGATCGTATTATTAGAAAGAAGGTAATTTGCTTATGTCGAATTTTGTCTGGATGTACTGCTCTATTCCTGCCATCACGCTGGCTGGCTCGGTTGCCAGGTCCAGTCCATTGCTGTCAACGGCTGATGCATCGGCAAAAGAATTGTAATTCAGCGTATCGCGCATATAGGCGCTTCGGCGAGCTTGTACGGTAACGATCTTGCTGAATGCATGTATAAAGTCGGTACTGCTTAACAGGCGGGCAGCACCATTATAACCACCTACCGCAAGATCAGCTATGCCATAGGCATTGGCAAGGGTGCTGGTACGGTCAGCGAATATGGCTAATGACAGATTCAATACTATTGGCTTGGCGGCATTGGTGCCCAGCAGCGCTTTCAGGTACTCGCTGTGCGCAATAGCCTGGTCGCGCAGGTCTATAAAGCATGATGACTCACTGGTGGTGATGCCATAATAAGGAGTGATGGCTGCTTGCGTGTAAAAACCCGCCTGCACCTGCTCTACTATATACATCATATTCAGCAGCCCGGCATCCCCACTGCCAACGTAAGTAGTGCTGGGTGGAGTAGTTCTGCAAGCCGATAATACGAGCCCGGCACCGGTAATACCACCTGCAAGCTGGAAAAAACGGCGGCGGGACAGATCAAATCCTCTTTCCGTTTCCACTTCTTGCACGTTACCGGTTGTGTTCAATAGTTTCATACTTTCTGTTTAATAGTTTTTATGCCGGCTTCCGGGGAAACCAAAACCTCATTAACTGGCCTTAAAATTAAAAAAAGCCTGCTGCAAAGCAACATATTATTTTGCCTGCATAAAATTTCACCCCAGCCTAAGGTTATAAAGTTATTCAGAAAAGTTTGCAGAAGAAAATATAATGAAAACAAATTTGCGATAAGAAGCGTCCTAGTTCTTACCCACCACAAAAACGAAGGGGATATTTGTGCGCTCCCGCAGGGCTATACGCACTTTATTTTCCTGTGTGATGACTTTGTATTTCTGCAGGTCTATGATCTCCAGGGAGGATGCATAATTCTTGCTCATACGGCTATGGCGGAGATAGGAAGCAAGGAACACAGCCGCTGTAACATCAGCGGCTATGATGTTTTTTACGTAATGCAACCAAAGATTATTTTCCCGCCACATAAGGCCATTTTATCAAAACCTAACCAATAATCGTACCATCACCTGTACCGTCTGCTGGGCTTGTAAACCCCGTTCAAGTCGTGGCCGCAACCGCATTTTTTACTGCTGTTGCACCCCTCAGTTATCATGCCGGACACACTAAGCAATACAATAAAAATAAAAAACCTCCTCTTGATCCGTTTCATAAACGCTGTACGTTTGTAAAAATAGGGATATTTGCCCACTCAAAAGCGAGGATTTTCAGATTTATGGATAAGCGGATTCTATTGCGGATGGCACGAACTTCAATGACTTCAGTTAATCGAACTTCGATACTTGTGGAGTAGTTATCTCAAATCGCACCTCACTGAATATAGGTGGAGCAATAAGATGAATTGATAAGCAAGTCAATGTTCATTTGGTAATAGTAAAAACTACCAGAGCCACTGTACGTTACTCCCCCCACTGTTTGGACGGGGATAGTGACCTGACCTGTGTTGCATAACAATAATCCATAAACAAGATTGTGCGAATTGTCGATGTTGGTAAACCATATTTTGTTAAATACAGTCGCGTCTGCATAAACGCTGTCAGAATAATAACCCACAGACGTGCAGTTTTGACAATTTACATAGTTCCTTGTGACGGTTGATGTGCAAGGCGGAGGGTTTTTGACGGTCAGTTTAAAGGCAAACGACCTGGTACCTTTCGATGGGCTCGTTACATTGAGCGTTAGCGGGTAAGTTCCGGGTGTTGCACCTGCCGCGGTGGTGTCGTAAAAAACAATAGTAGTGCTGAAAGTTGGGTAGCCGCTTGCCTGCCAGGTTGTGTCGGTTGTGATGCCTGCCGGCACTCCGGATAATGATAAGGTAACCATCTCCTGCGCCGAGTCTTCATATTGTATGGTAATTGACTCATAGACATACCCGCTAGTGTTATTGGTTAGGGTAATGTTGGTAAGGCCCTCCACCACAAAAGAAGGAATGCCATTCGAGTTCACGATAGTGATGTTGTTGGTAGTGCCGCTTTTTTTGCAAGACACAAGTATGATCATAAAGATCATAGCGATGGAAAGGATTTTTTTCATTTTTTCGGTTTTGGGTAGGTTGACAAAGAGATAAAGATATAGGAAACGGAAATAGTGAGTATTTATTATCTGAAAAAATTATTTATCTGGGAATTTGAAAAATTTGCGCTCGCGCCAGTGTGTTACCTCCACTGGCGCGAGTCTGTAGCCAAGCCCTGTGTATAGGGGACTCGTGTCTATATAATTTAGCCAGTTTATAACTGGAGTCAAACGGGAGGAAATTACACTGCCATTTCCTTGCTCACACTTCTGTAGGCAAACGAATTACAAATGTGCCTGCGCGCAAATCTTGCCGGCGCGGGAGCGTTTACCAGCTTTACGTAGATAGCTTTAGGCACGCCGAAGTATTCGTAGCTCGTTCCGTCTGCAAACTTTATCTGCAGCGTCTCCGATTTATATTCAAAATCTGTTATTGCAGAACTGGTCGTTGTAAGCGTATACTCGGCCAACGTTTGAGCCCGTGTTTCCGGTGCAATACTCACCAGGAAGTGATATGCTTCTATTATATGCTTACTCTTCGCCTCTGCCAACTCCTTTTGCTCATGGTCGTCGTGAAATTTATCCGGGTGCCAGTCCTTCATCAGGTTCCGGTAAATTGTTTTTAATTCCGCCAATTCAGTCTTCTCGTGCACTCCAAGCAACTTCCGATACCCAATTATCTTCTTCATATTTTAACCTAAAAGCTTTAACAAAAATGCCGGAAAGTAATCCGGCAAGTACCATTTAACCCTGTACCCATTTAACTTTATAACTTGATCAAATCGTCTGTCTGTGCATCATAAAAGTTGTACTCGGTAAGGGGCGAGTTATTATCAGCCACCACCTTCACTTTTACTTTCAGTGCTTTAGCCCACTTCTTCACGATCGATGGTTTGAAGAAGCTGCCCTTGGTGAGGTAGGCTTCAACTATCGGGTGAACATGGAGGTTCATATTCCTGATACCTTGATTAGCTATATACTTCACATCTTTTTCTATATCATCGCCCAGCAATATGCTTGGGCCTATCATGCCGGTTCCCTTGCAGGTAGGGCATACTTCGCTGGTGTTGATGTTCAGCTCCGGGCGCAGGCGCTGCCTGGTTATCTGCATCAGCCCGAACTTGGAGATAGGCAGTACCGTATGCCTTGCGCGGTCATTGGCCATCATGTCCTCTACCGCTTCATAAAGCTGTTTCCGGTTTTCCGGCAGCTTCATGTCTATAAAGTCTATGATAATGATGCCGCCCAGGTCGCGCAGGCGCATCTGACGCACTATTTCCTGTGCTGCCTCCAGATTAGTGGAAAGTGCATTTGCCTCCTGCCCTGCTTCCGCATGGCGGGTGCCACTGTTCACATCTATTACATGCAGGGCTTCCGTATGCTCTATGATCAGGTAGGCGCCACTATTCAGGTTCACGGTCTTTCCAAAGGCCGCCTTCACCTGCTTGGCCACACCATAGGTCTCAAATATCGATTGAGCACCGGTATGCAGGCTCACAATATCTTCCTGGCCCGGTGATACCCGCGATATGTATTCCTTGGCTATGGTTTGTATCTTCTTATCGTTCACTACTACCTTCTGAAAACTTACACTCAGCAGGTCGCGGAGTATTGAGGTAGTTTTGTCTTGCTCGCTGAGCACCATCTGCGGCGCTTTTGCACCTTTTAGATTGTGCTGCAGTGTTATCCAGGTCTTTTCCAGTTCCAGCAGGTCGGCATGTAGCTCCGCAGTATTTTTGCCATCCGCAGCAGTACGCACGATCACCCCGAAATTCTTCGGCTTGATGCCTTCTACTATTTTCTGCAGGCGTTTGCGCTCGTCAGAGCTGTGTATCTTGCGGCTGATGGCTACCACATCGTTGAATGGCGTCATCACCACAAAACGCCCAGGCAGAGATATTTCGCAACTCAGGCGTGGGCCTTTTGACGAGATCGGTTCCTTTAATATCTGGACAATGATTTCTGGCTTGCCGGTAAATACCTCCGTTATCTTCCCGTTCTTTTGGATCTCGGCTTCGTTCTTAAATTTTCCAAAATCATCGCCCCAGGTAGTACTTCCCGCTACAGATTGTGTGCTGAATTTTACAAGAGATTTCAGGTATGGGCTAAGGTCAGTATAATGGAGGAAGGCATCTTTCTCATATCCCACATCCACAAACACGGCGTTGAGGCCCGGCATCAACTTCTTCACTTTGCCAAGGTACAGGTCGCCTACGGCAAACTGGTCTTGCCCACGCTCGTAATGCAGTTCAACCAGCTTTTTGTCTTCTAATAAAGCCAGTTCCACTCCTTCGGCTGAGGAATTTATAATAAGTTCTTTGTTCATTGGTGTACCATTTCGCTCCCCGTAAAAATTCCGGCGTTTTGTTTATTCCGTGGGATCTCCTGGTCGCTGCTGAAAGAGCTCCATATTTCAGCGGAGCCCTATAGGCTATAATAATAAACCCGCATATTCCTGCTGCCTCTTTATGAGGCAGCAGATTATGCATGGTTTAACAGCAGCGTTCTTGAAAGGAAGCAGTGGTGAAAGCCTACTTGTTCTTCTTATGACGGTTCTTTCTCAAACGCTTTTTGCGTTTGTGCGTGGCTATCTTATGACGTTTTCTTTTTTTACCGCAAGGCATAATCTGTAATTTTTTAAAAAGTTACTTTAATGAATTTATATGTTGGTCAATTTCTTTGCTGAAATCCTTATTCTCTGCCACAAGTTGCTTTAGCCGCTCCAGCAGTTCTATCGCCTTCTTTTTGTCGCCTTTTCTTTCATATGCAGTTGCCAGGAAGTAAAGCGCTTCTTTGTGTTCTGGCTCCTGTTTTAATATCGTTTCAAATCTTCCTACCGCTTTGTCAAACTGCCCCGACTGTATCGACATCTTTCCTAAAAGGAGGTTTGCTGGTATGTCGTCGGGTTTTTCCCGGGTAATGGCCAACAATATCTGCACTCCCTTCATTGGTTCGCCGGTACCCTCTATATAGCCTGTAGCCAGCCCCAGCTTTGTGTCTTCATCATCCGGTGCTATCTTTAACGACTGCTCCAGGCAACTCACTGCCTCCCTTGCTTCCCAGGCCATAACCGCGGGCGAACCCTCGTTTTCCATGAGCTCCAAAAAGTTTCGGCCTGCAAAGGTCAGCTTTTTTTCGGAATTTTCCAATTTAGCTGATTTGGCTATATAATAAGCTGCAACGGCATTCGCTCCATGTCGCTCCCATACCCTGGAAAGGCGTATAAAAACAGAAGCCATACGCGACGAATCGTGCATGGCTGTAAGTTCATTTTCGATGGTTAGTACCGTATCAGCAACTGTTTTCGGGAGCTGCCTGCGCGATGCGGTTACTATAGAGTCGAAAGAGGCGGGCTTCATGGTGTTAGGGCCCTGGGTCATCGCTCCGGCTGTAGGCTGCATTGCTGCACCTGGTTTCTTGGCCGGAGGGACCGTGTTACCTCCCCAGTATAAAAGAGCGATCAATGCTATTGCTGTCGCAAGTGTGATATAATGTGCTGCCCGCAAGGAATTATGATTTTCGGTGCAAAGGTAGCGAAATCGTACTTGCTCTGTTTATTTAAGCGTGTTCTACTAAGTCAGCGTCAGTATGTTCTACCAGTTCATGTTTTGACTCTTTCACAGCCTGCACAAATTCCTTTGCCGGTTTGAAAGCCGGAATAAAATGCTCAGGGATCTCAACAGCCACATTTTTCTTTATGTTACGGCCGATTTTAGCGGCGCGCTTCTTAAGAATAAAACTGCCAAAGCCGCGTACGTATACTGGCTCACCTTCAACGAGCGATGTTTTCACTTCTTTAAAAAACGTTTCCAGAGCAACAAGGATATCTACCTTCGGTATTCCTGTTTTTTCAGCAATACTGCCTACCACATCTGCTTTTCTCATGTCTATTATGTATTGATTAATTAATAATAAAACCGCACGAAATACCAGGTACTTCTTGTTGGCGTTGATAAATCAATAATCAGACCATTTTTATGCATTAGCATAAAAATATTCCATTTACAGAGATCTTCTATAGCAGAATCTATAGACAACATATTGATTATCAACTAAAAGCAACGAGCATACCTTTCTTAATTATTTTTTTACAAAGATAATCAAAATATTATTCACCCACACAAAATGTATAATCACCACAAAATGTGTGGAATTATTGAGGAAAATATTCCCCACTTATTTTATCCCAATTACCCAATTTTATTTATATATTTCATTATTGTAGATGCATAGAGTGAAAATAACAACTAATTATTTCTGTATCGTTATTTTGGCAGCGTTGGTATAGATAAACTACTTTTGTAGTAAATATTCCTTTTAGTGGACAATAAAAAGCGTCGCGCTGTTGCATATTGGTTATTAGCTGGTGTTATAATGATCATTATCCAGACGTTGCTGGGCGGGGTGACAAGGCTCACCGGCTCCGGCCTGTCAATTACTAAGTGGAACCCCCTTTTTGGAATCTTACCTCCGTTGAACGCCAAACAATGGAATGATGCTTTTGACGGCTATAAACAAATAGGCCAGTTCAAGTATATGAATAGCGGCTATACGCTTGAAGATTTTGAATCTATTTTTTTCTGGGAGTGGCTTCACCGGTTCTGGGCGCGTATGCTGGGTATTGTATTTGCTGCAGGCTTCATTTATTTCCTTGTAAAAAAATATTTCGAGGCATCGATGGTGCGTCCGTTTATCATTCTTTTTCTGCTTGGCGGCTTGCAGGGGCTTATAGGCTGGATAATGGTGGCGAGCGGCCTTAATGATAGCCACTTATATGTAGATCACATAAAACTTGCAGCCCATTTTGTATCTGCGATGATATTGGCGTGCTATACACTTTGGTTTGCGCTGATTTTGCTAATACCGGAGGAAAAACGAACCACCAACAAAAAGCTAAACACTTTTACAATGGTCACCATACTCCTGCTATTTATACAACTCACCTATGGCGCCTTTATGGCCGGGCTCAAAGCTGCAATGGCGGCCGCTACCTGGCCCACCATAAATGGAATGTGGGTGCCGGACGGCATCCTGGGACGCAGCTTAGTTAATGATAAGATAGCCGTGCATTTTATGCACAGGGGCATAGCCTACCTTTTACTCACACTATTAATTTTCTGGTTTTTTTCTGCCGCCCGCACAGCAGCGAAGTACCCGGCAAGCCTGCTCAAAACCACCAGATGGTGGCCGTTCCTCCTAGTCGCGCTACAAGTTACTTTAGGCATAATCACAGTGCTTTGTGCGGCAATGATGGTTCCTGGTAAGTTTGGCACTTTTGAGATTCTGGCAGAGCTGCATCAACTTGTGGCGATGTTCCTGCTGATGTCGCTGGTAGTAAATCTGTATGTTGTGAACAGGAAATAGTCCTGATTCTTCAAGGTTCGCCGACTGCAGGACAGACAGCAACTCAGACGTTCAATGGTAACCGCATGAAAAACGTAGTCCCGACACCTTCTTCCGTCTCAAACCAAATCGTCCCCTTCCAGAATTCAATTATTTTTTTTGTCATGGCGAGACCAAGGCCGGTGCCTGAAGACTTTGTAGTGAAATAAGGCTGAAACATTTTTTTAACTACCTCTTCCGGAATACCCGCGCCATTGTCGGCGATGGATATGGTGACCTCGTTATTTTCACTGGTCAACGAAACGAGGATGTTACCGTTGCGGTCGGCCGGTATGGCCTGGCGGGCATTTTCGAGAAGGTTAGTAAAAACGCGCAGCAGTTGGCTGCGGTCAGAATTTACAAAGAGTTTTTCCGGCACATCCAGTATGGTCACTTTTACGTGTGCGTCGTCCAGGTGCAGTTCTACCGCCTTGTGCAGCAATTCACCCAGTTCCAGTTTCTCCGGCCGCGCCTCGGGCATCGTAGCGAAATTGGAGAATTCAGAAGCTATATAAGATAGGTTATCTATCTGCTCCACTATCGAATTTGCCACCTTGTCCGTGAGCTCCTTTATATTGGCAGCATCGTTCTTCATTGCCTGCTGCAGGTATTGAATATTCAGCTTCATGGGCGTGAGCGGATTCTTGATCTCATGCGCCACCTGGCGGGCCATTTCGCGCCAGGCGCTTTCCCGCTCACTTTGTGCAAGCCTGGCTGCGTTCTCCTCTACCTTGTTTACCATCTTATTATACTCGGCCACCAAAAGGCCTATTTCATCATCGTATGGCCATTGTATACGTTCGTTGCGCTGCAGATTGATCCGGCCAAACTGCTTGATGATCATGTTGAATGTACGGGTTATCCAACGAGTGATAAAAACAGTTATCACACTGGAAATAAGGAATATGAACGCATACAGGTTAATCAGTGTGACTACAATATTGGATATCTGGAAATTCAGGTCTTTTTCTGAAGAGAAGAACGGCACGTTTATGTAGCCCATCGTCTTGCCGAATCCATCTGTCAGCGGTTCATATGCCGAAAGGTACGATAGGCCTGCGACGCGCTCATTCTGTACCACGATAGATTTCCCGAGTTTGTTGAGTTGGTAAAGGGCAGACGGCCGCATGGCCCTTGATACCAGCCCCTTATCATAGATGTCTTCCTGCGATGAAGACAGGAGCACGCCACGATCCTGGAAAATATTAATGTCTATTTTTTGCCGGTTAGCTGTTTTGATGATGTAGTCCTTGAACCAGTTTGACTTACACACTGAATCAAACCTGGCAGACGATGAGTATGCATTTATCAGCCTCAGCTCGTCATCCATCGACTGCCGGGCGATCTGCATACCTGATTGCAGTTTATTGATACTGGAGAGCTTGTATTGATTTCTGAAAAACCATATAGTTACGGAGCACACAACGATGAATGAGATAAACACAATGGCCAACATAGAATACCTGACACGCTTTCCCAATGTGAGTTTCAGAAAACTGCCGGGGGATATAGCTTCTGTAAAATAAGAAAGATAGAGCTGGTAAAGAACTATGAACAGCGCTATTAAAACCTGCATCACAAAAATGTAAGAGAACAGCGTGATCATTTCCAGTACACGGTTGTATTCATAAGCCACCACCACCACGCGCTTGTCTTCTATTTTGTACCGTAGCTCCGACACATTATTGTTATTGAAAAACGCATAGTCCTGCTCTTTGAGATTGTCGTTTTTCAGCATCGTAGTAAAAGGATAATCCTTTGTCTGTGATACAAGTTTCCCATCCATATACACGCCTACAGAATATTCGTTCTGCTGCGGGTTCGTTTTGTTGGTATTTGTTTTTAGAAGTTCCGGGTAAACGGCAGTTTCCGTTAGCGGTTTTTTGGTGTCGAGGTCTATAACTACATACCCGATCCTCTTATTGGTCGAGTCGGCATTTACCGGCACGTAGGCATAGTAAAAATGCCCATCGTGCAGGTCCTCCATATAAAACATGTCCGGCGAATTGGTCGCCCATGATTCATTCTTCTTATTCTGCAGGGTAGTGTAGCTGAGGGTGTCTTTGTTGAAAAGCGCATTGCCGTTGGCATCAAAAAGGTAGAGTGACGCCTGGTATTTATTTATCGAACCGGTAAAGTATAACGCATTAAAGCGCTCCGTGATGTTTTTTCGTCCGTTTGCGGATGGCCTGTTGAAAAAAGTTTTCAGCGCTTTATCCCGCTCTATAGCATCGGCTCTGTTGTTAAAATCATACTCCAAAGGATTATCACGATGCGGTGAAAACCGCAGCTCCACATAGGCCCTGCGCGCATCCCTTTCTTTTATTTCATTGAAGTACTGCACTATGCCCGTACAGAAGAAGCAGATAAATACGGCCCAGGTTATCATGTGCGGCTCAAACAGGTCGGATACGAGTGTGAACCCCGGAATATCAAGCAACACGATAAATATCAGCAGCCATGCGGCTAGAGAACAGTAGAAAGGATCGTGAAGTTTTCCATTTATATATAGTAAACTGATCCCGGCAACGGTGATCAGCAGGAATTTTATCCAGTTGTTTTTGATAAGCGCCTTGAACTGGACATTGAACAGGTAGATGACAAGACAGGATATCCCCGTCATAGCCCCAATAACCAATAGCCCAAGAACTGTATAGATATTGATGGCGTAAAAATGGCTTACATCGAAAGAGATGCTGGAATCAAGCACCAGGCTCCGCACCAGCCCCACAAAAAAATTCATGTACACAAACAGCAGGCATATGAGTATAGCCGCTATCAGGTAGCGCAACGGCTTTATTTTCAGCCCATCGAAGTAGGTTTTATATGGAGTATGCCGGGTAATGAAAACAATGATCCATAACACACATAGTGTGTTGATAAATAAGTCTCCGAACGATGAGAGGAACTTGCTGGAGGCATACAGGCTGGGCGAAAAGAACGTAAGCGTGTCCAGGTTGAACGGCAGGCCGAAGATATATAGCGATGCCCGAAAAACCGTAACAAGGGAAAGTGTAATGAGCAGCCCGGTGAGCGAAGACTTATTGCGGGTTAGGTATATTACCATTAGTTGCAGCCACGATATGCTTACTATCATTGCCGCAAGCAGCATGATGATGAACAGCATAGTTGGTATCCACTTTTGGACATCTGCCTGGTTGAATTGCAGGTAGAACGCCACATCGCCGCTCAAGGAAACGGGAAAGCCGCCGGCATGGGGCGATACCGGGGCAAGTATTTTTGTCGTAACCGGTATATTGTCAGATGCGACAAAATGTGTCTTTAGGTAATCGTTCTCAAGCGGATAGCTGATCAGCACCGGGAATAATGCCACCAGCTTTTTGGCGGAGCCGGGTTCTCTGATACACCTGGAAATAAATACCCCTTTCTCATTTCTCAGCACCAGCGTCCTTCCTAGCAATGAGTCATTGTATGCCGGGGTGAAAATGTTCGTGTTCCAGTACTTCAGGGAATCGTTGTCGTAAACGTATAGGTAGAACGGAAAATTATTTATCCGCTCTGACTCTTTTTCGCTGAGGGAATCTGAAAACAATCTGCCTAGCAGGCTTTGCTCGTGCAGGAACCCCTCAAAAACACCTTCGCGATATTTCAGGTCACTACCCACAGCCTGTGTCATCCGCTCGGGCAGCATGTCCTGACGGTGCAAGTGGTAGTTGTACCCATTGATGCACCAAAGCAACAGGCCCAGGAAGAGCCAGCCCCAATATGGATATCGTCTGAACATTTGTTTACCTGCGTTCCTCTTCTTTTACCCTATTCCACAACTCATCCATTTCCCAAAGCGTCATATCGTGCAGCGATTTGCCCTGCCCCTGCGCCATTTCTTCCACCTGCTGAAAGCGGCGGATGAATTTCTTATTCGTTTGTTCCAGCGCCAGTTCGGGGTCCACCTTTACAAAGCGTGCATAGTTGATAAGGGCAAAAAGCACATCGCCAAATTCATCCTCTATCTCCTTTTGGTTGCCGCCCTCTACTGCTTCATAGAGTTCCTGTATTTCTTCATTCACTTTGTCACGCACCTGGCCCGTATTTTCCCACTCAAAGCCCACCTGCTTCGTTTTTTCCTGCAGCCGCAGCGCCTTTATCAACGCCGGCATAGACGGCGGAACACCACTCAACACGGATTTTTTGCCTTCCGCCTGCTTTATCTTTTCCCAGTTCTGCTTTACCTCCGTTTCGTTTTCCACTTTCACGCTGCCGTATATATGCGGATGGCGGTTTATGAGCTTATTGCAAACGGTTTCTATCACATCATCAAAAGTGAATTGTTGCTGCTCCGCGCCTATTTTGCTGTAAAAAACAATGTGCAGGAGCAGGTCGCCCAGCTCTTCCTTTATGCCTTGCCAGTTCTCGCTGGTGATGTCATCCATCAGCTCATAGATCTCCTCAAGCGTCTGTGGCCTCAGGGTATGTATCGTCTGCTTTTTATCCCACGGGCATTGCTCGCGCAACTCATCCATTATTTTCCTGAGCCGTTCTATTGATTTTGAGTATTCCATTGAATTGATTGTAAAGCTTTTTCTGATCTAAATTTATGTATAGTTTTTTGCATTGTTTGGGGTATATTTACAGTAGTAATAAATAGGAGTATATGACATATACGGCAGTAAAGGAAAAGTTGCACAACTATATCGAAAATGCAGACCAGAAAAAGGTAAAGGCAATTTATGCGTTGCTGGAAGAAAATATCAACCAGGAGCGGTTTGTTTATGACGAAGAGTTGCTAACTGAACTCGAAAAAAGAAGTGAGGACACATTTTTGGGGAAAGCAAAAATCTATACATTAAAGGAATCGCTGGAGAATATCAAAAAGCACAGGAAGAAAAATGGAGTATGATTTGATCGTCAATGTCGAGGCGCAGTTGGAAGCCAAGGATGCGGTTGATTATTATGACGGCATTGATCCAAAATTAGGAGAGCGTTTTTTCAAAGAATTGTCAGAGACTTATCAAAAACTACAATCAAATCTACAACATTATTCTTTTGTTTTTACAACTCGCAAAAGCAATATCAGAGATGTAAAACTGCACTCCTTCCCCTATTTAATCATCTTTGAAATTCGTGGGCAAAAGGTCGTTGTTCTTTCGGTAATGAATACACACAAAAGGCCTAAAAAATTTAAAAGGCGATCTTAGCCATTCCTCCCCATATCTTTCAAAGATGCGTTATTTTTGCAGATCAGATACAAATAAGCCTTGGCCAACAGTGATCAAAACAGGATTTCCTGGTTTCCGGATAGTGTGATAAGTGAGGTAGGCCTGCCTGAGCGGTTCACTTTCCCTTTTTATTATGAGCCACACCCGTTAACAAAAATAGCCGCGGCGGAGCTACAGCATTACCTGGAAACGCAAACTGACCTCGACCATAATTTCGGACTTACCACAGATAAGGAGGGCTACGTCATCGGCAAGATGTTTGGCGTTTTAGTGGTGCGGGACCGGGATGGGAAAATTGGTTACCTGTCCGGCTGCTCGGGTAAGCTGGCAGGCACAAACGATCACCCCAAATTCGTTCCGCCTGTCTTTGATATGCTGACAGAGAACAGTTTTTTTCTGAAAGAGCAGGAGATCATTGATGCCATCAACAGGCAGATCGAGGCAATACAGGTAGATCAAAATTACAATAGCCTGAAATGGGATATGGAACGGCTTTCCGCCGAATCATTACAGGAAATATCCGATCTAAAAAAACAGTTAAAGATCAATAAAGAACTCCGCGGAAAACGCCGTGAGGAGCAAAAGAACAACCTCGATCAAGCTAGCTATGCCTTAGTTGAAGCAGACCTCGTACGGCAGAGTAACCATGATCAGTGGGTACTCAAAATGCTTGCCGACGACTGGAAGCAATGTTTAGAAGAAGTACGCGCAAAAGTGGCACAGTTTGACGGCCGTATCGAAGCACTGAAAAATGAACGCAAGGAAAGGTCGGCAGCTTTGCAGGGGCAACTTTTTGAACAATATTCATTTCTGAACAAAGCCGGTAAAAGCAAGAGTTTACACGATATTTTCAGCCCTACCGCTTTCGGCAGGCCACCGGCCGGCGCTGGCGAATGTGCCACCCCCAAGCTGCTGCAATTCGCTTTTGCGAATGGATACGAACCGCTGGCTATGGCAGAGTTTTGGTGGGGCGCCACACCGAGGTCAGAGATCAGGAAACACAAACAGTTTTACCCTGCCTGTGCCGGTAAATGCAAGCCCATCCTGGCGCATATGCTGGAAGGAATGCCCATGGACGAAAACCCGTTCCTGCAACCCGCTGAAGATAGTGCCTGCCTTGAAATCGTTTATGAAGACGAATACCTCCTCGTAGTTAACAAGCCTGCCGGACTAAGATCCGTTCCCGGTATCGACATCAACGATTCGGTATATACCCGGCTTAAATCCATTTTGGTAAATATCGAGCCGCTGCTCGTTCACCGGCTGGATATGGGCACCTCCGGACTATTGGTAGTAGCCAAAACCGCAGAGGTACACAAGCATATCCAAAAGCAGTTTCTCGACCGCACCATAAGTAAGCGATACACCGCACTGCTCTCCAAAGTCATCGACCGGGCAGATGGAGAAATAAGACTTCCCTTAACTCCCGATCCTTACAACCGGCCGCTGCAGTTGGTTTGCTTTGAGACCGGCAAAAAAAGCATCACCCGGTGGAAGGTAGTAGCACGAACCGAAAACACAACCAAAGTCCATTTTTGGCCCCTCACCGGCCGCACCCACCAGCTCCGCATGCATGCCGCCCATGAGCTTGGCCTCAATGCCCCCATCGTTGGCGATGATCTTTATGGTACCGCCGATAAGCGGTTGTACCTCCACGCTGCCTATCTTTCATTTGTGCATCCTAAGACGAAGGAGAGGATTAGTTTTGAGGTGGGGGAGGATTTTTAATGATTATGGAGAATAGAAAATAATACATCTATGCCTTCCATCCGGAATATCATACAATCTTGCAATTCTTTGACCCGCCTGCTGGTATCCGGCTACTGAAAATTCTGAATCGGACAATGCCCGCAAGGCGGTAGGACGGAAAACTTAAGCCGCTTTTAACAAATTTTCGCAAGAAATGAATACATGTGGAAGTATACCAAGATGCGCCTCTCGCATAAATATCAAAAAATATACATTGAAATCACGCGAACTTTTTCTGCTGAGCGACGGATCTTACTTAGCTCTGAATCGTTCGAAGAGAAATTTATTCCCAAATGTTTCTGATTTCACCGCTCACCCGTTATATTTGTCTCTCAAATTAATAACATGAAAAAAATATTACTGCTTGTTTTGATTTCGTTCAGCTTTGGTACACTGAGCTTTGCGCAGGATTTTTCCTTCGATGATCTGGTGAAATTAAGGTCTGATAACTTTCCGGCTTTTGAAACTTATGTACATGACAAAGGGTACAAACTGTCTCATCTGGAATATAACGACCGCAGCACCGTATTCCGCAACGGCACCAATGTGATCTCGTACACCCATAACTACGACAACGGATACGCGTATCACAACCACGTTTCGATCAAATTTGAAACAAGCAATAAGGAGGAATTTGAACGCATCAAGAAACAGTGTGAGGCGAGTCTGACCTACTACCGCACTGCCCTTCGCCGTTTCACACGTGAGCAATATATGGAGCATATCTATACCAACGACAAGATCATAGTACACCTGTACGACATTTCTTTCCGCGATGACGATAAGCCATACTACGAAATAGAAATAAGCTCTATTTACGCAGGTGCAGACCACTACCATTGGCGCGATTACGACTACATGGATTAATTTATTTTGCGATCATATTCAGAAAGGATATTGAAATTTCAGTATCCTTTTTTTATGCCTGCACGCCAACAGCCCCTTAATCCTGAATTCTCTAACTTTGAGCTATTATGTTATTCACCCAGCTCACGATAAGAAAGATCACCCTTCGAAATCGCATAGTGGTTTCGCCCATGTGCCAGTACAGCAGCGAAGATGGCTTTGCCAACGACTGGCATTTTGTGCACCTGGGGAGCAGGGCAGTAGGGGGCGCAGCGTTGGTGTTCACTGAGGCCACGGCGGTGAGCCCCGAAGGACGTATATCCCCGCATGATCTGGGTATCTGGAAGGATGACCATATTGAGCAACTAAAAAAGATAACACACTTCATAGAGCAGCAAGGGGCTGTGCCGGGCATGCAGTTAGCCCATGCCGGCAGAAAGGCCAGCGTCACCGAGCCCTGGAAAAATGATAAGTTAATACCGGTTTCGGAAGGAGGCTGGAAGACCGTAGCCCCAAGCCTCTTAGCTTTTTCGGATGATAAAGACACGCCGCTCGAACTTAGCCTTGGAGAAATAAAAAGGATAGTTACCGACTTTAAAGCCGCTGCAAAGCGGGCATTGGCTGCCGGTTTCAAGGTAATTGAGATTCATGGCGCTCATGGCTATCTCATCAATGAGTTTATGTCTCCCTTGAGCAATAAGCGTACCGACGATTATGGTGGAAACTTTGAGAACCGCACCCGTTTTCTCGTTGAGATCATTGACGCGATAAGAAGCGTTTGGCCACAAGAGCTACCCTTGTTTCTGCGCATATCAGCAAGCGACTGGGCCGACGGCGGATGGACAGTGGAAGACTCTGTTAAGCTCGGTGAACTGGTTAAGGGTAGAGGTGTAGACCTTGTTGATTGTTCATCAGGTGGTGTTGTTTCCTATGCTAAGATCCCCGCTAAACCCAATTACCAGGTACCATTTGCTGCTGCAGTGCGCAAGACCGGCATACTCACCGGAGCCGTAGGTATTATCGTTTCTGCCGAACAGGCCGAAGAGATACTCACATCCGGCCAGGCCGATCTGATATTCATGGCCCGCGAATTACTGCGTGACCCTTACTTCCCATTGCGAGCCGCCCGCGAACTCAGCTATGACGAAATGGCCTGGCCTGAGCAGTATGAGCGCGCAAAAAGAAAGAAGTAGATTGCAAAACGAAATCCGGCAATTAATTTTAGTAGCTTGTTGTACCGTTAACGATGAAACAATTCTTATTCCTTTTGGCTGTGTTATTTCCCCTTGTAGCTGATGCGCAGATGGATACTGTAAAATGGCATGTTCCTGCCCCGGATCATTATGGCTTCATACATTTTGATGAGAACGCTATCGCTCATCATACTGAACTGGACAGTGTTTTTAGAAAATTGGTAGCCGTGCACGCCTCCCACAAGGGCCGGGTAAACATAGTGCATATCGGCGACTCCCACCTGCAGGCCGATGGCATCACCAGTGTGTTGCGCAACGGTTTCCAGGCTTACTTCGGGAACGCAGGGCGGGGATTGGTTTTCCCTTACTCCCTTGCTAATACCAACGGGCCCAGAGACCTGCATGCATCCTCAAATGCCACCTGGCATAGCAACCGGATCACCAACAACACTTCACCCATAGAGACAGGTATCTGTGGATATGGTATGGTATCTGCCCACAAAGAAGCGACCGTAAATGTGTGGCTTAAGGACGAAAACGGAAACCCCGAATACTTTAACCGCATGGTTTTCTTCCTTGGCAAACAGAAAGAAGACTACCTGCTCACAGACAGCAGCAAGGGCAACCCAATATCACTTTCCACAATAGAAGAGGCCAACAGCCCTTCGCTCGTTTACGAGAGCGATGCCCTGCTATCCGGCTGTGCGCTTACCAAAACAACCTTCGGCGATTACAAGTTCTATGGTGTCTCGCTGGAGCGGAAGGATACCTGCGGAGTGATCTACCACACCATTGGCGCCAACGGCGCTCGCTTTGACCAATATGTAGGCAGCGATCTATTCTGGCAGCAACTGAAGGCGCTGAACGGCGATCTCTTCATTCTGTCTATGGGTACCAACGAAGCGCAAAACCCCGACCTCACCGAGCAGGCAATGGCGGCATTATGCGACTCGATGATCCATAAAATTCATCAAATAGCACCTGGTGCGCCCGTACTGATAACAACACCGGCCGGCTCCTTTTACAAAGGCAAACGTCCCAATGCCGTACTCAGCAAAGTAACCAATGGCCTCATCCGCTCCGCTGAAAAAAGTGGAGCCGCCTGGTGGGACCTCTACGACATAAGCGGTGGAAAGAAAAGCGCAGCAGGATGGAAGCACGCCGGCCTCCTCGGCCATGACCTGGTACACTACCAGCCCAAAGGTTACCAACTACAAGGGCAACTACTGCTCAGCGCATTTGCTAAGGCCTATAACAACTACGCAAAACTGCACCCCTACAATCCTGAACCAGTAGCGCACAAAAAGCCCACTCCAAAAACTATTGCTAAACCTAAGCCAGAGAAAAACCCCGACGGTCCAGTAAAACATGCTTCAGAATCGGGAGAAAACAAAAGGCCGGTGGCCAAACCCGATACCACATCTGCGCGTAACAAAAACAGTAAGATACATGTGAAGTACGAGCAGTGATCTTACCCGCGCACCCTGAAAATCCTCAAATCCTGATCAAAACTTCAAATAAATAGGCATCACCGGCGTACTCGATTTAAACTGCGCATACAGTACAAGGAACGCAATAAAAGCCACCACAAACGCTACCATCGGTGCTTTTTGTATTCTCGCGATGATCACCCCCGGCAGGGTCTCCGGCACCATGTGCAGGGCATACCCCAGCAGCATGAGCCAGATCACATTGTGGTAGGTGCCCCAGAAAGTGGGCCACACACTCAATGAGAAATCGGTGAAGATCTGCGAGATCATGATGGAGGCAGTTGCATAATCTGGCGACTTAAAGAATATCCAGCAGAAGCAAACAAACAGGAATGTGAGCAGGCCTGCCGCAAGATTATAGAGCGCATTGGTTTCATTTCTCTTTATAAACCCGCTTGCGCGCTCCATCCATATTTTATGCACGGCCAGACCTATGCCATGCAGACCACCCCAAATGATGAACGTCCAGTTGGCGCCATGCCACAGGCCGCCGAGCAGCATGGTGATGAATAGGTTCACATAGGTGCGTACCCTGCCTTTCCGGTTACCACCCAGCCAGAAGATGTACAGATAATCTTTCAGCCAGCTAGACAATGATATATGCCACCTCCGCCAGAACTCCGTGATGGACTTGCTTTGGTACGGCAAGTTGAAGTTGGGCGGAATCGTAATGCCGAGCCACCTGGCGATACCTATGGCCACATCGCTATAACCGCTGAAGTCACAGTAGATGACGATGGCATAGGCAAACACCGCCACAGCGCATTCCAGCCCCGTATGCCTTGCCGGGTCGTCGAAGACATAGTTCACAAGGTTCAGCGTCAGATAATCGGAGATCACCAGCTTCTTCACTAAGCCAGACATGATGAGGTAAAACCCCTTTGCGAAATCGCCCTCCTGCAGCTCATAGGGCTTGCGGAGTTGTGGCAGAAAGTCCCGGGCCCGTACTATAGGCCCCATCACCAGCTTCGGGAAGAACGACAGAAAGACGATATAATTGATAAATTTCTTCTCCGGCTCAAACTCTCCGCGGTAAACATCTATGGTATAGCTCAGGTTCTCAAAAGTGTAAAACGAGATACCCACGGGCAGCAGTATGTTCAGCGGATTGATGTGCGTAGCGAAGAACTGGTTGGACAGGGTGAGGAAGAAGTTGGTGTACTTAAAATAGAACAGCAGCCCCAGGTTCACGGCCACACTGAGTAACAGCAATGCTTTCTTTTTACGCTTATCCTGTTCACGGTATATGGCGTTAGACAGAAAGTAATCGGTGATGGCGGATATAATGACCAGCCACACAAAGTAGCCGCTGGCCTTGTAAAAGAAGTACAGCGAGAAGAGCGTCACCACCATATTCCGCGCCCGTATCTTATTGCGGCACACATAATACAGGCTTATGAAGGCAGCAAAGAAATACACGAAAAACCCATTGTTGAACAACAAAGGATTTTTAGGATCATATAAAAACTGGTGCAGGAACTCCTGCGTATCAAAAATCGGCATCTGGTATTAATTGGTTTGCAGTTCGGTATGTCATGGTTCGACTACGCTCACCAGGACTTTACGCTCACTTTATCTTATTATATTCATCCATGAACGACTGGTAAAACATGTCGCCCATCACTATGCTGGCTTTGTAGTTCGGGTGTATGCGGTCATCCTTGGCGAGGGGTGGATTGCTGGTGGCCCACTTGGCTATCGTGCCCTCACCGCCCATGTTCAGGAACATGTTGTAGAACGCCCCGCCATTGTTATACGCCATCTCCGCCTGTACCTTCACCAGGTTGTGTATGCCCTTCGCGGTGCGCCATTCGCCGTCGTAGAGGAAGGCGCGGTCTGCGGTGCTGATCACCAGTATCTCCGTGTTCGGCATAGCCTTTCTTAGTTTCCGCAGCACATGGTTCATGCTGGCGCCATACCAGCTATAGTCCATGTCGTTTGGGTGGTAGAGGATGTTGGCGCCATACTCCAGCACTACGAGGTCGTAATTATCTTCCCGCGCCAGTGTGGCCAGGAACGAGCTATCGAACCGGCCCAGCTCTATGCCGCTGATGCCGCGAAACGAGAAGTTGTCTACTACCACGCCCGCGTCCGGCTCCATGCTTATGCCGTATACCGGTAGCTGCTTATCGTGCACGCCCACTGTTATAGAGCGGCTGTTGCTGTTGTCCATCACTATGCGGTTCACCAGCTTATCTGCCGGGTACTGCTTCTGCCTGCCATCCACGGTCAGCATCACGGTGCCACTTTTCGATGGTCCACAGATCAGGCTCTTTTCCAGTAGCTGCACAGCCGGGGTATCCCGCACGGTATTGTCCTGCACCGTGACCTCGCCATCTGCGGTAAAGAAGGTGTGGCCCGAGAAGAACAGCGGCGCACTCACGTCTTTCGACTTAAAGTTCTCCTCCGCCCAGTCGCCCTTCCAGGTGTGGGTGGCCGTGATGCGGAACTTAGAAGTGATAGACGTAGCCGGTATAAAGCCCACACCAAACGCCCCAAAGTATTGCTGCATCTGCTTGCGAAACTCCATGGAGAGTATATCTGCCTCTACAAGGCTATCGCCAAACCATGCGACCCGCACTTTGGCCTTCTTGCCGTTCTTTATCGCATGCAGCTTTGCTATGAGCCGGGGCAGCGCGGGACGGGTGGCATCTGCGCTGAAGTTGGTGATGATCTTAGGCTCCAGGTACTTGCTGAATACTTTTTTGCCCGTATCCTCACCCGGCAGCGGCTCATCGGCTACCCGGTCTGCCGGGGCAATCACCGTGTCTGGTATCGTGCTGGCCGGCCCGGCCTTGCTCTGCTTATCGTAAAACACATCGGCAAGGATGCTTACTTTTTTCAGGTGCAGCAGATCGAAGTGAGAGAACGCGGCGAAAAAAGAATAGATCAATAAGATGGACGTGATGACGAGTGTGAATACAACAACATCCTTATTGTGGCGCATACGGTGCGGAAAAGTTACCTACGTGAAATTAGTATAGCTGCGGATATTAATACTGCATTGGCCGGATTAGTTTCTAACGTACTTATTCACAATTAATACCTTGTCTGTTAAACGGCTGAGATAATACCGTTGATTTATCCTTTTTGTTGAAATTCATTTACCCCGTAACTTTGTGAAAAGGCTTGCTGAACTATATCGACAAAGCTATGGAGCCCGGTGCCTTACAATAAATGGGATGATGCCGAATTTGTAGCGGAAATGGACCGTAGGGTGAAAGCATTGGAAAGTGGTACGGACAAAGGGTTTACGTGGGAAGAAGTAAAAGAACGGGCCAGGCAGGCGATAAAGGCAGAAAAAGAAAACAATTTACATTTCTTCCATTTTTCATACCAGCCGAAACCCTAAAGGCAAGTACAGAAAGTAATCCACAGCCATTTTTCAGCCACAAATCTCGCACATCTTTGAGACCAAGGTATTACAACCTGAGTTGCGCAATTCTGGAAAAGTAAGGTGTGCCACACTTTTGAAGTGTGGCACACCGGTGAATCTCCCGTTTTCGCGGGGAATTTTTTTCTCTCTTGATAGCTATCGGGATTGTTGATGATCAATGGTTTGGAGCTAAATCCGGTTATAAAAATCTCTCAAAAACCTCCCGTTTTTTGAGGGAGTGGGAGATTTTGTTTTCAGCGGTATTTTCCATGGGGTGTTGTTTGCCTGCGTTGCCTTTACTTTTTCTTTGCTTCTATTGTAATGCCGGGTCATTCGGCTGTTTGTGTAGCGCGTTGTACGCGAGCCAATCACCCCAGCTGGAAAACACTGCTTCGCTATGTTTTCCAGCATATACCTGCGGTCGTGCCCTTGCAGGCACCTTGAAGAAAGGAGGGGAGTGTGTTGCGTGTTCTTTTTTTGATTTGCAATGTTTTTCTCTTTTATGCAGCGCGGGGTGTGTATTGATTTGTTTTGGGACGGACGTTCGGGTTGCGGAGGTGGGGGTATTGGGTTTCGAGGTCGTCCATAAGGGCATTCATGATTGCCAGGGCTTCAGCGCCGGTGGGACGGGTATCACCAGGAGTTTGTTCGTTGTGGCTTGGTTCAGGATCAGTTTTGGTGATACCGTTTAGTTCTTTCATAAGGGCTTCGAGATCTATGGCGCCTGTTTCGGTTTCGGGTTGTGGCGGAGCGGGTTGTGGCACAGGTTGGTGGTCTTCTTTTTTAATTGCTTTGAGATGCCGGAGCAGGGCTTCGAGGTCTTGCGCATCGGCTTTCTGTTCGGCTTCCTGTGCGGGTGTGGGTTTGCGCGGACGTTTGTAGCCATCTTCGGTGTAGCCTTCGGGGAGGAAATGTGTTTCGGAAAAGTCTTTGCGGGCATTGATATATTCGTCCATGTATGGCAATACCTGCTGCGCAAGGGCGGGGTTTTTTCTTTTCATGCTTTCGAGGAACCAGGTGAATGCTTCCATATTCTCGTTGAGGGTGCTGCCTTTCTTCAGCTTGCCGATGCTGAGGGTGAGCTTGTAGAGCGATTCTACTTCGCTGCGGGTGATGGCGCCGTTGGTTTCCGGACGACTGAGCAAGTGATCTGCGAAATGGCCAAAGAGGTAGTAGCATTTCTCAACGAGGAGCGAGGGAATATTTGCGGCAGCCATTTTGAGGCGCTCCCAACTGCCATCGATGGACCACTGATAGATGGTGCGGCGGTCCACATCGAGGAGGTTCGCGATCTGTGTTTTGGTGAGGTCTGTCTGGAGGAACAGGTGCCTGGCTTGCTGTTGTTGTTCGTTTTTCATTTCTCGTGTTTTGGGCTCGCGGAGCGGTAAAAAAATGGTTTCTCGCAAAGGCGCAGGGGAGCAGTTCACTTATTTTGTTTTTAAGGGCGCTAAGGGCGAGTATTCTCTTAGCGGGTGAATCCTGCCGTCGCTGACACTATGGCGGGCGAAGACAAAGTTGAGGAGGGGAAATGAGATAGCAATGGCTTTGTGGATATCTTGTTTGAAAGATATCCACAATCTTGGACCTTGATCTAAGGATCCAATGATTTTCCTGATTCGAGGCTATGAAGAAACTGTCATTTGCTGAATAGCGTTTGTCTCAAGGAAACCCGCAGCTATAATATGAGCCGCATAAAGGGCAAGGATACAAAGCCTGAAATGCTGGTGCGGCGGTTTTTGCATGGGCAGTATTTCTCTCTCACGCGACGAATTTAAATTTTCAAAACGTGACTTATAAGCGAATGTAGTGAAATTGGAATGTCACAATTTTGCAAAGTTCACTTATATCCGATTGACTGGAATTAAAACTACAAGTAGTTTGTGAACGATCTATATTCATAGCAAACGACTCAAAAAAATGAAACAACAACTAACGTATATTGACCTTTTTGCAGGCGCCGGTGGATTATCAGAAGGCTTTATCAACGCGGGTTTCAATCCCGTTGCACATGTGGAAATGGATAAAGCCGCATGTTACTCGCTAAAGACAAGAGTTGCCTACAATCATTTAAAAGCTACAGATAATTTAGAACATTACATTGCCTATTTAAAGAGCGAAATAAACAGGGAGAAGCTTTATGATGCTATTCCAAAAGAGAAGCTGGACAGTGTTATCAACCTTGCAATTGGCAAAGCAAATAATCAAAAAATATTCGCGCTGATAGATGAACGACTTTTGGATCAAAAGGTTGACCTAATAATTGGAGGACCGCCATGCCAAGCATATTCATTAGTAGGCAGGGCACGATCTGAAAACGGAATGAAAGGAGATGAAAGAAATTTCTTGTTTCTTGAATATGCAAAGTTCCTGCACAAATACAAACCTAAAATGTTTGTGTTTGAAAATGTAACAGGGTTGCACTCCGCTAATAAAGGCGGTTACTTACGGCATATGCTCTTAACGTTCAGAAACCTGGGATATGAAATCAAAGATTTTGTTGTTACTGCGAGAGATTTTGATGTGTTGCAGGACAGGAAAAGGATTATACTGATTGGACATAGAAAAGACTTGATGCTGACTGGATTTGATTTGAACGGCAATGTAAATGATTATACGGTAAGTGTTTTGCTGCATGACTTGCCTGCATTACAAGCCGGGCAAGGGTTAGATAAGTACACTGGCTACGTTGGGCCAACAAATAAGTATTTAGATTACTCTGGAATTAGGGGCGATATTCAAATAGTTACGCAGCATTTAGGCCGTGCACATACAATACAGGATAAACAGATATACCGTATAGCAATCAAAAAATGGAATAAGAACAAAGAGCGATTGGATTATAATGATCTGCCAGAAGAATTGAAAACCCATGCAAACAGAGAGATATTTAAAGACCGTTTTAAAGTAGTGGCTGGTGATTTAAACACATCGCATACTGTCGTAGCGCACATTTCAAAAGATGGGCATTACTATATTCATCCTGATATTAAACAGTGCAGGTCGCTAACTGTCAGAGAAGCTGCGCGGCTACAATCTTTTCCTGATGACTATTATTTTGAAGCTGAAAGGGAAGGGATGAATAGGACTGCGGCATTTAAACAAATAGGCAATGCTGTACCGCCATTGATGGCCAAGCGAATTGCAGAGGAGATTAGAAAATACCTTTAAAATTTGTAGGCTCCATTGAACACATGTCTTTGAATCGCCCAGCCCGAGAAAACATTTTGGGCTGTTGCTTTACATTAAAGACGCGATAAAGATGGAATGCATCCTTGTAATCGTTGGAAAAATCGTTTTCTGTTTTTGAAAAGAAAATTGGTGTGTCTTTTCCTAAAGTTGTAGTCTTAACTTCGATAAAGATATCTTCGCCGGTAACTTTTCTTGATAGTATATCATACCCTGCACCGTCGCCGTCGTCTCTGGAGATCCATTTAACTTCCTTTGCTAATTTCGGAAGCCCTGCATTTATTAAGCGCCATTTTTCATATTCAAACACTAGTTCCTCTCCAGCAAATCCGATTGAATGATTTCTTTGCTCGAGTTCTAAATAGTTTTTCTTTTTGGGTTTATAATTGTTGTCTGCGGGTTCTTGAATAATTGATGACCTGGGTGGTGTATCAATCCATTTTTCGTATTCTATCAATCGTGGCTTAACTTCTATTTGCTGATTTGCGAATGCATTAAAATCCTTTTCTATTGCTGCATCTTTTACCAGATACGCGAGGACTTTTTCTTCTAACAGTTTTTGGTAATTACCCCGGGGTTTATAACCCGAAATGTATGGTAGACCATTATTGACTAGGACGGCACTGATGTTTTGGTGTTTGAACTCGATAGAACCTTCATTCCTGTTTTGTAGGAAATTTAATAACTTATTTCGATGCGCAGTTTTACTATAAGCAAGCCCCCTTATCTCCTCCTGCAACATTTGGAAATAATCGTCAACAATAATATCAACCTCGAGTTCCGACCAATCAGCCATTTGATGCTTATATGCAGGTTAATATTACTTAAAGAAATCCACTATTCAAATCTCCAGCGAAAAATCCGTTTACGCCTCTTCGTTCCTCGCAGTGAGGCGCTTAATTAAACATATACGCAACCCGCACTACCCATAGGTTGTTGTGCGCGCCGGGGGTGGTGAAGTTGCCGGGGCCTTCGGGGCGGAGGCGGAAGAGAGAATACTGGTAGCGGAGGGTGAGGTAAAACTGCTGCCATATATGGAACTCCGCTCCGGCCAGCAGTTCAAAATCATCCTGGTTAAACGGGTAGTTTTGGGCGTGGAGGTTTATGTGTCCGTCGGGGGTCAGGGACTCGGTATAGTTCAGCAAACGGCCATAGGAGACCCCGGCACCAAAATGATCGTTGTTTCCATCGAGGTAGTTGATCATCACCGGCACTTCGGCGTAATTGAGGCGGTCATACATCCTGGTAAAGCTCAGGTTGGGCACATTGGTGCCGGTGAGCGTGCTGGTATTGCGCCCCTTCTGTGAGTAAAGCAGCTCTATGCTTATGTCTGCCTCCGGCAGGATGCGCACAAAAGCAAATCCACCAAGGTTTGCACCCACTTTGTAGTAGTGTGTGAAATTATGATCGTCTATAGTAGCCAGGTTTGCGCCCGCCACGATGCCATAGGTGAAGCCGTGAATTTTCTGCTCCTTATACACGTCGCCCTCCAGCGCACTTCCTTTCTGCACTGCCGATAGCAACAATGTGAGTATGAGCATGCAGGTGGTGGTATAGTAGCTGTTTGTGCGCACTATTTTGAATATTTTGATGAGTAAAGATAAAATAGTTACGACAACAATGGCATTAAAAAATTGGGAGGGCGTTTGGCGCGAGGAACACCCTCATCCCCTTACTTTCTTTTTGCTTCGCCAAATAGAAAGTAACAAAGAAAAAGGCGATTTTTTTCCAAAGGCTCCGCCGGAAAAAAAAAGCTCTGCGCTGTTATCTCAAAGCATCTATCATCATCATGGCGCTGAAATTCTGCCTATCCTTGCTGCTATTGAACTATTCAATCGTATCAGCATTTTGCTATTAATCCACTACAGAATTCGTATCTACGACAGCCTTAAGGCGCCATCGTAAGCTGATCTTTAGTTCATCTATCGACTACATTATATTTTCAAAAAACGCCTGGCCCGCTCTTTTACTTCTTCCCCAGGTAAAGCCTTTATCTGTGCCATCTTGAAATGCATTTACCCGGCGCCATTTCTGCAACAAATTCAGCATCATTCCATTTATCATATGGCACACTCGGTTCCATAGCCTTTTCAATGTAGCTTGGCAGCACATCTATATCGCCCTTATTGGCAAGCTCTATGTATTGATGCAGCTTTTGTTTTTTTGCTATTGTAGCCATTTGTCGGGCTTTTTACAAAGTTACGAGGTAAATAATATTTGGCAAAGGCGATAAATCAAAGGGTGGCCCTCAGAACGAGGTTTGGAATTTGGAATTTCGATTTTGTACCTTGCAGTATGTCTGAAAATACACCGGAAAAGAAACTGTTTTTACTCGATGCATTTGCGCTCATATTCAGGGCGTACTATGCGCTGATACGCAACCCGCGCATCACCAGCAAGGGCAAGAATACGAATGCACAATTCGGATTTACGAATACACTACTGGAGCTGTTGACAAAGGAAAAACCCACGCACCTGGCGGTGGTGTTTGACACCAGCGCGCCCACGGAGCGCCACACCGACTTTGCAGACTACAAGGCCAACCGCCAGGAGACGCCCGAAGACCTGAGCGCAGCGGTACCGGATATCAAGCGCATCATAAAGGGCTTTAACCTGCCCTGCCTGGAGCTGGATGGCTACGAGGCAGATGATATAATAGGCTCGCTGGCCCTGGAAGCGGCGGACCTGGGCTATACCGTATACATGGTAACCCCCGATAAGGACTATGGCCAACTGGTGCGTGAAAAGATATACATGTACAAGCCCAAGAGCACTTTCAGCGACCAGGAAACGCTGGGCGAAAAAGAGGTGTGCGCCAAGTGGGGCATAAAGCGAGTAGACCAGGTGATAGATATGCTGGGCCTGATGGGTGACGCAGTGGACAACATTCCGGGCATACCCGGTGTGGGCGAGAAGACGGCCGCCAAGCTGATAGCCGAGTATGACAATATGGAGAACATCCTTGCCAATGCCGACAAGATAAAGGGCGCGCTGGGCGAGAAGATACGCAACAACAAGGAGCTGGCGCTGATGAGCAGGAAGCTGGCCACCATCATCACCAATGTGCCCGTACCCTTTCATGATGAGGACTTCCGTGTGAAGGAGAAGAATGTGGAAGCGCTGACGGAAGTATTCAATGAGCTGGAGTTTAAGACGATAGCCAAGCGCATCTTTGCACCAGCGGTGGAGACGGAGCTCTTTAGTAAGCAGAAGGCAGGGGCAGGTGGCAGCGCAGTGGACAATAGCAGGAGTCTGGATCTGTTTGGGAACCCGATAAAGCAGAAGACAGTTCCAGTCGGCGGTTCGCAGGAGGCAGAGGCAGGGGCAGAAGGCAGTTGGCAGGGGCGGGAAGCAGATACGGATGGAGAGGAGAAAGAGATGTTACCGAGCCACCTGACTACACTGGAGCAGGTGCCACACGTGTATACCCTTGTGCAAACGGATGAGGAGATAACGGAACTGCTGAGCCACCTGGAGGGGAAGAAAGAGATATGTTTTGATACAGAGACCACGAATATAGATGCTAACCTGGCGGACCTGGTGGGCATGAGCTTTTGCTTTGAAAAGGGTATAGCGTGGTTTGTGAGCGTGCCGGAGGATAAAGCGGGCGTGATAAAGGTGCTGGAGCGGTTCAGGCCGCTGTTTGAGAACCCGGATGTGCTGTGGGTGGGCCAGAACATAAAGTATGATATGATGATGCTGAAGTGGTACGGTTATAGCCTGAAAGGGCCTATATACGATACCATGCTCGCCAACTATGTAATAGACCCCGATGGCAAGCGCAGCATGGATATGCTTGCCATGAAGTACCTGGCCTATGAGCCGGTAAGTATAGAAACATTAATTGGCAAAAAGGGCAAGGGGCAGGGCAATATGCGCGACGCCCCGCTGGAAGCGGTGAAGGAGTACGCTGCCGAGGATGCCGATATAACGCTGCAACTGAAGAAAGCTTTTGACCCCCTGCTGATAGAAAAGGATGTGAAGCGTGTGTTCGACGAGGTGGAGAATCCGTTGGTGCCGGTGCTGATAGATATAGAGTATGAAGGTGTGGGGCTGGATGTGCCCTTTCTGCGGGAGTACTCGAAGGTGCTGGAGGTGGATATAAAGCAGGCAGAGGAGAACATATACAACCATGCCGGGGTGAAGTTCAACATAGGCTCGCCGAAGCAACTGGGCGAAGTGCTGTTTGAAGTGATGAAGATAGATGCCGGGCAAAAGAAGACGAAGACCGGGCAGTATGCCACCGGAGAGGATGTGCTGCAGAAGCTACGCCTGAAGCACCAGATAGTGGAAGACATACTCGCCTACCGTGAGCTTACGAAACTGAAGAGCACTTATGTGGACTCCTTGCCGGGCCTGATAAATCCACGCACAGGCAGGCTGCATACCAGCTTCAACCAGTCGGTGGCGGTGACGGGAAGGCTGAGCAGCAACAACCCGAACCTGCAGAATATACCCATACGCACAGACCGCGGGCGGGAGATACGCAGGGCATTCATAAGCAGAGGAAATGGCTATACGCTGGTATCGGCCGACTACTCGCAGATAGAGCTGCGCATAGTGGCTGCCATAAGCGGCGATGAGAACATGATATCGGCCTTTAAAGAGAACAAAGACATTCATACTGCCACTGCAGCCAAGGTGTATGGGGTGGCTGAGAGCGAGGTGACGAGCGCACAGCGCAGGGCAGCCAAGGCGGTGAACTTTGGCATTATATACGGTCAGAGCGCGTTTGGGCTGGCGGAGAACATAGGCGTGAGCCGCACAGAGGCCAAAACAATAATAGATAACTACTTTACGCAGTACTCATCGGTGAAGCTGTACATGGACCGGTCGATAAACTTTGCCAAGGAACATGGCTATGTGGAAACGGTGATGGGCCGCAAGCGCTGGCTGAAGGATATATACAGCGCCAACTTCACGGTGCGTGGTTATGCCGAGCGCAACGCCATTAACATGCCCATACAGGGCACCGCCGCGGATATGATAAAGCTGGCCATGATCACTATTCACCGGGAGCTGGTGAAGCGCAATATGCGCACGCGCATGATACTGCAGGTGCATGACGAACTTGTGTTTGATGTCCCGCTCGATGAGACCGAAGAGGCACAGGCGATCATAAAGACGGGGATGAGCAATGCCATGAAGCTGCCCCATGATGTGCCGCTGAATGTGGAGACAGGGATGGGGAACAACTGGCTGGAGGCACATTAGGTCTAAACCTTGATTCACCTGATTGAAGGATTTTCTTGATTCGGGGTTCTTGCTCTCCTAAAGATTTGTAAATTGGTATTAAAAAATCGGTTATGGAAACACTATGTGACAAGCTGGACAGTATTTTGAGTAAAATACCCGCTTATAGCGAAGCGGGAATAGCGACGATAGAAAAACAACAAGAAGCCTACGATGCGTTGCTCAACGAAAATTTAGATAGTAACCCAACTATTAAGAAGCACACGCCCATTTGTTATGATATCGGTCTGAACATCGGCAGGGCCAAGAAAGAGCCGGCAGGTAAGAAACAACAGTTCTGGTTTGATAAGGCGCGGGAAGACTTCAAGTCGGATATTGCGGCGCTGAAAATGGAAATGAAATGTTCCCTTCCTTCCGGCGATTCTCTTGATGCTAATTGGAGTTGATGCCAGAGTTGAAAGAATTTCTCGATGATAAGGTGAAACTATATAACCAGCCGGCATTTATTGAAAAAGACCCGGTATGTATGCCACATCTTTTCACAAAAAAGCAGGATATAGAAATAGCCGGCCTCTTTGCGGCAATACTGGCATGGGGTAACCGCACTACTATCATCAACAACTCCCGGAAACTGATGGACTGGATGGGTAATGCCCCTCATGATTTTATAGTGAATCACAAGGATACTGACCTCAAACCTTTCGTACATTTTGCGCACCGCACGTTTAATGCCACTGACCTGCTGTACTTCATATCGTTCCTGCAATATCACTACATGCGCTATTATTCGTTGGAGGATGCTTTTGTGCCCGCCAAAACATACAAAGAAGAAACCGTGGAGCAGGCGCTGATACATTTTCACAACTATTTCTTTTCTATTGAGCACCCGGAACGAACAAAGAAACATATATCCACGCCGGCCCGCGGGTCAGCATGTAAGCGCATCAATATGTAAATGCGGGTAATTGATGTGGCATTAATCGAACAAGTACACCTCATTCTTTTCAATCTTAATTATGGGCTGATAATGTGGAACGCTCGGTGAAATGGAGAGAAATATATCTAAGGAAAGACAAGTTGACGGGATTAGGATTGCGAAGCTTAAGGGTTTGTATAAAGGGCGTAAGCCTGGTAATAAAGAAGATACTCTTACCTTCTTGAGCAAGCCCCAGAACAAAAAGGTTATAGAACTATTGAAGAAGGATTTAACCTGTAAAGATGCTGCTGCTGCTGCTAAAGTGCATGTTAATACGGTAACCAAGATAAAGAAGCTGGCATTCAAGAATGACTTAAAAATAGCTACGGCTTAACTTCATTATTTGTCTTTGATCGGGAACCCGCCTACCCCGTTTCCAGGCAAGAAAAGTTATCTGTTTAAAATAGTCAAACACAGTATCCGCTTCTTTATATATTAATTATATATTAACATATAAAACAGGCATCTATAGTCCGAATGAATTTTTTCTTATATCTATACAAATTTTCACAATATATTAAAAGGGATCCTGGTAGGGATCCTGATAATATTATACCGAAGCTGATAAACATAGTAAAAGAATTAAAATGCCATGAAATAAGCTAATACAAGGGCTTTCATTGGACTGCTTCTGACTTATTTTGATCTTCATTTTTTGTTTTAGATAAACTAAGGTTAGTTTTTATGTCCCTCTCTATTTGATCAAAGTTAATTTTATAATGACCCTTACATGGATTACCCTTCCTTATGTAACTAACATAATTATGGTTTAATAATATATTCCTTAGATCTCCAACCTTATTCGCAGATACTAAAATCTTATCTCCCATACTTTTATCAGTATAGTAGATATAGTCATCTATCAATTTTTTATTACCATGTTGGTAATAGTACATATCAATTAATTCTTCAATCATTAATGTGGCATGTAAATCTCTTATGTGATTATAGAGTGATAGATTGATTACCCGATAAGCACCGCTGGTAGTTAGCTGGTTCCATTTTGTCTTTGTGCATTTCATTTTTTATCTTATTTTTAAAAAATTAATAAAAAAAATTGATAGAAACAAATTGCATAAATTACTAAACCATTGAAACCTAAGCCAGACAACACAAATGGCATCAATAAATATGCGACAACCAATACATATTTATTTATGCAATTTATTTAGATGGTATTTGAGGTAAATTGTAATTAAGACTTTAAATTAGCTTCTTCTCAATCGGTGTACTCATTATACCAAACCCGAAAAGAGCAAAATCATATTTAACTGGATCGCTTGCATCCAATATACGAAGATTGCTATCCAACTCAGCAACCGCTTTTGAATCATTTTGTTTTCTTGTTAGTAATCCTAATTTCCGAGCAATATTACCAGAGTGAACATCCAACGGACACGATAATTGTGATGGTTTAATTTTTCGCCACAATCCAAAGTCCACGCCACGATTATCGACCCTAACAAGCCATCTAAGGTACATGTTGATTTTCTTTGCTGCCGAGCCTTTAAACGGGTCAGAAATGTGTTTTGTAGTTCTTTGAGAATGTGGAATCTCAAAGAAGACTTTTTTAAATTGATGAATAGCTGGTTGAAGGCTTTCCCCAGTTGCATATTTATTAAATACTGCTTCTAATCCTCCATGAACTTGATACAGATGTTTAAGAGCCTTGATGAAGAATTTAAAGTCCTCCTGATTAAAAGTTCGATGAACAAAACCATTAAGTCTTTTTAATTGTTTTGCATCATGCGACATAACATAGTCAAAAGGAGATTCACCAAGTAGATCAAGCATTTTATGACCATTCTTAACTATCATTTTCCGATTGCCCCAGGATATTGAGGCTGCTAAGAATCCTGAAATTTCAATGTCTTCTTTTAAGCTATATCTATGCGGAATTGAAATGGGATCATTCTCAATAAAATTTGGTCTATTGTATTGATCCACCTTCTCGTTCAGAAAATCTATAATTTCCTCATCAATATAGTTATGCTTAACTTCCATTTTTACAAAAGTAAGTTTATAGTTCCTCTTCTCACCTTTCTAACCAAATACATACTACTACAATTACCTGAATCTACATGTACCTACGGTGGATGGTTCGTAAGGATGGTAATGGAGTCGATTTCGGGATATGGAAAAAGATAAAACCTGCTCAGCTTATATGCCCTCTTGATGTGCATGTGGCGCGGGTAGCGGAGCGCCTGGGCTTGCTGGACAACATAAAATCGAACTGGGCCAATGCGCGCCTGCTTACGCAGCAACTGAAATTGATGAATCCCGGAGACCCCGCTGTATATGACTATGCCCTTTTTGGACTGGGGATGGCAGAAAGATTTTAGTGAATCCTACTGCTGAATGTTGTTGGTTTTGTCCACCACTTCCTTTATTATTTTGTCCAGGTCCTGGGTGGCAATGGTGAGTTTCTCCAGTATTTCTATGTTTGTTTCGTGATGGATGGCCTCGTAGTTGAACAGTGAAGCGAGCCCCAGTATGCTTGCAACCGGGCCACGTACTTTATGAGACTGGATCCAGGCTATTTCCCTGAGTTTTTCGTTCTGCTTTTGTATCTGTACAAACTGATTTTTCTGTTCGGATATATCGCGGGCTATGCAGATAACGCCTACTATTCTGCCTGCGTCGTCGATAATGGGGTTTGAGCTGATCTCCTTATGGAGCAGGGCGCCATCATAAAACTCTTCCACAAAAATGGTGAACGATTCACCGGCCAGCGCCCTTTCGTAGTCCTTTTTCCGGGTGTTGAAGAACGATTCGGAACCCCATTCGCCGAGCACATAATCACCGGGTTTGGGAACCACTCCTGCCAGCTCGTAAATGAACTCCTGGTAAGCTTTGTTACAGAATACTATTTCCAGTTTTGAATTTACGGACCAAACCTGGTCGCGGGTATTATTTATTGTGGCAAGCAGGTTTTGTTCTGTATTGCGTATGGTTTCGGTAAGTTGTTTCTCTTTAGATATGTCGAAGGTGACACCGTTGATTGTATCCGGGTTACCATCTGCTCCTATCTTCAGATTTATCTGTGATTTCAGCGTCTTTATTTCGCCGGAAGGGTGTACATAACGGAAAATGACCTCAGACACGCCTTTCGTATTCGCCTCTTTCAGCGATTCATAAACCAGTTCTACATCGTCCGGGTGCACAGCACTGTAAAACAAGCCTTTGTTTTTCATCATTTCATCGGCCGAATGACCGAACAGTTTGAGATAGGCATTATTAGGATAGGCGTAAACAAGCTCAAACGTATCTGCCTTCCTGGACCAAATGGTATAACCCATTGCATACAGCAGGCTTTCCAATTGTTCTTTCTGGGCTCTTATCTGGTTAGTGAGCTCCTCATTGTGTTTCTCTATCTCTATTTTTTTATTTACGTCGATAGCAAAACTTAACTGTGCATCAATATTGCCGAATTGGGTGGCGTGTGTGTAAATATGCGTATAAAATGTTTCGCCTTTCTTAGTAAGGTATTTGCGATAGCCCGCATCATAAAAATCTTTTTTTCTAAGAATATTGCTTTCGGGAACAGGCTCCTTTTCATGGGAGGGTAGTATGTCGTTGATCGTCATCCGCCTGAACTCTTCCTTGCTGTAGCCATATTTTTCTACCGCGGCATTATTTACGATGAGGAATTTCTGTGTCGTGGAGTCAACGATCCACATGGGTATAGGCCCGTTCTCAAAATGTCTTTTATATTCTCTTACCGCATATTCTGTTCTTACCGTGACGGTCTTTCTTTCCGTTGCAAATAATATCGCCTTCTCCAGTTGCCAGGCGTCATATTTGCCATTCACGAGGAAATCCTGGGCCCCCTCCCGTATTGCTGCGAGCGCATCTTCTTTATCATCATTGTCTGATAATACGATGACCGGAATGTTCTTAAAATGTTTCTGGATAGCCTGTAATGAAGGGGCGATACTGGCGGCAGGTGACGAAACATCTGCTATTATGATAAAGAAATCATCTTTTGGATGGGATAAAGATTCATCAATAGAAAAACTCCTGGAAATCCTTTCTTTTGAGTAGTGAAGTTCGGTGAGCAGTTTATTTAATGTCGCGTATTTCGTCCCATTAGCTTCAATTACCAGTAATCCTTTTTTCATTGAGTTCTTCTTTCGGTGAAACGCCTATCTTATTATTATATTATGTGTTAAACCACTATGTGTTTAGAATTAATTAGTAGGTATCTACAAATTTAGCCCATCTTTTGGGAATTAGTTGCAAATCCATCGTTAACGACAGTTATTGTTGTGTTATTTTACATATTTGTTAGTTTAGTTGCTTCTTCATCCATAATTTTATTGACCTTTTCCAGCCATATCTTCATACCGTTATCATTCCAGTGTGTATCGCCAGCCCGATACAATGTTGCCGGTTTCTTGTGTTGTTTAAACACGGAATAAAGATCAATGACGCGCATTTTGAGCGCCGGATGACCTTGTACCAACGGAATCAGGTCATTATAGCCCTCTGGTTGCAATATGCTGGCCGGATTTGGAATTATTCCAAGATATATCTCTGAAAAGCCCGCACGTTTGTAATGAATGTATATTTTGTTAAGTGAATTCACGATGCTGTCTATCTGCCTCGTGTTCACGGACTCGTAACTACTGGCGACATCCGGGTTGGTGATGGTTGGCTTAAAGAAAAGGTATTGTCCGTTATCTGAAACCGCAACGTCGCCGGATGCACGATTAAAACTATAATAGTTGATATCCGCTTTTAGTAGCCGCGGCCGTTTGAGAAAATTGTAATTAAATAGGTTGTATTCGAGGTTCTGGTTTATCTTTTTGTTAAACAGATCGTCAATGTTGAAATCAGGTAAAACCGATGCCGTAGCAATATGGCGAACCGGGTATTTTACCAGGCCGATATCAGGGTTTTGCGAGCGGCTCTCTGCGCAGGCGATATTAAGATAGTTTATAAATCCTGTGTCACGAAATTTCGACCGTACAAACCGCTCCGCGGACTCAATAATGAGTATGTTTCTTTTAGTGGTGTCCAATTTAAAGGTGAAGGAGTCGTTTCTGAAAAGGAAATGATACGCACTTACATGTCTGTAAACCGAGTCTGGTACGTCTTGCAGGTAGCTATCTCCCCATTGGTAAAGATCTACCGTCTTATCGCAGGTGTCCGCTTTGCCAAAGTTGTATCGTTTCGCTTCTCTGAATTTTGGTACATCATCGAGGTAAGACATGCCCACAAGATCCCCCCAATCGCTGTGCTGTATAGCCCACCAAGGGGTGTAGTCTGAAACATCGCGAGCCGCAGCAATGCTGTGCATGATAGAGCGGGAGGTGGACACAATAAGTGCCGCCACTCCAAATAAAACGCACAACCACGCCAGCAATCGTTTCATTTCTGTTTAACTGGTTATAAATAGCTAAATATACGATTTCCATTAGTGGCAAATGAGCATAGACCTTTGCACTAACAATCTAATAATCCACCTTTCAACTAATCGACTTATTTTTGCCGCACTATGGCAAATGACAATAAACTGCAAAACATAATAGGGCATTGCAAAGAATACGGTTTTATCTTTCAATCGAGTGAAATATATGACGGCCTCAGTGCTGTGTATGACTACGGGCAATATGGCGCCGAGCTGAAAAAGAACATCCGCGATTACTGGTGGCGCAGCATGACGCAAATGCATGACAATATTGTGGGTATAGACGCCGCCATATTCATGCACCCTACCGTGTGGAAAGCCAGCGGCCACGTGGACAATTTCAGTGACCCTATGATAGATAACAAGGATAGCCAGAAACGCTACCGTGTGGACCATCTGATAGAGGGATATGCCGAAACCATGGACAAGGAAAAAGGAGATGCTCTGCTACATGATATGGAAATCATGCTGGCTGCCAATGACTTTACCGGGATAAAAAAACTAATTGAAGACAACAAAATAACATGCGGCGTGAGCGGTACCTGTAACTGGACAGATGTGCGCCAGTTCAACCTGATGTTCTCCACAGAGATAGGTTCGGTGGCGGAAGAGGCCAATGTGATCTATCTGCGCCCGGAAACAGCACAGGGCATATTTGTGAACTTCCTGAATGTGCAGAAGACCGGACGTATGAAAATACCATTCGGTATAGCGCAGACGGGCAAGGCTTTTCGTAATGAAATAGTTGCCCGGGGCTTTATCTTCCGTATGCGCGAGTTTGAGCAGATGGAAATGCAGTTTTTTGTAAAGCCGGGAACGCAAAAAGAATGGTATGAATACTGGAAAGAGGTGCGCATGAAGTGGCATATGAGCCTGGGCATAAGCCCTGATAAATACCGTTTTCACGACCACGTAAAACTGGCGCACTATGCCGATATGGCCTGCGATATAGAATATGATTTCCCGATGGGGTTTAAGGAAGTAGAAGGTATACACAGTCGCACTGATTTTGACCTGAAGAACCACCAGGAATACAGCGGTAAAAAGCTCACTTATTTTGATACGGATATTAACCAGCACTACGTGCCTTATGTGGTGGAAACCTCTATAGGCCTGGACCGTACCGTGATGCTGATACTCAGCGAGGCCTATAAGGAGGAAGATCTGAGTACCGCCGACAAGCAGGATAGCCGCGTAGTGCTCAGTTTCCCGCCGATGTTGGCGCCTATTAAGCTGGCCGTATTGCCACTTACCAAAAAAGATGGCCTGCCGGAAATAGCCCGCGAACTGATAGACCAGTGCAAGCCGCACTTCAAGTGCTTCTATGAAGAAAAGGACAGCATAGGCAAGCGCTACCGCAGGCAGGATGCGATAGGCACACCATTCTGCATCACTATAGACCACCAGACCAAGGAAGATCAAACCGTAACTATCCGTTATCGCGACAGTATGACACAGGAGCGCATTTCATTGTCGGCCGTTAAGGAACTTGTGCTGGATAAGATAAAGATGTTTTAAAGTTAAAAATAGTTGCCCCGGCCTTTAGGTCGGGGACTAAGAATGAAATTGATTCGGGCTTTAGCCAAATTACTTGTTCCCGTTTTAGCATTTTGGCTAAAGCCTCCGAGTTATGCTACGATATCTCCCCGACCTAAAGGCCGGGGCAACTGATTTGAGTTAATGACCCATAGCTTATGCCCGATAATATTTTGCAGGAAGCCGCCATCGCGCTCGGCCAGGATTGGGACCTGAAGCTGCCGGACACTTTGTCGGAAGAAGCGATATTGAAATTGCTGGCGGACCGAATAGTGACTGTATTGGAACGTGGCCCGGAAACCTTCTTCCAGTTGATGTACCGTCTCGATATTTCGGAGAAAAAACTCAACGCTATCTTGCTAGAGGACGATGTGGCTCTAAAAATAGCCAGGCTGATCTATGACCGGCAATTGCAAAAGATACATAGCAGGATGGCACACAGAAAGACGAATGAAAGCGGCGATCCGGATCTGAAATGGTAAACCCCAAACCCCTGAAGGGGCTTCAACCGGTGAATATATTTTCAACTGCAGAATTCTTTGGGGGACAATTGCTACCTGAGCCTTGATGTCTCAAAAGTAAGCGAAGCCTCCTACACTCTTTTTTCTGTAACTTTACCAAGAGTAATTCGGACAAAAAATGAAGGCTATCGAATTTCAAACTAAGCTACATTCATCCGAAGCTATTGAGGTTTCTAAAGGTGAAGATTCATGGAAAAAGCTGGCGGCAACCCAGTTTTTTGCAGGATATTCTGATGAGGATGCCATCTATGATAAAATGCAATAAGTTAACTCCAGCTACCTGAATCTATAAATCAAAGATTAGAAATCCGGGCTAACCATGCTTCCATTCATATTTCATAAGCGGTTGTTTTTGTACCTGTTCGTCAGCTTTATACTTGCCGTTGTAGTTGGTATCATGTCTCATGAATGCGGCCACTGGCTGGTCACAAGGTGCTTTGGCTTCCATGGTCAGCATATCCGCTACAATGCCACGTTCTATGGACGACCTGATGACAAATGGCTCCGGCGCGATTCAACCCTACAAGCAGAGTATGCAGAATTCAGCAGTGGCGTTGATTTTCCAGGCAAGGGTGAATATCAAAAACTACAAAATACTCGGGATCGCGATTACTTCCTGATCACCGCCGGAGGGCCATTGGAGACAATGCTCGCAGGAACAATAGGACTGTTGCTACTGTTTCTTTACCGCAAAAAAATTGCACAAACTGATTGGTTGTCCTTCGGTCAGTGGCTAATGGTGTTCTTGTCTTTATTCTGGCTGCGGGAAATATTTGATGTTGTGGTTGCGGTGATTCGATTGTGGGCAGGCCGCGCATGGATGGAGGGAGACGAATTCCTAATGGCAAGGAGTCTTCACTGGCCTACGTGGAGCATTTTTACTGTAACCAGTATTGTAAGCCTGCTGGTTTTATGGGTAGTGATATTCCGGTTTATTCCTGCCAGGCAGCGGCTAACGTTTATTCTCGCAGGTTTTACTGGTGGCCTTACCGGGGCTTATTTGTGGCTGGTCTTGTTAGGACCGAAGCTGATGCCATAAGCACTTACTTCGTAAACTTATACCCGATGCCCCTGATGGAATGAAAGTGTTTTGGGTTGCGGCTGTCTTTCTCGAAAAATTTACGGAAGTTGAGAATGAAGTTGTCTATGGTGCGGGTGGTAGGATATACATTGTAGCCCCATACTATCTGCAGTATCTGCTCACGGCTTACTACTTCGCCTTCATGCTCTACCAGCAGCTTTAAAAGTGCCGCTTCTTTCTTGCTCAACTCCTGCGTGTGTTTATTTTTATCTACACACTCGTGCGCCGCAAAATCTATTTTGCAGCCGGCAAATTCATAGGTGTCACTCATCGTTTGCGGCTCTTTCAGTCGTTTGTTCTTGGTCACCAGTTTGTCCACCCGCAGTAAAAGTTCTTCCAGGTTAAAGGGTTTGGTGAGATAGTCGTCTCCGCCTTTCTTTAGCCCTTCTACCCTATCCGCACTGCTGTTGCGCGCCGAGAGAAAAAGTATAGGCACATCATTGTGCTGCATCCTGATGGTTTCGCATACGGTTATGCCGTCCATGTCCGGCAGCATTATATCCAACACTATGAGGTCAAAGTATTCGTTCTTCACGGTTTTGATCACGGCAGGGCCATTGTCTACCGTTGTCACTTCATAGCCTTCCAGCTCCAGGTTCAGCTTCAGGGCTTCGCGCAGGCTCTCTTCATCTTCAGCTACGAGTACCGATGCCTTATACGTTTTGGTGGCCATGAGGGATTACTTTGATAAAAATTATTATTAGGGAAATCGGTTTATACTAAAGTGGCGTGATCTGGATGACGTTGTACAGTTCTGGTCCCGGGTTTTGCCTGATGCCCATGTCTTTCATTACTACCTGAACCGAATCGCCATCGTAAGAATCAAGGTTAATGGAGGTACTTTCCACCAAATATGCGTTGTAGGCGCTGGTCGTTACCAGGTGGGTACCATAATTGTAGCTGGTAGTGCCCTTGGGGTTAATGCGCCCATTTATTGTGGTCGTGGCATTATCGTTCGTAGATCCGTGTTTACAGGAGGCAAAAGCAACTACCAGGATCAGCAAAAAGAATTGTTTTGAAAAGCGCATAACAGCTTGTTTTTACGTAAAAATTGTTCTCCGATTTTCTTATTGGACTGCAAAAATACAGAAAAATATACATGCTTTCTTTTGCCTTTCATTTTGGATTTCTTTTTGAATTGATTTTCCCTACCTTTGCCCTCCCGGAAAAAAGCCACCGGGGGAAGAAGATGCGGGCGTGGTGAAATTGGTAGACACGCTAGACTTAGGATCTAGTGCTTCGCGGCTTGGGGGTTCGAGTCCCTCCGCCCGCACTTAAGCTGTTAATCAGCATGTTACGATGGAAGTATGACACGAGCAGTCATACCTCCGAAATGTAAAGTACCGAGTTTTTGCAAGCATTTTGCAAGCTTGGTACTTTCTTTTTAATAGCTACGCCATGTAAACGGTGGGATAAACTGCCATCCAGATTGATAAAGGATGCGAACAGTTTGGCATGTAGCGACCTCGGCAGTGCTATCTTTAGCAAGATGGATGCGCCAAGAATAGATGAGGCTCAGGAGAACTTTACTGCCTACGTTCGCGGCAGCGTATATAGTGTTATGTAAAACTCATGTACCCTCTTTATATTGGTAAACGGCTGGATGGGCTACAGCTTAACGAACTTCCTGACCTCCGTTCCATTGATGCGGATGAGGTAAACACCTACTGGAAGGGCTGAAACGTCTATCTCCACTTTCAGTGCGTTATAGTGCTGGGCATACATGGCTTGCCCTAGGAAGTTATAAATCGAAATAGAGTTGAGGGACTTATTGAGGGACTGGATGATTATTTGTGTAATAGCAGGGTTAGGGTAGATCATTATTTCATCGCCTATCGGAGTATGATTTGCCACCGAGCTCGTTGCGCAATCTCTCCAAATATTATATTTCGCTACAAACACATGTTCGTTCATATTCGTTAGAGTGTCGTTAGCCAATATCAATGTATCCTGCTCTCCGTCACCACAGATGCCAATATTCCCAAGTCCATCACATGCAATCGTGCTATAACCATCAGTCTGAATACTAGACGCGCGAATATAAGTGCCGTCAGGATACCAACCAGCAATGAAAGACGGCTCTGTACTCATGAGTGGAGGAGAAAGTATATGACCGTCGATAGTGTCATTTCCAACTCTATAGATGCTGCCTACAATCCATACACTGTTGCCGCAATTATCATATGACACAGAGTATGGTGCTACGCTTGGACCTTGCATAGCTTTCGCCCATTCAACGTTACCTAGGGAACTATACTTGACCAGAAAACCTTTAAGCCCTGTTCCTGATTGCGGTAGTGTAAATGCACCAAAATTTATCGGATACAAGGAATAACTACCCGTGATAAAAATATCTTCACTGGAGTCGATTGCGACGCCACGCATAGGCCCATAAGGCTGCACAGTGCCAGAGCCTCTACTCCATATAGAATTTCCCAGATTGTCGAGCTTAGTCAGAAACATCCCATAATAGTGGGGAATAGACGATGTATCTGTAAGAATGGTGCTTCCAAAAGCCAGTGTATCTGAATCAAAATATCCCGCTATATAAATGTTGCTGCCAGTTGGAGTAACTGCAATTCCAGTCGTAATATCCATTCCGCTACCTCCGAAGGTTTTTGTCCAGATTGGATTGCCTGAGGAGTCCAATTTTGACAAAAAGATATCTGCCGTACCTCCATGATTTGTAAAGGAGTCAACCCCAATCCTCCCGTTACTATAATATGAGCTAGTAAGATAAATGTTCCCGTAGGCATCAGTTGCAATACTTGTGCTTGCCCAGTTGTTTCCTGCAGCAATATTTCCAATATTCTTTAACCATATAATATTGCCAGCACTGTCATATTTTGCCAAGAAATTTGTTGTGCTTACAGGATAGGGATTAGATAATGTATGACCATTAAGTCGGAAAAATGTGTCGTAGACTCCCAAAACATATACATGCTCAAACAAATCTGTAGCAATGCCGTCTGCATATGATAGCCCAATATCGGGAGCACTTGCCCATAATACTGTACCTGTGCTGCTATACTTCACCAACAACATGATGCCAAGACCAGATATATTAGTGCGAAGGGTATCATGCTCAAAAGATGTCTCACCGAAAAAGTAACCTGCACCATAGATATTACCAGAGGCATCTGTTGCGCAAAAAGTTGCTTCACTCTCATTGCCGACTGCACCCTTTGCCCACTCCCATCCCTGTGCATATGCATTTTGAGCAACACACACAGGTAACAAAAGAAGGATGAGCAATAACCTTTTCATCTGGTATCTTATGGAGTAAAGTTACGTACAATCTTAATGCACGAACTAGGTATAAATACCTATTTTAAAGCACCCGCCCCAGCGTTGGCTAACTATGCCACTGGTAGCAGCGTAGGTAAGAGCAAGTGTAGCGAGTGAATGGATTGCTGCGCTGGTGGGTTGTGCGGTGGCTTGCGCGGCAATACATGAATGAGCTACTCCTTCACAAACTTCCTTACTTCTGAGCCATTCACCTTTACCAGATAAACCCCACTTGGCAACGTAGTAACGTCAACGCTGGCCTGCAAACTGCCAACTGCCGACTGTGAACTGTAAACCGTTTGCCCCAGTAAATCAGTGATCACAACGGAGGTTATATTTTCAGTGGCAGAGACGGTGAGCTGTGTAGTGGCGGGGTTGGGGTACACAGACAGCGAACTGCTGACCGCTGCCACACTTTTTACTTCAGTTGCAGCAGCAAATTTCATCACAGATGCAGTTGCTCCGGGAAATTGCTGGTAACAGGCGTAAGGGGTACCGTTTTTGTCTGTGGCCACTATAGTGTTGCCAGCGTCGAGGCCGGTAGTGAAGCCCGGTATGCCCAGGGGTACCCAGCTAGTACCGTCATACTTCATGGCCGTACCGCCCAGGTTAGCTGTGGTAGCGTCTCCGTAGAACACATAAGGCGTGCCGTGCTTGTCTATAGTTATAGATACATTGTCGGCCTCCCCTGCGCTAAAACCGGCCGGGCCTACGGTTACCCAGTTAGTGCCATCGTATTTCATCACGGTGGCTTTGCGGCTGTTGGCAAAATCTGTGAAGGCAACATAGGGCGTGTCCCTGTTCATCGCCAGCGTTATAGCGCCCACATCCTGCCCCGAAAAACCACGGTTGCCGACGGGTACCCAACTGGTATCTACGAGCTTCATCACTGTTGCTTTGCCCGTATCGTAACCGTCCGGGAAGGCCACATAGGGTGTACTGCCCGCAATTGCTATACTGATAGCAAAAACATTGCCGGAGTCGAACCTGGGAGCACCTACATTTACCCAACTGGCGCCATTGTATTTCATCACTGTGGGCAGGCCCGAGCAGCCAGAATCGTCGAGGTAGGCCACATAAGGGGTGCCGGCCGTATCTATGGCCATACATACAGATGACGCCTGTAGCTGGGAGAAGCCGGTATCGCCCACCACCACCCAGCCGGTATCCATATACTTCATTACCGATGCCCGGTAGTGCGCCGTATTCGCATCCATATAGGCTACATAGGGCACATTATTATGATCTATAGCTATAGAGGTGAACTCCACCTGGCCCGCGGTAAAACCACGACGGCCCACTGGCACCCAACCGGTAGGCCCGTACTTCATCACCGTAGCCTGGAATAAGGGTGTGCCCAGGTCCACGAAAGCCACATAGGGCGTTCCGTTACTGTCTATGGCCAGGGTGCCGTTATCAGCCTCTGTGCCCGAAAAACTCGGGCTTCCTACGCTTACCCAGCTTTGCGCGCGGACAATACCTGAGTTGAACAAGACGAGGCAAACGATAAATAGTAACACGTATTTTTTTAGCATAAAAGCGTATTTACTACTCTAATAGACGATTAAACGAAGACGAACGTGAGTAAATGTAGCTACTTTCTCATCACTCCTTCACGAATTTCCTGACAACAACCGGTTCCGCGCCTGCCGAAGAGCCATTCACCTTCACTAGATAAATCCCACTTGGCAGTGCAGCAACATCCAGGTGTATCAGTTGGCAGTTTGCAGGGGCAGTTTGCAGATAAGCGATTTGGCCGAGAAGGTTGGTGATGGCGACGGAGTTAATATTTTCGGATGAGGATACCGTGATCTGTGTTGTAGCGGGGTTAGGGTAAACCGATAATTCAAGTTTCCCTGGCTGCACCGGCACCGCTACATCGATGCAGGCCGGGAACGTTACTTTCCTTATGCGGTAGTTGTTGTAATCGCAAATATAGAGGTAGCCGCATGGGTCTGTGGCTAAACCAAGTGGCCAGTTCAACCGGGCTGAATCGGCTGGCCCCCCATCACCGGAAAATCCGCTGGCCAATGCGCCGGCTAGGGTTGTGATAATGCCGGAAGTATCAATCATTCTCACGAAATTGGCAGTGATGCTGGAGCTGGAAATATAAATATTGCTTTGGAGATCCATAGCAACGCCTAAGGGGGTCAGTGCTGCAGCCGTGGCCGGGCCGCCGTCACCACTATTGCCCGATGCACCGGTACCCGCTATGGTATGAATAAACCCGAGCGTGTCCAGCATACGCAACATGGAATTGCCGGCATCGCAAAAGTATACGTTACCGAAGGGGTCTGAACATGCCGAAAAGGGATCGGAAATTTCCGTTGTGTCTGCACGGCCATCTCCATTGTATCCCGAAACACCTGTTCCTGCCACAGTAGTGATTATTCCGGCGGCATCTATTTTACGGACCCTGTTATTTGACTGGTCACAAATAAATATATTCCCACGCCGATCCACACATATTCCGTTTGCGCGATTTAAAGATGCATGTACCGCTGGGTTGCCATCGCCCGAATAGCCTGTGGTATCATTACCCGCAATCGTGGTGACAACGCCTGTGGATACGGTTATCTTGCGCACCCTTGAATTAAACACATCACAGACGTAAATGTTACCGGCTGTATCAACCGCAATACTTCCGGGGCCACCGAATAATGCATTGGTTGCCGGGCCGCCGTCGCCGCTAAAGCCGCTTAACCCGCCAGCACTTCCTGCGACCGTTGTGATAATACCAGTTGCTGATATCTTACGGACTGAAAATCCCCTGTCGACGGTAGATACATACATGTTGCCGTAGCGGTCAATTACGTTAAAGGCAGGTGCATTTATCGAGGCATCACTAGCAGGACCGCCGTCGCCGGTGTTGGCGGCAGCTCCGTTGCCGGCAACAGTAGTTATTGTCTGCGCACGGGCAAAAACAGGCAGAAAAAGTAACAGGAATAATAAGCTCTTCATGCAGCAGTAAATTTATACCAAAATGGGCAGCCTCTGATAGTATAGACGTGTATATCGCGAAATGCCTTGGGTTGTGAGACATATATATTGTCTATATCTTGTAGAAAGGAGCCACCCACTCATCGCAATTTTCCCAATTTTTACCCCAATTTAACACCGAATATTGTACCTTCGCCGCCCCAAATACCATTGCGGCCCTGCTAATAAGGGGCTGTTTTTATAACACTTAAAATATACAAGACTATGGCTACGGTAACGCGCGAAAACATAGGTACGTTGCACGATAAACTGACTGTGAAGCTGAGCAAGGACGACTATATGCCGGCTTTTGAGAAAAACCTGAAACAATATGCTAAAACCGCCAATGTGCCCGGCTTCCGCAAGGGAATGGTACCTGCTGGTATGGTGCGCAAAATGCACGGTCAAACTATCCTTAACGAAGAGGTAGTGCGCGCCGCAGGCAAGAAGCTGGAGGAGTATATGATAGCAGAAAAACTGGCCATCTTTGCCCAGCCCATGGTGCTGCCCGACCAGGCCCGCACACAGCCGGATATGAGCAAGCCAGAAGATATCGACTTCGCGTTCGAGGTTGGCCTGAAACCGGAATTTGACGTACCGGCGGTTGCTAATAAAGCAAATCTCACCCGTTACAAAATAACGGTTACCGATAAGATGATGGACGATGAGGTGGAGCGCATCACGCGCCGCTATGGCAAGGTGGAATCGCAGGATACCGTTACCTCTAAAGAAGATATCATTTATGCATCTTACCACCCATGCGATGAGCACGGCAATGTGACCGGTGAGGGCAACGAAATAGCGGATACAGAAATGCAGGACAAAATGCCTGCAAAGCTGAAAGAAATGGTGATGGGCAAGAAAGCAGGCGATACCATGGTTTTCCGCCCGGCCGATGTTTGCACACCCGATGAGCTGAAGGCTTTTCTTAAAGACCCGCTGAAGGCAGGCGAGGAAGCGGCTGAACACTTCTACAAACTGACTATAAATAAAATAGGTAGGCTGATACCACAGGAAGTGGGCCCTGAGCTGTATGCGCAGGTATTTCAGAATACGGAAGTAAAGGATGAAGCGGAATTTCGCGAGAAGATAAAGGCGGAATTAACACGGGAGTTTGACCGGATCACGGGTGAGCGTCTCCACAACGAGATATATGAGCTGCTGGTACACAACACGCCTATAAACTTACCGGTTGACTTCCTGAAGCGCTGGATGCGCGAGGGTGGTGAAACCAGGAAATCAGTGCAGGAAGTAGAGCATGAGTTTGGCGGCTTTGAGCACCAGCTCCGCTGGCAGCTTATCTCCGACAAGCTGATGCAGGAGCACGGGATCACTATAGACCGCAAGGAAGTGGAAAAAGATATCAAGACCCGTGTACTCGCCTATTTCGGGCTGGGGCCGGATGATGAAGACCAGGCTCCGTGGATGGAAGGCTACATGGCCAAAATACAGAAGGATGAAAAGATGCTGGACGAGACCTACCGCAGGTTGCTGTTCGCAAAACTGTTTAGCTTCCTGGAAACACAGTTTACGATCGAGGAAAAAGAAATAGAAGAAGAGGCATTCTTCAAATTGGGAGACGCACACGCAGCGCACCACCACCATTAAGAGTTAAAAAGTAAAAAATTGAAAGTAAAAAGGGCGGGCGTTTATGTCCGCCCTTTGCTATTCAGCCTGGACTAAAGCCAGAAGACATGCTCCCAGCGCATTCGGGCTTTGACCGTACAGGCGATACCATAACCATAAAGCAGGAACTTCCGAAAACAGCAAACTCAGCCCCTGCAGTAGCAGGGGCTGAGTTATTTATATGAGTTAGGCAAGATTATTAATACCAATAATCACGGCCATGCCAGCCCCAGCCCCACCAATCGTGGCTGTATCCACCAGTGCGATGTTCATTTTCCAGCATATCACGCTTCCACGCTTTGCGGTAAGCTGCACGCATTTTTCTTTCTGCAGCCCATGGACGATAGTGCTCCATATCTTCGGCCTGCATTTCTTTTTTTCTGATCTTCATGTCCTTTCTCCAGGCCCTGTAGCAATGGTAGTCGCCTTTAAAGTGGCCTTCGAGGCACGAAGTTTCGTCATTGGATTCCTTAGCCTTGTCCTGCGCAGAAGCACTTCCTGCTGCAAGGAACATTAAAGCTACAAAAGGAATGAGGATGCGTTTTTTCATAAAATGGTTAATTTTTGTGAGCGAAGTATTTTGTTGGTGATGTAAATTCAACTTTTTATAGTCGATACAATATTATCCTTTTTTTTTCGCCGGAATTAATTCCAGTAGTCATGGTGGTCACCAGCGTCTTTGTGGGCGGTTTCCATCTGGTCTCTCTTCCAGGCCTTCATTTCAGCTCTTTTTCTTTTTCTTTCAGCAGAAAGCGGGCGGCTTGTTTCGAGCGCTTTAGCCTGGCACTCTTTTTTCTTGCGCTTCATGTCTTTTTTCCATGCGCGGTAGCATTTGTATTCGCTGTTATTATACTCGTCGTAATGCGCAGTATAAGAGTATTTCGCGATGCAGTCGCAGTAAGCTGCGTGCATGGCATCGTCACTTCTTCCCTGTGCCGAGGCTTTTGCGCCACCGAGTAAAGCAAGAGATAAAAAGGAGATAAGCAGGTAGTGTTTCGTCATAGTTTTTCAATTTCGAGTACAAAATAAATAATTGGCTATACATATCCAAACATTTGCACAAAGAAATATTTTGGGCGAGGCGCACAGATGTGTCACACCTCAAGGGCGTGCCACATATAACTAGCTAAACGCGCCGTATATTTACACAAAAAGAGACGCTGTGCCGGATGTAATTCAATTATTATCAGACCATATAGCCAACCAGATAGCTGCCGGCGAGGTGATCCAACGCCCGGCCTCGGCTGTGAAGGAGCTGTTGGAAAATGCTATAGATGCGGGAGCTACCGAGATACTACTGATCGTAAAGGATGCCGGTAAAGAATTAATACAAGTAACGGACAATGGTAAGGGCATGAGCCCCACAGATGCCCGTATGAGCTTTGAGCGGCACGCAACCTCCAAGATACGTAACATAGAGGACCTGTTCAAGATACGCACCATGGGTTTCAGGGGCGAGGCGCTGGCATCTATAGCTGCGGTGACCCAGGTGGAACTCAAGACCCGCCTGGCTGCCAGCGATGTGGGCAGCCGCATAGTGATAGAGGGCACCGAAGTAAAGGTGCAGGAGCCATGTGCTGTAAACCCCGGTACCACCATCAGTGTAAAAAACCTTTTTTACAATGTGCCCGCGCGGCGGCACTTCCTGAAAAGCGCCAGCACTGAGTTACGGCACATACTTGACGAATTCACCCGTATCGCGTTGGCCAATCCGGGTATTGGCTTCCGGTTTTGGAATAATGGCACCGAGCAGTTCCACCTGGAACGGGGAAATATGAAGGAACGTGTAGTGGCTTTGTTGGGCAGTTCCTATGAAAAGAACCTGGTACCGGTAACCGAGAAGACGGACATCCTGAATATATACGGCTTTATAGGTAAGCCGGCGGCGGCTACCCGCACACGGGGCATGCAGTTCTTCTTCATCAACGGCCGCTTTATACGCAATGCCTATCTGAACCATGCTGTAGTGCAGGCCTATGAAGGCCTGATAGAAAAAGACGCCTTTCCGTTCTATGTACTGTTCCTGGAGGTGGACCCAGCCCGGGTGGATGTAAACGTTCACCCCACGAAGCAGGAAGTGAAGTTTGAGGACGACCGCATGATGTACTCTTACCTGAACAGTGCTGTAAAGCATTCCCTGGCGCGATACAATATTGCCCCGTCATTGGATTTTACGCTTAACCCGGAGATACAGCACCTTCCGTCAGTGCAATTGCCCTATACCGAGACCCAAAAGCAGGAAACACAAAAAGGTTATCTGTACAGTGCTTTCAGTGATAAAGATCAGGCACATATTATAGAGCGTAAAGACAGCCTGAAGCGCTGGAAAGAACTTTATGAAATAGCTAAGACACCACAACAACTGGCACCGAGCAATTTGAAGTCGGCAGTTGGGCAGGAAGACGATTTCGCCAGCCAGGCTAGCTTGCTCACAGGTACCGAAACTGATGGTAAAAGCAGCAATGGTATGATGCTGCTACATGGTAATATGCTGGCTACCACCGTGAAAAGCGGGCTGATGATGATCCACATCCGCCGGGCACAGGAGCGTATATGGTATGAGCGGCTGCTGGCCGAATGGAATAGCGACAACACACCATCGCAGCAAGTATTGTTCCCTATTTCTTATGAGACCAGCCCGCAGGATGCGATATTGCTCACTGGCGTGCTGCCAGATCTCGCCCGGATAGGCTTTGATATAGCTCCCTTTGGAAAAAACACTTTTGCCATGCAGGGGGTACCGGGCAGCCTACCGGATGGCGAAGAGAGAAATGTGCTGGATGAAGTAATAGATCACCTGAAACATGAATCACCAGATGCCGTAAACAAGCGTACGGAAATGCTGCTGACCCATATGGCCCGACGCCTCAGCCGTAACAAACACGCCATCCTGCAGCCTGAAGGCCAGCAAGGCCTTATAGATGAGCTGTTTGCCTGTTCCCAACCGGAGTACACCCCGGATGGTAAAAGAGTATTTGTGATCATCAGGAAGGAAGAACTGGAAGGAATGCTTGGATAACCTGTCTACCGGCAGGCAGGTTTGAGAATTTGAAAATGCCTGTATCATACAACCCTCGCCTTTCTAAAACACCTCTCCGATATTCACAAATAGCCCGCCGGAACCATTGAGGCCAAAACCATAATCAAGCGCTACATTGGTACGGGAAAATTTATCCAGCTTAAGCCTTATGCCGGCGCCCCAACCGGGCGCTATAGTTTCAAATCGGCCCGAAGTCTCCTCCGTCATCGACTCGGCGTTGGCAAATACTACGCCCCCTATCAGCCCGTTATTCGTGATCCCGAAGCGGTATTCCCCTTCTGCATACACCATATTGTTTCCCCTGAATCTGCCGAGGATGTAGCCACGGCCAGTATTGCTGTACGGATCGCCCCCGGTGTTGGGCATCATCAGGTAGGGGGCCTGGCCGGTAACGGTGAACCAATCATAGGTCCAGAAAGCAAGGACATTTTCAGAGTTGGACGGGAATGGAATATACTTGCGTGCATCTACCACGAGCGAGCGCCAGCTATAATTGTTACCCAGAGAAACTATATTGGTACGGTAGATCACATTGACGAAATTCCCTTTTTCCGGGTTCAGCGGGTTGGACCGGTCATCATACAAATAATTGAAAGTGATGCCCGACGAGAATTCTGTTTTGTTTACAATTTTACTCAGCTCGTACCTTTCGAAATCCGTTATTTTTCCGGCTGGCGGGTTTATTTCTTCTATGTCATAGAAATAGTCCATGTTGTAGCCTACGCCAGCATACATATGGGGCCTTATCATCCGGAGCAGTGTAGAATGCAGGCGTATTGCTGAATAATCGATCAGGTAGCCGTCACTGATGGTAGTATAGCCACCAAGGCCGTAAGTGTAGGAGGGGAATTTTACATAGCGCCAGTCGGTAACAATATTGTATTTGTTATCGCCGGTCCAGATGCTGGTGATCAGTGGCAGTATGATCTGGTTACGGACCGTATAGGTAAAGCTGGTTACCATCGTAGAGGTATTCGCATCCACGTTAGTACGAAAAGTAGCATTCGCCGCAACAAGCCCGGCGAGTCCGGTAGCCAAGGAATAACCTGCAGCCGGCACTGCGGAGATACGGACTTTCGTATTAATCACTTCACCAGTATCTATACGTTTCGCCACTTTTCTGCCGGTCATATCGTGCCACAGATCTCCGGCCAGGTCCTTAAAATCAAGTTCATTTTTGTAGTTCCGTTTTACGCAAAAGCTATCGTTACCACAGGAATCACGGGGGGGTAATATCGGGATAGCATGATTCTCTTGCGCGGTGCTCCGCAATGCGGGCAGGATGCACAAAAAAATTGCAGCAAACTGTTTTGCTAATTTCAAATACGGATATTTTTTTAATTGTACTGCAATCCCATGCCGGAAAAGTTAAGACTATAAGATCAGACAAAGGTTAAAATATAAACCTTAATATAATCCTAATTTCATATTACAATGATCGTGTAAAAACAATGCCCCCGAATGGCGGGGGCAATGAAAAACAAAAAACGTAGTAAACTGCTATCTTCCTCCGTTGCTCACAAAATTGTTCAGTTCGGTCTTGCTGGCATCAAAATCGAATACGTTGTTGACCTTAAAATAGTTTCCTTTGTCGGTTGTTTTACTGTATGCAAATTTCGCAAAATTGAGTTTGGACGCTTCAAACGAAAAGAGCTTGCAGATCTGCATTACCTGCTCAGCGGAAACGCAATTGCCGCCAAGTATCGCTTTTGCGGTAGAGAGTTTTGTATCCTCAAAACTAGCTTTTTCTACTGATTCTTTGGCCGATTTAAAGCTGCCAAAATCCATAGGGTACTGGCAGCCGGCGGGTTGTGACGCTTGCTCCTGGCTATAACCATTATCCGTTGATGTAGTAGTAGTCGTGCTTCTTGTCACCGTTGTCTGCGTGGTGGTCATATTTGCATCGGGCATATTTACACTCATGTTTACACCACCAGCGTTCACATTTATGGAAGTATTTGGGTTTACCTGGGTCGTGGTGACAGTGGTTTGCGTAACTGTGTTAGCTGCCGGCGCTGGCTGTCCGTAGTGCATTACGTAAACATCAGCAGGCGGTGTGTAGTTAGGTTGCACGGGTTGTGAAGAAAAGTAGCGAAGTTTCATGTCCCCATCTTTATTCTTGATCTTATAGACAACATCCGCATTTGCATTGGTCGCCGGATCATTTACCGGAATGCTTTTATCAATGTCTCCTTTAGCTTTATCTTCGAAAACGATTTTTGCCTTGTAAAACGGCTGGGTGAGGCCATCAACCCGTATGTTGGTCTGTGGCACATCGTTTTGCTTCTGCCCGTTCAGCATCAGGTAGAATTTATCTCCATCCTCGGAGAAAATAGTAATGCTGCTCTGTGCAAACGAAAAGAGTGGCAGCAATACAATGGAGAGTAGTAGTGTAAGTTTTAGTTTCATAAATCACTCATTTTGTGATGCAAGAATAATAAAAACATTTTAGCTATCGTGTTTTTGCGGTGTTAAAGCAGGCCGAAAATTGTGCATACGCCAGCGGTTGCCCTCCCTTATTAATTAAAGCGGAAAAAGTATTTTTACCGAAACAAGAACGGAATGCTTGAGCTAAACTTTAATCCCTTCCCCACATTAACCACAGACCGACTGGTGCTGCGGCAATTGGATAAAACCGATGCCGATGAAATGTTCTTCCTAAGATCAAACGAGCGGGTAATGAAATACCTGGACCGGGCTCCCGCACAGTCGGTTGATGAGGCCGTGGCATTCATACAAATGATAAATACTGCGATTGCCAATAATGAATCCATTAACTGGGCGATCACGCTGAAAGGTGAACCTAAGATCATTGGCGATATATGTTTCTGGAGAATGGACAGCCCGAACTATCGTGCAGAAATAGGCTACAGGCTGCACCCGGCGCACCACGGAAAAGGGATAATGAATGAAGCGTTACACTCTGTGCTTGACTATGGTTTCAATGTCATGAACCTACACTCAGTAGAAGCCAATACAAATCCGGGAAACAAGGAATCCATAAGGTTGCTGGAAAGGAATGGATTCATTAGGGAAGGATACTTTAAAGAGAATTATTTCTATAACGGGAAGTTTCTGGATTCGGCGGTTTATTCATTGGTAAGGCCAATTCCCTGAGTATCGCGGATATCGAATTCAGCCCCTAACTCACTCATTTCAGAGCTAGGTGTAACTTAATTGCTTCGTCAACCAATACGATATAGCTTTCAGGTAATGTACCTATTGATTTGATCAACCTGCTTTTATCCAATGTGCGAATTTGATCAGCTTTTGCTTTGGAATCCTTAGGAAGACCGCCTATTCCCTTGGGTAATAATACTTCGAAAGAAAAGACATGAGTTGTATTGGAAGTTATTGGCAAGACGGTGACTACATTATTGTTCGCATTATTTACATCATTAGATATTACGACAACTGGTCGAGTCTTACGTATCTCGCTACCTACCGTAGGATCCAGATTAGCCAACCAAACAGACCCTCGCTTAATATTCATCGTCCCACCCCTCCAGGTCTGTGTGAGTAAAGTCACTTAATAACCTGGCATTTTCAGTACCTGCCATGCGATATTCATCCGCCAATGATTTTGGCTTATCTATATCCGTTAGCTTAGAACGAAGCAAATCGATAATGTAGGTTTCCGCATTACTTGTAACGCGTCTAACCTTATCTGCCAGATCATCGGGCATATGAAGTTTTATCAATGTCATTTCACAAAACTAAGAAATAATAATTTTATACCTTCGGTTTCCTCCGCTCCCGAAAACAAAAAAACCGTCAGGGGGCAGGGTTCTTTTGCTCTTTAAATTGATTAGATTATGCATTCGGTTTCTTTACAAAACAAAAAAACCATCAGGGGGCTGACGGTTCTTTTGCTGTTTAATGTCTAAATAAACATTCTATAGTTTATACTTTAACTACAGCCAGTGGTTGTTCCGCAATTGGGGCACATGTAGCAGGTGCCGTTGCGGAGGGTAATGTTGCCGCAGTTGCGGCAAACAGGGGCATCAGCGCTGGTGCCCATTAGTTTTTTCAGTTCCAGGCTGTTTTGTGCGTTCACACCAACCGGTGTTGGCGCTAATGTTGGTTTTGGTTTCTGCGCCTGCTGCGATTGTGGCGCCGTAACCCGCACCTGCGACAGTTCCTGCTGTATGGCTTCCATTTCCTGCTGGTGCGTCACGCGGTTTGGATCGGGTACGTGTACCAGGTCGTCGCGGTCGAGGTATTCATAAGCCAGTAAGCGGAAGATATAATCGAGCACTGAAGTGGCATTCTTGATATTCGGATGGTCTACAATGCCTGATGGCTCGAAGCGGGAGAATGCGAACTTGTCTACATATTCCTCCAGTGGCACACCGTATTGCAGGCCTACCGAAATAGCTATGGCAAAGCTATTAAGCAGGCTCCGCATAGTAGCGCCCTCCTTGGCCATATCTATGAATATCTCGCCCAATGTACCATCGCCATACTCACCGGTACGCAGGAACAGCGCCTGGCCGCCTACCTTACCCTTTATAGTATAGCCACGACGTTTGGCGGGCAGTTGCTTGCGCTCCACAATGCGGCTCAGTTCGCGCTTCAGTTGCGTATCCGGGCTGGCCTGTACGCGCCTGTTCACTTCTTCCAGCAGTTCGCCTACTGTCAGCTTGCTCATGTCTATGATCTGGCTTATTTCCGGCTCGGCTGCGGCTTCTGTTTTCTTTTCTTTTTTGTCGCTCTTGTTGCTCAGCGGCTGGCTCAGCTTAGAACCATCGCGGTAAAGCGCACAGGCTTTCAGGCCCAGCTTCCAGCTCAGGTAGTAGCAGTCTTTTATCTCATCGATAGTTGCCTCGTTTGGCAGGTTGATGGTCTTGGAGATAGCACCGCTGATAAATGGCTGCACAGCACCCATCATACGGATGTGGCCGTGAGCATGTATGAAGCGCTCGCCTTTCTTACCGCACTTGTTAGCGCAGTCGAATACGGAGAGGTGCTCATCTTTCAGGAATGGGGCGCCTTCCACAGTCATGGTGCCGCAGGCGTAGTCATTGGCTGCATCTATCTCGGCATCAGAGAACCCGAGTGACTCGAGCAGGTTAAAGTCTGGCGCGAAGTATTGCTCCGGCTTGAAGCCCAGGCGCTGTAAGCACTCCTCACCAAGGTTGTAGTGATTGAACACAAAACCTATTTCAAAAGCACTCTCTACCGAAGTATCCAGCTTCTTCAGTTCTTCAGCGATAAATCCTTTCTCGCTCAGGCTCTGGTGATTGATGAAGGGCGCACCGGCAAAAGAGCCATGGCCCTTGGCATATTTCACAATAGCATCCTGCTGCTCAGGAGTGTAGCCCAGCTTCTTAAGTGCTGCCGGGATCGACTGGTTGATGATCTTAAAGTAGCCGCCGCCGGAGAGCTTCTTGAATTTCACGAGTGCGAAATCAGGCTCAACACCAGTAGTATCACAATCCATTACCAGGCCAATGGTGCCTGTAGGGGCTATAACCGTAGCCTGTGCATTGCGGTAGCCGTGCAGCTCACCCATCTGTACGGCGTCGTCCCACGCGCGGGTAGCCGCTTTCAGCAGGTAGTCGGGGCAGTATTTTGCATTAATGCCTACTGGCTTGATCTCTATTCCTTCAAACGCATCAGCAGCATCATAAGCCGCTGCGCGGTGGTTGCGCATTACACGCATCATGTGTTCTTTATTTTCCTGGTAGCGGGGGAACGCACCAAGGCTGGCAGCCATTTCAGCCGATGTCTTGTACGCAACACCGTTCATAATGGCGGTGATCGCACCAGCAATGCCACGGGCTTCTTCGCTGTCATACGCTATACCACTTACCATCAGCATGGAGCCGAGGTTAGCGTAACCTAAACCAAGGGTGCGGTAGTCATAGCTCAATTGGGCTACTTCCGGCGATGGGAACTGCGCCATAAGTACAGATACTTCCAGCACCACCGTCCACAGGCGGGTCATGTATTCAAAGCCGGGTACATCGAAGATTCCGGTTTCCTCGTCGAAGAAACGACGGAGGTTGAGTGAAGCCAGGTTGCATGCTGTATTATCAAGGAACATGTACTCCGAGCAAGGATTGGAAGCACGTATCCTTCCGCCCTCGGGGCAGGTATGCCATTCGTTAATGGTGGTATCGTATTGCGTCCCGGGATCAGCGCAGCGCCATGCTGAATAGGAGATCTTCTCCCACAATTCTTTGGCAGCAATGGTCTTCATTACCTTGCCGGTGCTGCGGGCGGTCATTTCCCAATCTGCATTGTTATCAAGGGCGTGGAAAAACTCATTTGGTACACGAACAGAGTTATTTGAATTTTGTCCGGATACTGTTTTGTATGCTTCACCTTCATAGTCAGATGCATAACCGGCTGCTATCAACGCGGCTACTTTCTTTTCTTCTTCTACCTTCCAGTCTATGAAGTCTATTACTTCGGGGTGGTCGAGGTCAAGGCACACCATCTTGGCCGCGCGGCGGGTAGTGCCACCGCTCTTGATGGCGCCCGCAGCACGGTCGCCAATCTTGAGGAAGCTCATGAGGCCGCTGGAAGTGCCGCCGCCGCTGAGTTTTTCACCCTCGGCACGGATGTTGGAGTAATTAGTACCTACGCCGGAACCATATTTGAAAATGCGCGCCTCACGCACCCACAGGTCCATGATGCCGCCTTCATTTACCAGGTCATCGTCTACACTGAGTATGAAGCACGCATGTGGCTGAGGGCGCTCGTAAGCATTCTTAGAGCGCTCCAGCGTACCGGTCTTTGGGTCTACATAGTAGTGACCTTGTGCCTTACCATCAATGCCGTAGCTGCTGAACAGGCCGGTATTGAACCACTGCGGTGAGTTTGGTGCACAGCTTTGCGCCATGATGCTGTATGCCAGCTCATCGTAGAAAACCTGTGCGTCCTTTTTTGAAGCGAAGTAGCCGTAATTCTCACCCCATGTGCGCCAGCAGTGGGCAAGACGATGCGCGACTTCTTTTATAGACGTTTCCCGACCCAGGCTGCCATCTTTTTGCGGCACCCCGGCTTTGCGGAAATACTTTTGGGCCAATATATCAGTGGCTATCTGCGACCAGTGTTTTGGTACTTCCACATTGGTCATTTCGAAAACCTTTTCGCCATTCGGATTGCGGATCACGGATGTACGATAGTCGTACTCGAACATGTCGTATGGGCTCACTTCGTCGCGGGTATAGTGGCGGTCGAAGGAAAGACCTTTATTTTTAGATTTGGCGCTCATTACTGTATTATTTTAACGTTAAAATTTGGGGATTTCGGCTGAAATGCCGGACAGCTAAATTATTAAAAAGAAAAGGCTAAACACAACAAAAGAAACTAACATGCCTGTGGATAACCGATGAAGTGCAAGCCCCCTAATATAAACATTTATTATCTTAATATGATTAATAGATTTGCAGTTGCAAATGCAATGTAATTTACTAAATTTTAGCTGGACTCCGGCGTAAAAAGCCCCGCGAAATCCTAAAGTAAGCGTTAATGTTTTTGAGGGGAAATTGTTCCTACGCGCGGATTTCAGTGAAATGAGGGGCTAGCGCGCCTTGCCTATCCATTGCTCGGGATTCAGCTTTGTTGACTTGCCCTTAGCGGCTTTCCATATCTGGAACTTTATGGTAGGTATCCCTTCTTCGTTCTCAGCCACAGTGCCCAGTGGCTGTTTTACGCTTACAGCCTGGTCTTTTTTTACAAGCACATTGCTCAGGTTGTTGTAAACGGTAAAATAATTCGCATGTTTCACCACGACGATCGAATTATCTCCTGTTGAAAAAACGCTTAACACAACGCCATCAAACACTGCACGGGCCTCGGATCCCGCAGCTGTCTGGATATCAATTCCGTCGTTGTCTATCATTACCTGGTGTTCCACCGGGTGTGGATGCACACCAAAATGACCAGAGATATAACCTTTTTCTACAGGCCAATATAGCTTACCCTTATTTCCTTCAAAATTTGCGGAAAGGGCTACATCTGTAGGTGTAACCAAAAGTGGCTGTAATTCGGTCTTAGGCTCCCTCACGCGGGGGGAAACCGGCTCATTACTGGTTACCCCCTCCGGTGCACCCGGTTTGGCAGGTTTCGTGGAGGCAGCCGGTTTGGCTGGCGCATTTGCCTTCGCAGCCAATTCTGCTTTTTTCCGCTCCTCTTCCTCCGCCTTCTTGATCTCACGTTCTATCATGGTATTGATAGCATTGCTTATCCTTGCGGCAGTTTTCCTGTTTTTTTCTATTTCTTTCAGCAATTGGCTTTCTTTTCCCTTCAGGTCCTGTATTACCTTGTTTTGCTCATCGGTTTCCTTTACCAGCACTTGTTTCTGCTGCACCTGGGAGACCAGCAGCTCATCTTTCTGCGCCTTTTCGGCGTTAAGCACACCGATCTTATGTTGCAACTGGTTTTCGGTTATACGTATCTGCTCCACCTGCTGCTTGCGGAATTCCCTGAATTTTTTCAGGTATTTCATTCGGCGCATAGCGTCGTTAAAACTACTGGAAGAAAAAAGAAACGCCAGCATATCGTAAGAGCTGCGGGTTTCATACGCATACCGTATGGACTGCGCATACCTGATCTTCAGCCGCTCTAACTGCTGCTTTAGCGATCCAACCTCGGTGGATGAGGTTTTGATGGTGTTATCAATATTATCCAGTTGCTGGTTGATGTTTCCTATAAGCCGCTGGCGGTCTGCAAGCTTATTCTGCAAAGCCCGCAACTGGCTCATTGTCGCTTTCTTGTCATTTTTTATAGCATCAAGCTGCTGCTGGGTCTCATTGATCGCATCCAGTATCTTCTGGCGCTCTGCCTCATACTGCTCCTTGGTCATGGTGTACTGCACCGGCAGTTGCTTCTGGGCAATTGCCGTTACTGATAAAAGGAGACATAAAAGGAAAGCGGTTACACGCATGGGCAGTTAGAGTAAAACAAAAATAGCTAATAAAAACGCTGATTTACGCAGTTGTTGCAGTTTTAAGACGATTTTATACTGATTTTGCACAAAAACGAGCGATAAGTTTTTTTATTGCCAAACGTTTGTTTTCTTTTGCAGCAAAGGAAAAGATATGCTGTATTCAATGACGGGTTTCGGGCGGGCAGAGGCCTTGGTAAATGGCCGCCAGGTAGTAGTGGAAGTAAAAGCGCTCAATGGCAAACAGTTTGACATTAACACCAAGCTGCCGCCCATACTGCGCTCCTATGAGCTGGATATACGCAACCTGATGAACAACATGCTGCAGCGCGGCACCATAGACCTCACGGTGAGCGTGAGGCAGGAAGGGGCCTCAAAACCGATGGTAGTGAATACCGACCTTGCTTTGTTCTACTACCAGGGCATGAAGCAAATAGCCGAGCAAACCGGCCTGCCACAGGAAAACATCATCTCTACACTCATGCGTATGCCTGAGGTTGTGGCCCCGGATACAGATGTGCTCCCCGAAAAGGACTGGGAAGAAGTAAAAAAAGTAATAGAGCAAGCAGCCAAAGATCTGATGCAGCACCGCCTTCACGAAGGATCGGCTATGCTGAAAGATATAATGCTGCGCATAAACAACATAGAGCAACTGCATGAAAAGATACTGCCACTGGAGGCCGAACGAGTAGAGCGGGTGCGGGCCCGCCTCACACAATGGCTGGCGGATATGGCCGGCAAAGAAAAAATAGACCCAAACCGCTTTGAGCAGGAGATGATCTATTACCTGGAGCGAATGGATTTTTCGGAAGAAAAGATCAGGTTGAGGCAGCATTGCGAATACTTTAGTGCTACTGTGAATGAAAACGACATGGCCATAGGACGTAAACTGAATTTTATATTACAGGAGATCGGGAGAGAGATCAATACCCTCGGTTCAAAAGCCAACCATGCCGAGATACAGCAGATCGTGATCAACATGAAGGATGAGCTGGAAAAAGCCAAAGAGCAGATACTGAATATACTGTAGTTGAGTAAGAAGTTAAAAGTCAATACCAAAAAGTGAGTTATGTGGTGTAGTTTTGTCGTTAACAGGTTATCACTGCTTCGCAATATGAATTGTAAACAGCGCTTTTTTTACTTTTTACTCTTTACTTTTTACTTAGCGGGTTGCCTGCCGGCGCCGTATTACCAGAAAGAAGAAGCCGTGCCTCAAAACGCGTGGAACTATAATTTCCGTCCTAAATTCTCTGTGGATATTACAGACACCACCGTTAATTATCATCCTTTTTTCCTTATTCAGCATTCCCAGGCATATCCTTACAATAACCTGTGGATATGGATGTATGTAAAAGGCCCCGGGGAAACTATTGCAAAAAAAGTGCGGGTAAACGTGCCGCTGGCGGAAGCTACCGGCAAATGGCTGGGCCGCGGCATGGGCGAAATATGGGAGCAGCGGATGCCTGTGGACCTGGGAGATTCCATACGGTTTGATCACAAAGGCACCTACGAAATAACGTTGGAACAAAATATGCGCATCAACCCATTGCCGGAGATACTACATGTAGGGCTGAGGCTGGTGAAGGGTGGCAGAAGGCAGTAGCACAAACCATCAAAATGCGGGCATTTTCATCCCGATAGCTACCGGGAGCACATCTTCAAATTTTCAAATTGAAAACATGCGTTTCTTCACATCTGTACACCTGCTTTTACTCGCTTACATTATAGCTGCTATAGTGTTTTGGGAAATGAGCCTGCAGAAACAGAGTGGGCGCATCTATGCACAGGAGGTAATGACGCTGAAGAGCCGCGTGGACAGCACAAAGGACTCATACACTTACAATCATGAACTGGCTGAACTGGAACACAGCCTTTCGCTGCGCACCGCGCAGTATACTGGTGAGGGTGCTACGTTTCTTATTGTAATACTTATCGGCGCTGCTGTAGTGTACACTTCTTTTCACCGGCGCATCATGCTGTCGCGGCAGCAAAATAATTTTATGCTGTCGGTGACACATGAGCTGAAATCGCCACTGGCTGCAGTGAAGTTGAACCTGCAGACCCTGGAAAAACATCAGCTTGACGAATCCAAAAGAAAACTACTGATAGACCGTTGTATCAAGGAAAGTGACCGGCTGAATGATCTGTGTAATAACATGCTGTTTGCGTCTCAGATGGAGGGCCGGCAGTACAGGCCAACGATCGATACTTTCGATCTTTCGGCATTGGTGGGAGCGGCCGTGAACGACTACGCCAACCGCTATTCAAGAAGATTTGAAAAGAATATAGCAGCGAACTGTGATGTGAAAGGCGACAAAGTAATGCTGCACCTGGCTATCAATAACCTGCTGGAGAATGCGGTAAAATACACCCCTGAAGACAAGCCGGTAAAAATCACGCTAAACATTGCGAATCGCATGGCCGTCCTCTCCGTAGCCGATGAGGGCGCAGGCATACCTGATGCGGAGAAGAAAAAGATATTCAGCAAGTTCTACCGCGTGGGAAATGAAGAGAGCCGTAAAGCCAAAGGAACCGGCCTTGGCCTGTACCTCACCAACAGGATAGTACAGCAGCACAAAGGCCGCATCATTGTAAAAGATAATAAACCCAGCGGGACTGTGTTTGAGATATGGCTGCCGGTTTAAGCAGCGGTTGCTGTATAATGTTTTATCTGTCCTAGTTCCTTCTCTTTATTTATTCTTTCCTCTTCCAGGTCGTAATCATCCTGAAGGCCAAGCCAGAACTTAGGTGTGTTACCAAAATATTTCGACAAACGTAAAGCAGTATCCGCTGTTATTCTGCGGTTGTTTTTGAGTATTTGGGAGACACGTGTTTGCGGTATGCCGGTATCTTTTGCAAGCCGGTACGCAGAGATACTCAATTCTTCTAAAAACTCTTCTTTGAGTATTTCACCGGGATGGATATTCTTGAGCTTGTTCATGAGCTTGATATTTAATGATAGTCAATAATTTCTACTGCCAATGCGTTCCCGTTGTTCCAATTAAAGATGATCCGCCATTGATCATTTATTCTTATCGAATAATAGTCTTTATAATTTCCTGCCAACTTTTCCAACCTGTTTGACGGAGGTATTTTCAAGTCTGCAATATTCTGCGAGTTATTAAGCATTCTCAATTTTCGTCTTGCAACATCTTGTATTTCGTTCGGCAACTTATTAGATCGTTCGCCCTTCCATATTTTTTCTGTTTCTTTTGAGGCGAATGATATTATCATACTAACGTGTTGCGTTACTTACGTCAAAGATAAGTATATCTTTCAAATAAAAAGAAATAAAAAGGGCATCCAAACGGACACCCTATAACTTCTTAACCTATTAACTTATCAACCTATTAAGGTACTTCTACCACATTCAGTATCTCATTAATTATCTGCTCGCTGGTCACGTTCTCCGCTTCTGCTTCGTAGCTGAGGCCTATACGGTGGCGCATAACGTCGTGGCAAACCGCGCGAATATCTTCCGGTATCACATAGCCCCTGCGTTTAATAAAAGCGTATGCCTTGGCAGCAAGCGCCAGGTTGATGCTGGCACGTGGTGAGCCGCCATAACTGATGAACGGCTTCAGCTTGCCTAGCTTATATTCGTCAGGGAAACGGGTTGCGAAAACGATATCCAGAATATACTGCTCTATTTTTTCATCCATATACACCTCGCGCACCAGTTGGCGGGCATTCATGATGTCTTCTACCTTTACAACCGGGTTTATCCTTGCCATTCCGCCCGGATTAAGGTTAGAACGTATGATACCGCGCTCTTCCTCTTTCTTGGGATAAGTGATCACTATCTTCAGCATAAAGCGATCTACCTGGGCTTCTGGTAACTCATAAGTACCTTCCTGTTCTATCGGGTTCTGCGTAGCAAGCACCAGGAACGGTTCTTCGAGTTTATAAGTATTATCCCCAATCGTTACCTGGCGTTCCTGCATGGCTTCCAGCAGTGCGCTCTGCACTTTTGCGGGGGCGCGGTTTATTTCGTCTGCAAGAATGAAGTTGGCAAAAATCGGCCCCTTGCGTACCGCAAACTCATGTTTCTGCGGATTATAAACCATCGTACCCAGCACATCGGCAGGTAACAGGTCGGGAGTAAATTGTATACGGGCGAAGCGCGCGTCTATCGCCGATGCGAGTGATTTAATAGCCAGTGTTTTCGCCAGTCCCGGTACACCTTCCAGCAGCACGTGGCCACTGGCAAGCAGGCCGATCAGCAGGCGCTCCACCATATGTTTCTGGCCCACCACCGCCTTGTTCAGCTCCATATTCAGCAGCTCTATGACAGCGCTGTTTTTGTGTATGCGTTCATTCAGTTCGCGAATGTCAACAGATGAAGAAATGTCCATATGATATCGAAATGATTAATTTAGACCAAATGTAAAAAGGGAAAAGGAAAAACAATTCACACGATCCCCTTTTTTAACTTTTTTTAAAATACACCTGTAATATACAACCTTTTATAGGTTGGTAGCTTTCGACGTTCTACTTTTGTGTGAGCAAGAGAGAAACAATGGAAAATTTTGAACAAAAGTGGATAGACACGGAATTCCTGCTGCGCGAACGTTTTGGCAAGGTACCGGATATGGAGGGAATCCTGTTCCTGATAGGTGTAAATGAGCTTGGCCGGCTACCCCGGAAAAAATTCTCGAAAGAACAGAAGCAAGACCTGATGCATGTGGCCGTATGTACGTTATTGAGCCAGCTTGGTTACTACCAAAATATGGGCAGGGATGATGATGGGTGGCCGCATTTCAGAGAAACAGAGCAGGTACCTGTAGCCGGGATGCAGGAGCAGGAGCGTATGCTGAAAGAATGTGTGATCCGTTATTTTGAAAGTGCTGAACTTATTTGAAAAAATGGGGCTATATAGCCCCATTAATATTTTGTATAGTCCCGTTACTATTGTTTAGTAAACTTCCTTGTGCCAACCACGTTGCCTTGTGAATTCATAAGGCGTGCAAAATAAATTCCGGAAGGAATATTTTCCAGATTCAAATTTGCGCTACTGTTATTGGTCACTTTGTAAACTGCAACCACCTTGCCTATGATGCTGTAAACCGCGATGTTCTTTATGTCTGCATTTGCATCATAAACAATGTTCACTTCATCATGTGCCGGATTTGGATACAAAAGAATGTCGTCAGCTTTAGAAACAGTTGGAACGCCTGTTGTACTATTACACACGACATAAGTTTCAGTGGCAGTATCAGTTAGCACACTGTGATTGTTCAGCCGCACTGTCATGTAATGGCAACCGGTGCTGGTTGTGTTTGTAAAATCAACTACCATATGAAAATCGCCACCTGGAGTAAGACCAACGGCAACACCATAGGGATTAGAAGTTTTTGTAGAAAGCGTGCCGCCAGATGGCGTCCATAAGCCGGAACCAGGGGTGCATAAACTGTTGTCACAAATGCTATAAACAGGCACCCAATCGGACGGAAAATCAGATGCTATAACTTTCCAGTCAATAGTTACCGTGGTTGTACCGGTGCCTACAGCGCTAATTGCGTCAAGTACCGTTGTGCTTACAGCCACCGACGGACTAGCGTTAACTGTGTCGTGCTGTATAGTGAACGATCCTCCCGATGAGGCTTGTGCGTATACCCCTGTGGCGTATAAAAGTAAAAATCCCGCTATAAGTGTAACTAGTTTCTTCATCACATTAAATTTCGTATGTGCAAGTTAAATAATAATTTACATTTCAGCAAAAAAAATGATTACAAATATTTATTTTTATTAATAATAAAGGCCAGCTTCAAGAAACGGCAGCCAATATACATTTAAAAGTAATTTTTTTCTGATTGCTCGGGGACTATGAATAAGTATTTAATTATCAGTAACGTGCGCCGTGCCAATCAATTAGTTGTATCTATACATGCAACTCACTGTGCAAGCTAAATGACAGAGGCACCTGGCCTCTGCCAGGAGTATTTTGCCAAGTTACGCTGTTATAATAGAACAGGGCTATCCGAAATGGATAGCCCTGCACCGTACTAATTAATAATGATTAATAACGCTTATTTTATCACTGTAAGGCGCTCGTTAGAAGTACCTTCTTCTGTATGCATCGTAACATTGTAAACACCGCTAGCCAAAGCAGCAGTATTGATAGTCAACGAATGTGCACCAGCATCCATTTTCTCATTAGCTACTACACTAACAACACGTCCCAAACCATCAACGATCTGTATGGTTACGTCTGACGCATTATTCAGGTTAAAAGAAAGAGTGGCTTCGTCTTTGGCCGGATTAGGATAAAGTTTTGTTTCGACGTTTGCAGCAACATTAGCAACGCCGGTTGATACAGCTACCTTAGCGTCATCGATCCAGATCGTGTTACCATTACCCATTGTGTAACGGAAACCAAGCATAACTACACCTGCAGGAATTGCACTAAGACTTGCAGTGCGCAGAGCGTATTGTGATGAGCTTGTGGGAACTTCAATAGTGCTGGAGTTTGCAGGCAAAGTAGCCATTGAGCTGCCAGACATATTCCACACGGAAGTCCACGTAGTTCCGCAATCCGTAGAGTACACAACTTCCAGTTTCGTGGTAGAACCTGCGGCCAACTCAGAATAAGCTTCATAAAAAGTAAGATTGGTCGTAGCAGGAGTAGTGATGTTTACTTCAGGCATAATCAGGATGTTTTGCTCACCAGCATTGTTGTAGCCTAGGAGATCACCTGCAGCATACGTACCTGAATGACCAAGTGATGTGGATGATCCGCTATAGTAAACACCCCATCCATTGCCATCAGCAGAAAGATCGGTAGCGAAATAGTTAGTATCGTTAGCTTCGAAGCTTGTGCCGTAAGGAAGTGTCTGCCCCGCAGAATTTTCTACAAAGAAACTGCCACCGGCCACTGCGACAGCAGGGTTAAGGCTTGGTGAACCATTAGGCATAGCTACTGAGTCATAAATGGTATGGTATACATCCGCACCAACAGTAACTGGTATAGCCGGCATCGTAACTGATATTGAACTGGAAGCAGTGAGTGAACCAGACCATGCATATGAAGACAGTGCACCGCCATCAGCAGAATAGTAAATTATCGCAGATGTAAGCGTGTTGCTGCCATTGTTAACAAGTAAAGTGCTGTGAGTTACAGAGTAAGTACCAGTTGCGCAAACAAGGCCAGAAGGACCTGAAGTAGTCCAGAGGCGCGCATCATCAGCGGGTGCAGGTAATGTAGCGCTTTGTGCAGCTTGCTGAACGGTAAGGTCATTATCATTCTGAACCCAAGCTACCATAAATGGGGATTGTGCTTTATCAACATATGATGGTACCGCACAAGTAAAAGTATAAGTTTGCGTGGCTCCTGGCGCCCATGATGCAGCCATTGCTGTGCCGGTAGCATTTGGGTACATCTGGCGAACCACATTGTGGAAATGGCTTTCTCCATTGTTGCCGGGAGGAGTTGCAAAATCTAACGTTTGCACCAATGCTAAACGAAGGTAAAAATTTGCACCCGTTGGGGCATAAGTAGTAGTAGTTGCATTAGTCACCGTTACGGTAGTGTTTACATTGGAGTAGGTGGCGTCCCATGCGCTGGTAACAGTAATTGAAAATGGAGAATTTACTCCATACATACTGTCAATATCTGCCTGCGTAAAAGAACTGATATTCATTGCTCCTGATCCGGCATCCGTATACAGACCGTCACGTACATCCGAAGGTGTAAACTCCTCACCGGAAACTCCTGTTGCCGAATTGAAATAAGTTTGATAGTACTGTATGCGTGCATCGTTTACCGGGGTATTCTGCTGATAAAACCACCCAGTGGAAGGTATTGGCTCCATGTAAGTGATCTGGATACACTTTGAGGGGTTGGTTGATCCCGTTACCAAAGCCCAGAAATCAGGGTTATATGCCGCACATGGGCCGCAGTTTTCACCTGTATATTCTTCGATCAACGACATACGGGTCGCTGTGCCTTGCGCGTTTGCTGTATATCCTATCACAGCAAGTGCGGCAAATGTGAGTAAAATCTTTTTCATCGTTTTTTGTTTAGTATAAAATGGTTATAAATGTTTTTACACTGTCGAAATTAGTGTATTTATTAATTTCCGTAACTTTTTTTTCACTTTTTATTAATGTTTTTATAAGAAACACCACAATTTAAACGATCTCTAACCACATTTTATTGCTAATTCGTATAGAAATAGCATTTTTTACATAATAAGGTTCATTTATAGTTAACTGCAATGGCGATATAAATAACCTGGCATTATTATCCGTCGGCAATCCTTTATTTTTGCATCATGTCAAATTTTCGGACCGGCGGATTTCAGCAATTACCGATAGTGGTAAGAAACCTGCTTATCATTAATGTTCTTGTTTTCCTCGTACAGATGTTGTTCCAGTCAAGGGGCCTGATGCTTGGCCAGGACTTACAGGGCAACGGAATTTCTTTTGAAGACGTATTTGCGCTCCATTACTGGGAATCTCCTAAATTCCGGTGGTGGCAGATAGTTACACATATGTTCATGCATGGCAGCGTGTCCCATATATTTTTCAATATGTTCGCGCTCTGGATGTTCGGCCGTATACTGGAAAATTTCTGGGGGCCGCAACGGTTCATTATCTTTTACTTTGTCTGCGGTATTGGCGCTGCGTTTTGTCACCTTGGAGTGCTCACTTATGAGTTCGCGCCATTCCATCAGGCGCTTATTCAATACCAGCAGCATCCGAATATTAATGATTTTATTCGAATAGCAAATATCTACCCCATTGATATAAGCCGCGCTGGTGCAGGTTTATTCCTTGACCAGTGGCAAATGCAACCGGATTCCGTAAAATTTGCGAGTGAATCCATAGCCCTTTTGAAAACACACATGAACGAGGCCACCCTTGGTGCATCCGGCGCTGTATTTGGGCTCTTGTTCGCTTTTGGATACTTATTCCCCAATACCGAATTGTACATTTACTTTATCCCGATACCGATTAAGGCCAAATGGGTGGTTGGCGGTTATATTTTAATTGAGTTGACGGAAGGGCTGGCTAATTCCGCCGGCGATAATATTGCCCATTTTGCCCACCTCGGCGGTGCGCTCTTTGCGTTCATATTGTTAAGGATCTGGAAGAGCAGGGTGAGGAACAATTTTTATTAAATATCTTTATTGAGATGAGCACAGGGCGCAAAAGATCGGCACTATCTTATATACCGGGGTTGACAAATAACGCAGTATTAAAACTGATCATTTTTTCGGCGGTCTTGTATGTCATCCTGGCACTTACCTGGGCAGTGATCATGCTGGTATACCAGGGGATGCCGATATATGAGCAGTATTTTCTGCCTAATCTCGCGCTGCCCACATTGTCTGGCATTAAGAGTCACTGGTGGACCTTACTTACCTATGGCTGGTTTTATAACCTGCCCGGCTTCTGGGAACTGGTGAGCAATATGTTCTGGCTGTACTGGTTTGGCTCGGTTGTTCAAATGCTGGTAGGATCAAAACAGGTAATACCGCTATATCTCTATTGCCTGCTCGTAGGCGGTATATTTTACCTGCTTTCCCAGGTACTACCGGGCGAGCTGGGCAAAACGCCGCATACGATAGGCTTGTTAGGACCACGTGCCGGGCTCATTGGGTTGGCCGCTGCCGCAGTGACACTTACCCCTCAATATCGCTTCTACCTCACTGAAACATTCAGCATTCCGATACTCGTTGTGGCAGGCGTGTTCGCCGTGCTCATGATCATCGGATCCGGTTTTTACCTTCCCGTTATCTTCATGCTGATCGGCGGCGGGCTTATGGGTTTTGGCTACGTTAAATTATTGAAAGCGGGCTACAGGCCGGGCGAATGGATGTACCAGCTCACCGGTAAAATAGAAGGCCTGGTAACACCTGATGAAAACGCCGCCTGGAAAAGGCACAACAAAAACCGTAGCCAGATTCTCGACAAAATGTACGAGCCAAAACACGGTATCTCGCAAAAACGCATAGACGATATTCTTGACAAAATAAACCAGAAAGGCTACAACTCATTGTCTGCGGAAGAGAAAGATACCTTGATGCGGGCCGGGAAAGAGTAATGTTTATTATTATCCATTTTCGGATAATTCCTTACATTTGTTGTAACAATAGTATATGACCAACACAGCAATAACACCGAATTTCCTCACACTTGCAGCCGGATATGGAAGCCGTTGCTGCTGTTGTTGCCGTTAATGCCTGCTCCTGTTTCTTCTTTTTTTGTTGGTACTTCTTTTTGAATTTTTACTTTTAACTTTTGAATTTTAAATACTTATGTCTGAACTCCATTTTTATAACTCATATACGAGGCAGAAAGAAAAGTTTGAATCTATTACCCCCGGCTATGCCGGCCTCTATGTGTGCGGTCCAACAGTTTCGGGTGAGTCGCACCTGGGGCATGCACGTCCTTATGTTACGTTCGACATAGTGCAGCGCTACCTGAAACACCTGGGATATAAAGTGCGCTATGTTCGAAACATTACTGACGCCGGCCATTTTGAAGAAGAAGGGCGCGAAGCAATAGATAAAGTTGGCGAAAAGGCGAAACTGGAAAAGCTGGAGCCGATGGAGATGGTGCATAAATACACTTCCCTCTTTCACCACGCCATGCGCCTGTTCAATTGCGATGAACCCGCCATTGAGCCTACTGCCACAGGCCACATCATAGAGCAGATCACCATGATAGAGGCCATCATCGCAAAAGGCTATGCTTATGAAGTGAATGGCTCAGTTTATTTTGATGTAAAAAAATACGCGGAGCACTACCCTTATGGAAAACTATCTGGCAGGATACTGGAAGACCAACTGGAAACCACCCGAGAGCTGGATGGACAGGATGAAAAACGCAACAAGGTGGATTTCGCACTATGGAAGAGTGCGCCGCCTGAGCATATACAGCGATGGATAAGCCCATGGGGCGAAGGTTTTCCCGGCTGGCATATAGAGTGCTCTGCGATGAGCAGCAAGTACCTCGGCGAAACTTTTGATATACATGGCGGCGGTATGGATCTCCAGTTTCCGCACCACGAGAGCGAGATCGCTCAAAGCACCATAGCTCACGGCCACCCGCCGGTGCGCTACTGGATGCACAACAATATGATCACCATCAACGGCAAGAAGATGGGTAAGAGCTATAACAACGTGATCAAGCTATCTGAACTGTTCAGCGGCAACCATCCGTTATTGGAGCAAGCTTATCACCCCATGGTGGTGCGCTTTTATATCCTGCAGACGCATTACCGCAGCACACTTGATTTTGGCAATGAGGCCCTGCAGGGCTCTGAGCGGGCACTGCGCCGGTTATGGGAAGCTTATGAGGTGTTGCAAAAACTTAGCCATCCCGGAAATGCGGAAGCAAAAGATGCGGCACTGGATAAACAAGTAACAGACTGGTGCAATGAATTTGCAGACTTCATGAATGATGACTTCAATACCGCAAAGGTTATTGCTAATATGTTTGAGCTGGCACCGGTGATCAACGGCATGAAGGGTGGGCAGGTAGCTGCCGGTGCGCTTTCAGCCGCGACTTTTGCCTTGTTAAAGGATTCTTTCAAAGTTTACATTGAGGATATTCTTGGCCTGCAACCGCTGCAGGCGGAACAAAGCAACAAGCTGGACGGTATCTTGTCGGTACTCATCGATATCAGGAAAGACGCGAAAAAGAGAAAAGATTTCGCGACATCTGATGAGATAAGAAATAAACTGCTGTCAGCAGGCGTTATACTGAAGGATGAGAAGGATGGAAGCGTGAGTTACACAATGGAATAAAAAAAATCATGAAGAAAATATCAAGGCTGTTAAATTACCTCGCTGATTATAAAGGGAAGATAGGGCTCTACTTTCTTTTTAACCTGTTGAGCATTTTATTTGGCCTGTTCTCGTTTACACTGATCATCCCGGTACTCAATGTACTCTTTAATAACCCTATAAGTTCCTCAAGCTCATCAGCGCCTGTTAATAAGGGTTTACCTACCGGCTTCTTTGCTCAGCAGATCGACCATGCTAAGGAATATTTTAATAGCTTGTTGCTGAATCACGATAAGCTCACCACATTGGCTTATATATGCTTTATAGTGGTCATTTTCACAGTACTTAAAAATCTATTTCTTTATCTTGCTTTATATGTGCTCAACCCGCTGCGCAATGCCGTGCTCAGAAGGCTGAGAGACGACCTTTTTACAAAGACGTTGTCATTACCTATTGGGTTTTTCACAGAGGAAAGAAAAGGGGACCTGATATCGCGCATGACCAATGATATCAATGAAGTGGAGCTCTCTATTATGGCGGTCCTTGAGGTTTTTATCCGGGAGCCGCTTACCATCATTATCTTCCTGGGCACTATGATCGTGATGAGCTACCAGCTAACATTAGTACTGTTGGTAGGGCTACCGGTTGCCGGCCTAATAATAGGCCGCATCAGTAAATCGCTGCGCAAATCATCAAATATGGCGCAGGAACAATTGGGCGGCATGCTAGGGGTTATAGACGAGACTTTGGTTGGTATGCGGGTACTGAAAGCGTTTAATGCGGAGAACCACCAGCATCTACGTTTCATGAAGTTGAACAATCTATTATTCAGAACGCGAAACCGCATCGCTGCCCGCCGTGAACTGGCTTCACCTATGTCTGAAACAATGGGAATAGTAGTAGTAAGCATTATCTTATGGATAGGCGGTAAAATGGTGTTTGCGAATAATGGTTTCAGCGCAGCCACGTTTATCGCATACATTGGCCTTTTCAGCCAGATCATTACCCCCTTCAAAAATCTTTCTTCGGCTTTTTACAATGTGCAGAAGGGCACATCGGCACTCGATCGCATCGAACATCTGCTTGGTGCTGAAAACACCATAACGGAACGCCCGGATGCCCGGCCGATCGCTGCTTTTTCAAAAAGTATAGTATTCCAAAATGTGAGCTTTGCCTACGGAGAAAAACAAATACTCGAGGGCATAGACCTGGAAATAGAAAAAGGCAAGACCGTCGCACTGGTGGGTGCTTCGGGAGCCGGTAAATCTACATTGGTCGATCTTATTCCCCGGTTCCATGATGTTTCAGGGGGCGAGATAATCATTGACGGTATTAACATTAAAGATTGCAAACTGGACGACTTACGCCGCCTGATGGGTGTGGTGAGCCAGGACCCGATACTCTTTAACGACACTATTTATAACAACATCAGTCTTGGTACTGGTGGCGCCACGCAGGAGCGTGTGGAAGAAGCCGCACGCATTGCCAATGCCGATAATTTCATCAGGCAGAAGGCCGATGGATACCAAACAGTTGCCGGCGATCGCGGCGCAAGGCTCAGCGGTGGCGAACGCCAGCGCGTAACTATTGCGCGAGCTGTACTAAAAAATCCTCCTATACTTATTCTTGATGAGGCTACCTCTTCACTCGATACGGAAAGCGAACGCCTGGTACAAGACGCCATCAACAATCTAATGAAGAACCGTACCTGCATCGTCATTGCCCACCGCCTGTCTACCGTGCAGCATGCCGACGAAATAATAGTGCTGGAACGCGGCAGGATAGCGGAGCGCGGCACACATAGCGGACTGCTGAGCAAAGACGGTATCTACAAGCGCCTGGTAGAAATGCAGCAGGTAAAGTAAGAAGGTGAAATGTGAAAACTGAAATTCCAAAACCCAATCGTCTGTGTTTAATTTTTCGAAGGAATTTGTACATTTTTTTGATCAAAAAGAATAGCCATAAAATCCGAATAAAAAAAATTTATCTGAAGTTACCTACCCCATATATTTGCAATACACCCATTGTGTCAGGATTCATTCGTAGACATTTCGGGTAGGCTTTTTAACTTTTGATTTATGAGCAAGATACTTGTTACCGGGGGTTGCGGCTACATTGGCGGCCATACAATAGTGGACCTCATTCAGAATGGTTTTGACGTTATTTCCGTTGATGACCTATCGAGGGGATCTATGAAGATGCTGCATGGCATTGAGAAGATCGTGGGCCGGCCGATAAAGAACTACAAGGTAGATCTTTGCGACCTGGATGATACCGAAGCGATCTTCATCGAAAACCCGGACCTCGAAGGCGTTATTCACTTTGCCGCTTTCAAATCTGTACCGGAATCGGTGGAGCAGCCGCTGATGTATTTTAAGAACAACCTCAACTCACTGATCAATATACTGCAGTGCGCAGAAGACTTTGATGTGGATAATTTTGTGTTCTCCTCATCGTGTTCGGTATATGGCAACACCAGCCAGTTGCCGGTATCAGAGGAAGCACCGCTGGCAGAGCCAGAGTCACCATATGCACGTACCAAACAAATGGGCGAAGCCATTTGCCGCGACTTCACAAATCTTCATAAAGACTTCAACACGATATTGCTCCGTTATTTCAACCCGGTTGGCGCCCACCCTTCGGCGCTTATCGGCGAGTTTCAGGACCTCTCTGAAAGCGTAGTGCCTGTGATCACAAAAACAGCTATCGGCGCCCGGAAAGAAATGAATGTTTTCGGCACCGATTATGATACCCGTGATGGCTCGTGCGTCCGCGATTACATTCATGTGAGCGATATAGCCCATGCCCACACAAAAGCATTACAATACATCATTGAAGACCGAAACAAATCGAACTGCGAAGTGTTTAACCTGGGTACGGGTAATGGCGTAACCGTGCTGGAACTAATAGCGGCCTTTGAAAAAGTGTCGGGACAAAAACTGAATTATAAACTGGGGCCACGCCGCGCAGGAGATGTGATCGAGGTGTATGCCAACAACAACAAAGCCCGCAAATTACTGGGCTGGGAAACTAAGTATGACCTTGATGCAATGATGGATACTGCGTGGCGCTGGGAGCAGGCTGTTGCCGCCTCTAAAAAACCTGTGGCAGGTTAAAAATTGGCCTGGTGATTATTCTTTGCTGACACCGCCGCACGGCTGTTAAGAATCGAGGAGACAACGATCATGCAAAAGCCAATAGACGCGAATAAATAACCAGCCTTACCCACATAACTACCATAAACAAGGCCTGAAACGGCAGTAAGCCCTCCGATAATTCTTATTATTGCCACCGCTTTTTTGTTGTTCATAGTCGCCATTAGCCAATTACGGAAAAGAAGATCGTTTACCAGTAGCCGCCATAGTGCGCCCGTGGGCGATAATGGTGACGGTGCCAGAAATAGTTGTGCGCTTTATAGTGCGTATACTTTTTCTTATTGGCATACCTTGCGCTATAAATGGTACGGCCACAACTGCTTGCGAAGATAAGCATCACTAACAGCGCTATTAAACCGGCTAATTTGTTTTTCATATGAATTCACTCGCAAAATACTTTATTATTTAATATCGTGTTAGTATAGTTGCTTATTTTCTTTTCATTATTTTTGGTTAGTGCTTTTTTTAATGTGAATATTTGCTTTTAACATTTCAGGGAAATCCACCTGTCTTTTTTTTGCGTTTATATCTGTTCACAAAAGAAAAAATTATGAGAAACATGAAAAAGACCGCTGTCCTTTTTTTATTAGCCATTGGCTTTACCGGTATCATTTCCTGCGCAGCCCAGCAACCGCAGGATGAAAGCAAAAACCCTTATTACAAACCCTCCGACAATAGCAAACTAAACGTTAGCAATGCCGAGTGGAAAAAGATACTGGCGCCGAAAGTGTACGACATCATGCGCGAAAAAGGCACCGAGATAGCTAATACAGGCCCGTATGTTCATAATCCTAAAAAGGGTATTTACCATTGTGCGGCCTGCGGGCATATCCTCTTTAGCTCCGACACAAAATTCGACAGCGGCACCGGCTGGCCAAGTTTTTATCAACCCTATAACAGCAACAGCGTACTTCAGGCTAAAGATAATTCCCTTGGTATGGAACGAGATGAAGTAGTTTGCGCGCGCTGCGGTGGCCATCTTGGCCATGTTTTTGATGATGGTCCCCGGCCAACTGGCTTACGTTACTGCATGAATGGCTATGCCCTGCATTTTGAAGAAAAGTAACCCCAAACCCCTAAAGGGGCTCCCCCTTCTTATTTAAAATATTATTTTTGAAGAGGAATGACACTGAAGTTGAAGATATATATTCACAAGCAAACTCCCCTTCTTGCCTACCAGCAGGCAGGTTAGGGGGAAGGAGGGGTTAATGACCAAAAAAGAACGCTACACATTCGTAATAGACTGGTTTCAGAAAAATATGCCTGATGCTGAAACCGAGCTGCACTATACCGATCCTTATGAATTGTTGGTAGCTGTGATCCTCTCCGCTCAATGTACCGATAAGCGGGTGAACATGGTTACTCCGACCTTGTTCCAGAAATTCCCAAGTCCCGAAAGCCTTGCCACAGCAAAGTTTGAAGACGTAGAGCCGTTGATACGGAGTGTTACGTTCGCCAACAACAAAACCCGGCACCTGATAGGCATGGCCAAAATGCTGATGGAGCAATTTCATGGTGAGGTACCCGACAACATGGAAGACCTTGTAAAATTGCCGGGCGTAGGGCGCAAGACGGCAAATGTGATCGTATCAGTGGTATTTCATCAACCGGGTATGGCTGTGGATACTCATGTTTTCCGGGTGGCGGCGAGGATAGGCCTCACCACGAATGCAAAGACGCCACTGCAAACCGAACAACAACTTGTAGCTAATATTCCCAAAGATCTGTTAGCGATAGCTCACCACTGGCTGATACTGCATGGCCGATACATCTGTGCAGCCCGACGGCCCAAGTGCGAAGAATGCGGACTGAGGCCAGCGTGCAAATTTTATCATTCAGATATGCGATACATTGCAGCGGCTAATCTGGAAGAAGAATAACTTTCCGTACAATAATCTTTAGTGGGGAGACTCAGGCGAAACGTGCGGCGGCGCTGTCACCTCAGCCGGCGTACCGTGCTCCCATCTTGGTTGGTATTCTTTTTGATATGCATCCCATGATTTGTGCCTGAATGCGTTGTCGCCAAAGTAAGTGATCATTACTTCCAGTTCTGACACGCTGCGATAACCGGGTATTGGATTCGGGTTTTGAAAATTTTCCATCAAAAAAATTGCAGTAGGGTAGGTCAGCTGTCCTTTCATCATCTCCACGGCGAACATATTGGCCCTGTGCGCAGAATCAAACTTATAATCTTTGCCCTGGAAGTGAATAACATCTTTGGTCTCCGCGTTAAAACGCACCGCGTAAAAATTGTTGTTCATGTACTTTACCAGGTCCGGATTCTGGAAGGTAGTGGCGTCCATCTTCTTGCACCACCCACACCAGTCGGTGTACATATCTATATACACTTTTTTGGGGCTTTGCTGCATTTTGGCCTGCAGTTCATCAATAGAAGTTATCCAATGTATCTGGTTGTCGTTGGCATTGCCCTGGCAGAAAGCTGAAAAAGGTAAAAGTACTGCCAGTAAAACTGATGCTAATTTCATATGATTATTTCTTTGCTTGACTTTCATTATACGTGCGCTGACTAATGATCTTCAAGAGATCTGAGTTTAGTGTCCTGCCGGCGGTGTCATATCGGTGGCAACACCATGGTCCCATTTAGGTTTATATGAATTCAGATATGCGTCCCAGGGTTGGTGCTTGTTGACGTTATCACCAAAGTAAGTAAGCAGCGGCTCTATCTGTTTTACTTCCATATAGCCGGGAATAACCTGTGTGCCGCCATCCTGGAAATTTTCCATCATAATTATGGCCGTAGGAAAAGACATCTGACCTTTCATCAACTCTACCGCAAATGTATTTGCCTTGAATTGGGGATTAAACGTATATTCTTTGCCTTTGAAATGAATAACATCCTTAGTTTCTGCATTGAAGCGCACGGCGTAAAAGTTATTGTTCATGTACTTAATCAGGTCCGGGTTCTGGAAGGTAGTAGCGTCCATTTTTTTACACCAGCCGCACCAGTCGGTATAAACGTCCATATACACTTTCTTGGGGTTGGCCTGCATTTTGGCCTGCAATTCATCTATAGATGTGATCCAGTGAATTCCTTCGGCAGGAGCAGCAGGCGGCGGTGTTTTTTTCCAGGCAAGCAATGCTACGCTCAGCATTACAACAGGAATGGCAAAAAGCAATACACGTTTCATTTTTAGGCAATTTTTGAAAGACGAATTTACAAATAAACCATGTAGTTTTGTTGTTTCGCCAAAGAATTTTATGATAAAAATAGCAGTAGCGGTAACAGGGGCAAGCGGGTCGATTTATGCAAAGGTGCTGCTGGAGCAGTTGCTACGACTGAAGGAGCAGGTGGCAGAGGTGTCGGTTGTGTGGAGCGATAATGCCTATACCGTCTGGCAGCATGAACTTGGCAATAAAGACTTTACGCAATTTCCTTTTAAAGTGTGGGAGAAGACCGATTTCATGGCCCCCTTTGCTTCTGGAAGTTCTTCCTACGGCGCACTTATCATTTGCCCATGCAGCATGGGCACACTGGGCCGCATAGCCGGCGGCTTGAGCAACGACCTGGTGACCCGCGCGGCGGATGTAATGCTGAAAGAACGCCGTAAACTGATCTGTGTAGTGCGCGAAACACCTTACAGCCTCATTCATCTCCGCAACATGACCACAGTTACCGAAGCCGGCGGCATCATCTGCCCGGCTACGCCCTCCTTTTACAGCGGCCCAACAACGCTGGACGATGTTGCCTATACGGTCATTCACCGGGTGCTGCAACTGGCCGGGCTGAATGCGGCAGGATATAGATGGGGGGAGTAGGTGATAAGTTGAGGTTAACATGTTGATAGGTTAACAGGTAGTGCAGAAATTGCTCACCTACAGAGAAAAAAAATTGTTCACTGGATTTAAGGATTACTTGGTTGACAGCCAGCGAATTAGAAAAAAGCTATCCACATATTGTTGCTCAAAAGTTGCTCAGTTTTGCCCAATTTTTGCGCTAATCTTTCTCTGGTTTAATCGCGCTTCTTTTTCCCTCTTTTAATAATCCATACTGTTCAGTAAGCCACGCGGAAAGCGTACGGCAATAATCCTGTCTTTTCTCGAGTGACCATTCAATTTTATATTCATTCTTGTTGTCTCTCCATCCGGCTACAGCCCTTACAAATCGATCGCATGTTAAAGAAACCGATTTACTCCCTGTACCATACCAACCTCCATCACCATTGAAATTATTCAAACCTTTGGTTAAACAAACCAGTGTACTGTCGCTTTTGTCAGCCAGCAGTAGTTTTAGTATTTCTTGGTCGTTCCCATAACCAAACATCCGCGTAAAACCATCTTTCTTAAGAATACCTTCGGCCAATTGCTTTGCTTTCGGCTCATTCTGTTGGAGCAACAGCTTTACCGCATGTGGATAATAGGTTAGACCGTCACATTTCACCAACACGTTTTCAAGCGATGCAAGGTGCTGGCAGTAATTCCCTTTATCGAATTTGAGAAGGAAAAGCGACGCCCAGAGCTGAACCCAATCGTCATTGTTTTTCTTTTGCCACTCGAGCACAAATCGTATGTCATGTTCTGATCCTGAACTTAATTCAAACATTGCCTCGGCTATGAAACCGTCCGGGCCTTGCCATGAATAAGTAGCGTCCTGGAAATCGCCAAATCTCTTCGCAAGTATATCGGTAATAGAAGAATCTTTACTGTCTACTGATTTTTGCAGCAATTTCTTAAATTCAATCCAACTTTTTGTTTCTGATAATATATTACGTTGCCGCTCCTGCTCGCTAATACCTGAATTTGCACTGCACCATAGAACAATGCTATCAATTTTTTGCCTTTTGGTTTTTAGATCAAGGCTGTCAAAGGAAGAAATGTCAACAAAATGTTTGTTTGTGATCTGAAAAATAAGGTCCTCTATCACCCAGCTATATTTGTGAAGGGTCCGTTGGCACATGAAATCGCGAAAATAGCTATAAGCAGGGATAAATTCGCTATCTGTAAGCCTTGGAACCAGCGATCCAGTTTCGTCCAAAGAAAGCTTCATTGACAAAATCTCCTGATATGGATTGATAAGCTGGTATTTTTTATCATTGTCCCAAAAATTGCCGGGCAATTTGAGCAGGCTATCGGATGTAATAGACTTCTGCCCGTCAGCATACGATATGCCCCCAGGCTGATCATACTGAATACAATTTAACAGGTGAATCCTGTCTAACAGATAATTTAATTGTTCTGTCCTATTCATTCCCACTTTTATCCTCTGCCAGTTGGCCGAGTCAGGTAAGTTCACACTCACATAATCATCTGGTTTTCTCTGCAGTTGCCTGGTGAGCTCTCTGGCTGTTTCCCTGTACTCAAATCCTATAAATGTAGAACCAGTCAGGTGATCACCAAAGGAAGCAGCTTTCAAATAATTCCGTTCGTTGCAATAGGCATAAAGCATCTCATTGAAGTACATATAGCCAAGTCCATTCATGGCATATCGTGTATCCGACTCGTTTTCATGGAGTTTTGAAAGAACCTGGAAGGCAAGTTGTTCATTTTTGTGCTTGTATGCCCATAGTGCTACAAAATAACTCGGAACCTCACTTCTTCCGCAATATATTTTCCCGAATCTTTGCCCCAATCTCCCGAAGATATCGCCGTACGTTGCGATACTATCCAGTATTTCCCGATCATCTGCATACGGCACAACGTTGTCAACCACTGATTTTTGCAAGCGAGTTCGCTGACCTGTTACTTCAAGAAACTGATAATATTGATTTGTTTCTTGTTCCAGCCAGCCAGAGAAATATACATAGTTATATTTATTGACGTTTTTATGAAATGCTACATGATATAGTTGCGGGTACAAGCGCAGATCATCTTTACAACAACTATCAATTTTGTTTAATAATGGCAGGTAGTTATTTGAGCGGGCAATCGAATTGATTGACGGGCAGAGAAAAATAACAATGATAACCCTGAAAAATCCCACTGTGATACTATTGCTATTAAATAGCTTACCTGAGATGATCAACATAAAAAGGGATTGTTTCCTTTAAATATACGAAATCGTGCGATTATATTACGCTGTTTGTGCGCCGAATCTGTAGATTTTTAGGAAATAACTGTTTCAGGTAAAAGCAAATAGGTATGGCACATTTTGAAAGTGTGCCATACCATTAACTATAAATTCACAGTGATCAATGATATACTACCTGCATGCCGAGGCGTATGGCTATGTCGCGCTCCAACTGGGCGCCACGGCTATCTTGCCAATCGGGGAGCAGATGCACTTCGTCACATTCCAGCATATGCTTTATATCTTCCCGCACAGCATCGTCCCATGATTTTGTGTCGTCAGTTACGGCTTCGGGTTTTACCACATGGTAACCCATTCCCGACAACTGCCTTGCCATAATGTTGAATTTGTCTTTTACAATACCTTTAGGAAGTCCTGTGATCTTACCGGCTATATATGCTGTCCTGTTCATAAAAAGCTTTTTACCTGTTTAAGAAATGTATCCTGTTACGAACAATTAAAAACCGTGCCAAGCTGTAAGTTGATCGAGCGCGAGTCAACCACCCCGCTGGAACACTGCTTTCCAGCATGTCCCCCTAAAAACAGGAGGGAGGTGTTCCTTGCTGACATTTTTTCGTTCGAATAGCGACCAACTGAGTACCAGCGCAACGTCGCCCGCAGTTGCCCCTTCGCATTCGGTTTTCTGAAGTTCTTTGTTATATAAAGAAAGAAAGGAGGGTGCGCAGGAGTTTTGGCTTTGCGGGGGCTGGGCGGCGTTTCTGTTTGTCCGCGTTCATGTTGGCCATAAAGGCGATCAGCATTTCGTGCTTTTGTTGTCTTCTCGTTTTCATAAAACCTCCTTTCTAAAGTTATGATTTTTTAGGCAGCTTTTTTTGATTCGATATAAAATAATTCGTCCTGCACAACCTGCACCCCTATCTGCATCAAAAAAGGTGCCACAGTTTCCTTGTGGCGGTCTGCGAGCAAGAGGTCTTTCGCAGGTTCTTCCGTAATACGCACGTAACCAGGCAGTTGCTCCTTCAGTGCTTCCAATACTTTTTTCCAATCGCGGCCTTTGGCTGTTTTTAGTCTTGGGGTACCTAGCCTAAATCCTGCAATGGCGTGAAGTGTACCTATGGTACGACGTTTGTCAAACAGTACTTCCTTGTTCTCCAGGCAATAAGACTGCACTATTTCGAAAGCCGTAGTTTTGGCTTGCGAGAGGCACATGAGCTCATCATTATATTTTTCAAGCAGTTCATTAACTTCCAGTTCAATACTTTTGTTTATCTGTGTTTCGCGGTGTTCAGCTGCGGCATACCGTGCCATCGCCTCCTCAAACCGAGTTGCGGTAATACCCACTTTTATTCGTTTTGCGTTTCTTGTGATCATACTTTCATTTTTTTGCCACTGCATGGAATTTACATAAGGCCATCCCAGAAACTGAAAAACCGCTTTGTTAATTTCCTGATGATAACCTCCGGAATAATTTCATGCCATTGGGTTGTTAATCAAAAAGTTTGTTGCTTGTTATGCCACCCCTTCGGGGTTACCACTCATTCACCACTTTGGTTTCTACAATAATTTCATCCGTTCGGGATTCTTCCAAATGCACAATATGCTTTTACGCAGCCAGGCTGCTCATTTTCTCCAGTAGATTGTCCACGATCAGTAGTGCGTATTTATCGCGGCTGATGTCCAGCATTTTCCACAACTGGTAAAAGGCTGTGGCTTCTGTGCCTACAAGCGTGAGCGTTTACATTTCCTGGTTGCGCTTCAGCATTTCTTTCAGCTTCACATGCAGCTCCTGCATATATTCCCTGAGCAATTGCTGGTGCTCGTTGCCGGGTTTAAAATCCTCCAGCATTTCCTCGCAGATCTCCTGCAGGGCAGCCACGCGCTGGTGGCTGATGCGTATTCTTATGCCGCGTTTTTTAGCCATAGGTTTACAGATTGTAAGGCGGTATTGTATTTCTTTACGAAACGTGGATCGCCGATGTAAATAAGATCGTTTGCCCGGGCCACTCCATTCATAATTGATGTGTGGTCCTGACCGCCAAAAAGTGTGGCGATCTGGTGAAGGGTCAATGTGGGGAAATTGCGGCGCAGTAAGAGCGCAGCTATAAACCGTAGCTCTACAATATGCCGGGCCCTTGTCTTCAGGGTATAGCAGCCGGGGCTCATGCCCAGCGCTATAGCAATGATGTGAAGCATTTCCTCGGGGGTCTGGGAACCGGCCTCGGGTGAGTAAAGTACCATGTTGACCCTCATGCCGGTCTTTTCTTTTATTTTCTGCTGCGCAGACCTGGCTATGTGGCGGGCCGCGCTGATCTGTTGTGATGCTGCGTAATACATATTGTTTAGTTTTACCCCCCGGCCCCCTGAAGGGGGAGCTGTCTACCGGGGCATTGTTAATAATTTTTTGTTTCTATGCTGCTATGCTTATCTGCGATTGGTGGATCATTTCTACCGCATTGTGTAAATTGTTGTCGCACGTTTCGCTTATGTGGCTGATGAGTGCTTCGTCGTATACTCCGTTTGCACGGCATACCAGTTCCACGTCTTTTGGGCCCAGGGAGCCCAGCGTGATAAACCGGCGGCCTATGCTTTTGTATATCTCGTCATAACCCACTTTTTTCAGCCGAACGCCTTCTACTATCCGCATGCGCAGTTCGTTGCCGCCCATTACTACGATTCCCACTTTCCCGAACATTAGATTTGCCAGCAGTATTACCAGGTGCAGCACGCGGTCTTTTAGCTTGTGGGCATCATCCAGTATCAGCAGGGGCTCTTCCAGAGATGTGATGTGGCCCGCAAACTGTTCCATCATTTGTGGTACGGTACCTTTAGCATCCAGGCCCGCGCACTTCATCAGTGCACTCATAAAAGCCTTGCGGTTGCACATTTCATTGCAGGCGATGTAAAACGTGTTGTCGTTCTCGCGGGTATAGTGGCCGGCGGTAAATGTTTTGCCCAGCCCCTTGCTGATGGCTATACCATATGCCATAGCATAATGCTGTGCATCGCTGAAAAGAATGCGGAGCAGGAGATATGCACCGGTATCGGCAGGCTGCCACTCGCCACAGTAAAAACCCACCTGCCGGGCGATGGTGTGCCAAAGGCGATCGCTGAGCAGCTCCCAGTTGTTGTTCTTCACCTGCGAGATGGTGGTTGCGCTGATACCCTGCAGGCTCTCTGCCGCTAACGTCTGGCTGGCGAAGCCATTTACATAACGCACTAATGCGTCTCTTACTTGTGCTTTTTGTTCGTTCGTCATAGTACTCTCTTTTTTAGGTTAAGTGATAGTTGTTAGGTTAAAGAGTTAAAAGGGCAAATGGTTAATAGGTTAGCGTGATGATAGGGTTGCGGGGTTAAAGGGTTAATCGTATTCGTCCGGTAATTTTGATAACTCGTTACCTTGTTAATTTTTAGCCCTTTAACTCCACAGGGGCTGTTTTTACAATTTTTTTGGCATAGATGGTATTAGTTTGTATTTTTAAGTCCTAAAGCGTTAATTCCGGTACAAAGATATTCCAAATATTTTGACAAATCCAAATTTTGTGGAAAAATAATCCTACCTTTGTGTTATGTACTTAGCAGCTAATCTTAAATTTCTTCGGAAAAAATCGGGCAAAACGCAGGATGCGCTTAGCACGGAGGTAAATATCGGTCGCACCACCATAGCCAATTATGAGGCCGGAATCAGTGAGCCAAATGTGGATACGCTACTCACATTTTCCAAGTATTTTGGAATACCTCTGGACGATCTTTTGTCAAAAAATATGGAGGACAGCATCCGGTCGGCAGAAAAGGATATTATGCTGCGAGGAGCGTTTGAACAAAAGCCGCTACTGGCATACAACAGCATTCCTAAGATAATAACTGTAGACAACAGCGGGAATGACAACATAGTATATGTGCCTGTAAAAGCACGGGCGGGCTATTTATCGGGGTATGGCGACGCGGAGTTTATGGAAACGCTGCCGACCTTTAGGCTGCCAGGGCTGAACAATGCCACCTACCGTATGTTTGAAGTAGATGGGCCATCTATGGCGCCCAATGTGCTGCATGGCGACCGCATAATAGGAGAATGGATAGACGAACTGGATAAAATACGCGACAACCGGGTGTATGTGGTAGTACATACGGGCGGAGTTGCTGTGAAGCGCGTAGTGAACCGGCTGAAGGAGCGCGGCAAGCTGTACCTGAAATCTGATACCATAGCCCACCGGCATGAGTTCCCTACATTGGAGATAGACCCCGAGGACATAAAAGAAGTATGGTATGGCCGCATGAAAATAAGCAGCGACTTCAGCGAGCCGGCTGAAGTATACCACCGCCTTGCTGACCTGGAAATGGACGTGCTGGAGATGAAGCGAATGATGGGGGGTAAGGGGTAGAAGGTTAAAAAGTTAATACTGATAATATAAAGTGATTATTTTTACTTGCTGTCTCAGTTAAACAGTCGCTTATGTCTCACCTCAAAGAACTTATCAACGGGCGAATACTTGCCAACTGCGCGATATTTGCTGCAGTGATAGGTGCTGTGATCTTGTGGCGGGTGACTTATGTGCAGCATACAGATATTATCAGCGAGGAGTCCGGGGAGATGTATTTGTCGATCGTGCTTATCCTGTTTGTTGTGCTGCGTATCATTTTGTTCCTGCTGTACTTTCTTGCCAAGCGGGAGGAGAAAAGAAAACCGTGGGAATAGGTACGCTAAGTGAGCAGTCAAAACCTGCCTGCCGGTAGGCAGAGTCAAAACCTAAAAGTCGTGCGAAGGAACACGCACACTAGTGTCGTGTCAAGTGCAATTTGTCATACCCTCCTTATCTTATTTCGGCTAAAGCCGCCCACAGTGTTGCTTTCTACCCCGACCTGAAGGTCGGGGCAACCGGGCCTCGCCCCGACCATCTCCATGGGAGCGGGAGATGTTGCGTAATTGGGCCCGAAAAAGGCAATGCCAAGTGAAGGTCGGGCCAATTAGCAATAATTAGCTAGATGACACTAGCTTCTTTTTGAGTCGTCTATAAGGTCATTGTATTCCGGGTGTTTTTCCAGGTATTTGGTTACGTACGGGCAGTATACGATCATCTTCAGGCCGTTGGCCCTTATGTAGTCCAGCACATATTTTACAAGCTCTGCGGCAACGCCCTTACCCCTTGCTGATGCCGGCACCAAGGTGTGCATAAGCACCATGCTGCCTTTTAGCCAGCGGTATTCGAGTGTCGCGACTTCGCCGTCCGGCAGAGGCGCTTCGAAGCGGAAGTTTTTCTTGTTGTTTATTATTTCCATAGAGCAAAGGTATGTATACCAATATAGATGTGGCAGCCCGTGATGGTGTTCCACATCAGTGCAAAAAAAGGCCACGGTGTTTCGCCGTGGCCGTTGTTTCCAGTCTATCCGCCCTATGCCAATCTGCTATCAATTATGCAAAACCGCTTCCGCAATATCTTTTTCTCCCCTACCGGTGCTTTGTCTGCTGTGCAAATGTATGTATATACACTCATTTTCGGCCATTGCTTTTCTTTATACCGGAATTGGTTTGTAGCTATGGACAAAAAAAACTCCGGAAAACCGGAGTCTAAATATAGCGGATATTACACACTCAATGCTTGTCCGCTAAAAAGTTTGGGCTTAATTGGCCTCCTCGTTATGCTTCAGCACTTTGGCTTCCACATAGAAAATAATCTCTTCTGCAATATTTTTAGACTGGTCGCCTACGCGCTCCAGCTTACGAATGATGGACAAAACATATAATGCATCGTTTATGAGGTTCATATCTGTTTTGATGCACTCAGTTATCCTACTTATGGCGCTGGCATTGATACGGTCCAGCACCTCGTCTCTTTTGAAAATGCTGCGGGCAAGTATGGTGTCTTCTTTCTCGAATGCTATACGCGTATCGGCAAGTATGCTGATAGAATCATCAAACATCCGGATCAGCTCGGTCTCTAAGAATGATGCGTGATTAAAGTCGCTGAGCGAATCGATAATATACTTGGCAATGCCTTCGGCGATATCTCCTATGCGCTCGAGATTGTTATTGATCTTGAGCACAGCAAGCAAAAACCTGAGGTCAACGGCAACAGGGCAGTAGAGCGCGAATATATTTTCGCAATCCCTGTCGAGTTTCAGCTCAAAAGCATTAACGCGTTTTTCCTTCAGCACGACCTCTCTTGCGAGGTCCCTGTCGAAATGCAGCATGGCGGTCCTTGCTTTCTTCATCTGGGACTCCACGAGGTACCACATGCTCAGCACTTCCGACTTAACGTCTTTGATCTCATTTTCCAACTGTGTCATCGTTAGTTCTTTCTTTTACAGATCAGCTAAATCTGCCGGTAATATAATTTTGTGTTCGTGTATCTTTTGGATTTGTAAACATTTGTTTTGTCACATCATACTCTACCAGCTCACCCATATAGAAAAAAGCGGTCCTATCACTAACGCGTGCAGCCTGCTGCATATTGTGGGTTACGATGATCAGTGTATAGTTCTTCTTCAGCTCGTGAAACAGTTCTTCAACGGTAGATGTGGAGATAGGATCGAGCGCTGATGTAGGTTCGTCGAACAAAAGCACTTCCGGCTCCATGGCTACCGCGCGCGCTATACAAAGGCGCTGCTGCTGGCCGCCTGAAAGAAATGAACCTTTTTTTGTGAGCGAGTCTTTTACTTCTTTCCAAAGGGCCACACGCGAAAGGGAGTGCTCCACGATCTTATCTTTCTCCGCTTTCGGCAGTTTTATGCCGTTGAGCTTATAACCTGCTATTACGTTGTCGTAAATGCTGAGGTTTGGAAACGGATTTGGACGCTGAAATACCATGCCTATTTTGAGGCGAACGAAAATGGGGTGCATCTCCATTACATCCTCACCGTTCAGCAATATCTTGCCTTTAGCTGTGGCACCCGGTATTAGTTCATGCATGCGGTTGATGCCGCGCAGGAAAGTGGTTTTTCCACAGCCGGAAGGGCCCATAACGGCAATGACATTATTCCGTGGGATCTCAATGTTCACATCTTTTACAACGTGATTCTCCCCGAAATAAGCATTGTAGTTTACGGATTTTACAATTGTACTTTCCATTTTCTGGTTATGAACTTTGTAAGAATATTTAATAATAGCACGAAAATGAGCAGGATGCAAGATGCGCCCCAGGCAAGGTCCTGCCAGTCTTTATAGGGTGTGATCGCGTACTTGAATATGAGGTGCGGAAGGGTCTCCATGGGCTTTGTCATATTAGTATTCAGATACTGGTAGCCAAAAGCGGTGAAGAGCAAAGGAGCAGTTTCACCGGCTATTCTTGCCACCGAAAGCATGACGCCTGACAGAATACCACTGACACCGCATGGTACTATCACCTTTAGCACTACCCTGTGAAACGGCATGCCAAGTGCATATGCGGCCTCACGAAGGGAGTCCGGAAGCATCTTCAGCGTTTCCTCGGTAGAACGAATGATGATAGGCAGCATCATAATGGCAAGAGCAGCACTGCCGGAAAATGCGGAATAGCCCAGGCCCAGCGGCTTTACCATCCAGATATAGGCCACGATACCAATAACTATTGATGGGACACCCTGGAGAATATCAACAGAAAGGCGGCACCAGTAAGCCAATTTGCTTTTCTTATTTTCACTAAGGAATATACCGCAAAGAATGCCGATGGGTATGGCGATGATCGAAGCAAAGAAGATAACGAGCATGCTGCCCACAAGCGCATGTATTACCCCGCCGCCCAACTCGCCTACAGGCTTTTCTACATTTGTAAGAAAACTCCAGTTGATCTTGGTGATACCGGCCCGGATAATATACACAAGTATCGCGACCAGGGGCATAACACATGAACAAGCCAGTATAATAGTGAGCAGTTGAAAACTGCTGCTTTTACCGATCCTGTATTTTATTTTTCCTTCCATTGTTTATTCGTTTGTAAACCTGCTGATCACCCTTTTGCCGATCATATTTATCGCCACGGTAACCAGAAACAGCACGAGTCCGAGCTCTATAAGCGCTGAGTTATAAATAGTCTTATCCGCTTCAGGCAGCTCATTGGCAATAACGCTGGCCATGGTATTGCCGGTAGAAAAAATACTTGTGGGCATAATTGACGTGTTGCCGATGACCATGGTAACGGCCATAGTTTCGCCGAGCGCGCGGCCCAGCGACAACAGCACACCCGCAAATAAGCCAGATTTGGTGTAGGGTAAAATAACACTGCGTATAACTTCCCAGCGGGTAGCACCGAGTGCATATGCGCCTTCTTTGAGATTAGCCGGTACCATCTGGATCATAGAACGCCCCAACGATGCTGCGTAAGGAATGATCATTACGGCCAGGATAAGCGAGGAAGAAAAAATACCGTAACCAATAGAATTTGCGCCGATGGAAGACTCGAAACTCCTGACAATAGGTACCAGTACGGCCAGCCCCCAGAAACCGTAAATGACTGATGGCACTGCAGCGATAAGCTCGACAGTATTTTTCAGCAGGTCGGAGAACCATCCTTTGGGATAATATTCGCCAAGAAAAATGGCTACGGAAAAAGAAAACGGTATGGAAATGGCAAGAGCGAGGAATGACGTAAGAATGGTACCGATAAGAAACGGAAGCGCTCCATATACGTCTTTCACCGGGTCCCAGGTTTTGCCCCAGAGGTAGGCCGCTCCAAGCGACCTGATAGATGGCATAGACTGAACTACAAGTGTGATCATTATGCCCAGCACCAGCACCACCATCACCAGCCCTACTATTGTCAGTGTGCGCCTAAAAACGTTTTCGGTACGTATCTGGCGGTGAGATCTTCTCACTCTTGTTGTGCCTTTCACTTCATCTGGGAGTTTTGAAGAACTAATTACCCGCCCCGAAGTAGTATCGGGACGGGTAAGTAATTCGTTATTAACCGAGGTAGCCATAATGTTACTTTGCTATGCTTATTGCAATATAGGCTTCCCGTCGTAAGTTGCTGTCTTGAGCAATGCATCACCAACAGCCACTGCTTTAGCAGAAAGTGGTGCATAATTGAGGGCACCAGAATATTGTTGGCCGTCATGTATCATCCACTGTATCAGCTTCACCATTTTAGTAGCTTTGTCGGCTGCGCGGTTGTTATATTTCTGCTCCTGGTATATCAGTACCCATGAAAGGCCTGAAATAGGATAACCTTCCGGCGCATCTGTGTTGGTAAGCGATACTTTGCCATCAGCAGGGATATCGATATCAGCAGCAGCGGTAACGCTTGCGATGCTTGGTGTGATAAATTTGCCCGCTTTGTTCTGCACTTTTGCATATGCCATAGTGTTCTGTATTGCGTAAGCCAGCTCTATGTAACCAATAGCACCTGGAGTCTGCTTGATGGTACCAGCGACGCCTTCGTTGCCTTTACCACCAATACCAGCCGGCCAGCTTACTGATGAGCCCTTACCCACCTTTGTTTCCCAATCCTTATTTACCTTGGTGAGGTAAGTAGTGAATATATTTGAAGTGCCGCTCGCATCAGCGCGATGAGCCACAACGATATCAGTAGCAGGAAGTTTAGCTCCCTTATTGATCGACTGAATAGCGGGATCATTCCATTTCTTGATATCGCCAAGGAATATTTTAGCGATAACCTCTGGAGTAAGCATGAGCGTGTCCTTCAACTCAGGAACGTTGTAGCTAAGCACAACTGCTCCGGCCGTTACCGGTATATGTATGGCCGGCCCGCTCATAGCTTTTGCCTGGTCATCCGTAAGCGGAGCATCTGATGCACCAAAGTCAACGGTTTTATCCGTAAGGCCTTTGATACCACCACCAGAACCAATCGATTGATAGTTCACCTTTACGCCATTAGCTTTGTCGTATTCGGAGAACATCTTAGAGAACAGCGGATTGTCGAAGGAGCTACCCGCGCCCATCAGGCTGTTATTATCATTGTTAGCTGAACTGTCGGCTTTTGATCCGTTACCCGAACCACCGCAACTAGTCAGAAACATGCTCCCGGCTATGGCAAAGGCAAGCCCAGAGAGCGCTATGCTCTTTAAAATTTTCATATTATTTCAATTAATTGGTGACGCTATATTAAGAAACCTGTTACTAATTACTTGCCGTAAACGTAGTAGAAGGTCAAACGGTAAACCGCATCTGTACCTTTTATGCCATTAACTAAACCAGCAGAACTACCTGTTCCCATACCTGCATACGCAGTACCTGCAGAGTTTTTCCCATCATAAGCAAGTGCCGAGTTGTATGTATTCATCCAAACGTTTGGCATGAAGTGTACATTCTTAAATGGTGTAAAGTCCAGACCGAATGTTACGAACTGCTCTTTTGTAGATGGCTCGTAGTTAGAAGTCATAGCAGAATAGCTTTTTGTATTTGCTTCACCAACCACGTTGCTCAGGTTGCCGCTAGGATCATAATTATCGTAGCGTGCGAAGTAGCCTAACACCGCGTTACCCTGTGGGTTAGAAAGGATGCGGCCGCGTACGAAGAATTCCATACCCATTGCCTTAGTGGTACGGTAGTATGTGTTGCCATCCTTGCCTGCAACTTTTGTATCCCCTAATAATGTATTCTGGTAAATTTCTGTTCCGACAGTCAGCATCTTGCTATTCCAAGCCAAAAATAATTTGGTCATGTTGCGATCGCGGTATTGCGGGCCGTTGTGACCTGCAACGTAAACACCCCACGCCATTCTCTGGTAATCCTGGTAAACGTCAACAAGTAATCTCTTGTCAAGGAATTTTGCGTACACATCGCCGGAAAACCATTTGAAGATATCTGTTTCAGGCTTAGCGCTTGAGCCGTTTGCAGCCATAACCATGTAGCCGAAACAACCTTTATTGTCGAACCAGCCCTGGAGGCTTGCACCCATGTCGAATGATGGCGTGCGACGGATATCAGTGATCGTCCTTTCTATTGAACGGTAAGACCAAACTTCTTCCGCTGTCTGGTCGTTACGGCCAGTCTTGGCGAATGAAGGTGTAGCCTGTGAACCGATAACGAGGTCTGTGTTATGCCATAAGTTCTTCCAGCGTATGTTTGCGAGCTTTACGTAAGGAGCGAATTTGCCATTTACAGTGATATCACCTGCACCCTGGTTGATTAAACCACCATTAAAATTATCTTCAGCAGCTAAAAGGAATTCGGCAGAAAAGCGTGGGCTTATATCGTAATTGTAACCAAGATAAACACGACGGAACTGGAACAGGCTTGCGTTTGCAGGCATACCGGAATATTGGTTTGCACCACCACGATAGACAGGAGCAGCAGCAGTACCGATGTTATCGGTGCTTCCTTTTTCAGCGAAATCGCCGAAGGCATAGCCCCATAATTTGCCACTTGGTTTAAATTCGGCTACCGTATCGGCTGATTGCGCCTGTGCGGTGCCTGCTAATGAAAGGAATAATGAGCAATAAATGCTAAGCTTGGTAATTGATTTTTTCATTGAGCGTGTTTTTAATTTGTGTGCAAAGAAAATACAGGCACGTTACGCCTATGTTACCACAATATTAATTTAATATTACCATACATGGTAACATTACTTGATGTTTTTGTGATTTAAAAAATATATATGCCTATTTTGCCTTAATATAGTTCCTAACGAATGGGGTTAATCAGAATTTATATTCAATCAAAAATGCCATATTTGCCGAGCATGCCGAGGATAAATGCAAATTTTCCGAACGTTTATTGATAATAACATCTCAAAATGATCAGCTCGCTATTTTCTGACAAACAACTACTGAACGATATCAAAAACTATACGCGGCTTAAATCCATTAAAAGAGACTCTGTTTTAATGGAACCCGGCGAAAACGTAATATTCGTACCGATAGTTCAAAAAGGTGTCTTGAGGATCATCCGCCAAAATGAAGACGGAAACGAGGTATTTCTGTATCATCTGTATCCGGGCCAGACATGCGCAATGGCCATAAACTGCTGCCAGGCAAATAAGAAGAGCATGATAAAGGCGATAGCAGAGGAAGACAGCGAAATTCTGCAAGTTCCCGTCAAGTTAGTCGACGACTGGTTTAAATATCCCGAATGGAAAAACTTTATTAACAGCACATATGGCAGCAGGTTTGCGGAACTTATAGAAGTCATTGATCTCATTGCGTTCCATAACATGGATAAGCAGGTGCTGCATTACCTCCAGGAACGTGCACGGGCTGTGGGTAACAAGGAACTGAACATTACCCATCAACAAATAGCCGATGAATTACATACTCACCGGGAAGCAATAAGCAGACTACTGCGTACTATGGAACATAAGAACATGCTGCGCCTGGGCAGAAATACTATAGAACTTCTCGCTTAGGGAACATTTGTTCCCAACCACTCGTAAACGGGTTACGACCTTTGTGTTGTAAATAGAAACAACCGTTTATGAAAAAGAACATAGGTACAGCCGACCGCGTGATCCGCATATTACTCGCCGTGGTAATTATCACCTTGTATTTCGGCAATATTATTGGTGGAGCGTTAGCTATTATATTACTCGGAGTCTCCGCTATTTTTATCCTTACCAGTTTTATTGGTGTATGTCCTCTGTACCTTCTATTTGGTATCAAAACAACCAAAAAATGATCAGGTTGCTATCGAGATACAGGCTGGAACTGGCGGGCCTGATTACCGGTGCAGCAGCGGGGTGGTGTTACTGGCGTTTTGTGGGGTGTGCAAGCGGCACATGCCTCATTACATCCAAACCAATCAACAGCACTTTATATGGATCACTTATGGGGATACTACTCTTCAGTCTGTTCAAAAAAGAAACGAAAAAATAAACTAATGTCATGGCAGAATTATCAGAAATACTGAAATCGGAAAAAACGGTGGTTGTTGATGTTCGGACGCCGGTTGAATTCATGGGTGGGCATGTAGCGGAAAGTATCAACATACCACTGGGCGAAATCCAGGAACACCTGGATGAACTTAAAAAAATGGGGCAGATCGTTTTATGCTGTGCATCAGGCGGCAGAAGCCACCAGGCGACAATATTCCTGCACCAGCAAGGCATTACCTGCATCAATGGTGGCGCATGGACAAATGTTAACTACTATAAAAACAACTAAAATGATAGAAAAGATCAAAAAAATGCTGGGCATAGGCCCAAAAGCGAACCTGGGCGAAGTGATTGCAAGAGGTGCTGTAATTGTGGATGTTCGCACAACGGGCGAGTATGCCGGAGGCCACATTAACGGGTCGGTAAATATACCGCTGGCAGCTCTTGCAGGCCAGATGGCCAGACTAAAAAAAGACAAACCGGTGATCACTTGCTGCGCATCAGGTATGCGCAGCAGCTCCGCAAAATCGATGTTGCAGGCGAACGGGTTTACAGAAGTTTATAATGCCGGTAGCTGGTATAACCTGAAAAAATTTGAAAGATGAGCACACTAAAAGAACGAATACTCAGCAACTGGCACCTGATGAGAATCATGAGGCTGGGTATCGGCATTATGTTTATTATTATGGGCTACCAGGCCCGGGACTGGGCCATGGGCCTGGTCAGTATTTTCTTCCTTTACCAGGCTGTCACGGACACTGGCTGCTGCGGTAGCCAGGGTTGCTACGTTCCTCCTAAGACGAACAGAACCAACAGCCACCGCGATGAGGAACTAACACAATATGAAGAGATCAAGTAAGCAATACTACACTTCAGAAAAATAGAAAGCTAAGCAAATGAAATATATAATTGTGGGAGCGGTAGCGGGAGGTGCAAGCACGGCAGCCCGGCTAAGGAGACTGGATGAACAGGCAAAGATCATAATTTTTGAAAAGGGCGAATACATTTCTTATGCAAATTGCGGATTACCTTATTACATCGGTGATGTGATCAAGGAGCGGTACAAACTGTTTGTGCAAACGGCTGCGTCTTTCAATAAAAGGTTCCATATTGATGTGCGGGTAATGACCGAAGTGACCGGGATAAACACCGCAAATAAAACGGTCACTGCAAAAAACCTCGTGACCGGCGAGGTCTATGAAGAACATTACGACAAGCTGGTCTTATCGCCGGGCGCCGAGCCATTGCGGCCTCCATTGCCAGGCATAGCGCTTGAAGGGATTTTTACGCTAAGAAATGTTACCGATACGGATCGGATCAAAGCGTATGTAGAAAAAAAAGGGAGCGGAAAAGCGGTGGTGATAGGCGGCGGTTTTATAGGGCTTGAAATGGCCGAGAACCTGCACCGCGTGGGCCTGGAAGTGACGATCATTGAAATGGGGGCACAAATATTAGCGCCGGTCGACTACCCGATCGCAGCGATGGTGCAGCAGCACATCAGGTCGAAGGGTGTAAAGCTCCTTTTGAATACTGCGGTTACCGGCTTTACATCATCAGAACGTGGATTAAACGTATCGTTGAAAACGGACGAACAGATAGAAGCAGACATTGTAATATTGTCAATAGGCGTAAGGCCTGATACAAGACTGGCTGCATCGGCTGGCCTCAGAACAGGTAGTGCCCGAGGCATCCACGTAAATGAGTATCTACAGACATCTGATCCGGACATTTATGCTGTGGGTGATGCTATTGAATTCGAGAATCCGATAATCCACCAACAGATGGTGACCTACCTTGCAGGGCCAGCAAACAAACAAGGACGTATCTGCGCCAACAACCTGGTACTGGGAAATTTGCAAAAATATGGCGGCTCTATTAATACGGCTATTGTAAAAGTTTTCGACATGACAGTGGGCGCTACCGGTGTAGCTGCAAAACACCTGGATACCGCCGGGATCAAACATATAGTGTCAACGACCCGCAGCGGATCGCATGCCGGTTATTATCCGGATGCACAACAGATGACGATACAGATCACATTTTCCCCGGAAGGGCGGCTACTGGGCGCGCAGGTGGCTGGCTACGACGGGGCGGACAAACGGCTGGATATACTGGCCTCGGTGGTAAAAAGGAATGGCAATATTTACGAGCTCGCTGAGTTTGAACACGCTTATGCGCCTCCCTACTCATCGGCAAAAGACCCCGTAAACATGGCCGGCTTCGTCGCGGAGAATATTCTGCACAAAAGGCTGAATGTTTTCTATTGGAACGAACTAGCCGAAATTGGGCCGAATGACCTGCTGATCGATGTGCGGAGCAAAGAAGAATACCGGGACGGTAAAATAAGGGATGCGGTAAATATCCCGGTAGATGAAATAAGAGGCAAGCTTGATGAATTACCGAAAGAGAAGAATATCTATATCTACTGTGAAGCCGGACTTAGAGGATATCTTGCTCAACGGATATTGCAACAAAGTGGGTACAGCCATGTCCGGAATTTGTCAGGAGGATACAACCTGTGGAAAAACTGCGACGCTGAACAACAGTTGATTCAAACCAAAAATTTACAAACAGCAACTATATGAAAAAGATGATGCTCCTTATTTTCCTGGCTTCACTGGTCAACTTGTCTTCCTGCCAGAACGCCGGAAACTCCCATGGAGGTATAAAACAGACGATCTCTGTAAATGATTTCGACGCTAAACTATCTGTCAGCGGCGTGCAGTTAGTAGATGTTCGCACCCCGGAGGAATACGTACATGGTCATTTGAAAAATGCTGTGAATGTCAATTACAATTCGGATGACTTTGACGCACAGATCGCCAAGCTGGATAAAAGTAAACCGGCGTTGGTTTACTGTTTATCCGGAGGGCGCAGTTTGAAGGCTGCCAGCAAAATGGAGGAGATGGGATTTGCGGAAGTATATAATATGGAAGGCGGAATTATGAAATGGACCGGCGCCGGGAAGCCACTGACGGACGGTACACCTGGTCCGAAAGCAGGAGGAATGACGGCCGCTGACCTAGACAGAATGATCGCCAGCGCGAAATATGTGCTTATAGACTATAATGCTAAATGGTGTGAGCCGTGCAAAAAGATGATGCCGGTGCTTGAGGCATTTGCCGGAAAAAGGAAAGACAAGCTAGCGCTGGTGAAAGTGGATGCCGATGACAATAAGGAACTAATGAAACAGAAAGGCATATCGGCCATACCTTACCTGGAGCTATACCAGGATGGTAAGCTCATATGGAAACATGATGGCGCTATTGAAGAGGAGCAGCTGGTGAAGGAAACCGGGTTTTAGCGGCGACATTTTGCGGCGGCATAAATTTTATTGCTTTATTCAATTATGCCTCGCAGCATCAATATCGCTAAATAAAATCACGGTATGGACTCAGATAAGCCGGAGAACGGGAAGGTCAGCGACCATCTCGCGAATGAACGTACTTTCCTGGCTTGGATAAGAACCAGCATAGGGATCATGGCCTTCGGGTTTGTGGTTGTAAAATTTACGTTGTTTATAAAACAAATTGCACTATTGCTGGGCAAGGATGTAGTTATTCATCAACATGGTTATTCTTCATTTATTGGTATTCTGCTTGTTGGCGTAGGGGCTGTTACAACGGCACTATCTTATTCCAGGTATCTGCGTATCAAAAAGCAACTTGACGACAATAGCTACAAATCGACTTCGATGCTCATTACTACACTGACTGTGCTGATACTATTAATAAGCATAGCATTGGTCACCTACCTTTTGCAGTCGGTTTAATGTTTACGGTTTTTTAATGATCGAAAACGGCACCGGGTTAAAATCGTCTTCATTGCGTAACTTCATTAATCACAAAACCGGATAATGGACATCAACGAAGACCTTTTTAAAGAACGGTATAATACGTTAAATGACAAGCAAAAAGAAGCTGTAGACACGATCTTTGGCGCGGTGATGGTAATAGCAGGGCCAGGCACCGGGAAAACCGAAGTGCTGTCTATGCGCATTGCCAACTTATTATTGAGCGAGGCGCAAGTGCAGCCACACGAAATACTCTGCCTCACCTATACCGATGAAGCTACAAATGCAATGCGGCGCAGGCTGGTGCAGATAACCGGGCCGGCAGCACACAAGGTGAATATCTACACGTTTCACGCTTTTTGCAATAATATCATCCAGAACAACAGTGAATATTTCAGCCAGCGGACACTGCAGCCCATCAGTGACCTGGAGCGGACAGAGCTGCTTTATAAAATGCTGGAAGAACTGCCACAGGGGCATTCGCTGCGGAAACTGAGCGGCAACATATACTTCGACGCGGGAAAACTGAACCGGTTGTTTGAAGTAATGAAGCGTGAGCACCTGGCACCTGAGTTTGTATCTGCCTCGATCGATGAGTACATTGAAAGTCTGCCGGCGAGGGAAGAATATATATACCAGCGAAATGGAAAAGGCTATAAAAAGGGCGACCTGAAAGATAAACTGCTGGAAGAAGAGATCCGAAAAATGGAAGCCACGCGGGCAGCAGCGCTTTTGTTTGATACCTACCAGGGAATGATGAAGGAGGCCGGACGTTATGATTTCAATGACATGATCATATGGGTGCTGGACGCATTTAAGAACAATCCGGCATTGCTCCAAAGCTACCAGGAGCGCTACCAATTCATACTGGCAGATGAATTCCAGGACACCAACGGTGCGCAGAATGAGCTCATCAATTATCTCTGCTCTTACTGGGACGACCCGAACATTTTTGTGGTGGGTGACGACGACCAGAGCATCTACGAGTTCCAGGGGGCACGGATACGCAACATTGTAGAGTTTTATGAGCGCTATAAAGAGCATATAAAAATTGTAGTGCTGCCACACAATTACCGCTCGTCGCAGCCCATACTGGATAAGGCAATGGCGGCGATACAGAATAACAAGAAGCGGCTCGTGAACCAGCTCACCGAACTGGTACTGGATAAGAACATTGTCTCTTCGGCACCACGCTTTGCGGAGGGCAAGGAAAGCGTGCACCCGGTAGTGAAGGTGTATAATAATGTGCTGCAGGAGGAAGCAGCGCTGGTGCTGCAGATAGAACAAATGCAAAAGGAAGGTAAGCCCCTTAGTGAAGTGGCTATACTTTATGCACAGCACAAACAGGCGGAGAACATCATAGCGCTTATGGAGCGCAAAGGCATACCCTACAACATAAAAAGGCCGGAGAATGTGCTGGAACTGCCACTCACGGAGCAAATACTCAATGTGCTCCGCTACCTGGATGAAGAGCGCAAAAAATCATTTGAGGGCGAAGCGATACTGTTTGAGATAATGCACGCCCCTTATTATGGCATTGAGCCGACCGATATAGCCTTGCTTTCTCTGCACATAAGCGGCAGCAGAAAAGAAAAGGGACCAATAAAGTGGCGGCTGCTGTTATCAAACCCCCTGCTGCTGGAGTCGCTGGAACTACGGTCGGCCAAGGCATTGCAACGGCTGGGTCACAACCTGGACAACTGGGAGCGGCAGCAGCTGAGTCTGCCTTTACCACTACTAATTGAAAAAATAGTGCACGAGAGCGGCATAGTAGCCCACCTGGTAAGAACCACAGACCATGTGCGGCATATACAGGCGCTGTATACCTTCTTCGAATTCATTAAAGAGACCTACGCACGAAACCAAAAAATAAAACCTGCCGAGCTGCTGAAGATGGTGGAACGGATGAATGATGAGCATATTTCCGTCCCCTTCCAGCGGGTCACGCAGAATGAGAACGGCGTTCATTTTTATACCACACATAGCGCGAAGGGAAATGAATTTGAGTATGTATTCCTGATAGGCTGTACCAAAAATTTCTGGGAAGGCAAGCGGGGCGGGGGCAATGAATACCGAATGCCGGACAACATAACGGCCACCGATGAGGATGCGGAGAAAAGCTATAAAGTGGAAGTGGCAAGGCGCTTGTTTTATGTGGCGCTTACCCGGGCCAAAAAGCACCTGCAGATTTCGTACGCGCTAAATGACAATGCGGGTAAAGCACTGGAAACATCGGCATTCATAGACGAGATAAGCAGTGTTGAAGAGCGAGAACAGCAGGCGGTGACTACCGGAGAAGTGGTGAGCCACATAGGATGGGCGCTGCAACCCGTGCCAGAAGTGCGCATAAAAATGGCTAATGCGGCATGGATAGAGCGTGTGCTGCAGCAGTTCATTATGAGCTATACGGCTCTTTCTAAATTCCTGCATTGCCCGCTGGCCTTTTATTATGAAACCATACTGAAAGTTCCCTTTCAAAAAAATGATGCGCTGGCTTTCGGGAGCGCAGTTCACTACGCCCTGGAGCGTTTGTTCCGCGATATGAAAGAAAAGAACGGCGAATTCCCCGACAAAGATCATTTGCTGGGGGCTTTCAATTCTGCCATGTTTGCCGAAGCTTCTTCATTTACCACCGTTCAGTTTGACCGGCGAAAGGAACAGGGGCATACGTTGCTGTCTGAATACTATGATCATTACGTAAATACCTTCTCCAGGGACGTGGAGATAGAGTTCAAAGTGCCCCGGTACATACTGGATGGCGTGCCGGTGACCGGGAAAATAGATAAGATAGAAATAAGCGGAAATAGTTGCAAAGTGGTGGATTATAAAACGGGCGACCCGGACAAATCGGCCACGCCAATGACAGCGCCACCAAATGAGAAAGAACCACTTGGCGGAGACTATTGGCGGCAGATGGTGTTCTATAAACTGCTGCTGGAAAACTATGAGGAGAAAAGCTGGAAGGTGAACATTGGTATGTTCGATTTTGTGCAGAAGAATAAAAACGGCGAGTATAAACAGATCGTGGTGCCGGTGTTCCCGCAAGACGAAGAAATAGTACGCGGTCAAATAAAAGACACCTATAGCAGGATCATGAACCACGAATTTGACCGGGGCTGTGGTAAGGAAACATGCCACTGGTGCAACTTTGCCAAGCGGTATGAACTCATCAGAGATGATGTAGATGTAGAAATTGATGATGTGTAATTGGTTCGCCTAATAGGTCGAATGGGTGTACCTACATCCTTTGCATGCAACATAATATTGCAGCGTAATTGATTAATTATCAGCTATTATCTTGGATAATTGAGAAAACGTTTTTATTTTCGTTTTATGATTACCAGGGTTATTCATAAAATAATGAGCAACGAAGATACAACCACTTACATATTAGTGGGGGTTATACTTGTTACTATTTTGCTGGGATCTGTAAAGATCGTGTTCTTTTAAGCACAGTTTTGTTTGCCTGTTATCTCTTTTATATATCCAGTATTTTATTCTTCCCGTTTTCATAAACAACTATTCCATTTTCTGAAATCATGCCGGACGAGTTGTGCATTTCTTTGCACCTAAAAACTGCGACCATGATCCGATTTATATTCCTAGTGTTTTTTTGTTTATCCGCAAGCATTATTTCCCGCGCTCAAAAAAGTGACACCATATCCCTGGGAGGGATACAGGTAAATGGCTTCAAAACCATGAATGGCATTGGCCATATCAATAACTACTCGGGGCAGGTCATTTTTTCGGGTAAGAAAAATGAAGTTTTAACGGTGGACAGCCTTTCGGCTAATAAGGCGATTAATAATACCCGCCAGATCATAGGCCGGATACCGGGTGTAAATATTATTGAAACTGAAGCCGGTGGTTTTACAGCCAACGGCATCGGGTTCAGGGGCGTAAATCCTTACCAGTCGATTGAAATGAATACCCGCCAGAACGGCTACAACATTTCTGCAGACATCTTTGGTTACAACGAAGCTTATTACCTGCCACCGATGGAAGCGGTGAGCAGCATACAGTTTTTGCGGGGCGCAGCAGGGCTGCAGTTTGGGCCCCAACTAGGTGGGCTGGTGAATTATATTTTGAAGGACGCACCGGAAAAGCCCATCCAACTGAACGTTTCGCAAACAGCCGGCAGTTTTGGACTGTATAATGTATATACCTCCGCAGGAGGTACAGTGGGGAAATGGCAGTACTTCGCATTCGCACAATACCGCACAATGGATGGATGGCGTGCAAACTCAGATCAGCAGCAGGTTTCCGGCTACGGAAAAGCAACCTATAACGCATCTCCTAACCTGAAAATATCGTTGGATTATACTTTGCTTCGAAACCGGATACATATGCCCGGCGGCCTTAACGATTCAGAATTTCAACAGAACCCACAGCTTTCGTTGCGAGCACGCAATTGGCTGCAGAGCCCGTGGAATATAGTTACTGCGAACATTCAGTATAAAATATCGGACAAAACTTCGCTCGGGTTTATTTCTTCGTACCAATTCAGCCAAAGAGACCTTATTTGGCAAAATGAAGACAGCTGGTACCCAAATTTTCTGCCGGACAGCATAGGTCGCAGCCGGGAGCTGGAAAAAGAGTTCTTCAACAATGTAACGAATGAACTGCGTATACTCACCAATTACCAAATAGGCGGCAGCGAGCAAACACTTTCGTTTGGGATGCGCCAGTCGTTTTCACTGATGCGTCGATATGAGGGCGGTGTTGGCTCTACAGGCAGTGACTTTGATCTCCACCAATACGGGGCGTATGAAACTGCCATGAACTTCAGGACGAACAACTTTTCGCTGTTTGCGGAGAACATTTTTCACATTAGCAAAAATCTCAGTGTTACACCGGGTTTCCGCCTTGAATATCTTTCGAATACAGCTTACGGATATGCCGAAAATGGCGCTGACACAAACGGAACTATGCCAACCCTGGATATCAACAATCAAAAAAATACGCGCACATTTGCCCTTGGCGGGATCGGGCTGCAATACGCTTTTTCAAAGAAAATAAATGCTTACGGAAACTTCAGCCAATCGTACAAACCCGTTACCTATTCCGACCTCACACCGTTTGGATCTACAGCCAGGGTTGATCCTAACTTAAAAGATTCGAAAGCTAACAACGCAGATCTTGGCATACGCGGAGCTATCAAAAACACACTCAATTTTGATGTGAGCGCATTCTATCTTAACAATTATAATGGGGTAGGCACTGTTGCCAGTGGCAGCGGCTTCTTAGTGACGAATACCGGTGCGAGCACTCATACCGGCCTGGAAACTTATGCAGAGTTGAATATCAGCGATCTGTTGTTCCCGATGGCACATGCCGGAAGGCTGAGTGTTTATAATTCCTTCGCTTATGTAAACGCTGTTTATACGGCCGGCGCCTATAAAGGCAACCAGGTAGAATATGCGCCGCACAATATAGACAGGGTGGGACTCAGCTACTGGATAAAAGGATTTGACTTCAACGCTCAATATTCCTACGAAAGCAAATCATTTGGTGATGCAACCAATGCTATCTCTGATCCTTCCGCCGAAATTGGCCTATTACCCTCCTATTGGTTACTTGATATTTCGGCTGCTTACAAATGGCACAAGTACAAAATCAGTTGCGGCGTGAACAATCTTACAGATGAAAAATATTTCACGCTGCGTACTTCAGAATATCCCGGGCCGGGCATAATACCGGCTACGGGCAGGAGTATCTATGTAGGTCTTGGAGCACAGTTTTAGAATAGCGAAATGAGTAGAGACGGCATACATGCCGTCTCTACATAATATTACCTTCCAACTAAATTAATTTTCAGTTTTATCGTCGTTCGACTTTTCTTTCTCATCCTTATCCTTCATGCCATCCTTGCTTTTGAAGGGGCAGCCGTGATTTTCCCAGTCGCCCGGTTCATCGGGGCAACGGTCCCTGCGGTCTGAGATATGGTCGCCATCACGATCATGCAGCCTGAGCTTGTAAAAAGGAATAGATCCGCCGACATAAACATTAGCCCCATACTGATGGCCTGCAACCAGGCCCAGCAGGTCGTCGCTACCGGCAAAGAAACCAGAGATACGGAAGCCTAGGCCCATCTTCATGCTGTTGCTGAGCATGCTGTAGGTGATAGGAAGGCCAACGCTGATAAGCCTTGTATCATAGCGTGGCGTTACTGTTATCTGATTGTAGAATGAGTTGCCGAAATTATTGCGGTTAGCAATGTTTACCACATAGGCCGCATTCACATAGAACTGTTTCCATATGCTGTAGTCTGCGCTGAACAATAAACGGGTAGGCATGCCCACCCTGGTATTCTTGCTTGTGGTGTCGCCGTTGAAACCGTGCGCCTGCAGATAGTTCCGGAAATCGGTATAATTGCCTGCGCTGTTCGACAGGCCAGAACCGGTAAGGTAGCCGTTGCCGGTAGCTTCCAGATTGGCGTTGTTATTCGCTTTGTAAGTAATTGCGCCGAGGTCCAATACCGAAGCAGAGATGCGCAGTTTATAGAGGTTCTTAGAGCGGTCCACGCGGTTTGGCTCGCCGTCCATTTCATATACCTCGCGCCTTTCGTCGGAGATATAGTCATACATGACGCCAAAATCAGCACCAACTCCGCCGCCGTCTTTCTGGCCAAATATCTGGCTGAATATATTGTTATTGCCAAACCCATTCAGCAACGCACTTTTCGCACCAAAGAGGTTACTTGCATACTCTACATCTGAGTTGTACGCATAAACCGTATCGTTGTTGGCTTTGTATTGCACATTCAGGTTTTGGCCCTTCAGGCCTACATAGCCGATGCCACCGAGATAACGAATTGTAGCACCTATGCGCACTTCGTGATGAGGCTTATCAAGTACTACGCCGCCATAAGAAACACCCACTTCGCTCCATATCTGCGCGGTATAATTGTAATTCCTGGACGTATAGTTTGTGCTTGTTGCAGGCAAATAAGCCGGGTTAGTTATTGTTTGGTACAGCGACTGATCAAAGTTGCTGAACTGGTTCATGCCCCTTACGGCAGTTGTAAGCGCTATACTATGCTTGTGGTTGATGCTGATCATACAGCCGGGGCCGTTGACCTTTGCATATGGAGCCAATACGCTGAATGAGCTATTGCCCGTGTAGTCAAATATGTTGTTGGTATTTCCGCTATTGTTTATCGTGTTAATGATCCCACTCTTAAGGCTGCCCAGGTTGTTATCTACCCCGGCGTTAATACCAATGATATCGATCGTAAAGCGTTCGCGGCTATCGGCTATGACCGCAGGATTGAGGTACAGGCCTTCCGTACCACTCCAGTTACTGTTGGCTGTCGCAAAGTTAAATTGCGCAAACGCCTTGACGGAAAGTAAACTTAATAAGCCTGCAACTAAGGGCAATTTATAATAAAAGTTCCTCATGTATATAACATGTTTAAATAATGTGCGGCACTAAAGTAACAATAAAGTTGTAAAAATGTTATAATTCGCGAAAAATAGTCGGTTCAGACATAATCTTATATAGGCGCTATGGCACGGTTCGTTCCCAGTGATCATAATCTTCGAGTCTCCCCTTTTTGCGCGCTTTTATGGGCACATAGGCCCCTACATAAAAACCGGCCCCATACTGGTGATTGGTGAATGCGGCCATCACATCATCGCTGCCGAAGAAAAAACCACTGAACCGGAAGCCAAATCCGACTTTCATATCGTGCGCAAGTGCACTATAAGTGATGGGCAGCGCCACGCTCAGCAGGCGAAAATCATACCGAGGAGTAATCGTAAGCTGGTCGTAATACGAATTACCGAAATTCTGCCTGTTAGCGAGATTTGCAAGGAAGAGAACATTAACATAAAATCGCTGATAGATCTGGTAGTCAGCGCTTAAAATAAGGGCTGTGGGCAGATGGACTTTAGCGGCTGCCGAGGATGTGTCTATGGTAAAGCCTTGCTGCTTCATGTAGTTTTGAAAAGCAGTGGCATTATTCGCATTTGACAATCCATTGCCCGTGATGGAGCCGTTACCCGATATGTTAATAATAGCGCTTGTATTCCTTTTGTACTTGATTGCACCTATATCGGTTACCGATACAGAAAAAACCAGGTCGTGCGGAGCGTCGTCGTCGGTGATATCCTGTCCCAGCCGGCGTTTATAAACCACACCGATATCTCCGCCTATACCCAGGCCGGCTGTTGCACCGAAGAACCTGCTAAACAAATTCGAAGCATTGATACCATTGAAAACCACTGAGCTGTCGTTAACCACATTGCTCGCGAATTCAAGGTCGGAATGAGTCGCATAAAAGGAATCGGGTCCGGAATAGTAGTTAAGATCCAGGTTATTTCCCTTGAGGCTGACGTAACCAATGCCACCGAGGCGACGGATAGTAATGCCCGCCTTCAACTGATTTTTTCCATCGTCGATAAATACATCGCCGAACGAAAGCCCGATCTCGTTCCACATATGAGCGGTCCAGTTAAATTTTTGAGTGTTGAACGAATAATTCTGGCTCGAAATACTCGCGGTATTCGTGATCGTGTTGTATAACGACTGATCGAAATTGCTGAACTGGTTGATGACCCTAACTCCGGTGGTAATGGCCACACTATATTTTTTGTTGATACTGAATGCAATACTGGGGCCATGTATATTTAGCTCAGGCAAGATCATACTGAATTTGTTTCTGCCGGAATTCGTAAATATGCTGGGCGATGTAGAACCAGAATCGTTGTTTTTGTTATTAAGCGATTTGGAAATACTGTTTATCCCCGATGTACCCAGATTATTTTCAACCCGGATATTGATAGAAAAAAGGTTGACGCTGAGCAGCTCGCTGCTGTCCGCAAGGTTAGCCGGATTCAAGTACATGCTGTTGATCCTGCTGAAATCGCCGGTGGATACACCAAGGCTGCGCTGGGCGCGGATGTTGGTAACAAAAAGGGTGAAAAATAAAAAAGAAAGTAGCTTTTTATTCATATTATACCATTTTGTTTTACACAAAATAATACTTCCCTTTCACATATTTAACCAATCAGCGCCCTTTTATACAGCTGTATCACATTTTCCAGCCCATAATAAAGTGCATCTGCTATTAATGCATGGCCTATGGAAACCTCCAGGAGGTTGGGAATGGATTGCTTAAAAAAGCGGAGATTTTCCCGGTCCAGGTCGTGGCCGGCATTTAGGCCGAGGCCATTTTTGGTGGCAATGTCTGCGGCTTTTACGTATGCAGCTATTGCAGCATCCTTGTCTTTCCGGTAGTTTTTGGCGTAGTCTTCGGTATATAGCTCTACCCGGTCGGCGCCGGTAGCTGCGGCAGCGGCGGCAATTCGCTCTATAGGATCAACAAATATGGAAACACGTATACCCGCGTTTTTGAAAACACCAATGATCTGTTGCAGATACCCTTTTTCTTTTATTGTATCCCAGCCATGGTTGGAAGTAAGCTGCCCCGGGCTATCTGGAACTAATGTTACCTGCGCAGGTTTTACCTCCAGCACAAGGTCTACAAACTTGTCTTCGGTAGGGTTGCCTTCAATATTGAATTCCGTAGTGATTATTTTGCTGATCTCCCTAACATCACTATACCTGATGTGCCGCTCATCAGGGCGTGGATGAACAGTTATGCCATCTGCGCCAAATTGCTGACAGTCGATGGCGGCCTTTATTACATCTGGGTTATCGCCGCCCCTGCTGTTACGGAGGGTGGCTATCTTGTTTATGTTTACGGAAAGCTTGGTGGGCATGATGATTCAAAGGTATTTAAATAATAAACTAAACGTAGATGATGACACTTTACTAAATTTGAAAAAGATTTTCCTCTTAGGTAATAGTCAAATTCGTTGCAATCTATGATCAACGTTAAAAAACAAATTCTATACTGGGAAACCGGCGCTGAAGAGGAATTGCTCAATGGCAGGATCATGGTGGAAAATAACCGCTTCCTGACTAGCTTGTTTTTCTGTCACTTATGCCTTGAGAAAATATTAAAAGCGTTAGTGGTTAAAAAAACCGAACAGCATCCACCAAGGACACATATTTTATCCTCCCTTGCGGACACGGCCGGCGTTGTGTTAGATGAATTCCAGGAAGAGTCATTTCGGAAATACAAGCATACCATTTGGAAGGGCGATACCCGGAGCATTTTCCACCGGAACCAAACCAGCTCGAAACGCAGACTTATTTTGAAAAAACCATTACATTGCACAAATGGCTCAAAGCGATGTTATAAAACTTCTTCAATTATACGTGCGTATCCTTAACGAAGCCGGGTTAAGGATACAAAAGGCATTTTTATATGGCAGTTTTGCGCGCAACCAAGCCAGTGAAGACAGCGACATAGATGTAATGCTGGTGTCGGACAGCTTTGATGCTGACGACATTAAGATTAAAGCAAAAGCCTGGCAACTGACACGTAAAGTTGATCTGCGCATCGAGCCTTTTACCATTGGATCAAAACGATTTTTTTCAGATAACGATTCTGCATTGGTTGACCAGGTAAAAAAAGAAGGTATTGAAATATCGTTCCAATGATTTCGGTTGGTTTTTTAGAATCGGCAACAGGCATTGCTCATTCCTTTTATCTGTCTGCTTTTTTATTTCCGCTTGTCATCACCCATCACCAACCGTTTCTAAAAACGTTTTTCATCTCAACATTTCATCCGGCTACCTGGAATCGCTGGACCCGGCGTTTGCCAAAGACCTGAATATGATGTGGGTGGACCATATGCTGTACAATACGCTGGTGGAAACCGATGAGCATTTGCACACCGTTCCCTCGCTGGCCAAAAGCTGGGCGGTAAATGAAAGCGGGCTGACTTATACCTTTCACCTGAGGGGTGATGTTTATTTCCAGGATAATGTTTTGTTTGATGGTGGCAAGGGGCGGAAAATGACCGCGCAAGATGTAGTATATAGTTTTACACGTATCATGGATCCCAAAATAGCATCGCCGGGTGCGTGGATATTTAATGGTAAAGTAGCCGCCGCGAATCCATTCGTTGCCATTGATGATACTACCTTTCAAATAAATCTTCGTTCGCCGTTCAGGCCGCTGCCCGAGCTACTGAGCATGTCTTATTGCAGCATAGTGCCGCATGAGGTGACAGCGCATTGGGGCAAGGATTTTAGAAACCATCCATGCGGCACCGGGCCGTTCACATTCAGCTACTGGGACGAGGGAAATGCGCTAAACCTGCTACGAAACCCGCACTATTGGGAAGCGGACAGCACCGGGCAAAAACTGCCATACCTGGATGCGGTGCAGGCAACCTTCGTGGATAGCAAGGCAACGGAATTTTTGTTGTTCCAGCAGGGTAAGGTGGATTTTGTAAATGGCGTAGATGGCTCGTTCAAAGACCTGCTGTTATCTAAAGATGGGAACCTTAAAAAAGAGTTTGAGGGCAAGTTCCATCTTGATAAAAGCACTTATCTCAACACCGAGTACATTGGTTTTCTCACCGATACTACCAACGAAGTGATGAAAGATGAACCTACGCGAAACAAACTGGTGCGGCAGGCCATCAACTACGCTATAGACCGGCGAAAGATCGTCACCTATTTTAAGAACGGTATGGAGAAACCCGCTACACAAGGGTTCATCCCGGCGGGTATGCCCGGTTATGATTCAGGCGCGAACTACGGATACCACTATGATCCGGCGAAAGCCCTGCAACTACTGGCCGCCGCCGGCTACCCGAACGGTAAGGGTATGAAGCCGATAAAAATAGTTTGCCCGAACAACTTTGAGGATATTGTGAACTTTATAGCCAGTGAGCTACAGGAAGTGGGGATAACTGCAACGATAGATCTGATGCAACCCAATATACTGAAGCAGCAAATGAGCAGGTCGAAAGCAGTACTTTTCCGCGCGCAGTGGCTGGCCGACTACCCAGATGCCGAGACCTACTTAGTTTTCTTCAATAGCCATTTTCCCGCGCCTCCTAATTACACACGATTCAGTGACCCTGTTTTTGATAAATGGTATGATGAGAGCCTGAACCTGTCTGATACTGCCCGCTGGGCGCTGTACCGCAAAATGGATAGCCTGGCTATGAGCTATGCACCGGTTCTGCCGCTATACTACGAACGACTCTATCATTTCACGCCTAATAACATCACCGGCTTCCGCAGCAATCCGATGAACATTATAGATATCAGGAGGGTGAGGAAGATGTAATTTTTAACGAATATCCGCAAGCAGAGACGCCGTGCATGGCGTCTCTACGAAACATCTCCAGTCAACACTTCAATCCCACGATGCGATCTTAAAAACGCAATGAAAGAATTGCGAGCTTTGCGGCTTAGCGAGAAATTTTTCCGCGAGATAACATTCGCATATTCTCCGTATTTTTAAGCGATGCCCGAAACTGTCACTGATACATTAGATACGTCGAATTCCATTTTCCAAAAAGCTGTTGCCTTTGTAAGAGATACGGAAGAAAATTTATTTCTCACGGGCAAGGCAGGTACGGGTAAAACTACCTTTCTTAAATACATAAAAACACAGACCAGCAAGCAATGTGCGATAGTGGCGCCCACCGGCGTTGCGGCCATTAATGCGGGCGGCGAAACCATACATTCTTTCCTGCAATTGCCATTCGGGCCATTTGTGCCAGGCAGCGCCGGGGGCTTCGGGCGACAGAGCGAGGGTACACAGGACAAGCATTCCCTGCTGGCCAACCTGCGCCTGCGGGAAACCAAAATAAAGCTGCTGCGTAAACTGGACCTAATGATCATAGACGAGGTGAGCATGGTGCGCTGCGACCTGCTGGATAGTATGGACCTGGTGCTACGCCACGTACGCAAAAACTGGAGCGCACCGTTTGGCGGGGTGCAGTTGGTGTTCATTGGCGATCTGTTCCAGTTGCCGCCGGTGGCGCCAGAAGAGGACTGGGAAATACTGAGACAGTTTTACGCCAGCCCTTACTTTTTTGATTCTAAAGTGCTGCAACAGCACCCTACACTGTATATAGAGCTGAAGAAGATATACCGGCAGAAGGAGCAGGCTTTTATTGATATACTTAACCGCATTCGTAACGGCAATGTGAACCCACACGACATTGAGATACTGAATGACCGCTACGACCCGCTGCCACAAAAAGATGCGGGCTACATCATACTCTCGACCCATAACCGCATTGCAGACACGGTGAACCAGCAATCGCTGGAGCAATTGCCTACGCCGGTACATAACTTCACGGGAACGATAAAAAATGAGTTCAACCCTAAGAACCTGCCTACCGAAGAAGTGCTGCAACTAAAGGAAGGCGCACAGGTGATGTTTGTAAAGAATGACCTGCAAACACCGCGCCGATACTACAATGGCAAGATCGCCAAGATAAAAAGCATTGACTCCGCAGGAATATGGGTGACCTTCCCGGGAGAAGAAGAAAGTGAGCCATTGTTGCTGGAGCTGGAGACGTGGAAGAATATGCGCTATACGCTGAACCCGCAGAAGGGCGAGATAGAAGAAGAGGAATCTGGCAGCTTCACTCAGTACCCAATTAGGCTGGCATGGGCCATAACAGTGCATAAGAGCCAGGGGCTCACTCTGCAGAAGGCCGTGGTAGACCTGAACCAATCCTTTGCGCCGGGGCAGGTGTATGTAGCACTGAGCCGGTGCACCAGTATTGACGGCCTTGTGCTGCGTAGTAAGCTGAGCTTAGAAAATGTGATCACAGACCGCCGTGTGGTTGACTTCGCGGAATCAGAGCACGAAGAAGATGAGCTGGAAGAATTGCTGGTGCAAAGCAAACGCAAAGCACTGGCGTCGCACCTGGGCAGGATCTTTTCATTTATGGAGCTAATCGCCCACACCGAACAGCTACTACCTGAAATACTCAAGCGCAAAACCGGCCCCAAGGAAAAGAACATAGAACTTCACGGAAAAATAGTTACGACGCTGAAGCAAGCTCAGGGCCATGCGCAAGGTTTTCATAAACAAATAAATGTCCTCGTTGCGGCACTGGATGATGAACGGCTGGAGGAGCGCAAGAGAGCCGCGGTCTCCTATTTTTCACCACAGGTGCTCACGCCACTCATTGCGATAATAGATGAGCACATCACCTCCCTGGGCACACTCACCAAAGTAGCCAAGCAAGTGAAAACATGGAAGGACCTGAATGTGTTGCTGAAGCAAAAGCAAACGGAGATAAATGCGCTGATGTAGATTAATGATTGGTGCGTTTCGATTATTGTTAAAAGCCTATAAAGGATATAGGTTATTTCTTATTTTTAACATAAACTATTTCTTTGAGAGAAAATTTTACAGCGAAGACTAAACAGATACTTGCCGGTAGGGTAAATTATAAATGTTCCTTCCCGGGTTGTTTAAACCCAACTATTGGCCCAAGTGGAATTAATGAAGAGGGCATTACTAACCTCGGTGAGGCAGCTCATATCTATGCAGCATCAATACATGGACCTCGAGCCAATCCCCAAATCTCAAAAGACGAATTAAGTTCTGTAAAAAATGGCATATGGATGTGTCGCAATCACGCCCGTCTTATAGATGTTGATCCAGACGCTTTTTCTGCAGCAACACTTAGACTATGGAAAAATAAAGCAGAAGCTAGTGCTTTGAAAGCGATAAAGAATGGCGAAAAAGATTTGGCTGATTGTACCACTCTGGTCTCTTTATCAAATAACCTTATTTTTGAAGGGTTTTGGATTGATGCTAAAGAAAATAATACCTGGGTGTTTAGCGTTATTCGTTTCATTTATGGCAATATTAAAATGTTACGCGAACTTTCTACAGAGGTTTTTGGCCATCGAGATGTTGATTATTTTATTTGCATCGAATCGCAAGGGGACGGTAGGCTAATAAAAAATAGCATAGATTGGAATCTTGATACAAACACAGGGTTTTACACCATAACAGTCACTCTTGAAAATAAAGAAAACAGGATATTTCTTAACGATCTTGGAGCAGACATTAAACTTGATGACGACTTAGACTTAGATATTACCAATGGCGACTTTTCGCTTATTTCTGGTGCGGAACTTGCAAAACAAAGAATACAAACTATAATTGCTGTTAATTATAACTCGGTTGATAGCGGCTATCCCGTGTCATTCATTCATAAATATTTCAACGATCATAAAAGTGATAAGCGTTTGCTTGAACGTTTGGTTAAACTTGATTTAGCTAGACTTATTAATATTCCCTTCAAAAATAAAATTCGACGATCCTGCGCGCCCGCACTCAATTTTATCAATAGGATTATTGATGTTGAAATACCAAGCACGGAAATAGTCAACAATAAAATACCAATAAAATTAAGATTGGAATGGAAAGATGGCAATTATTGGCAAGACAAAATTGATTTACTTTTTTAATTGTTTTGTCTTTGCTATCGCTCACTCTTCAGCAGCCCGGCTACGACTACGTCTTCCGGCATTCCGTTCCTCATAATGCTTTGCCGGATGATACCTTCTATTTTAAAGCCCAGCCGCTCTGCGATCTTTGCGCTGCGCTCATTGGTTCGCACAAAATGTATCTCTATTTTATTCAGCGCTATTTTATCAAAAAGAAACCCAACAAAGCCAGACAAGCATTTTTTCATCACCCCTTTACCCTCGTGCGCAGCGCTGATCCAGTAACCTATCTGCGCGCGTTTAGTGTCCTGCTCCCAATGGTGCATTCCCAGGCCGCCTATTATCTTGTTATCATAAACAATAGCTAAGTCCAGCGCCTCCTGTTCATATGTTTTGTGCTGCGACTGCTGTATGAATTGAAGCGAATGTTCCGGCTTGGTTGTTTTTACCACCCATTCCAGCCAGGGATGCAGGTGTTTACGCGAGTCGTTCACCACGTCAAACAACTCCTGTGCATCACCTACTTCGTAGGAGCGCAGCAATAAGTTGTCGTCTATGTTGATCGATACCAAAGGCTTACGGTTATTTTACTTGTTTTTTAAGCGCCAATATGCTCCAGTCTGTTTTCTCCGCTACTATGGTATTTGATAAGTGTCCCAGCCCATCTATTTCCATTTCCACCACATCGCCATCTTGTAACCACTGCTCTTTATAGTCGGGGTTGGTCAGCTTACCGGTGCCATTCAGTTCCAGGAAACAGCCAGTACCTACCGTACCGCTGCCTATTACATCACCCGGCAATATATCCACACCATAGGCGCAGCGTTCTATGATCTCTGCAAAGGTCCAGTCCATATCGCCCATATTGCCTTCGCTCACCTGCACCCCGTTTACTTTGCAGGTCATTTTCAGGTTGTAAGCATTGCCAGTATGGCCGGGCTTTGCCGCTATTTTATAGCCCTCGAGTTCGTCCGGAGTCACGAGCATAGGCCCTATCACTGTGCTGAAATCCTTCCCTTTGGCCGGACCCAGGTTCAGCAGCATTTCTTCCATCTGCAAAGTGCGGGCGCTCATATCGTTCATGATCATGTAGCCACCTATGTATTCGTCTGCCTCTTCTGCCTTAATGTTTCTGCCATTTTTACAGATCACCACTGCTGCTTCCAGCTCAAAATCCAGCTTCTTAAAATGATCGGGCATGCAGGGTATGGGGCCGGGGCCCTGTATAGCATTATGATTAGTGAAGTAGAATATAGGGTACTGGTCAAATTCGGGTATCATATCCACTTTACGGTTGCGGCGGGCCGCTGCCACGTGCTGACGGAATGCATAACCATCCCTGCATGATGTAGGGTGCGGTACAGGCGCTATGATATTTGCCTTTTTGAATGAAAAGCCTTCCACTTTATTCTTACCCGCTTTTATCTCTGCTTCTGTCTTTCGCATATCTTCTATGCTTTCTTCCCAGAATTCCAGCAGTTCTTCCATGCTATCCGGCAACAGCACATTCGCATCATGCACATCATACAGTTTGTCATTGATATAAAAAGCCAGTTGTTCGGCGCCGTCGCTTAAATAGGTTACCAGTTTCATTAAAAACGATTTTGATGGTAAATTTAATTGAATAGTTGTTCAAATGGTAAGATTTGATTTTTTGTATTAATTGCTGTTTTTGCCCTTTGATTTTTTTACTTTTGATGTTGAAATGGTTACTTACGAAGAGATTTTTGAAAATAATAAGAAGTGGGTGGCTGCAATGAAAGCCCGTGACGCCAATTTTTTTGAAAAACTGGCCGGCGACCAGACCCCCGATTATTTCTACATTGGCTGCTCAGACAGCCGCGTACCTGCCAACGAGATCATGGGGCTGGAGCCGGGAGATGTATTTGTGCATCGCAATGTGGCCAACCTCGTCAATAATACAGACCTCAATGTAATGTCAGCCATCAACTTTGCGGTAAAGCACCTTAACGTAAAGCACATCATTGTTTGCGGACATTATGACTGTGGCGGTGTGAAGGCCGCCATGATACCCAAGGACATGGGACTGCTTAACCCCTGGCTGCGCACTATACGTGATGTATATCGCCTGCACCACCGCGAACTGGATACAATAAAGGATACGAGACTTCGCTACAACCGACTGGTAGAGCTGAACGTAAGGGAACAGGCCACTAACGTGATAAAGACGGCCAATGTGCAAAAAAGCTATCAAAAAAATGGCTATCCCATTGTGCATGGCTGGGTGTTCGATCTGCATACGGGAATCCTGATAGACTTGAATATAAATTTCAAAGGTATACTTAAGGAAATACAGGAGATCTATGACCTCACAGGCATGGCTTCAGAGTATAATGAAGACGGGGAATGATCGTCTTTTGAATTTTTACTTTTGAATTTTGATTTTAATACGGGTCCACGTCAAATGCCACTTGCACATTTGTATTCCCTCTTTTGCTAAGGATCAGTGACCGCTGCGCTTTTATGTAGCTTTTTACTGAGTCCAGTAATTTATTGTCGCGCGGGCACTTTATCCATATTTCATGAATGAACTGGTTGCGCACCCGTGGTACAATCGCGGGTCCGGGGCCCTGCACTATTATGCCTTCCATGGTTAGCAATGCATCGGCCATTTGTGTGGCTACGGCTATTGCCTTTGGCTCGTCCTGGTGTTTGAAACTTATTTTTATCAGGCGGCTATAGGGCGGATATCCAAAATGTTCCCGGTACCGTATCTCCTGTTTGTAGAATGCATGCACATCATGGTCCTTCACCCACTGCAATACCGGGTGCTGCATATTATAGGCCTGTATCAATACGCGCCCCTTGCCATCCACACGCCCTGCACGGCCACTCACCTGCTCCATAAGCTGGAAGGCACGCTCATTTACCCGGAAGTCAGGATAGCTCAGCAGGCTATCGGCGCTCAGTATGCCGACCAGCCCCACCGAAGCAAAATCGAGCCCCTTTACTACCATCTGCGTGCCTACGAGTATGTCTACTTTCCGCTTTTCCAGTAGGTCTAGCAGTTCGGTCATGCTGTGTTTGCCGCGCATGCTGTCCACATCCATTCTTGCCACGCGAGCCTCCGGAAATATTTGCTGTACTTCTTCTTCTATTTTTTCGGTGCCAAAGGTTTTGCTGATCAGCCTGTTGCTGCCGCATTGCGGGCATGCATGCGTTACCGCCGCCTTCAGGCCGCAGTAGTGGCAGTGCATCTTATCCGTGCTTTTGTGGTAGGTGAGTGACACGGAGCAATTTTTGCACTGTGGTGTCCATCCACATACCATGCACAGTTGGAACGGGGCGTAGCCCCGTCGATTTTGAAAAAGTATCACCTGCTTCCGATGCTGTAACGCTTCCAGCATCGCCTGCCTCAACTCGGGGGTTATTAGTTTGATGCCCTGCTGCCTCACCGTTTCCAGCGATTTTGCATTGATCACTTCTATCAGCGGCATCTCCACGCCCTGGTACCGCTCTTTGAGTGGTATATACGCATACTTGCTGTGTTGCACATTGAACAGGCTCTCCACCGAGGGCGTCGCGGATCCTAGTATCACCTTGGCCCCAAAAAGGGAGCCTAGATAAATAGCGGCATCGCGCGCATGAAAGCGGGGAGCAGGGTCCTTTTGTTTGTAAGAACCATCGTGCTCTTCGTCCACAATAATAACCCCGATATCATTATAGGGCAGCCATAATGCCGACCGCGGTCCGGCCACAACCTGGTAGGTGCCTTTGCGTACTTTCTCCCATATCTCCACGCGTTCGTTATTACTGAAGTGCGAGTGATAAACACCGAGGATATCCCCAAAGTAAGCATGCAAGCGGCTTACGAGTTGTGTGGTGAGCCCTATCTCGGGCAGCAGTAATATGGCCTGCTTGCCCGCCGCAAGGCATTCTTTTATTTTATGAATGTAGAGCAGGGTCTTGCCGCTACCCGTAACGCCATGGAGCAGTGCTACATTCTTTTCCTGCAGCCCGGCATTCAGCTCATCATACGCCGTTTGTTGGGCCTCCGTAAAAACTATTTCTTTCGCCTCTTTTATAGATGCATATAGCAGACGATCTACATTTTTCTCTTCGATCACAAAGATGCCCTTGTCGGCCAGCGCCTTTACCTGTGCGGGGGACGCCGATGTGCGCTCCAGCAGGTCGTTTTGCCGCACTACGCCGAGCTTCATCGATATCTCGGTATACGCCATCAGCAACTCCAGTTGCTTCGGCGCCTTCGACAGTTTATCGAATAAAGCCATCAATGCCTTTTCTGGTCTGTGCTCTGCGGCCAGTGTCACCACTTTTTCACGCCGTGGCCGATACACCGTCTCCAGTGTTTCATTGATCTGTATCGCTTCTTTCTCCAGCAGCTCATTCAATACTGTTGCAAAATGTCGCGTGCCTATGGTATTCCTGAGCTCGCTGATGGTAAGCTCTTTGCGCATCACCAGCGCATCTACCGCCAGCCACGCTTCATTGCTCCAGTCGTATACTATACTTTCATCCCCCACCCATTCCAGCCGTGTTTCACCCATCAGCTTCAGGTGCGCCGGCAGAGCGGCCTGCATTACCTCGCCCGGAGCGGCCACATAATACTGTGTTATCCAGCGCCAGAACTGCAACTGTCTTTCATTCACCACCGGCTCCTCATCTATAATGCCCCTTATTGGCTTCACCTGGTAGGCCTCCGGCCGCTCATTGTGCAGGCGCTCCACGATGCCGGCGTACTGTTTGTTCTTACCTAGCGCCACCTCTACCCGCATACCCGGCTGTAGCAGTTCCTGCATTTCATGCGGAACGCCGTAGGTAAGTATTTGTGGAAGATTAAGTGGCAGGATAACATCGGCAAACATGAGTGCAAGTTAATTAAAACCAAACAGCATGAAATCGTGCTGATGAACGGCTGATTCCAGGAACAATTGTCTGCCCTCCGAAGGAATTGCCCGAAGCGTACGTCTAACAGAGACAATTAATATTTTATGAATCTAAGAACTCTGTTGACTGCTGTCTTTGTACTTACCCTTTTCAACGGTTACGGACAGTATAATCCGCTTGTGATTCCGGATACCATATCAGGTACCACTTTTAACCTCAATATGAAGGATACCTTTGTACAGTACCTCACGGGCAACCAAACGGTAACGGCGGGTATAAATGGTGCGTTCTGGGGGCCAACGCTTATTTTTCATAAGGGAGACACGGTGCACATGAATGTGCAAAATAACCTCAATGACTCTACCACGTTGCACTGGCATGGCATGCACCTGCCTGCTGTAATGGATGGCGGGCCGCACCAGGTGATACCGCCGGGTACACTTTGGCAACCCTACTGGCTGGTGACCAATAATGCAGCAACATTCTGGTATCACCCGCACCTGCACCGCATGACGCAAGCACAAACGACTGCGGGGCTGGGTGGCTTCATCATTATCCGTGATTCAACAGAGGCCACACTCGCACTACCCAGAACTTATGGTGTAGATGATATTCCCCTGGCACTCACCAGCCGCCGTTTCGATGCGCTCAATGCATTTAATGATAGCTGCAGCTATGGTGACTATATGCTCACCAACGGGGTAATGAGTGCAGAAGTGAGCCTGCCGAAACAATATGTGCGCCTGAGGATCCTGAATGCGGAAATGGAGCGGGGATACAACCTTGGGTTTAGCGACAACCGTACTTTTTATGTTATCGGTACCGACGGTGGGTTATTAGATGCACCTGTTCCGGTAACGCGGGTACCACTGCTTATAGGCGAGCGCGTGGAGATCATGGTAAACCTGGGTAGTGATGTTGTTGGTTCGAGCTTTGATCTTGAGGCGTTCAATGCCGGTATGCCGTTTGGATTTCCCGGTTCAGAACCATCCAGCACAGGTACTTTTGGTAGCCTCTTAAACAATGTAAATTTCCCGGTATTGCATATCAATGTGGCTGCTGCGACCACCGGTGCCATTACCACCCTTCCCGCGAGCCTGGTAAGCAATACTTATTGGACCGCGGCAGACGCAGTACTCACCCGATCACTGACCGTAACCGACGGCAACCCGGGTCCCGGCTCAATACCGTTCAATTTCGATCATACGCTTTTTGACTATGGAACCATCAACAAAACAGTTCCGCTTAATAACATCGAGCAGTGGACCGTCACTAATAATAATGTGTTCGGCCACAGTTTCCACATTCACGATGTACAGTTCAAGATCGTTTCGCGTAGCTCCGGCACGGTAGCCGCCTACGAAAGCGGCTGGAAGGACACATACTACTTACCGGTTAATGAATCTGTAACCTTTGTGGCGAAGTTCACAGATTATGCCGATGCCACCCATCCATTCATGTACCATTGCCACATAGCCCCGCACGAAGATGGCGGCATGATGGGACAGTTTGTAGTTGTCGATGAAACAGGAGTTAAGACGCCTGCCAATGTGGGCGACTATTCGGTGTACCCTAGTCCCGCAACAGGCAGAGTATACTTTTCTTTCACCGACCCTTCCATGCAGGTTTACTATATTACTATCACCAATACCGCGGGAAGAACCATGCTTATGTTGCCACGCCCGCAACTGGCCAATGGTATTGACGTTAGCGGCTTTGCTCCTGGTGTTTATTTCGTCCAGCTTATTGACGAACAATCGAAAAAGACGATCACAAAGAAATTTATTAAAGCATAGTATGGGTCGCAGTCTTGGATATCTATCGGTTTTGTTGTTTCCCTTGTTGTTACTACTGAGCTTCAGCCCGGCTAACGATAAAACGATCGATGATTTTTCGTTAAAAAACGTTGATGGTAAACTCTTCTCCCTGAAGGACTACCCAAAGGCAAAAGGCTTCATCATTGTATTTACCTGCAATCATTGCCCTTATGCCAAGCAGTACCCTACACGGCTAAACGAACTCAATAAAAAATACAAACCCCTCGGTGTGCCACTCATCGCCATAAGTTCTGCCGATACTGTTAACTATGAGGACGACAGCTTTATAAAAATGGCAGAGAAAGCAAAGAAGGAACACTTCAACTTCCCATATCTATTCGACGCCGAACAAAAAGTAGCAAAATATTTCGCCGCTAAAAAAACGCCGCACGCCTTTGTAATCTGGAAGGAAGCCGGGAAATGGGTAGTAAAATACAATGGTGCTATTGATGATAACGCCCTTCATCCCGAACTGGTAAAGAACAAATATGTCGCTGATGCGGTAGATGCTTTACTCAGTGGTAAGGAAGTCGCCACAAAAGAAACCAGATCTATTGGCTGTCAGATAAATTTCAGGAAGTAATTATTAAACCCAAAATCTCCTGATCCGCGATCAATACTCTACAAACTTCATGGGATACTTATGCATTATCCCCACCTGGAAGCAAAAATAACCGGTACTCATATTTGGGGTACCGTGGCTGATATAGCCGGGCAGAAAGGTAAACTCCTGTGAGCATATAATGTTCCAGTACCTGTGCGTCGGTATACGCTCAGAGATGCCTGCTGCAACACGATAGATAACCTTTGGAATGTTGTAGGACGTGTTGGTAGAAACAGTGTCCTTGCCGTAGCTGGCGCCCGATGTGTTTGTCCAGAACGGCTGGAACTGGTAAGTGTATTGGTTGCCGCCCATGTACAGGCCCGGGCCAAAAGACAGGCTGGCGTGAATGTATTTATGAAATCCGAAACCGAAATCTATTTTTGGACAAAAGAAAAGATAAGCGCTTTTCTGCCGGATGCTGATGACATCTCCATAGTTTAGGTTGCTCGTGTCTTTTATCAGCGTGTTGGTAAACGAATAGCGCTGAAAAAAAAAGGTGCCCCCTATGTAAATGCGCGGAAAGATCTGCTGCAAATAGTAAGCCTCTACCGCCGGCGTCAACTTCGGCTTATATGCTGTGCCGTCGCCTATTCCAGCTTGTGCTCCAAACATGCCTTGCGAAAATGATACAAAGCCGGTAAACAAGGAAAGAATGATAACGAGGCTAATTTTTTTCATCCTTTATGTTTCCTCTTTTTTTAATAGCCTTTCTTTGACTTGATATGCGTAATGCCTACTTGTAAAGAAATATAACCAGGCTTCAGATTCGTTGGCGTGTAGGGTGTTCTCGCGGGGCTTTCCACGTTAACATCGCCGGTTTTTGTCAATGTATTAGCCAGGAAACCAAAATCTTCTTTCAAACAAAACCACCAGTTGCCGCCGCCAAGGTGCATGTATTGTGAAACGGTAAGGCCAACCCTGATTAGCAGGGAGTTGATATTTTTCGATGCGTCGATCACACTGTCGTATTGCCCGATACCGCTGTTATAAGCAGTATAATAGCCATTAAGATAATAGCCGTGGTCCCATTTTTTCACAGAATCAAACCCGCTTATCTTAAAGCCTGCCCCTGCATTAACAGAAATATCCATGATAAAATTGAGCTTGTTTACAGCCATGTAGCTATAGTTTGGCGCTATAAATATATAGCTGCTCAGGTGGCGGAATATTTCGCCGGCTTCCCCCTGCATATGCTTTTCCGAATTCATTTCGTTGTCGGAATACAGTGAAAATTGCTGGTAGAATAATTGTGCGCCAACACGACTCCTTGTCTTCGAGCTCTTCTCGAAAAACAGACCCAAGGACGGCGCCACGTCATAATTGTTTGATGTCGCAAGGCCCGCACCTCCATACAAACCAATGAAAGTAGGCATGTATATATAGTCTATATCGCCCGGGAATACTTTCTTTTGGGAAAAGCCATCAACAGCAATAAAACACAAGAACGCAGCTAGTAATATTCGTTTCATTTCCGAAAATTAAACAATTTTTTTATTTTCAATAGCCTGTTTCCTTAATAATATGCTGGCGCGGTACCTGTCCTCATGATATTGGTGGTATAAGCCATCCAGTTTTTCAAGGCATTTATCGGTTCCCCATTCATTGCACCATTGCAAAAGACCTTTGGGATAATTCACTCCTTTGGTCATTGCAGTCTCCAGGTCAGCAGCCGAGGCTACTTTCAGGTATAGCGCATCTACAGCTTCATTGATCAGCATGGCGAGCACGCGTTCTACTATCTCCGTACCGAGGACTTTATCTTTGTTTGGCGCGGGCATTTCGGCCCCTTCGGCATAATTATAAAACCCCTTACCGCTTTTGCGGCCCAACCAGCCGGCTTCCAGCAGCCGCTTTTGCGAAAAGGACGGCTTATAACGTGCATCATAAAAAAACGACTGGAAAACTGTTTCGGTCACCACATAATTGACGTCGTGGCCTATATAGTCCATAAGGGTAAAAGGCCCCATGCGGAAGCCACCTATCTCTGTCATCGCCCAGTCTATGGTTGCCATATCGGCAATACCCTCTTCATAAACGCGTATAGCCTCGCTGTAAAATGGCCGTGCTACCCGGTTCACGATAAAACCTGGGGTGTCTTTCGCTATCACCGGCGTCTTACCCCACTTCAGCATCAAGTCTTTCGCAAATGGTACGAGCTCAGGATTTGTTTGAATGGCAGGTATTATTTCCACCAGGGCCATAAGTGGTGCGGGATTAAAAAAGTGCAGGCCCATCACCCGCGCCGGATTGTTACATGCAGCGGCAATAGAGGTAATAGATAAGGAGGAGGTGTTACTCGCTAGTATACAGGTATCGCTCACCGCTTTCTCCACCTCTCCAAATACCGCTTTTTTTACTTCCAGCCGCTCTACAATAGCCTCTAGGATCAGCCCACAGTCGGCAAAGGCCGAAATATTCTCTGCAAATGAAAACCGTTGCAGCACTTCTTCAGCATTGGGAAGCTTTCCTTTTTCCTGTAGCTTTTGCAAAGTCGCGGTCAGTCCCGCCTTGGCCTTACCGAGCGCAGCAGCATTATTATCATATAGTATTACGCTATGCCCCGCCATAGCAGCTACCTGTGCGATACCGGCACCCATGGCACCTGAGCCAATAACCCCAACTGTCATCATATTATGCTGGAAATTTTCAGTCCTTGTTTGTGTTATTTATCTTATCCCACATCTCCGGTATCCGCTTTATCCACCCCAGTTCACGCATCTTGGTTCTGGCATCCACCACCGGAGAGCCGAAATATGTTTTGCCGCCTTCCAGGCTGGCCGGTACGCCGCTTTGCGCCAGCACCACCGCACCCTTGCCTATGGTCAGGTCTTTGCTCACACCAACCTGGCCCCAGAGTATCACTTCATCTTCTATTATAGCCTTACCGCCAATGCCTACCTGCGCGGCAAACAGGCAATTCTTACCAATCACTGCTCCGTGGCCTATATGTATGTGATTATCCAGCTTGGTACCGCGGCCTATGATGGTATCTCCGCTCACTCCCTTATCTATGGTTGTGCCTGCACCAATTTCCACATCGTCTTCTATGATCACTCTGCCGCAACTGTCCATTTTATTATACTGAACTTCTTCGCTCTTCCTGCGCTTGTAATAAAATGCGTCTGCCCCCAATACACAACCGGCATGAATGATCACATTATCCCCTATCATACAGTGGTCATATATTGTCACATTTGGATGGATGAGGCAGTTTTTGCCAATACGTACGTGGTTGCCTACAAACACTCCCGGTTGTAAATGAGTACCCTCTCCAATCACCGCCGTATCGCTGATCATCTTATAGGCAGGCTCAAACGGGCGGAAATGCTTCACTAGTTTCACATAAGCATCAAAGGGCGCATCGGTCACCAGCAGCGTCTTGCCATCGGGGCAAGGCACTTCTTTATTGATGATAATTACCGTAGCTGCCGATGTAAGACAGGCATTATAATACTTCTCAAAATCAACAAAAGAAATGTCACCCGCTGTTACTTTATGTATCTCATTGATACCTGTAGCTTCCTGGTCTTTATTACCCATGAGCTTAGCCCCAGTAAACTCAGCGATCCACTGCACCGGAACAGGCTTTTCAAACTTCATATATTATCCTTTGGCGCAAAAATACAACTTTGAGTGGGGGATTTTGAAAAAGGCGTGAATATTGAGCTTTATCGATCAATTTTTGAAAATCGAGTTCACTGCTATGCATTAACGCGCTTCTCGATCGCATCACACATCTCACCAACATTCGTCCAGCTATTTATTTCTGAGCTTCTGAAACGTATTTTATACTGTTTTTCAATGGCTACTACCAGTTGTATGTGCATCAGCGAATCCCACTCT
>CAIVEW010000072.1 GCA_903905065.1 uncultured Bacteroidota bacterium | reverse complement strand
TGGATAGTTGATCAGGTATCCATTTTGATCCAGTGTAGTGAATTGAGATTTTAAATACTCATATCCCAAACCTATACCTGCAGCAAAATGGTCTGTAAATTTATAACCAACGATTGGCGATAGGCCCAAGTCTGCATAGCCGGTTCCGAACGATGCTGCAACACCCCCACCTACTATCAATTTGCTTGGGTCAAAGCCTTCATTTTTTGCCTTGCGTTTTTGGGCATGGTCAGGGCGTCCACTACTCGAGTATACTTCCTGTGCCGAAGCTGTGCCGAGGCAAAGACAAACAAGTAAAACTGAAACTATATATTTCATACCTAAAGAATATTACACGAAGTTACTGTAAAAACGCTTCAACGCCTTGCTGTATTGTCTTTTAGCTTATTATTAAGAAAAGATTTTGCCAGGGTTCAGCACGCCATATGGGTCAAATACATTTTTTATCTGTTTCATTAATCCCAACTGTATCTCATTGAAAGCGATACTCATATAATCTTTCTGGACCAGCCCTATCCCATGCTCGCCTGATATTGTTCCTCCCAAACGCACTACCTCTCCAAATAAGACTCTTATTCCCTCTGGTAGTTTAAACTTCCAGTCCTCATCGCTCATATTTCCTTTTAAGATATTTACGTGCAGGTTGCCGTCCCCAGCGTGGCCATAGCATACCGATTGAAATCCATACTCCTTGCCAATGCGTTTTATGATCTGCAACAATTCAGGCAATTCAGCTCTTGGTACCACCGTATCCTCCTCTTTGTATATCGAATTGCTTTTAACTGCCTCACCTACTTTTCTGCGCAGGGTCCAAAGCATCTGCTTCTGTTCATGACTGTCCGCAAAAAGTACCTCGTCAATATCAAATTGCTGAACCAGTTGCGATATGGCTTCGGCATCTTTATACAATTGTTCAAGGTCATTACCGTCAACTTCTATGAGCAGATGAGCAGCAATATCGTTTGGCAAATAGATTCCCGTCGATTTCACATATCTCATGCTCCACTCCAGTGCATCTCTTTCCATAAACTCCAGCGCGGAGGGGGTATAACCTTCTATAAGGATAGTACTCACGGCTGAACAGGCTTCCATCGCCGAGCGGAATGGAACCAGCATAAGCAGGTCATGTTTCACAGCAGGAATTAGTCTTAATACTATTTTAGTGATAATACCGAGGGTACCTTCGCTACCGACTACCAATTGCGTAAGATTATAACCTGTAGCATTCTTCAGCACATTGGCCCCTGTCCAAATCACATCTCCATTAGGCAGCACCATTTCTATATTCAGCACATAATCCTTCACCACGCCATATTTTACGGCTCTTGGCCCCCCGGAATTTTCTGATACATTTCCGCCAATAAAGCAAGAGCCCTTGCTGGCGGGGTCTGGCGGGTAGAAAAGACCTTCCGCTTTCACGCAGTCCATCAACTCTTGTGTTATGACCCCCGGTTCTGTTGTCACCTGGAAATTCCGTTTATCTACATTCAGTACTTTATTAAAGCGCTTCATATCCAGCACCACACCTCCATATAGCGCCAGGGCACCGCCGCTTAGTCCTGTGCCCGCACCACGTGGGGTAACAGGTATATGCTGTTCATTACAATAACGCATGATTTTACTCACCGCATCTACTGTCTCCGGCTGCAATACTATTTCGGGTAGATAATGCAGGTCCTCTGTCTCATCAGAAGCACAACGTTCTAACTGCTCAGGGTCTGTCAGAACATTATTTCCTGCTATCGACGAAAAGAAATGAATGTCAGCTTCCTCTATTTTTTTATAAGGCATGGTGCAAAGGTAAAAGATTGATAAGCAAATTTTGTCGTCGACTATCTGGACAAAAAAATAGCCCCGGTATTATACCGGGGCTACAAAAATTTATCTGTGTTAAAGACCGGGACTAGTAACGTTTTTTGAAATCACGGCCACCACCGCCATCTCTTCCGCCGCCACTGCCGCGGTTACCGGAGTATCCGCCACGACCGCCACCGCCACCGGTTGGTTTTGGCCTTGCTTCGTTCACTTCTATGTCCTGACCCATGAAATTATTGCCGTTCAGTCTTTTGATCGCCTCAATAGCTTCGCTGTCATCCATTTCAATAAAGCCAAACCCACGCGAGCGTCCGTCAAAATCCTTGATTATTTTAATAGTAGAGATGCTTCCGAATTCAGAAAAAAGTTGGCGCAGATCGTCTTCAGTTGTTTTGAAATTCAAATTGCCTGCAAAAATGTTCATAAATAGTAATGTTAAACGTTAGGAAAAATAATGGCAAAGAAGCGAGAGCTGAGAAGGGATAAAACAAATCAGGAAAAGCAGGGAGGCCACTTGATATCTATGTAAAAATAAGGAAACGGAATAATATTTAGGTTCTTATTTTAACGATATGTTATGTTTTAGCAAGGTACTATGTATTGCATAATACTAAAATAATCGTATCTTCGTTTTGTAAATGAATGAAAGATGGCGATAGATAATACAGAATCACAAATGCGAAAAGGACTGCTGGAGCTGTGTATACTTGGTATTATAGACAAGCAGAAAGAAGCATACCCAAGTGACATACTGGAGCAACTGAAAGAGGCTAAACTGGTGGTGCTTGAAGGCACATTGTATCCATTGCTCACAAGGCTAAAAAATGCAGGCATGCTCAATTACCGCTGGGAGGAGTCTCCTACTGGACCCCCGCGGAAATATTATAATCTCACAGATGATGGCAGAGAATTTTATATACGCCTTATGTCAGTTTGGGATGAATTAAGTAAAGCAGTAAACAATTTAACCACATCAATATAAAAAAACAATTTATGCAACGTTTAGTACAGATAAATATCGCAGGTCGTATCATACCGATAGAAGAAGATGCTTACCTACTGATAAAAGACTATATCACAGCACTGGAACGCCAGTTTAGCGGCGAGCAGGGTAATGATGAAATAATCCAGGACATCGAAAACCGCATAGCTGAATTGTTTACTATAAGATTGCAGACAGGCTCACCTGCAATAGATCGTAGTGATGTGCAAAAAGTAATAGATACTTTAGGCCCGGCTTCAGAGCTCCATGATGGGACTACTTCTAACAGAACCTATACCGCCCCAGGTGCAGGGCCTCAGCAGTCATGGCAGCGTCCACAGTTTGAACAATACCAGTACACGCGTCAGCGCCTGTTCCGCAATCCTTTCGATAAAGTATTTGGAGGTGTTTGCAGTGGTATCGCTAATTATTTTGATATAGATCCTGTGATCTTAAGGCTCATTTTTGCAGTGTTGTTCCTCACTTTCGGGATAGGCCTCCTGGCTTATATCATTGCATGGATCGTAATACCTATGGCAAAGACACCCGAAGAACTAAAATATATGAGCGGTGGTCAACACATGACTTTCGAGGATATAAAAAGAAATATGGGTGATGAAATGAAGGATCTCAAAGCACGGGGAGAGCAGATGAGCCGCGAATTGAAAGATTTTTTCAGCAAGAAGAAATAACAGAATACCGCTTGGGGATATTTTAACGAAGCATCAGGCGGGGATTTCGTAAATTTGCATTTAGCTCTTTGAAATTTTACGATCTGCAAACAGCAAAACCGGGGCCGACTGGTTTTGACAGCATAGAGCAGGGTATGTAAGCATGTCGTGCGTTGTGTAATTAGCACGTTAATCTGAATGCTCAAACCATAATAGGCGAATATTCTTACGCCATGGCTGCCTAATCAGAGATTAGACACCCTTTATAGCCGCCGGGAAGGCCGCCTTTTGTCGTCCCCGCCGCCGAATCAACAAATAATTGGATAGGCACTTGTCCGCTGCGTGCAAGCGATGAAAACTAAAGCAGATTGGGAGGAAGTTGGTTTGTCCGGTTCCGGCGGCCTCCCGAAACACAATTCCGGAATACACATGTAGAAAGCTTATCGGGCATATGTTTGGACGCGGGTTCGACTCCCGCCGGCTCCACATTTCTCCACTTACAAGGGTTCCGCCACCCCCACACCAGGGCAAAAAACGGAACCCTTTTAAGCAGGATAAATGATCACCGATCAGAACTCAAACCCTTATCCAAAGGG
>CAIVEW010000071.1 GCA_903905065.1 uncultured Bacteroidota bacterium | reverse complement strand
CAGCATTTTTCGGACAGCATAAAAAGTGCTTGAAATAAAGATAATCAAAAAGGATATAACGGAATAACAAAGGTGTAATTGTGATGCAATAGATAAGTTCTAAATTGCGTCCTGCAACGCGCGTCTATAAAATTAAAATGAACCTTTCCGAAAAAATCCCGCAATTCGTTTCATCCCTGCAGCAGTCTTTAATCGACGATACCTTCGTGACGCTGTCCCTGGGCAACTATAAAGGCGCGGAGGAGCACCTGGAGAAGGTCTACATAAAAAGGGCGCTCATCAAGAAAGAAGTAAAATTGAGCTTCACGTACCGCTACAAAACGCGGGATATCGTTAAGAATTTTTCGCAGGATGAAGGTATAGCCCTTGCGCAAACATTGCTCAGTGAAGGATTCCGGGCGGCAACGCTTTTTACAACAGTGTTTGACATGGTCTTCGAAAATCTCCATGATAAAAAAATAACGATCCGGAAAAACCCACCTACCAAGACCGCTACCCCATCCCTGGAACACGATAAAAACAAGCAGCGGCTCATTGCCGCAAAAAACAAAACTTACCTAACCGAATTGGGTATCACCGATAAAGAGGGCAATGTCTTTAAAAGCGCGCAGGACAAGTACCGCCAGATCAATCATTACATAGAGATACTCAGTTCGCTGATCAAAGATATTCCAGCAGAGCAGCTAAAAAAGGTAACCGACATGGGCAGCGGCAAGGGCTACCTGACCTTTGCGCTGTATGATTATCTCACCAATGTGTTGCACCTGCAGCCGGAGGTTATCGGGGTTGAGTTTCGTCCGGACCTCGTGGCGCTTTGTAACAAGATCGCACGGGATAGTAAATTCGATAAACTGCATTTCGCAGAAGGAACTATAGAACAATACAACAGTTCAGATACTAATATACTGATCGCCCTGCACGCTTGCGATACAGCCACTGATGATGCGATCTATAAAGGCATCACGGCCAATGCCGATCTCATAGTGGTTGCGCCATGCTGCCACAAACAGATAAGGCGCGAGATAGAGCAGCACAAAGTTCATAACGATGTTGACTTCCTCACCAGGCACGGCATATTCATGGAGCGCCAGGCCGAGATGGTTACGGATGGCATAAGGGCCATGATCCTGGAGTATTTCGGATACAAGACCAAAGTATTTGAATTTATCTCCGACGCACACACACCCAAAAATGTGATGATCGTAGGCATAAAGAACAAACAGCAGTCGCCAAGAAATGAAGCGATCCTGCAGAAGATCAAAAATGCAAAAGCCTATTTCGGCATTGGCTATCATCATTTGGAAAAAATGATGGGAATCTGAGCCTTGTTAGAGAACACAACGACTGCGTGTTACCTCTCCCCACCCCGTCCACCGTCACATAATAGGCAAGATCATGGACTGTCATTAAATGGGCCTGGTGGACATAGCCCTCCAAAACATAAAAAATAACGCTCTTGTGGCCGGTGGCACGAATTATACTGCATTAGCAATAGTATCAAACGTGTGTTATGAAAAAGTGTATCATTATTGCCATTCTTGCAGTCATTTCCGTTCATTCTTCTTCTTTCGCGCAAGTCAGCCATCCAAAAAAGGAAGTGAAGGTCGAAGCAAAAGACAATAGAAAAACCCTTAAGGACGACCCAAAACCTCAAAAACCTGGCAAAAAAGACAAAAAGATCGGAATCGTAGTGAATAAAGGCATGAACAAAGGCCTGCAAAAGGGTAAGAACCTGTACGTAAGGACCGTATGGAATGATATCTATTAAGCCTTGCCCGCTGCGTGTTTCGTGCGTACACAAAAAATCTTGCATCATGCCCCGCCTTCGGTACGTTATAGTACGTTAAACGAACCGTCATAAAATAATAATTTCTTCCCCTCAGAACATTTCTCGTCGGCGTATTCATTTTTACAATGGGGCATAACGGTAACAATACAGGCGTAACGCGAAAATTCGCGCATCCTGAAATCTGCATCCTGGAAACCTGCCGGCAGGCAGGCTGGTCTTAGTCCAGATATTTGAGTATTTTTGAACCCACAACCACTCCAGACCGTATGCCGATTCTTAAAGTCATTATTACCTCCGTAGCATGCTCTCTTTTATGCCTGCAGTCTTACGCGCAAATTCAGAAAACTCAGGATGACGAAAAACGCAATACGTGGGTAAAGGCAAACCTTACCACCAAAGCAGATGCGATAGACTTCATTAAGATGGTCTATACGGACTTTACGATTTTGATTCCCAAAAAATCAGTGGAATCCGGTATCTATAAAAGAGAGCTCAAATTTGCGGATTGCGAACTGACCATCGAAACCGACAGCCGCGATCAGGAATCTTCTTTTAAATCAGACCGGGAATTTGTAAAAGACATCGTGGTCATCGACTTCGACCGCGTAGTACTGGATGGTGACAACATAAAACCTTCAAGCCCGGAAAATGCCAAGGGCCTGTTCGAAGGGCATAGCTACGCCCGTTTTCACAAGATCCCCGTCTACTCTATTCTTGCCGGCGCCCCTAACCGGGACGGCGATAAGTTTACCGACAAACACTACGAAGAGCACCTGCAGTGGGCTTTCCAGTTCTTAATTGACGAATGTACAGGAAAAGGGAAATAGCCTGGCAATGAGCATACTCGCAATGGAAAATTCCCGTTAAGCGTGGCCGTATGAGCGGGCGAAGGGGGTTAGGGGGATATTTATAAGCAAGCCTTACTCCTCAATATCATACTCCTTTATCTTCCTATACAGCGTACGTTCAGAGATACCAAGCTCAGCGGCAGCATCGCGGCGGCGGCTCTTATGTTTCTTTAGCGCCTTGGTAATAAATTCCTTTTCGCGGTCGGCAAGCAGTAATGTTTCTTCCACATCTTCGTGATGATCATTCGATTCCAGCAATATAGGCGCACCTTGGTTGTAGCTGGTACTTGGCACATGCTCGCCATCGTTAAACACAGGCATTAACGCACCATTGTTTGAAGAAGGATCAACTGGTGTGTAACCCTGGTGATGGGCTACATCAAAGATCATCTGCTTCAGGTCGTTCATGTCTTTCTTCAGGTCGAAGAACAGTTTGTACAGTATATCTCGCTCGGTATTGAAATCCGCGCCGGAGCCCGATGGGCCACCGCCCTGCAGTAAAGAAGGGATAACGGCAAGACTGCGGGATGTCTCGCGCTGTGGCAGAAAACGTTGCATCACCTCAGCGTTAATAGCTTTGTCGGTAGAAAGAACGGATATTTGTTCGGCTATGTTTTTCAGCTCGCGCACATTGCCGGGCCAGTAGTAGTTCACCAGCATTTGCTGCGCTGCCGCATCAAGCTGCACGGACTGCGTCTTATACCTTTCAGCAAAGTCCGCCGCGAACTTCCTGAACAGCAGTGGAACGTCCTCCTTCCTGTCGCGAAGGGAAGGGACTCGGATAGGCACAGTACTCAAACGATAATAAAGGTCCTGCCTGAAATCACCGGACTGCGTGTATTCCAGCAAGTCGCGGTTGGTAGCAGCAATAACCCGCACGTCTGTTTTCTGCACCTTTGATGAACCAACCCGAATGAACTCACCGGTCTCCAGCACGCGTAGCAAGCGGGCTTGTGTGCCCAGCGGCATTTCGCCTATCTCATCAAGGAAAATAGTACCGCCATTCACGGTCTCAAAATAGCCCTTACGGCTATCTACAGCGCCGGTAAAAGAGCCCTTCTCATGCCCAAATAGTTCACTATCTATGGTACCCTCTGGTATCGCACCGCAGTTCACGGCAATAAAAGGGTTATGCTTCCTGGGCGACAGCGCATGTATGATCATGGAGAAGACCTCCTTGCCCACGCCGCTCTCCCCTACTATCAATACAGAGAGATCGGTATTAGCAACCTGTACAGCGGTATTTAATGCGTGGTTCAGCGATGGCGAATTGCCAATAATGCCAAACCTGTTCTTTATACTTTGAATGTCCATGTTAGTCGTAAGTCGTAAGTTGTCAGTCCGGGAGACTCACACAATCTTACCTTTATTTTGAGTTTAAAATTATTTCAACTTCTTTTTTAAGTATCAAAAGGTTCCTTTTGCAAATCAGCCAAATCGTTTCATCATCAACCAAATCATAGTCATGAACCAAAATATGCCGCAAGGAGATTATTCTTTTCTTATCAGAAAAAGCAATTTCTGGCGTAATCTTATCCGCTTTCCACAAGGCTTCCCCTATTATTGCTAATCTTCTTTCGACAGCATCAACTGTTTTGGTATCATTCTTATACGCCGAAAAAGTAGTGATATTTTGAAGATGGCTTTCAATTATGACAATACAGTCAAACATATCCTGTATCAGCTTCGTGAGTTCACGATTCATAAATTATTTGTTTGCTCTCATTTATACTTTCGATAAAATAGGGGTTCCACATTTTTTTTTCCGATACCAGGTCAACCTTCCTTTTTAATAGATCTTGCAGCTCAAATAGTAAGTCAAAATAGTCATCGACATAATCCAGTTCTTTATCTTCTTCATTAAAACGATAAAGAAAATCAACGTCGCTTACATCCGTAAATCGATTCTCTTTCGTTGCACTACCAACGAGATAAAACGTCTTAATATGGTGCTTTTTGCAAAGCGCCTTGATCGTTTTAAGATTTTCTTTTATCAATGTTACCATACTATACAATTTCACCTAGCAAAGTTGCAGAGGTTGCATTGGTCACTTTTACGTTCACATAGTCACCCTTATTGAGCAGTTGGTCATTCTTGGCAAATACCACCATCTTATTCTGGCTGTTCCTGCCGCTCCAGTCTTTATCACTCTTCTTACTGGAGCCTTCTATCAGCACTTCAAAGGTCTTGCCAATGTCACTTTTATAGCTTTCGCGAGAATGACCGTTTTGCAGGTTGATGATCTCTATGAGCCTTCTTTTCTTCACGTCTTCCGGTATGTCATCTTCATAGCGGCGGGCGGCAAGTGTGCCGGGGCGCTCGCTATAAGAGAACATATAGGCCATATCAAAACGGCTAAGCTCCATCACGGAAAGTGTGTCCTGGTGGTCTTCTTCAGTCTCTGTGCAAAAGCCCGAGATAACATCTGTGCTCAGCCCGCAGTCCGGCATTACCTCACGTATGCGCTTCACTTTGTTCAGGTACCACTCACGCGTATACGTGCGGTTCATTAAATTGAGAATGCGTGTATTGCCACTCTGCACCGGCAGATGTATGTATTTGCAGATGTTGTGGTACTTAGCCATCGTGTGCAGTACATCGTCGGTAATGTCCTTGGGGTGAGAGGTGCTGAAGCGGATTCGAAGTAAGGGATCGATCAGTGCAACACGCTCCAGGAGGTTGGCAAAGTTCACATCATTTCCATCCGACGAAGTATGAAAGTAACTGTCTACATTTTGCCCAAGGAGGGTGACTTCACGGAAGCCCCGGTTAAACAGGTCGCGGCACTCGCTCACAATGCTTTCCGCATCCCGGCTTCGCTCACGCCCACGGGTGAATGGCACTACGCAGAACGTGCACATATTGTTACACCCGCGCATGATGCTCACAAACGCAGTCACCCCATTGCTATCCAGGCGAACGGGAGAAATATCGGCATATGTCTCGTCACGGCTCAGCAGTACGTTCACGCTTTTCTGGCCACCCTCGGCTTCAGTTATCAATCCGGGCAGGCTCCTGTAAGCGTCCGGGCCTACCACTATATCCACCAGCTTTTCTTCTTCCAGGAATTTAGCTTTAAGCCGTTCTGCCATACAACCGAGCACACCAATAAGCATTCCGGGGTTATTCTCCTTCACCTTCCTGAATGCATGCAGGCGGTTGCGTACTGTTTGCTCTGCCTTCTCACGGATAGAGCAGGTATTCAGCAGCACCAGGTCCGCATCCTCAAAATTCCGGGTAGCGCCAAAACCTTCGGCATGCAGTATAGACGCAACGATCTCACTATCGCTGAAATTCATCTGGCAGCCATAGCTCTCTATATAGAATTTTTTCTTAAACTCATTGGGATCTCCTGCAAATGGAGCATATGCTTCCCCTTGCCTCGACTCTTCTACCACTTTTTGCAGTACTTCTGCCATAATTTCCGATTTTCAAATTTGCGCAAAGTTACGGATAATTGATATGTTACCGCTCAATAGAGTATTTACGGGGAATAGACGTAAATTTGGGTTCTTCAAACGCGATAAGTATTAGATGTTTTTTTGTTTCGTCTTTGGCCTTGAGCCATGGCTTTTGCCCCCGGCTGTAGAGATGGTTGAAGCGCTGAAGGCAAAAGGCCATAAGGTAAAAGTGATCTATGCCCAATATCGCGGAGAGCAACCCAACCCTAAAGACTACGATGCCGCTAACACTTATTCCGTAGTGCCAAAGCAAATCGGCTACAGGCGATTGCTTACTTACTCCTACCTGGCAAAAGCAGTACAGTCCCTGATCAGTGCGGACAAGCCGGACGTATTGATCGCCTGCGATATACTTGCCTTACAGGCGATATCTGGAATAAAAGACATGAAAAAGGGATATTGGGGGTTTGAAATCGTGAAGAAACCAGCGAAAATGAAGCTGTCCTTTGATTACTATAGGGCGCTAAGGTTCCCTTCCTGGATCAATGGGCTGAATTTTTTCCTGGCGCCGTCGCAGAGCAGAGTTGATAAAATAAGGATGCGGAGCGGAAAACAAATTCCTGGCGAGGTGATTTTTAATTGCAGGCGATTTGAAGAAAGGCAACACCAACACTCCGAAAGCGGGGGAACTAAGCTGGTATACACCGGGCGGGTGTCAGAAGCGCAATATTGTGAGGAGATAATAGACGCAATGGAGTTATTGGCCACTGAAGTTACATTAACAATAGCTGGCCCTTCCAGCAATGAATATTTTAAAAAGCTGAAAGATAAAATTGACTTGAACGCTGTGTTAGCCAAGCGCGTACATTTGCCGGGAAGGCTAAGCAGGGAAGATGTTTACGCTTTAGTTGATAGCGCTGATATTGGTTTTGTATTTTATAATACCGAAATGAGCGATGAAGCCGAAGACCCTGCACCCAACAAGCTCAGTGATTACGTGGCAGGCGATATATGGACAGTGGGTGGCCCGCAGGCTTACATAAAGTACTGGCTGGAGGAACGAAACGCTGGAGTTTGTATAAATGTGATCAATAAGACGGAGATCGCAGACGCTATTAAGAAAATACTTTCTGATGGCCGCTTCAAAGACCGGAAGGTATTGAATGACCTCTATAGAAACGAACTGAATATGGATGTGCAATGCGATAAGCTGCTACAGCTCGTCGGAGAAATGTAACTTTTTTAATTCTGAATTTTGAATTTTGAAAAATGTGTGGGATAGCGGGTTATATCGGCAACAGTAAGGAGGACGGGCTCAGCTTCGCGAACAGGGCTAGCGGCCTGCTGCTGCACCGTGGTCCGGATGATAGTGGTATTTACAACGACGAACAAGTAACGCTGCTTCATCGCCGGCTATCCATACTGGAATTATCTGTGCTTGGACACCAACCAATGGAGTCTTCTTGCGGGCGGTATAGCATGATCTTCAACGGTGAGATATACAACCACCTCGACTTGCGTAAACGATTTTTGCCGGAATATCCGTTCAAGGGCCATGCCGATACGGAGACGATCATTGAGCTGTTCCGGCTGCAACAGGAAGCGATGCTGAAAGAAATGGTAGGCATGTGGGCACTGCTGATATGGGACAAGCAGGAGAAAAAACTCTTTGTAAGCCGGGACCGTTACGGGCAGAAACCCATTTACATTCGTCGGACAAACGGTACGTGGCTACTAGCAAGCGAAGTAAAGCCTCTGATAGGCAAAAATGAACAACCCGCTTACGACCCTACTGAACTGGCGGAATACCTGGCACTGGGCAACTACGGCCATCTGGACATTCATACTTTCTTCAAAGACATACAGCACTTTCCCCAAGGCAGCTATGCCTGGATAAAGCCTGCAGATGAGCAATTACAATGTAAAAAATACTGGGAGCTGCCGGATATAAAATCCAAAGACAAAATACCGTTTGACGAGAAAGCCAAAAAGGAACTTCACGACAGGATAGTGGAGGGGGTGTTGTCCCAAACACTGGCAGATGTACCTATTGGCATCACTTTATCGGGGGGTATAGATTCGTCGATCATAGCAGGCATCCTTTCTACCTACTACGATAAGGAGATACATATCTTCACCGCACAGTCTCCCAATACAAAGTATGATGAGACGAAGTATGTAGAAGCAGTGATCAATAAATTCGGCAAGAGTAATTTTATCGTGCACAACAAAAACCTGCACGAGCTTTCCATTAAAAAAGATCTCGCGAAGTACATAAATATTCAAGAGGAACCATTTGGCGACCCATCTATCATGGGGCATGGCTTCCTGATGAACATGGCCGCGGAAGCCAACATAAAAGTGATACTCAACGGGCAGGGCGCTGATGAGCTGTTTTTCGGGTATAACAATATGGCGCAGGCTATATTGCTACAGCAATTCAAATCGATGCAGTTTGGAAAGTTTTATGAGAACCTGCGCGCTATGAAGCTAGGGAACAAATACATGCTCCGGACACTGCTGAAATCGTTGGCACCCGGTACAGAAACTAAACTGCGAACCAAGTCACGGATACAACGTAGAGGGATCATCGACCCGACCTTGTTAAAGAATGTCGATGACAGCCTCGTAGAATTATACAAATACGATAACATTTATGATGTCTGGCGGGAATCTATCTACGGCGTTCACTTACCCCACCTGGTTCATTACGACGACAGGAATGGTATGGCTTGCAGCATTGAGGGCCGCATGCCCTTCCTCGATCATCGCATAGCCGAGTTTGTTGCGACAATAAGGCCGGAGGATTTTCTTAAATATGGTTTGCGGAAATACATATTGCGCGAATCATGTAAGCAGTACTTGCCAGATCTCGTATACAACCGCACGGACAAAATCGGGTTCTACACCCCGCTTATTGATGCGCTGACTAAAGACCTGGACTGGGTGAAAACACAGCTACAAACCCGCCATTTGCTTAAGGATGAATATCAGCAAATGCTGTTCGATAAGCTGGCCGGTAAAGCGCTGACAGTACCAGAAGCAACGCAATTGTGGAGGAGCCTTTCGGCGAATGTGTGGATGAATGAGTTTAGAATTAGTTGAAGCTTATCATTTTGCTCAACACTTGTCTCTTTCTTTTAACATCAATTGAGACGTAGTATTGATTTTACGGTGAGCGTAGCACCGATGTCATGGTGAGCGTAGTGCCGATGTCATGGTGAGCATAGTCGAACCATGACACTGCAGAAGTTAGAACCACAGCCTCACTTTTTATACAAGAGATGCGAGGTCTCATTCTTGCAAGCGGCGGCTTCATGCAACTGATCCATGTTTTGCGCTATCAAGGCCTCCTTCTTCTTCCGAGACCATCTTTTGATCTGTTTTTCTCTATCTATTGCCTGCCTGATGTCAAAATAATATTCGCTATACAAAAGCTCTAGCGGTCTTCTGCTATAGGTGTAACATTTTGTGTCAATACCGGCTTCATGTTCGCTTATTCGTCTTTGCACGTTATTGGTAACGCCAGTATAGTAGCTGCCATCGCTGCATCTGACGATATACACGTAGTAATATTTTAAGGTACTCATAGATTTATGTTGTCGGGCATAATTTCTTTTGTCTTTTCAGGCAGCAAATTCATATTTAGCTTCAATATCGTCCTCAACAATGTCATGGTTCGACTACGCTCACAATGACATTCACAACTATGCTCACCATGGGCATTAACCTTTTGCCATTATTTCATCCTTTATTCATCGCCTACTTTATACCTCGCGTATCCAGGTACTCAAACTTCAACGCAGCAGAATCATGAAAGATCCGTGGAATGTCAATGACAACATTGTTACCTATCTCAAAAGACTTTTCAACGATCATCTTGTCTATGTTGATGCAGTTACCCGGTAGTATTTCACTGGCATTCATAAACAAGGCAAGCGGCACACGCACTTTCTTCAGGCTATAGTTATTCTTTTTGTTGCGCGGGTATAGCTCGGCATTAAAAAACAACAGGTTCCTTTTTTCATCAATAGTACCAATGTACGATGGTCCAAAGCCAATACACTGGCCAAATGCATTGTACTTTATGGAGAAGTACATGATCACAGAATCTTTAGGATAAGTGACCAGCTTTAGTAAGTACAGCTTCTGGTAATATCCTTTGAAGTTTTTGTAATGAAGAATGTTGTTGTCATTCCTTGAGTTCACTTCGGAGTAATCAATAACATAGTACCCTTCATAAGGCTTTTCTTCAAAAGTGGTCTCATAGGTAGTAACGGAATCTATTCGCAGACTTTTATTGAGAATAAGGGGCAGGGATTGGTAAAAAAGCGGATTGGTGAAGTTGTCGGTACTGAACGCAATTTTACGTGGCGAGCAGCCATAAAGCAAGCCCGTCGCAATAACCGCGAACAATATTTTATTTAATGGTGACATTGGTAAAGTTGTTGTAAGTGCCGCCTATGAAAAAATGCTGGTTGTCATTATTGGGATGCAGTGAAAAGCCACCTTTAATGTGTATAATGTCCTGCAACCCATAATATATTTCCTTTTGCCGCCGTGAGGATACATCTTTCAAAGAACCCATAGCGCCAATATCTATGCCGTAACCCCGTATCAGGAACACTTTCAGATTGTACATCGACGTGTTGTAGTTGGTAGGCTTGGGGCCATGAGTATCGTCATCATACTGCAGATTATAGTTCGGAATGTAGATGCCCAGCATATTGCAGGCTTCAAACAAAAGCGGGCTATAACCGGTAAACTGGTCGAAGCTGAACTCCACACTATTGTAGGCTAGTTTGTAGTCACTCTTATTATGCACAAACACGCCAAAACCTCCTGTCCAGTAACGGTCCAGGTTATCGGCAATGGGAATGCGGTAAAAGGGTGCGCCGCCATCGTTGTAATAATTGAGTGTGAACTGTGGAAAGGATAATGCAATAGAGCCGTTAACCTGGTTGCGTTTATGGTTGTTGAGAATAAAATTACTCGTGAGCAGAAATGCATAATCCTTATTGAGCAGCACATTGTAATAAGATGCATTATCCAATGTACGGAAGAGCTTGAAATAAGGCAGATCGTTCATTCCCGCGCCAAAGGAAAGTGAGTTAACAAAGTCTATCTGTATGTCTGATATCAGGGGATTAAGATTGGCACCGATGGACTTGGTATAAAAAGAAAGAGAAGGACCGTAGTTGACAATAAAGTGTTCTTTATAAACACCATTTGCGGAAAAGCCGCAAAACAACTTTAGCCCCGGGAAAGCGGTGCTGCCCCTGCTATAGTTCAGTGTATAGTTGCAGCCAAAATTAAAATTACCATGATACACCCACCCTTGCTGGGCCGGGGCCAAACTTACCCTGCATACAAACAAAACAAACAGGATGAGAAGCTTCATTGAAAGGTTTATTTTCTACGTTCCTAAAAATACAGAATTTCCAAACTACAATTCGCTGAGGGCTTGTATTTATTTACAGGCGTACAGTTATGTCTGATAACGCAGAAAGCACGTTTTCAGATATATACAGATTTGCGTAACTTACTCGCCATTAATTGAAAACCTTATGCTTAGATCCATCCTCTTACTATTATTGCTGATACCAGTAGTATGCTTTGCACAACGTAGAACACAAACTGTGCGGGGCCGGGTTGTAGATAAAGAATCTAAATCACCGCTGACGGGTGTTATCGCATCTATCACAGACATGGCAACACGCATAGGCGCGTCGACCGATAAATTCGGTGAGTTTGTAATTGACGATGTAACGCTGGGTAAACATACCATTACCCTGACTTATATGGGGTTCAAGAGCATCACGCTCAATGACGTACTGGTAATTGCGGGTAAGGAAACCGTTCTGGACATAGAGATGGAGGAGGCTGTAACGACTATGAACACAGTCACCGTAAGCGAGAAACGCGACCACATAAACGATATGGCCGTAGTGAGCACCCGGACATTTGATGTGCAGGAAACAGAGCGATATGCGGGCAGCAGGGCAGATCCTGCGCGCATGGCATCGAATTTCGCTGGCACACAGGGCGGCGATGATTCGAGAAATGACATCATCGTTCGCGGCAATAGCCCGCAGGGTGTATTGTGGAGAATGGAGGGCGTGGACATTCCGAACCCTAACCATTTTGCCATACCGGGTACCACCGGCGGCCCGGTGACCATGCTAAACAGCCACACCCTCGCAAACAGTGATTTTTTCATGGGCGCGTTTCCTGCAGAATATGGCGATGCCGTAGCCGGCGTGTTTGATGTGCGTCTTCGCAACGGCAATAATGATAAATATGAATTCACTGGGCAACTAGGCCTGCTTGGCACAGAGATAATGGCCGAAGGGCCCATAGCGCAGGATATAGGCTCTTCATTCCTTATCGCATACCGCTATTCGACGCTGCAACTGTTCCAGGGGCTAAATATAAAGATCGGCACCACTTCCATCCCTAACTACCAGGACCTCACATTCAAGCTTAATTTCCCGGTTAGCCCGCGTTCTACGGTGTCCATTTTTGGCATTGGCGGACTGAGCAACATTAATCTCGTTGTCAGCGACCTGTCTGAAGCCACGCCCCAGTTGTATGGCGAGTCTGACCGAAACCAATATTTCACGTCAAATACAGGAGTTGTTGGTGCGTCATTTGCACATACCATTAACCCGGACACCTATACAAAGCTCACAGTCGCGGAAACCGGAAACGACGTTTACGCCCACCACGACTACGTATTCCGCGATTCCAACAACAATGTCATCTACCCGCTGAAACCCATACTGGGTTACGACTTCAAAACCACAAGTACAGTGGCCCACTGGTTCCTGAATAAAAAATTATCATCCCGGCAAACGATCAAATTCGGTGTTATAAACAATCTCTACAACGTGAATTTTATAGATAGCAGCAGGCAATACCCACCTACCCGCGAGTCCTGGCAGTATCGTGAAAACTATCATGGCCTCACTGATCTTGTTCAGGCATACATCCAATATAAATACCGCCCCACGGAGTTTATCACCTTGACGGCAGGTGTTCATGCGCAATACCTTACGCACAACAAATCAGAATCGATAGAGCCGCGCGTAGGAGCAAAAGTTGCGCTTACAGATAATGACGTCATAACCCTTGGATATGGCCTGCACAGCGAGATGTTACCGCTATATCAATACTTTGCCCGGGATACTGCCAACCCGGCTTTATTACCCAATTACAATGTTGGTTTTATCCGCAGTCAACATGCGGTGCTGGGGTATGACCGAAAACTCGCAGACAATCTAGGCTTGAAACTCGAAACGTACTACCAGTACCTTTTTGACGTACCCGTTGAAACGAGGGTGGGCTCTTCCTATTCAGCACTGGACCAGGGTACCGGCTACTCCCGCGATTTCCCCGGCCAGCTTCAAAATACAGGTACTGGCTATAACTATGGCATCGAACTTACGCTCGAAAAAACATTCAGTCACGGCTACTATCTTTTACTTACCGGCTCTGCATTCGACTCTAAGGCGAAAGGAAATGACGGCGTATATCGCAATACGGATTACAACACGCACTACTCGTTCAACCTGCTTGGAGGGTATGACATAAAAATAGGAAAGTACAACACACTGATAACCGGGCTCAAAGTAACGATGATCGGGGGCCGGCTTTACTCACCTGTGGATACCGCCGCATCCAATGCCTATGGCGATGCTGTGGTAGTAGACAGCCAGCGGAACACACTTCATTTCAACCCATATTTCCGGACCGATGTAAAGCTTGGGTTTAGGATAAACGGCAAAAGACTAACGCACGAAATAGGCCTTGACCTCGTGAATGTGTTCAACACAAAGAATACACTTGATGTAACCTACAGCTATGGGCTGAACCAACAGACAGCAGGCAAAGACCCGTTTTATTACACTTATCAATTGGGCTTCCTGCCGATCTTTTACTACAAACTGGATTTCGGGTTGAAATAACCCCAAACCCCTAAAGAGGCTTCCTCATATGACGGATCCTGCATGTGTAATAATCGTGAGAAAGATGAAATGATATTGATTGCCGAGATCACATTGACAAGCTAAGCCCCCTTCAGGGGGTTGGGGGTTTTACCTCATATAAACATACGCCCCTAATTGCACAAGGATGCCAATGATGTAGCCCAGCCATATGTCTCCACGCTGATGGGCGCCTAGTATCATGCGGGCGGTACCGATGACACCGGCGAGAACAATAGCGGCAAGCAAGGGAACGGCCATATTTACGTGACCATCCCACATCAGCACGAGGATAATACCTATCATACCACCCGCTGCTGCGGTGTGTAAACTTATCTTGGTGAAAATATTGACCATAAAAAGCGCGATAACGCCCCAGAAATTGCCAAGTAGCAATACCTTGTAAATAAGTGGAGCTACCGGACCGGGATTAGGGTTGAGGGGGGTAGCAATACCCATACTGTTGAACACATGGGTAGCCCAAAAGTAAAATATCATTATTGCCATTAGCGGTATTGTACGCTCTTTGGCGGTGGGCATACTGTAGCTACTAATAAAATCTAATTTTTTCATCAGGAATATGCTAAATAAAGGAAAGAACACAGCGGAATACCCGATGATAATGAACATATATACAAGCTGCTTGAAGGACAAACCCACAAAAGCCGACGGAGATAGCTTGTATAACATGAAAGCCATGATGAGCGGAAAAAAAACCGGATGAAACACATAGGATACTATGTGCGCCAACACCTGAAGGAATTTGGGTTGTGTGTTGACAACAGGTTTTTTTTCCGGATATGATAGTTTTAGTTCGTCCACTTGGGTTTTCTGTTTTTCCTTAATCCAATATTGGTGATAGCCACCTGCTCATGTCTTCTATGCTGATGTCCTTACGTTTCGTATAGTCCTGCAACTGGTCATTTTCTATATGGCCTATGCCGAAGTAATGACTTTCCGGATGGCTGAAGTACCAGCCGCAAACGGATGCGCCCGGATACATGGCCAAAGACTCCGTAAGTGTTATGCCGGCAGTTTCGGTGGCGTCAAGCAGATCAAACAATTTATACTTTTCAGTATGATCGGGGCAGGCGGGATAGCCCGGGGCGGGACGAATACCCTGGTAGTTTTCTTTTATCAGGTCAGGGATGGCGATATTTTCATCTTTCGCATAGCCCCAGAATTCCTTCCTTACCCGCAGATGCAGCAACTCTGCAAATGCCTCTGCAAGGCGGTCGGCAAGGGCCTGCAGCATGATCTTGTTATAGTCGTCATGATCTGCAACAAATTTTTGCAGGTGTGGCTCTATGCCATGTATACTCACGGCAAACGCGCCCATGTAATCTTTTACTTCGTGGTCGCTGCTAAACGCATAGGGCCTGATGAAATCCGACAAAGAAAAACTCGGCTGTCCCGGAGCTTTCTTCACTTGCTGGCGCAAAGATTCCAGGTGAGCCAGGTCTTTACCATTCGTGTCTTTTAGTACAATGGTATCCGCCGCTATCTTTCTTGCCTCCCAAAATCCTATTACTCCACGCGCGGTAAGCCATTTTTGACTGATTACTTTGTCAAGAAGGGCATTGGCATCATTGTATAATTTTGTTGCCTCTACGCCTATCGTTGCATCCTTCAGTATCTCCGGAAACTTGCCCTTCATTTCCCAGGCTATGAAGAATGGGCCCCAGTCTATGTACCGGCGTATTTCGCTCAGGTCGTAATCGCCAAAGGTGCGGGTACCGTGCAGCGCAGGTTTGGGTGGTGTATAGTTCGCCCAATCTATTTTCGCCGCATTCGCCTGCGCCTGCTCGAACGGGATATACTGCTTAGCTGTTTTCTTATTCTCAAAGTCTTCCTGCAGTTTTGCGTATTCCTTAGCTATCGTTTCCAGGAATTGCCCTTTCTGTTCTTTGTTCAGCAGGTTACCGGCAACCGTTACGCTGCGGCTGGCATCCAGCACATAGACTACGCCATTGTCGTATTGCGGGGCTATCTTCACCGCAGTATGCATGCGGCTGGTAGTAGCGCCACCTATCAGCAAAGGCTGCGTCATTCCCCTGCGCTTCATTTCTTTGGCCACATGTACCATCTCGTCCAGCGATGGGGTTATGAGGCCGCTAAGGCCTATCATATCCACATTTTCCTTTTGAGCTGTATCCAATATTTTATCTACATGCACCATTACGCCCAGGTCTATTACGTCATAGCCATTGCAGCCCAGTACCACGCCTACGATGTTCTTACCTATATCATGCACATCACCTTTTACGGTAGCCATCAATATTTTCGCGGCACCGGCACTTTCTTCATTTATCGTTCCGGCGGCTATGTGCGCCAGCCTGCGTTCTTCTTTCTCGGCTTCAATAAAGGGGAACAGGTAGGCAACACTTTTCTTCATCACGCGGGCACTCTTTACCACCTGCGGCAGGAACATTTTGCCGCTGCCAAACAAGTCGCCCACCACATTCATCCCATCCATCAGCGGGCCTTCTATTACATCAAGTGGCTTAGGGTATTTCACTCTTGCCTCTTCGGTATCCGCATCTATAAAATCTGTGATCCCATTTACCAGCGCATGTTTCAGGCGTTCTTCCACGGCATTGCTGCGCCATACATCATCTTTCTTTTCTTCCTTGCCTTT